>JBMNRC010000001.1:0-165185 GCA_050944455.1 Lachnospiraceae bacterium
CGGTCAAAGGATAAAATCCGAATCAGGCCGGCTTCCGCGCATCCGAGGGGCGGATTGTTTCGCAGATTCCGGGTAAGACCGGAATTGCCGGCTTCCGCGCATCCAATGGGCGGATTGCTTCGCAGATTCCGGGTAAGACCGGAATTGCCGGCTTCCGCGCATCCAAAGGATGGATGCGGATTTTCAAAGGGTTGCTGTCCCGAACGCGGAACAATCTTCCGCGGCGGGCTGAAATAAAATCGAAAGAAAACATTCTTTCGGCAAGGAGGAAAATATGAGAAACATGAAAAAAATGGCTTCTGCCATCGGTACGATCGCTCTCATGGCGTCTATGACCGCCGGGACCGGTCTCATCAGCGCGGCTGCGGACACGGATACTTCTGATCTTGAGCCTGTCACCCTGACATTCTGGAGCTGCGGGGACGAACCGTCGGCCCAGGAGGAAGTCATGGCCGCGTTCTGCGAAAAGTACAGGGATCAGCTGAATATCGACAAGATCGAGTTTAACTATGTTTCGTTCGGCGATTACGAGGACAAGATGACTTCCCTGGTCGCCGGCGGCGACGATTTCGACGGATTTTTCGTGGCGGACTGGATGCTCTACTCCAAGATGGCAAACCGCGGAGCATTCCTTGAGCTGAACGACCTGATGCAGGAGTACGCGCCGGATCTGTGGCAGACCTACGAGGAGAACGACGTGATCGGTCCCTGCAGCATCGACGGACAGCTGGTTGCCCTGCCCTGGCTGAAGAAGAAATCCTCCAAGCCGGTCCTGCTGTTCAGGAAAGACCTGGCTGACCAGTACGGAGTCGACTATTCCAGCATTGAAACCATCGAGGACATGGACGCCTTCTTTGAGGACGCGCTCGCGAAGATTCCGAATATCACGATTTTCGAATCCGGATTCCCGAGAGGCAATACGCAGAGCGACGTCCTGGCTATCCTTTCCGTCCGCGACGGCATTGACATGATGAACTATCACATGTTCACCAACAATTACGATTCAACCCTGATCCCGATGGAGCAGACCGATACTTTCAGGGACGCAGTCAACTGGATGAAGAAGTGGTATGACGAAGGCATTGTCAGCAAGAACGAGCTTTCCGAGACCGATACCCAGGAGTTCAAGAACGGCAAGACATTCGCCTGCGTCGGCCTGTACGAGTCGGCGGTAGAAGAATACAGCTTCAACGTGAGCGGCGCAGAGCTCGGATACGCCGAGCCGTATCCGGACGGGAAATTCCGCTACGATTCACCGCTCAACAACGCTTTCGCGATCAACCAGAACGCGGCCAACCCGGAGAGAACCCTGATGCTTCTCAACCTTCTCGACACGGATGAAGAAGCTTACGACCTGTTCATGTACGGCATCGAGGGTGAGACCTATGTCGTCAATGACGACGGTTCCATCGGCTATCCGGAAGGCCAGGATTCCACCAACGCCACTTACCTCAACTGGTTCAAGTGGCCGTTTGTCAGAAGCCAGTTCGAAAAGCCGTCCGGCAATGAAACCAGCGAGGCTCTGGAGACGATCAGCACCTGGCTGAACAAAGGCAACCTGGTGACCGCTCCGCTCACCGGCTTCAACCCGGATACTTCTTCCATCAAAACTGAGCTCTCCCAGAGAGACCAGCTGTACGACGAGGAAGGCAAGCTGCTTCTGGCAGGCGTCGTTTCCGGCGATGACGTGGACGCTGCCGTAGACCAGTACATTGAGGATCAGAAGAATGTCGGACTGGACGATATTCTTTCCTACCTGCAGGAAGAAGCTGACGCGTACGTCAGCAGCCAGGAAGAATAAGACATCGGAACTCAGATCAGTTCCGGGCTGGCAGAGCCGGCCGGGCGGAAACGCCTGGCCGGCTGTTTTGGGTTTCGGGCAGCGGGAAGGCAGGATGCCCGGCGCGGACGGTTTCTCCGGTGCCGCTCTTGTGCACAATTCCCAATAAAGATATAATTTGTTCAGACAATGAAATGGAGGGTGCAAGACATGTCGGAAAAACTGCGCCGGGGGAAGAAGACCCGTGTGACCGGCCGCTATTTTTACCGGATCTTTTTCCCGTTCATCTGCATCACCTCTGCCGTAGCGGTGCTTCTGTCGCTGTATTTTTACCGGCAGTATGAGGAACGCTACCGCGATACCTGCGGCAGCACCAGCAGGCAGCTGATCACCGGGGTACAGCAGTCGACGGAATCGCTCCTCCGGCAGATGCAGCAGATTTACGACGCGATCGCGGTAGAGGCGGATATCAGCCAGATGCTGTCCCTCTCGGAATCGGACCCGACGGCCCATTATAAAGCCTACATGGCGCTCAACCGGATTATTGTGACGAACACCGAGATCTATGAAGCGGCTGTCGTCAATTCCGGCAATGGAGACGTTGTCTACAGCGGCGCCGACACGCTCGATGTGGATGAGGCCATAGAGCGCCTGCAGGAAAACCGCGATCAGATGGTTTACGCGGCGGAGCTGACGGAGCGGGACGAAGGACTTCCGGTGCTGGTTTTCGCCTATCCGTTTTACGATTATTCGTACAGCGACAATCCCAACGGGGTTTTCCTGACTGTCACCCGTGAGTCCGCGCTGCAGGCCGTCATGCCCGGAATCAGCGAAACGCAGGCCTGCGTGATCACGGACGCGGAGGGAACGGTTCTTCTCGAAAACGAAGCGGAGAACTTTACTGTCGGGGATGAGATGCTGTCAGACCTGATGGCGGCAGGAGAAGCGGCGGAAGGGGAAGATTCCTATTCGCTTCAGAACGGGCAGAACCGGTATCTGTGCAGTATGCTGACGGACGCGGAGACCGGCTGGCATTTTTACCTGGTCACATCGGAAGACGAAATTTTTTCCGCCCTCCGCGCCGCGAGAAATTCGATGCTTGCCGTGTTCGGCCTGATTATACTGGCGGCGCTGCTGATCCAGTACTTCGTGACGCGCAGAATCTATGCCCCGGTGCGGAAAATCACGGCGGAGATGGCGGGAAGGGCCGGGAAATCCGCGGACAGCGCGGATGAGTTCGCCCTGATTCAGGATTCCTACCAGCAGATCCTTGCGGAGATGGAGAATCTGGAGCAGAAGAGCACTCTGTACGCCCTGAAGGAAAAATCTGACCTGCTGCGGCAGCTGCTCCTTCAGGAGGGCGATCCCGCCGAGACGGACAAAAATCTCAGAAAACGCGGGTATGAGCTTTCCTATGACAGCCTGTTTCTGATCGATCTGGAGATTTTCAGCAATCAGGACAGCGGTCTGTTCCCGAAGATGATGCTCACCGGGATCCAGAAAATCCTGACGGACAGCCTTTCCGAGGATTTTATCCCGAACTCGGTTCAGATTTCCGATCACGAAGTGGCGGAACTGCTCAGCGTTCGGAGCGGTTCCGCGGTGACTTACGATGACCTGATCCGGAAACTGGAGAACGTCCGGCAGATCATTCTCACCTCCTGGGACGTGCGCCTGTGCCTGGGAGTCGGCGGCGGAATCATCAGCCCGGAGAGCTGCGGGAACGTTTACCGGGAAGTCCGGGAGATGATGCAGAACCGCTTTACGCTCGGTTTCAATCAGGTGATCGACCGGAAGAAGATCGCTGATCTGATGGATGAACCGCTGGAATACCCCGACAGGATCATGGACGAGATCGCGCGGGATATCATTGCCCAGAAGGAACAGGCGTTTGAGGGTGACCTGGACGCCATCCGGGGTATTATCGTACAGTACTCCTATCAGGCGGCGAACCTGATTTACGCGAAACTTGTGCTGAGGGTTTTCGCGGATCTGGACGAAAAAGGAATCCGTCTGCGCATGGATTCGCTGGAGGAGAATCCCTTTGCCGTGTCCAGCCTGGAGGAAGGCCTCGCGTGCCTGCGGCGTTTTTATGAGATCGCCGGAGAACAGCAGCGGCAGATGGAAAGCCTGCGCTCGAACCGGCAGTACGACGCGGTGCGGAAGGGAGAGGAGTATATCCGGACTCACTATATGGATTCCGGGCTCAGCACAGAGCAGATCGCCTCGCAGCTGGGGTACACGGCAAGCTATTATTCGAGAATCTTCAAGACAGTGAACGGAAGCTTCATCGGGGACTATATCCGACAGGTCCGTGTCATGAAGGCGCAGGAACTGCTGCAGAACAGTTCGATGACGGTCCAGGAGATTTCGGAGGCGGCAGGTTTCACGACGTCCAATTATTTTTATTCGGTATTCAAAAAGGAGACCGGCCTGACACCGGCCGCCTACCGCTCAGCGAGCCAGCGCGGGCAGAAAAGGGAAGAACGGTAACGGGGGCAAACAGCTGATTCAGCGGAATTCAGCTGCAGACATGTGACA
Source organism: Lachnospiraceae bacterium (assembly GCA_050944455.1). Lineage (GTDB taxonomy): Bacteria > Bacillota > Clostridia > Lachnospirales > Lachnospiraceae > Anthropogastromicrobium. The sequence goes on from JBMNRC010000001.1 coordinate 4,322, forward strand.
GAAGGCGCGGCTTGGAATATGGGGAAAGAATGCGGTTGAGAGAAGCCGGAAAGAAATGACTGAAAAACCTGCCGCGAATTGTGACTGAGATACGCAGCAATGATAACCAGGGAAAAGCAGCTGCGGATATAACCGACACCACGCGGTCAAACTGGGATATGCCCAATGATAACCAGGGAGAAGCAGCTGCGGATATTACTGTGATAAGCCGAAAAGAAATATGACCGGAAAATCAGTATTGAAATGACAGAGAATGCCGGAGAAAGGGTCAGAATGGGACAGGATACGGATAACAGAAAAAGCGGCGGCGCTGCCGGGGACAGCAGAATCGAAAACAAAAACATGGAAAAACAGGCTGCCGGAGATGAGTATTCCCCGGCTGGGAACCTCAACGGAGACAATGCGGCAGACGGAGCGGAATATTCCTACAAAAAGTTCTTCCAGGATCTCTACCGGATCCAGAAGCGCGGTCTTCACTTTGAGGGCAGCACAAAGGAGGAATTCGAGGCGTTCCGGCCGGGAGCCGTAAAGCGGCTGAAGGAACTTCTCGGGTGGGATGTTCTGGCAGCGGCGGAGCTTGAATTGAACGGCGGAAAGCCGGTGACTCCGGATCCGGTTCTGCTGGAAGAACGGCATGCGGACGGCAGGATTCTCCGGAAAATGTCGATCCGGACGCTGCCCGGGGTGCGGATGCCTTTCTGGCTGCTGATCCCGGACGGATCGGATGGAGAGACGGGCACCGCTGCGGCAGGCAGCGCGGCCGGGGAGGCCGGAACCGCACAGCTGTCTGCGCCGCAGCAGAGATCATCCCGGCACTCCGGGGTACAGTCCGACACAGTACTGCAAGGTACAGCGCGGCCTGATCCGGCGAAGCTCTCCGCGCACCTGGGAAACAGCCGTTTCAGAACCATGCTGTGTCTTCCGGCGCACGGGTCCAACAAGGATGTCGTCGCTGGTGTGGAGACCTGTCCTGAAGTCAGCGCAAAGCTGAAGGCGACGCCCAGAGAGGCGTACGGCAGGGAATTCTGCCGACAGGGATACGCCGCAGTGTGCCCGGATCTCTCAGGGTTCGGGGAGAGGCAGGAACACACGCCGCTCGAGGACCAGGGCTTCAGCAAGGGTACAATCCGGAGTAATCCGCTCGGTTCCTCCTGCGCGAGGCTTTCCCAGACTGCCGAGGCTCTGGGTGTTTCCCTGGCCGGACTCGAATCCTACGACCTGAAAAAACTGCTCGATTATATCGTTACCCTGCCGTACATTGACACAGACCGCATCGGCTGCGCCGGATTTTCCGGCGGCGGGCTGAACACGATGTGGATCGCGGCGCTGGATGAGCGGATCAGGGCGGCAGTCATCAGCGGTTATATCCATGGTTATTACAACAGCATTCTGGAGACGCATCTGTGCGCCTGCAACTTTGTTCCGGATCTCTGGCGGGAAGCCGATATCCCGGATATCGCCTCGCTGATCGCGCCGAGGCCGCTGTTTGTGGAGAACGGACTGCAGGATCACGAGAGCGGGCCCAAGGGGATCGCGGACCCGACGGAGCAGGTCGGAAAGATCCGCCGCGTTTACGGTCTGTTCGGCGCGGAGCGCCTGGTGGAACAGGCGGCTCCGGAAGGCCCGCACGCCTGGTACGGAACGTGCTATGATTTTGTCAGCAGAAATCTTTGATGATTCCGGTCGGAATGTCCGGCGGCTTTCAGCCGGGCATGTCTTCCCCAATGTGTAAAGGTGGAGTCCAATGGCAGGCAGAAAGAAAAAACTGATCAGCCTCAGAACGACGATCTGGCGGTTCATGGTCATTTTCACCGCCGCTCTGGTATCCTACATGTCGATCTTTTTAGGATGGAATATCCGAAGCTACCGAAAGCAGACGCGGGAGGAAATCCTGACGCGGCTGGATGATTGGTCGGAGACGGTCGACAATTCGGTGATCTCCCTGAACAGCCTGCTGCAGAGCATCTACACTTACAACCCGGATTTTTCGGAGCTGAGCACGGCGACGACGGACGCGGCGAAGTACACCAGCGCCTATAAAGTTCTGCAGTCTCTGCGGACTTATGTAAATTCGACGGAAGAGATCGCGGGGATTTTTGTGACATATAATCAGGGAAACAGCTGTGTATACGCGATGCAGCAGGGAATTACTGACGCGGATACTAAAACCCTGCGAAGCCTGGCCTCGGCTGAGATCACGACGAATTACATGAGTTCGCTGCAGGACGCCGAAGACGATTGCTATCTGGTTCTGTATCTGCAGAAATCCCTGGCGGGAGCAATGGGCGCGGTAAGCCTGACCAGGGGGATGCCCGAGGCGGAAAGTTCCGACGGCTGCTCCATGGCCGTGTGGCTGAACGGACAGCTCCTGACGGTTTCGGGGGAAGAGCTTACCCTGCCGGAAGAGCTGTCCGAACCTGTCGAGTCCGGCGTGTATCAGACGAAAGATTCGCTGTTCTTTGTGAGCACGTACGCGGCGACCGGACTTGTGATGATAGAGAAAATCCCGAGAGTATTAAGCTTGTATTACTCGCCGGTTCACCTGGCGATGATTGTGCTGATTGCTGTCACTGCCGCCGCGCTGATCCTGCTCACCCGATATGTCAGAAAACAGCTGGCGGATCCGCTGGAGGACATGACCGGAGCGCTGAGGCAGATTCAGCGGGGAACCTGGGAGGCGAAATTCCATGCAGAAAACCGGGTGCAGGAGATTGACGACGTGAAATCCGCCGTCAATGCCATGCTGAAGCAGATCGAGCAGTATAAGATCGAGATCTATGAAGAGCGGATCGACCGGCAGAAGGCCGAACTGCAGTTTCTCCGGCTCCAGCTGGCGCCTCATTTCTATACGAACTGCCTGAAGAACGCCTATTACATGCTGCTGCTCGGCGAGACGGAGAACGCGGAGCAGTTCCTGCTGAAGCTGTCGGCGCATCTGCGGTACCTGCTGTCCGGGAGCGATGAACTTGTTTCGGTTCAGGAAGAGCTGGATTTCGTGCAGAACTATATCGACATGCAGAAGCTGATGACGGAAAAACCGCTGGAACTGAAGCTGATTACCGACCAGTCTGTTCTGAAGGAGCATATTCCGCTGCTGTCGATCCAGACGTTTGTCGAGAATTCTGTCAAATACGGGAGAGATCAGGACGGAAAGGATCTGGGCGTGATGGTCTGGGTCAAACGGCTGGACATTGAGCACCACAGGTATCTGGATATCACGGTCGCGGACAACGGCGCAGGGTATTCCCCGGAGATGCTGAAGCGCCTGAACGCAAAGCAGCCGGAGTCCGAGGGAAAGAACGGCGTCGGTATCGTCAACCTGCTCACACGGGTGCGCTTCCGCTACGGGGAACGGGCTTCCTGGTATTTCCGGAATGAAATCGGCGCTGTCAGTGAACTGATCCTGCCGGCTTCATTTGACAGAAGCGGCAGAGAAATCACCGGCGGAGGAGAAAACAGCGCAGATGAGACCGACGGGGACGAGGGCAGCGAAGGCGAGGCTGAAGGAGCAGGATCAGAACTGTCCGGAGAAGAACCCGCCGGGGAAGAAACAGACGGAGAAAAACAAACCGGGGGAGATCCGGAGAGAACAGGGTCAGAAGAAACCGGGGAAGAAGAACCCGGGGAAGAACAAACCGGGGAAGGGCAGCCGGGACAGAATAATCCCGGGCGAAGGTACCCCCGATAGCGAAACCGCAGCAGAAGGAACCGCAGATGATGACTGTATTGGTGGTAGATGACCAGGAGAGAATCCTGAAGGTGACGAAGCTTTTGGTTCACTGGGACCGGATCGGCGTGGACAGGGTGTATACCGCGTCCGGCTCGGAACCGGCGAAAAAAATCATGGAAAAGGAGAAGATCGATATCCTCCTCACCGATATTGAGATGCCGGGGGAGGACGGGCTGGCCCTGCACCGCTGGCAGCTGGCGCATTCGCCGGAGACCGCCTGCATTTTCCTGACTTCCCACGCGGATTTTTCCTATGCCCAGCAGGCCATACGCAACGGCGCTTACGGTTACATTCTGCAGCCGGCGGAAATTCCGGAAATCGAAAACACGGTATCCAAGTGCGTCAGGCATCTGCAGGAACAGCGGTCGATGAAGCTGAAGAGCGAGGAGTTCGACGAAAAGCGGTCCCAGATTTCCGAGGATTTCGTGTTCGCGCTGTTTTACCAGAGAAGCCAGTTTACCCAGATGGACGATTTCCGCCGGAGCACCGGAACGGAAGACGCGGGACGCTGCTTCCTGCCGGTTCTGGCGGAGAGCTTCAAAACCGACAGCGCAGGGCTCAGAGCTGTCCTGGAACCGGCGCTGCGCCTGCCGGGGCAGGCGCAGCTGATTTACAGCCGCCTCGACGATGACCATGCGGGTATTATTCTCGTAATGACAGACGAAGAGAATTCTCCGGCAACGGGCGGCCCGAATCTGAGCGCAGAAGCTATCCGCCAGAAATTTCAGGAGATTCTGGATAAGGTATCCGGGCAGCTCGGCAGAGAACTGAACCTGTATGTCGGAAAACTTTCCGGCGACGATCTGCCGGAAAAAATTGAAAAGATCTACTCATTCACGGAGGGCAGGATTCTGGCGCACAACAGAGTTTTCCTGCCGGAAGAAATCAGGGAGGCGATTCTGCGCAAACCGGACAGCAATGAGTGGGGACAGTGGCTCATCCGCGGCGACGGTGTTCTGATCCGCAACCAGATCGCGAACCTTCTGCGGAACGCGGAGGAGGATTATGGCCTGACGGAAGAGTATATGCGCGAATTGATCCACCTGTTCCTCGAAGCTTGTTCAGCTGCATGCTACGACCAGAAGCGTGAAGTACAGAGTCTTTTTACGGATGAGTTTTCGTATGAAGACATGCTGCATGCTTACAATTCACCGGACAGGCTTCTGGAAGGAGTAGATATGGTACTCCGCCAGTACAGCCAGGGAAGCGGAGATGAAGGGAGAGACGCGACTGCTTCGGAGCGGGTCCGGGAAGTCATGATGTATGTCGGAACTCATATGGACCAGCCTGTGACGCGCCGGGACGCGGCAAAATACGTCTATATGAACGAGGATTATTTCTCCCGGATTTTCCGCAGGGAAACCGGGATGGGTTTCAAGGAGTATGTCACGGAAGTCAAAATGAATTACGCGAAGCGCCTGCTGGAAGAAACGGATATGCCGGTGGTTATCATTTCCTCTAAAGTCGGTTATGATGATTTCAACAACTTCAGCAAGTCCTTCCGGAAGCTGGTCGGGGTATCCCCGACGGAGTACCGGAAGAAACACAGAAGCTGAAAGAATCGCGGATTGTCGGAACCCCGGAATTTCGCCCCTGGCGCGCGCCGTTAACCTGGGCACGGATTGATATACCGTACTTTTATTCATTTTTTATAACAGCGGAAATTCCCGCGGAAAGCGGGAATTTCCGCTGCTTTTTTGATCTGCAGAACGCTTAATCAATCCTATTGCTGCGGTATTCCATGTACAGGGAAAAAGATTGGCTGTGTGATACTGCCCGCAGCGCCATTCAGCGGCATCTCTGCTGTTCTGAAGTCGGAATTCGCATATTTCAGGTCGCAAAATCACTACTGTGCCAATGGAGCAATAAGTAGAATAAAGACAGAAGAAAACCGCAGGGTGTACCGCGGGAGGCCGGTGGGTACCGGCTGCCGTGGAACATCCGGGTGGCGGGGTGAAAGCCGTATGACGGGGAATTCCGGACAGCCGGGGAAAACCGGCCGACAGAGACCCGGACAGCGGCGTGGGTATCCGCATCTATCATATTTTGCAGGAGGGAAAAGCATGGAGAAAGCAGGCGCGGTCAGCGTTCCGAAGAAAAAGCGCGGATTCCGGAGAGTGCTCAGGTACTGGGAACTTTATCTGATGATGCTTCCCGGAGCGATCTATCTGATTATCAACAACTACATCCCGATCGGCGGCCTGTCGATCGCCTTCAAAAAGTACGATTACCAGAAAGGAATTTTCGGCAGCCCGTGGTGCGGCCTGTCCAACTTCAAGTATCTGTTCAGCACCAATGACGCCGTGATGATCATCCGCAACACGCTGGCGTATAACGCGGTGTTCATTGTGCTGGGGACTGTTTTCGCGATTCTCGTCGCAATCGTGCTCAATGAGATTCGCCTTGAGAGGGCGAAAAAGATCTACCAGGTGCTGATCCTGATCCCCTATCTTGTATCCATGGTCATCGTCAGCTACATCGTGTACGCGTTCCTGGCGACGGACAGCGGCCTTCTCAACCACATCACGGGGGAGAGGATCAACTGGTATATGACGCCGAAATACTGGCCGTTCATCCTGACGATCGTCTATATCTGGAAGAACTTCGGCTACAACAGCATCATTTATTATGCGACGGTCATCGGCATCGATTCCTCCCTCTATGAGGCGGCTGTCGTGGACGGCGCAAACCGCTGGCAGAGAATCAAAAACGTCACGCTGCCCGGACTCCGTCCCACCATCATCACGCTGACGCTTCTGGCCATCGGCCGTGTCTTCTACTCGGACTTCGGCCTGTTCTACCAGGTACCGCAGAATTCAGGCCTTCTCTACAATGTCACGACAACCATTGATGTGTACGTCTACAAGGGCCTGATCCTGCTGAACGACGTCGGCCGTTCGGCTGCCGCGGGCTTCTTCCAGTCCATCTGCGGTTTCGTCCTTGTTTTCGTGACCAACCTTGTCGTGTCAAAATTCGACAAGGACAGCGCGCTGTTCTGATTCGGAAAGGAAAGGTGAAATAATATGGTACAGAAAGACCGGTTGGCCCAGACCATCATGAATATTTTCATGATCTTTCTGGTGCTCTGCTGTGTGATTCCGTTTCTGCTGATGGTAATGGCTTCCTTTACCGATGAGGCAACGCTGGGAAAGAACGGTTACAGCCTTTTTCCCGAAAAGTTCAGCCTGGAAACCTACACGTACATCTTCCGCAGCGCTGACACGATTTTCACAGGTTACGGAATGACGATCCTGGTCACACTCATCGGAACTACGCTGAACATTCTGATGACAGTGCTGTTCGCCTATCCGCTTTCCCGCAGAGATCTGCCGGGAAGAAGAGCGCTGAGTTTCTTCCTGTTCTTCACCATGCTGTTCAACGGCGGACTGGTTCCGACCTATATGATGTATGCCAACACCTTCCACATCAACAATACGATCTGGGCGCTGATTGTGCCGAACCTGCTGATGAACGCGTTCTACGTCATCATGATGAGATCATTCTTCACGGCCAGCATTCCGGAGTCCCTGATTGAGGCCGCAAAGCTGGACGGAGCCAGCGAGACCCGCGTTCTGTGGAAGATTGTCATCCCGCTGTCCAAACCGATGATGGTCACCCTGATCCTGATGGTCGGCCTGACCTACTGGAACGACTGGGTGAACGGCCTGTACTATGTATCTGACCAGCGGCTTTACACAATACAGCTGATCCTCAACAACATGATCAGCAACATTAACTTCCTGTCCCAGAACGCCAGCCTGTTCGGGACGACAGCCCTCAAACTTCCGACGATCGGCATCCGCATGGGCATTGCCGTGATCGCGGTTCTGCCCGTGATGATTATCTATCCGTTCCTGCAGAAATATTTTGTCAAGGGCATCGTAATCGGCGGCGTCAAAGGCTGATCAGAGAATGTGGCGGAAGCGCCGGCCCCGCGGCGGGGAAGGCGCTTCTTTTCTATTAATCAGGGTATCAGCGTGCCGTGATCCGGCGCGGACGCCCGCTCATCACGGCTAAGAAAATCTGGTATAATTGTTCCGATGCCTGTCTCCGGTTTCCCGATTGATGGCGTTCATGGATGATTATCCGGCCATCGGCCGGTGAAGCCGGTCCGGCAGGCGGAAAAAGGAGGAGGGAACAGATGAACAGTACAACGCGGAATTCAGTAAGAAAGTGGGACGTTTTTGAGGTGACAGTGAAAGGCCCCTCGGACGGCAATCCTTTTACGGACCATCACCTGAGCGGCTGTTTTGAGGGAGCGGAGGAAAAGGTTTCCGCCGACGGATTCTACGACGGGGACGGCCTGTACCGGGTGCGTTTCATGCCGTCTCACGAGGGGGAATACCGTTATACTCTTAAAGCGGATTTTCCCCTGGTCCCCGCGCAGGAGTCCGGAACCTTTACTGTAACAGCGCCGGGAGCCGGGAATCACGGCCCTGTCAGGGTTTCGGATCAGTATCACTTTGCCTATGAGGACGGCACTCCGTATACTTCCGTCGGGACCACCTGCTATGTGTGGGAACTTCAGAGTGAAGAACGGCGGGCAGAGACGCTTGCTTCACTGGAGGAAGCGGGATTCAATAAAATCCGGTTCTGCGTTCTTCCCAAGCATTTTGATTACAACCTTCGCGATCCCGCAATGGGATTTCCTTATGAAGGGACGCCGACAGACGACAGCAGGCTGACGATGCTGAACTTTCATGAATATGACCAGAAGGCAAACGGAAGCCGGTTTGATTATACGAGATTCCGCCCGGAGTATTTCAGAAATATCGAAAACTGCATCAGAAAGCTGATGGATCTGGGAATCGAGGCGGATCTGATCATGATGCACCCGTACGACCGCTGGGGATTCTGCTGCATGACCCCGGAACAGGACGATCTGTACTGGAATTACGCGGCAGCCCGCTTCTCGGCCTATCGGAATGTGTGGTGGTCCCTGGCCAACGAGTACGATATCCTGCAGGCAAAGACGGAAAATGATTGGGAGAGGTACGCGTCCATCCTCGTAAAGAAGGATCCGTACCATCATCTGCGGTCGATTCACAACAATATCAGGATGTACGATTATTCCCGCCCGTGGGTGACGCACTGCAGCGTGCAGGGAGACCCGAAAGATACCGCGGCGCTCCGGGAGAAGTTCGGGAAGCCCGTCGTGATGGATGAAGTCCGGTACGAGGGCAATATCCCGTGGTCGTGGGGAAATATCACAGCGCAGGAACTTGTGCGGAGGCTCTGGGACTGCGCGGTGCAGGGCGGCTATCCGGGACACGGGGAAACCTACGATACGGACGGCGTTCTGTGGTGGTCCCACGGCGGAAAACTGCGGGGAGAGAGCTGGAAGAGAGTGAAATTCCTCGAAAAGGTGATGTCGGAAGTCCCCGGACACGGGATCCGGCTGATCAGGGATCAGAACAGAATCATGATCGCCGGAGCGGAATCGGAGAGAGATCTTCCCGATGAGGAGAAGAGCTTTTTCCTCTATTATTATGAGGATATGCAGCCGGCCGCCGGATACCTGGATCTCCCGGAGGGAAAAACTTTCCGCGTGGAACTGCTGGACACCTGGAACGGGACAATCCGGGACCTCGGGGAGTACAGCGGAAAGCAGTTTATCCGGATGCCCGGAAAGCAGTACATGGCGCTTCGCGTTACCAGAGTATGAGAGCAGAGGAATACTGTGGCTGACAGAAAAATTTTGAAGCCGGAGATGAAATACTGGGGAACGAAAGAAGAGATGACGGAGCCGGCAGGAAATGCCGGAACCGCGGAGGAACGCTGAAGCCTGAAGAGAGCTTCTGAAAGCCGAGGTATGCTGAGGCCGGAAGAGGGCTGCCGCGTCGGGAAGAGAACTTTTCAAACAAAAAGAGAAGCTGAAGTCGGAAAAAGAATATTCCGGGTCGCAAAATTCCTATTTTCCGGCCGGCCGGTTTTGTAGAATAAAGCCAGAAACAGAGGGGACAACTTCCGGAAACGGAAGGAAAACATCTACTGAGGCGGCAGCCCGGCAGACGGGTTTTCCGCGGGAAGGAGAAAGTATGAAACTGAAGAAACTGGCGGCGGCAGCTCTCACGGCAGCGCTTGCGGCAGGAACAATTGGAACTATTCCGGCGATGGCGGAGGATGATGAGATGGTTACGCTCAGCCTGTACATCCCGACGCTCGCGAACTACTCCCAGGACGCGGTTGAGGAAGTGCAGGACGCGATCAACGAGTACACCAGCGAAACCTACGGCTGGAAAGTCAAGCTCATGTATTCCGAAATCGGAAACTTCGAGCAGGTTATCAACCTGGCCATGACTACGGACGCCGTCGACGTCACCTGCTATTTCAACAGCGAAGGCAAGCTTGCGAGCTACGCGCGGAACAACCAGCTGCTGGATATCACCGATTATTTCAACAACGCTTCCGATGAGCTCAAGAACACTTTCACGGAAGCCGAGATGACGGCTTCTTCCGTCAACGGAAGAATCTACGGCCTGGTCCGCAAGTACCAGTACGGCGGAGCCAACTACGTTATCATGAACAAGGATATCGTAGATGAAATGGGGATTGATGTCAGCTCGGTTGTAGACTATGATAGCCTTGAGACGGTACTCTACGAAGTGCAGGAAGCCCATCCGGAACTCACCTATATTATGGTTCCGCAGACCAGCTCCGAAATGATGTGGTGCTACCCGTGGGACTACAACGTCGGCGGGACGGCATTCGCGTACAAGGAATCGATGGATTCGACCGAGCTCAAGAGCCTGTTTGAACTCGACGCTTTCAGGGAACTCTGCTCGTACACCAGCAAGTGGTATAAAGACGGCCTGATCATGGCGGACGCGATCAGCAACACGATGGAAGGATCCGACCTGGTCAGCGCGGGAACGGCTTTCTGCTGCTGGCACAACGGAGACATCGATCCGCTGGACCAGATCTATTCCAACACTTATGTCACTCCGGAGTGGGGAGAGCCGCACGCGGTGTCGACGGATATCGGAAATCTCCAGTACGGCATCAGCGCAAACAGCGCTCATCCGGACGAGTCTTTCGAACTGCTCTCCGCACTGTACACGGATTCGAAGCTGGAGACCCTTCTGTCTTACGGCATCGAGGGTGAACATTACGTCCTCAATGACGAAGGCGAAGCAGAGTATCCGGAAGGCATGGATTCCACCAACGAGCCTTACGGCGGATTCGCGGCGACGGCAGTCTACCCGAATTTCCTGATTATTCCGGTCAAGGCTACCGCAACTTACGATGACGCGGAGCAGACAGTCAATGACTGGGATGCGAGTGTTGTCGTTTCCAATTCCTTCGGCTGGACGTTCGACACCGATCCCTACGCGGATTTCATCACCGCGTATGTCAATCTGGAAGACCAGTATAAAGACGCACTGATTGCCGGAGCCGTTGACCTTGACGACGTCCTTCCGCAAATCCAGTCCCAGCTTGACAGCATCGGATTCTACGATGTCCTGGCGGACATGCAGGAGGAGTTCGACGCGTACCTTGCCGGCGAGACCTCGGAGGAAGTTACCTCTGAGGCGGAGACGACAGCGGAATAACCCGAAACGGTTTCCGAATCCAAATGAGTCGGCTGCCTGTCTGAGGGAGTTCCGCAATCACAGAAAACCTTCAGGGGAGGTAAAACAAAATGAAAATTACTCACTGTCAGGTCAATCACATTGCGAATCCTGTGGGATATCGCCTGGAGCGCCCGGTTTTCCACTGGACGGTGGAAGACGCGAAGGGAACGAAGGCGGAATCCGCAAGGATCGTGATCCGGAAAAAGAAAGATCTGTCAGCGGGATCAGAGACATCCCCGGCCGGTGATACCGGCTGGGGAGCTTTTGATTCCCTGGCAGTCCCGGTCGATCTTAAACCTGAGCCGCGCACCCGCTATGTCTGGACGGTTTCCGTCCGCACGGACGCCGGGGAAGAGGCGGCGAGCGCGGAGAATTATTTCGAGACCGGAAAGATGGGCGAGCCGTGGACGGCTTCCTGGATCGGGTGCGACGATTCCGAGCCCAGACATCCCGTTTTCAGCAGAAAGATCAGCGCCGGCAGCGATATCGCGGCAGCGCGGCTGTACATCACCGGCCTCGGCCTGTATGAGGCGTTCTGGAACGGGAAGAAAATCGGGAACGAATACCTGACCCCCTACTGCAGCAACTATGACGAGTGGGTCCAGGTGCAGACGTTCGATGTGACGGATATGCTCAGGGAAAACCCGGACGCTGACCTTTCCGTGGCGCTGGGAAACGGATGGTACAAAGGCCGTTTCGGCTTCAGCGGCAGGCAGGGCGGCTGGTACGGCGACAGCTGGAAGCTGCTGGCTGAGCTGCATATCCTGCACAGCGACGGAACGGAAACTGTGGTCGGGACGGATGAGTCGTGGAGTGTGACGCGGTCAAAAATCACGTTCTCCAACATTTATGACGGTGAGCATCGGGACGATACGCTGCCGGACACTGACCCGGTGCCGGCGGTGAAAACGGAGGCGCCGAAAGGCGCGCTCTCGGACCGTCTGTCCCTGCCGGTGATCGTGCACGAAGAGATCCGGCCGAAGGAGATCATTCACACGCCGGCCGGGGAAACGGTCGCCGATCTCGGGCAGAATATCGCGGGATCTTTCCGCCTGCGCCTGCACGGTCTTAAGGCCGGGGACAAAGTGCATGTCCAGGTCGGCGAGGTGCTCCAGAACGGAAATTTCTACAACGAGAACCTCCGCTCCGCCAAAGCCGAATACTGGTATACGAGCAATGGGACTGACCTGGTCCTGCAGCCGCAGTTCACTTTTTACGGCTACCGCTACGCGAAAGTCGAGGGAGTGCCGGATCTGACCGCCGACGATTTTACCGGGCTTTCGATGTACTCGGATGTTCCGCAGATCGGCGAGGTGACCACCGGTGATCCGAAGATCAACCGCCTGATCCTGAACGCGGAGTGGGGAAAGCGCGACAACTTCATCGACGTGCCGACCGACTGCCCGCAGCGCGACGAGCGCATGGGCTGGACCGGGGACGCAGAGGTTTTCGCTCCCACGGCTATGTACCAGAGCGACGCCTACGCGTTCTACACCAAATTCCTGTTCGATATGTCGACGGAACAGAAGAACCACGACGGAGGAGTTCCGGTTGTGGTTCCGGCATTTGAAAACACCGGTGCGAGATTCAAAGCAGCCTGCGCCTGGAGCGACGCCACGACGATCATCCCGTGGATCATGTACGAGGTTACCGGAGATCCGGAGATCCTGCGCCGCCATTATCCGTCGATGAAATCGTGGGTGGATTATGTCACCCGGCTGGAAGATGACGGCCATCAGTGGAGGGACCTGTCTCATTTCGGCGACTGGCTGGCTCTGGATGGGGACGGCAAGGTAGACTCCGTGCATGGCGGCACCGACAGCGGCTACTGCGCCGAGGTGTATTACCTGTACAGCACCAGGATCACGGCCCGCGCGGCGAAACTGATCGGAAATTCCGGCGATGCGGAAAAATATGAGACGCTGGCTGAGAAGATCCTGGAATATATCCGCTATGAGTATTTTGCTCCTTCGGGAAGAAGTACTGTAGACACGCAGACCGGGTATCTGCTGGCGCTGCGCCACGGCCTTTCCGTGGATCCGAAGAAGATGGCGGAGAGACTGGTGGAAAAGCTTCACAAGAATAATGACCGCCTGCAGACCGGCTTTATCGGCACGCCGCTGCTGGCGGAGGAACTGACGGAGAATAGGGAGAGCGGGCTTGCCTACAAACTGCTCTTCAATGAGGAGTACCCCGGCTGGCTGTACGAGGTCAACCTCGGCGCCACCACCATCTGGGAGCGCTGGAATTCGATGAACCCGGATGGGTCCGTTTCCTCCACCGGAATGAACAGCTTCAACCATTACTCCTACGGTGCGATCGCGGAGTGGATCTACTCCAGGGCGGCGGGACTGCGCAGGGACCCGGCGGTTCCGGGATTCAGGAAGGTGCTTTTTGCGCCGCTGCCGAATGAGAAGCTCGGATCTCTTGACGCTCAGTATGATTCCGCGGCAGGCCTCTGGAAATCCCACTGGAAGGTGCTCGGGCCGGACCGCCTGGAGGTGTCGCTGACGGTTCCGTTCGGCTGCACCGCGGAAGTTTGCCTTCCGAAGGCTTCAGACCCGGCAGGAAATCCGCTGCTCACCGTGGATGAGAGCGGAGTGAGCCACATCGGCCCCGGCGAATATACGGCGGTGTACACGACGGCTGAGCCGCTGTATACGGAGGAAAAAGAGGCCTGACCAGGAAACCTGAGTGATTCAGCCGTCTGGCAGCGGAATTCCGGCAGGTCCGTAACGATGCCGGAAGAGGAAGATACCGAATACGGATGAAGGGATCGGATACCGGCGGAACGGCGGCTGAAAGACCTTTGTGAAATAAATCCTGACAGAGAGCTGCCCGGGGAGAGCAGAAACCCTGTCAGGATTTTTTATCCATCCGCCAGAATACTCCGTCTGAAAAGCGGCAGCGTTCAGGCGGGGTAATTTGCACAGTGAGCGTCCCGGAATTCTTCAGCCTTGAGGATGCCAGACGCATGCCATTCCGTTCTGACAGCTTCAGCAATGAAGGACGCAGACACCTGGCTGGCAGGCTGTCTGCTGCCTGTATCAATACCTGATACACTGATATAGCAGGAGGAGAATAAAACGTGAATACCGAAGAGAAAGAAGATTACAGGAATCCGTCGCTGACCCCCGAAAAACGCGCGGAGCTGCTCCTCGCGCAGCTGTCCCTGCCGGAGAAGATGGCGCAGGTGCAGTGCGTCTGGCTGTCGGATGGCACGGAAGCCGGGGATGAGGCGTTTGCGTCGGGAATCAGAAACGGCATCGGACAGGTGAGCACCCTGAACCTGCGGACGGTGAAAAGCATCGATGAAGCGGCGGCTCTGCAGAGAAAAGCCCAGCGGCAGATCATGGAAAACAGTCCGCACCATATCCCCGCGGTTTTTCATATGGAAGGGCTGTGCGGGGCTTTCCTGACAGGGGCGGAAAGTTTTCCCTCCGGCATCAGCCGCGGCTCGTCTTTCGACCCTGAACTGGAAGAAAAAATCGGCAGGATCACGGCCCGGCAGGAGCTTGCCTGCGGCATCACGCAGGTACTCGCCCCTGTGCTGGATGTGGCGAGGGATCCCAGGATGGGAAGACAGGGAGAAACCTACGGCGAGGATCCGACCCTGAACGCTGCGATGGGAACCGCGCTGGTGAAAGGCGAACAGGGCAGCGAAGTGGATGGCAGGCACACTGAGGCCTGCGCGAAGCATTTCCTGGGCTTCCACACCTCGCAGGGAGGAATCCACGGCGCGCACGTCGAGATGGGCGACCGGCTTCTGGACGAAGTGTTCGGCAAGCCTTTCCAGGCGGCCATCCGCGAAGGCGGGCTGAAAGCCGTGATGCCGGATTACTGCTCGACGTCGGGGGAGCCGATGTCCGTGTCGAAAAAATACCTCACCCGCCTGCTCCGGGACGAGATGGGGTTTGAGGGAGCGGTGATTTCCGACTACTGTGCGGTCGCCAACGCGCACGAAGTTCAGCACATCGGGGAATCGCTGGCGCAGGCCGGGTACCGCGCCATGAAAGCCGGCATGGACTGCGAGATGCCGGAACCGGCGGCGTACTCGGACGAACTGGAAAGAATGTTCGCTTCCGGCGAGGCGGATATTAATGTTCTCGACACCGCCTGCCGGCGCGTGCTGGAAGCGAAATTCAGGATGGGACTGTTTGAGCATCCGTTCGCGCTGGAGGGCAGTGAGCTGCACCGGGTGTTCGACAGCAGCGAAGAGGACCGCGAGGTCAGTCTGCAGTCCGCAAGAGAGTCCCTGGTCCTGCTCAAAAATGACGGCGTTCTGCCGCTCCGGACAGAGAAAATCCGCCGGATCGCGCTCATCGGTCCGCACGCGGACAACGCAAGATCGTTCTTCGGGGGATATACGCATCTCTCGATGGTGGAGGCGGTGCACGCGGTGGCCAATTCCACTGCGGGCGTCGGGAAATCCGGCTCGATGGACGGCGCCGACGTCCCGCTCGTCCCGGGAACGCAGATCCAGTCGGACGAAACCGAAGAATTTAACGAGATCCTGCGCTGGGTCAAGCCGGGCTGCCGAAGCCTTTATGAACAGCTCCGCGAGGATCTCCCCGATACGGAGATCGTATATGCCCACGGCTATTACATCGCCGGGAATGACCACTCCGGCTTTGAGGAAGCGCTGAAGGCGGCGGAAAACGCCGATATTGTGATTCTGACGCTCGGCGGAAAGCACGGGTCGTGCTCTGTGGCTTCCATGGGCGAAGGCGTCGACGCTTCCGACATCAACCTTCCGGAGTGCCAGGACGCGTTCATCCGCGAGGTCAGCCGCCTCGGAAAGCCGCTGATCGGCATTCATTTCAACGGGCGTCCGATTTCCAGCGATACGGCGGACGAGCGTCTGAACGCGATTGTGGAAGCCTGGAATCCGTCCGAATGGGGTGCCCGGGCAATCAGCGAAGTGCTGAGAGGCGTTATCGACCCGTCCGGGAGAATGCCGGTGACCGCGGCCAGATGCGCCGGGCAGGTCCCGATCTACTACAATCATCCGGCGGGATCCTACTGGCATCAGGGCAGCAGCATCGGTTTCCAGACTTACGTGGATCTGCCGCACACGCCGCGCTGGTATTTCGGCCAGGGCCTGTCCTACACGACATTTGCCTACTCCGGCCTTGAACTCTCGGCGATCGAAACTGAGCCGTTCTCGCCGGTGAAGATCAGCGCGGTGGTCACCAACACCGGGGAACGCAGGGGAACCGAGGTTGTCCAGCTGTATGTGAGCGACCGCTTTGCCAGCATGTCGCGCCCGGTGCAGGAATTTGCCGGGGCCGCCCGCGTGACGCTGGATCCGGGAAAGAGCAGCCGGGTTGTGTTCACCCTTTATCCGTCGCAGATGGCTTTTCTCGACGAGGACATGAAATGGAAGATCGAGAAGGGAGATTTCGAGGTCCGCGTCAGCCATTCCTCGGAGGACGTCCGGCTGAGAGGATCGTTCCGCGTGACGGAGGACGCGTGGATTGAGGGAAGAGACCGCGCGATGGCGGCGAAAGCGGAGGTCATCGCACAGTAACAGAATCGCAAAAGGGCCCGGATGTTCTGCAGGAGGGAGAACCCCGGAAGCTGCGGCAGCGCGGCGCCGGGCAGCATTGGAAAAAGCCGCAGAGTCTGCAGCCGCGGAACAGAAGAGGAGCTGATGAGGCTTCGGCTGCCCCGGGGGAAAAGACCTTTCCGTACTCCGCAAAATTGCCTCTGAAATCACAGAATGTTCACGGTCTGACCCTTTTTTGGACACAATCCTCTGGTATCTTATAATCGTCAGAAGGAAACAAGCTTCTGACCTTTCTCATACAAATCCCCCTTTGAAGAACGTGTACAGACCCCCGGAAGATGCGGCTTCCGGGGGTCTTCTTTTATGGTGCGCCCGGCGGCGCACGTTTCTAGCTGATGAAAGTGCAGAGTCCGCCCGGATTTTTGCGGAAGACCTCTTCATGCCGGCAGCGGTTTGTGGTATTCTTTGTAGCGGCTTTGGAGCCGGCCTTTGCGGCCCGATACTGGTAAATCTGGTTTTTCTGATGTCTCTGAGGAAGGAGCACCACATGGGATATGACGCGATATTGTTTGATCTGGACGGAACGCTGACGGATTCCGGACCCGGAATCCTCAACGCGGCCGAATATACATTCCGCAGATTCGGCATGCCGGTGCCGGACCGGCAGGCGCTCCGTGTTTTCGTCGGTCCGCCGCTGGAGATGACGTTCAAAAAATTCGGGATCCCGGACAGCAGGATTCCGGAGGCGATTGACTGTTTCCGCGAGTACTATACGCCGAAGGGCTATCTGGAAAACTCGCCCTACCCGGGAATCGAAAATCTTCTGGCCAGACTGCGAAAAAGCGGCAGAAAGCTCTACGTCGCGACGTCGAAGGTCGAGAACATGGCCTACGCGGTGCTGAACCATTTCGGACTGATGAAATATTTTGACGGAGTGACGGGCTCGACGCCCGACGGTTCCCGCGTCACGAAAGTGGATGTGCTCAGGGTGATGCTGGACGGAATCAGGACGGAGCGCCCGGTGCTGGTCGGAGATACGATTTTTGACGTGCAGGGGGCCGCCGAGGCGGGGCTTCCCTGTGTGGGAGTTTCCTGGGGATACGGGGACAGGAAACAGATGCTTTCGGGCGGCGCGGTCTGCGTTGCGGATACGATGGATGAACTTTTTGAAGCATTGACCTCAGAGGTATGACCAATGGCCTGGCTTGTGCTGTTTGATTTCCTTGGGACGATTGCATTCGCGATTTCCGGCGCGATCACCGCGATCCGGCACCGTATGGATATCTTCGGGGTGAACATCCTTGCCGTGGTTACGGCGACGGGCGGCGGGATGCTCAGGGACATCATCATCGGGGATTTTCCGCCGAAGGCCTTCCGGGATCCCTTCTATGTGCTGGTTTCCATGGCGACGGCCAACGCCGTCTTTGTTTTTCTGTACTTCAGGCAGGGAAAGCGCCTGGAGAAAGGCGGAAACGAAAAAAAGCTTCCCGTCAGCATCAGCCAGGTGTATGAGGAAACGCTGTTCTGGCTCGACACGCTGGGACTCGGCGCTTTCACGGTGGACGGCGTGATCATCGGGATCAACGCCGGAAAGACCGACGGCCTGTTTTTCATCACTTTTCTGGGAGTCCTGACCGGCGTCGGCGGAGGCGTTCTCCGGGACCTGCTTGCGGGAGAAACGCCGGCGATCTTCGTGAAGCACATCTATGCTCTGGCGGCCATCTCCGGCGGCCTGCTGACGGCCATTCTTTACCGGATCAGCGCGCCGCACAGCGTGTGTATGATCTCGGGTTTTCTGGCGGTTCTTCTGATCCGCTGGCTGGCGCGCCATTTCCGGTGGAATCTTCCCCGGATCGGCAGATCCGCGGGCCGCGGCCGGGGCTATCCGTCCGGCTGATGCCTGACCGGAAGCTCAGCGCTATCTTCCGAAACCGGCGCGGACTGTCTTCATTCTGTTTGTGGTACGGCCGTACATCTGATATAATGAAAGTTACCGACAGCGTCCGATGCGGCCGGAATTCAGACTACGCACTAAGGAGAGCAGAACATGAGAAAGCATGTAAAGTCGAATGTCAGCTGGGTTGGATATCTGGACTGGGATCTGAAGAAATTTCACGGGGATGAGTACTCCGTCGGCCACGGCTCCAGCCAGAATTCCTACCTGATTGAGGAGGAGAAGACGGTTCTGGTGGATACGGTATGGCTGCCGCATTCTTCGGAATGGCTGGACAATCTCAAATCCGAGATCGACCTGCATAAAATTGACTTTATCGTGATGAACCATGGCGAGCAGGATCATTCAGGCGCCCTCACCGCACTTATGCGCGAGATCCCCGATACGCCGATTTACTGCACCGCGAGAGCCGTCAAAAGCATCGAGGGCCAGTACGGAAAACACGGGTGGAATTTCCATCCGGTCAAAACCGGGGATTCGATTGATATCGGCAACGGCAAAAAACTGATCTTCATCGAGATGACGATGCTTCACTGGCCGGATTCCATGGCGACGTATCTCACGGGCGACAATATCCTTTTCTCGATGGACGCTTTCGGGCAGCATTTTGCCTGCGGAGAACTGTTCAACGACAAAGCGGACCAGGAACTGCTGTACCGCGAGGCGATGAAGTATTTCGTCAATATCATCCATCCGTTCGCGTCTTTTGTCAGGCCGAAGATTCAGGAAATCCTGGCGATGAATCTTCCGATCGACATCATCGCTCCGTCCCACGGCGTGATCTGGAGGGACAATCCGATGCAGATCGTGGACAAATATGCCGAGTGGGCGGACGACTACCAGGAGGACCAGGTGACGGTCGCTTACGATACCATGTGGAAGGGAACCGAGAAGCTGGCTCACGCGATCGCCGACGAAATCCACGTGCAGAGCCCGGACACCCGCGTCAAAGTGCTCAATCTTTCCCACGAGGATAAAAACGACGTGATGACCGAAGTCTTCAGATCCAGAGCCATCGCGGTCGGTTCCCCGACGTGCGTCAACGACGTCCTGACTTCCGTAGCCGGGTGGCTGTCGATGCTGAAAACGCTGAATTTCAAAAAGAAGAGAGGCGGGGCGTTCGGCTGCTACGGCTGGGGCGGCGGTGCTGTACGGATTATTGAGGAAGACCTGAAGAAGGCCGGCTTTGAAGTGATCAGCACGAACGTGGCTTCCAACTGGAATCCTGACGAGGCGGATTTCGCGAAAATCCCGGCTTTTGTGCGGGAGCTTCTCGGAAGGCAGGGGGAGGACACCGGATACCGCAGATATACCTGTCCGGTGTGCGGATGGACGTATGACGAGGCGAAAGGCCTTCCGGAGCAGGGGATCCCTGCCGGAACCCGCTGGGAAGACGTGCCCGCGGATTTCCGCTGCGGAGTCTGCGGTGAGACAAAGAAGAGATTCCGCAAGGCGGAGACTGAGGCGGAGAAAGCACAGGCCGCATTAAAATCTGTGGATGAGAAAAAGGAAGATCTGAAGGCGGAGGAGAGTGCCGCGGGGTATAAGAAATATACCTGCTCGGTGTGCCACTGGACTTACGACGAGGCAAAGGGCCTTCCTGACCAGGGCATCCCGGCCGGAACCCGGTGGGAAGACCTTCCTGCAGACTTCCGCTGCCCGGTCTGCCATCTGCCCAAGGCAAAGTTTCAGGAGGACTGACCAGAACAGAACAGGGTGAAGGTCAGTCAGGCCCTGAACAGTAGAAGGCGCGGCATGGAGAAACCGGTCGGCGCCAGGCGCGGACAGGGAGGCTGAACTGTAAAATCCCGGTAAAATCCCTCCGGATTCTCCCGACAGGCCCGGACTCTCTTCGGAAATTGTGTATAATGTTTCTGTGCTGACGAGAATAAGAGAGAAGAGAGGAAATTTCATGAAAGCAGATGAAATTATCAAAGACAAACTTGTCCGGGCTTACTACAAAAAAGGGAATGAGATTCTGGGATATCTGGGCTTCACGGATCACTCCATCGCCCATGCCGAGATTGTGTCCCGGCAGGCGGTGAACATCCTGAAAACCCTGGGCTATGACGAACAGACACAGCTGGACGCGAAAATCGCCGGCCAGCTTCACGATATCGGCAATGCCATCAGCCGCAGCCACCACGCGGAGTACGGAGCTCTTCTGGCCAGGGACCTGCTGATGAAGACGGACCTTTCCGTCGAAGACCAGGTGACGATCATTTCCGCGATTGCCAATCACGACGAGTCGACGGGGACTGCCTACGACCCGGTATCGGCCGCGCTGATCCTCGCGGACAAGACCGACGTACGCCGGAGCAGGGTGCGCACGAAAGATCCCGCCAATTTTGATATCCACGACCGCGTCAATTACGCGGTTACCGGCGCTAATCTGGTGATTGAGCCGGCGAACAAGAGAATTACGCTGAATCTGCAGATCGATGAGAGCATCATCAGCATGTTCGATTATTTTGAGATCTTCCTGAACCGCATGCTGATGTGCCGCCGCGCGGCGGGGGTTTTCGGGATGAAATTCCGCCTGAAGGCGAACGGACAGAAGGTCAGCTGAAAAAAGATGAGCATCCGGGCAGGAGACCCCGCCGGTCGGAAATGCTGACAAGAGCAGGGACGGAAAAGACCGGCAGGCCGGCGGAAAAACCAGCAGGCCGGCAGAAAAACTGCCAGGCCAGCGGAAAAACCTGCAGGCCGGCGGTTAAACCGGAAGGCAGGCATATAAACGGCAAGGTACTGGCACCAAGGCCGGCGCCGCCCGGAATCAGAGATAAATCAGAGATGAAGGAAGGCAGCATGTTATCATGAAAAGCAAATTTGCCGAAGGGCAGGAGATCTATCTGAAAGCGAGAGTGGACAGGGCTCCCGCGGAGAACACGAAGCTTTACCGCCTGGTTACGGAAAAGGGCACGGTAGTCTGGGCTTCGGAGGAGGAGATTCTGGACCGGGCGGATTTCATTTCCGCGGCAAAAGAGAAATAAGCCGGTGGTTTTCTCCCTGAAAACAGTATATCTGATCTTTCTGCCCGGCTATACTGATATCTGTCAGAGCCGCAGGACAAAAGCAAACCTGCCGGCCGACTGAAGAGAGGAGGGTGCAGGATGAAGGAGATTCTGATGTTTTATCTGCAGGACTGCGGATACTGTGCAAAGGCTTTCCGGGCGATGGACGAACTGAAAAAGGAAAATCCGTCCTACAGCCGAATCCCGTTTCGCAAAATCGAAGAAAGCCGGCAGCCCGACATCGCGGATCAGTATGATTACACCGCGACGCCGACGTTTTACGTGGACGGGAAGAAAGTCTTTGAAGCGCACATCGGCATGAGCTATGATGAGATCAAAGAAGAAGTGCGCAGAGTTTTTGAGACAGCGGCGGAGCACTGAGGCCGCCGCGTTCAGTCTTCGCGGCCGCCTGAAAACAGTATGGCGTACGCACAGAAGGAGAGAAAACCATGATTTTCACTTTTTTAATGATTGTACTGGCGGTCTGGGTTGGCTGGGAACTTCTTAAACTCACGATCGCCCTTACCTGGGGCCTGATCAAGGCGTTTTCCTGGATCGCCCTGATCCTGCTTCCGGTGGCAGTGGTTCTGCTGGCGGCCAGCGGGCTCACGGTATTGCTGCTTCCGGTCATCGCGGTGTACGGCATCGGCTACCTGATCGGAAAACACGCGGCAATCGGGACAAAGAATCCCTGACCTGTCCCGCGGAGCGAAAAAGTTTATTCTGTGAAGGAGCAAAACGGGGAGAAGGAGAATATACGGCGCCGGCCTGACCGGATTTTCCGGCGGATACCGGAACATCCGGGCTGACGATAAAAAGGGCAAAGAAAAGAAGCGGTTCGCGCCGCTTCTTTTTCTTTGCCTTTTACAATTATGGAATATTTTTCCGGCCGCTCTTGCGCCGGATTCGCACAAGAGCATTCCTTCGGCCGGGGTGACGGGACTTTGCCCGCTTCAGTCAGCTTTCCGCGCTCTCTTCCCGCAGCTGCCTGCGGAAGACGGACGGAGCCTCGCCGTAATATTTCTTGAACGCTTTGGAGAACGCGTAGGAGTCTGAGAAATTGAGGCGCGCCGCAATCTCCGACTGGGACAGGGAAGTATCCTGGTTCAGTTTCAGGGCAAAATTCATCTTCAGCCGGATCAGGTACTGCTTGGGACTGGTGCCGATGTGCAGCCTGAAGTAGTTGATAAAGTATTTTTCGCTGACGCCCATGTATTCGGCCATTTCCCGGACGGTGATGTTGTCCTCGACATGTTCGTCCAGATATCTGAGCAGGTTATGCATTTTCTCGCTGTTCTCATCCGGGGCTTCCTCATGGAAGGGAGTCTGCCTGCCGAAGTATTCGGTGAACCCGTTGAAGAAATCCAGGAACATCGAATACAGTTTCAGCGTGGAAAACGTCATGACGTCGTAGCTCTTCAGGAAATCGCTGCAGAACTTGTCGGACAGCGCGGCAACCTCCGGGATATGGTAAATCCCGGCGGTGCTGTAAGCCTTGAGAATGTTGGTATAGTTCCCCGTGTCAATCGTGAAGAAAGTCACGAGAAAATAGCAGTGCCCCGAACCGCACCGGGCCTCGTAGGTGTCGCCCGGGTGGAAAAGGATGACGTCGCCGGCCCCGGCCGTATACTTTGTGCCGTTGATGACGATCTGCATGGATCCGTCATGGATGTTCCACAGGGTATAGTCGAGTTTCTTTTTGCTCTCGTGCCACTTTTCCTGATGCCTGACATAGCGGCACAGTTTGATATTGAGGGATAGCTGTTTTACAGGGATGTCCATACACGCAACTCCATTCGTCTGGCAGGCCGGCATCCTGACAGACCGCCGGCTGTCCGGGCAGTCAGGGAGGGCAGACCTGGGATTTTGTGAAACAGGCGGAAATCCGCATGTGCTCCAATTGATTTTTCTGTATGCATTTTAACACAATCTGATCATAATGTCCAAAATAGAAGTAAAAAGAGGTAATCCTGGGCGGCCTCAGGATTGACGCGTATTAAGAAGGCTTTTAACGATAAATTGAATAAACAGTCAGGACGCTCTGTGCAGATTTTTATCCGGAAACCGGAAATCTGGTTATATTGACTGAAATCGGTTGAAAAAAAGAAAAACGTATATTAAAATCATTGCATATAAAAGGTCAGTGGCACCGGCTGCGAAGGCGGCGGAATTTTTGAGAGGAAGGTGGGAAAATGAATCAGGGGAACACGAAAAAGAGCGGTTTCTGGAGCTCCGCGTTTGCCTCGTCGCTGATTAAGTCAGATAAAATCAGGCTGGGTGAGAAAGCCTGGGGCTATTTTATCGGGCCGTTCGGAGGACTGCTCGCATCCGGCATTTATACCGCTATTCTTCAGAATTACTTTACGGATGTCCTGAAGCTGAACCTGACTTTCCTGTCGGTTCTGCAGCTGGCGTCGACGATCCTGATTGTCATTGCCAACCTGGTTGTCGGACAGCTGATTGAGCACACCCATACGCTCGCCGGAAAGGCAAGGCCGTGGATTCTGCTTTCCGCGCTCACCATTTCCGTCGCGTCGGTACTGATGTTCATTGTTCCCTTCAAAAATCAGATTGCCAGGATGATCTGGGTCGCGATCGGATACAACATTTATTATTCTTTTGCCTACCCGATCTATAACACCGCTAATTCCACCCTGGTTGCGGTATCGACGCGCGACAGCAAGGCGCGCGGCGAACTGGCCTCCCTGACCAATGTCGCCGGCCTTGGCGTCATGGGCGCCGGATCCATGGTATTCCCGGTTCTCGTTTCCTTCGCGCTCAAGGAAAACCAGGGGCTGTGGTTTCTCGCATTTCTGGCGATCGGCCTGTTTACGGCTCTCACCGTTTTCCTCCAGTATAAATTTACCCGTGAGCGTGTCACGGAAGAGGTGGAAGCCGGCGCCGACGTCCGGGAAGGCGCGAAGCAGAAGACGGTTTCCCTGAAGGAACAGCTGCACGCGGTCACCGCGGAAAAAACCTGGTGGATTATCATCGTTTTCTATCTTGTCTTCCAGTGGTCCGGAGCGATCAAGAACGGCTCCATGACGTTTTTCTGCAAGTGGGTGCTGGACAACACCTTCTTTGGTTCGGCCGACGCCTGGGGCGCTTCCCAGTCGCTGCTCGGCATTCTGGGAGCGATTCCGATGGCGATCGCCGTACTGCTGGTTGTCCCGCTGTCCAACAGGATCGGCAAGAGAAAGCTCACCTTTTACGGGCAGATCGTAGGTGTTGCGGGCGGCGTCATCGCTTATGCCAGGGATGGGCAGATTATCCCGGTTGCGATCGGCATCGCGATGAAATGCCTTGGCTCTTCCCCGGCCTGCTACCTGATTCTGGCCATGCTGGCGGACGAGATTGACCATATCGAGTACAAGAGCGGAATCCGCACAGACGGGCTCACGATGTCCATCTACAGCTCCATCATGGTGGCGGCGACGCCGGTGATGAACTCCGTTTTCTCCGCGATCCTCGACGCGGTGGGATATAACCAGAACGCGGATATCACACTGGGCAGGTCCGCGCAGACAGCGGCTGCCAATTCCGCCATCAACTTCAGCTACATCGGGGTTGAGACGATTGCCTACGCAATCTGCGCGGTGATGATTCTCTTCTGGACGGTCGAGAAAGATCTTCCGAAGGAGCAGGCTGAACTTAAGACAAGAAATGAAAAGAAGAACGCCTGACGGATATCCGCGGCAGCGGCTGTCCCGGGGACAGCCGCGCAGCCGGGCGTTTCGCGGCAGGCTGTCCGCCGCCGGCCGGCAGTTCCTGCTCTCAGAACGGTTTTTCAGGCCGGAACGGCTGTCAATTTCGGGAAGTCCATACTATAATAGGGGAAGGCGCGGAAAACGCGGAAGGCGGCAGAATGAGAAAAACACAGCCCCGCCGTCCGCGGAATCTTTCCGCTGAATTACGGAACGCAAAGGAGACTGACATGAAAGAACTGAATGTGTACGCATTTGCCGATGAGGCTTCCCCCGCTCTGGACGGCCAGATCGCGGCGATGAAGCGCAATCATCTCCAGGGTATGGAGATCCGCGGGGTGGATAAAGTCAACTGCTCCGACCTTTCGGATATGACAGCGCGGGAAATCCGCTCAAAACTGGAGGACGCGGGCCTGAGGGTCTGGTCCATGGGCTCCCCGATCGGAAAAATCGACGTCGTGTCCGGGGACTGGCCGACGCATCTGGAGAAGTACAAGAGAACGCTGGAGCTTGCGCACATTCTCGGAGCCGGCAATGTGAGAGCTTTTTCTTTCTATTATCCGAAGGGAACAAAACCGGAGCAGTATCGCAATGAGATTATCGACCGGCTGTCCCTGATGGCGGAACTGGCTGAAAAAGAGGGAATCGCCCTGTGCCACGAAAATGAGAAGGCGATTTACGGGGACAACGCCGACCGCTGCCTGGACCTTCTCACCCATGTGAGGGGACTTCACGGGATTTTTGATCCGGCCAATTTTATCCAGTGCGGGCAGGATACGATGGAAGCCTGGGAAAAACTCGCTCCGTATATCCACTATCTGCACATCAAGGACGCCACTCCGGAGGGCAGAGTAGTTCCGGCCGGAAAGGGCGTCGGGCATGTGAAAGAAATTCTCGAAGCTTACTGTGCTCTCGGCGGGAACATTGTCACGGTCGAACCGCATCTGAAGGTATTTTCCGGGCTCCAGAACCTGGAGAAGGACGGAGCCAGAACGCAGATTTCCGCAGAAGACGGCGGGTATCCGACCAGCGACGCCGCTTTTGACGCGGCCTGCCATGCCCTGAGAGAGCTGCAGTAAGATTCCCGTCCAGCCGGGGAATTTTTGCCGCAATATCATCTGACCGGACATCCTGATGCGGCAGGCTTCCTGATCCTGCGGGCGTCGCGCCGCTGTGGGATCCGCGCCGCCGCGGGATCCGCGCCGCAGCGGGATTCGCACCGCTGTGGGATTCGCGCCGCTGCGGGATCTGCGCCGCTGCGGACACGGAAAAAACCTGTTGTCTGATATCTGACTGTGAAAAAAACTCCGGCCGTGGGAGATTGTTCCCAGGGCCGGAGTTTTTTCTGCCTGCTTTATGGATCTTCAGAGCGCGGATCAGGACTGACCGGAAGCCGGATGATTCAGAGAAATGGATTCCAGAACCTGGATCCGTCGTAATACGTGAAGACCAGCGCCCATACGGAAAATATCACGGTGAAAGCCAGAACCAGGTAATCATTGCGCTTCAGCTTTTTGCCAGCGTACCAGGTGCGCTTCGGTTTTTTGCCGAATCCCCGCAGTTCCATCGCGTTGCTGACGACGTCGATGCGCTCCATGGTTGAGAACAGCAGCGGGAAAATAATGCTGGACGTGCGGGTGATCCGCTCGTGGAGCTTTGCTTTGCTGCTCATCTCGATGCCCCTGGCTTCCTGCGCGTTGCGGATGCGGTGGAACTCGTCCTGGATGTCCGGAATGTAGCGGAGCGCGATCGCGATGGAGTAGGAGATCTTGTAGCTGACGCCGATCAGGTTGAGGGACGCGGCGAATTCCGAGGGATCCGTGGTGACCATGAAGGTGAAGACGGCCGGGATGATCATAAAGTACTTGATCATGACGTTGAACATGTAGAACAGTTCTTCGCTGGTGACCGTGTAAGGCCCGAAGAGGTGCACCAGATTGGTTCTCGTGCCGTAGATCGCAGTTCCCTGGTACGGGGACATGAAGAAGATCGCGGTCAGGTTCAGCACCATGAAGAACATGATGATCTTGAAAATCCCGGCAACCTGGCGCCATTCGGTTTTCGCCATGGCGTTGACCGCCAGGCTGATCACAATCATCAGGATCAGCACGCGGGTGTCGTAGGTCATCGCGCTGACGATACACCACAGAATAAAGAAGATCAGCTTGGTCACGCCGGAGAGGTCATGAATCCAGGTGTCCTTTTTCTCATAGGAGAGGAGCTTTGCCATTACCGGGCCTCCTTTGCGCGGTGCGCCCGCTCGTAGGTAATGAAACGTTCAACAAACTCGGACGGATCGGATATTCCGCACCGGACAGCGAGATCATACAGGGAGGTTTTTTTGAGATCGGCCTGTTCCGTGATGGCGTCGTTGGTCAGGATATGCGCCGGGGTGTCATCGGCAATCAGCGTACCGTCCGTGATGACCAGCGCACGATCCGTGTATTCGAGCATCAGGTGCATATCGTGGGTGATCATCAGGATGGTGATTCCCAGTTCCCGGTTGACCTTTTTCAGAAACTCCATGATCTCGGTGTAATGGCGGTAATCCTGGCCGGCGGTCGGCTCGTCCAGAATCATGATCTCGGGGTTCATCACAAGGATGGAGGCGATGGAAACGCGCTTTTTCTGGCCGAAACTCAGCGCGGAAACCGGCCAGTTGCGCATCTCGTAGAGTCCGCAGATTCTGAGCGCGTCACAGACGCGCTTTTTCACCTCATCTTCCGGCACTCC
Source organism: Lachnospiraceae bacterium (assembly GCA_050944455.1). GTDB lineage: Bacteria > Bacillota > Clostridia > Lachnospirales > Lachnospiraceae > Anthropogastromicrobium. The sequence continues at coordinate 32,540 of JBMNRC010000001.1, forward strand.
GCGCACGGTCAGCCCGAGCCCCACTTCCTCCATGATCATCGGTTTGGAGATCATCTGGTTGGGACTCTGCATGACGAGGCCGATTTTTTCGCCTCTCTGCTTGATGGAGAGCGGGGAGATATCGCTGCCGTTGAGCAGGATCTGTCCCTCTGTGGGAGAGTAGAATCCGCAGATCAGCGCGCTCAGCGTGGATTTGCCGGCCCCGTTGCGCCCGACGAGGCTGACCATCTCGCTTTTGCGGAGAGTGAAGGAGACATTGCGCAGCACCGGCTCGCCGGGATTGTAAGAAAAGCTCACGTTTTTCACTTCCAGAACCGGCTCTGTCTCCGGCCTCGGCGGCGCCGGGGGAGCCGTCTGAAACCAGTTCCGGACGGATTCGCGGTAGGGATCGAGGTTCATGGTTTCGATATGCTGCGGGTGATCCTCCGGGCGGACGGTTTTGCCGGAATATTTCACCGCCGTGATGTACAGCGGCTCGCGGATGCCCTGTTCGTTCAGGGTTTCTCCGGACAGGCAGACGTCCGGCTTCTCGTCGGAGACGATTCTGCCGTCATTGACAACGACAATGCGGTCGACGTCCCGGTAGAGCACATCCTCCACACGGTGCTCGATGATCAGCACCGTGACGTCCTTCCGCTTCATGATCTCGTCGATCAGCGCGATGGTCTTTTTGCCGGTAGCCGGGTCCAGATTGGCCAGCGGCTCGTCGAACAGCAGGATTTTGACGTCGTCCACCATCACGCCGCCGAGTGAGACACGCTGCTTCTGGCCCCCGGACAGTTCGCCCGGGGCGTGGTGAAGCAGTTTGTTCACGTTTACGGTGCCGGCGATCTCCGCAACTCTGCGGTGCATCTCATCCTGCGGGACAGCGTCGTTCTCCAGGGCGAACGCGATATCCTCGCCGACGGTGAGCCCGATGAACTGTCCGTCGGTGTCCTGCAGAACGGTCCCCACAATCTTGCTCATCCCGAAGACGCCTTCATCGGCCGGGTCTTTTCCGTCGACGCGCAGAGTGCCCTTGATTTCCCCGGGAAACGCGCAGGGATTGAGGGCGTTGATGGTGTGGGCGAGGGTGGTTTTCCCGGAGCCCGAAGGCCCGGCGATCAGGATTTTTTCACCCGGATAAATTTTAAGGTTGATATCCGTGAGGGAGGGTTCCGTCTGGGCACGGTAGCGGAAGAAATAATTGCTGAATTCTATGATCGGTTCCATGTTCTCCTCTTCAGGGAAATGCCGCGGGCTGCGGCCTTTGTTCCGCTGTCCCGCATTGATCGTCTGCTGAATCGACGGAATCGCCGGACCGCCGGCGCACAGTAACGCAGTTCTGCTGCCCTGTATTGATCGCTTGCTGAATCAGGGACAGCAACGGGCGGCAGATATCTTTCCTGAAGATATCTGCCGCTCGAATCAGTCTGTCTGTGTCTGACCGCGGAGAGGGTCAGGCTTCTTTCTTGAGGGAAGAACTCTTTCCCGCGACTTTGGAGTAAAGCGCGAGCAGAAGAGATCCGAGAACGCCCACGATGATGATGTCTCCGAGGAACGCAAACGCACCCTGGATGAAAACTTTCTGTGCCGGCTCGGCGTATACCGCGATGTCCAGCAGCGGAGCGCAGACAACCCACGCCAGCGCGTTCGCGACAACCTGGATCACGTTGAAGACGGCGATCTTCTTCGAGTTGAATCCGCCTTCACGCACCGCGAAGTACTTTGAGAACAGGCCGATCGGAATAGCGACAATCGCCTCCGGGAATACCCAGCTCCACCACACGGAGCCATAGAAAAGCGCGTCGCCGAGCGCGTGCCCGAGAATACCGATGATCGCGCCGACCCACGGACCGAACATCGCGGACATGAAGGCCAGAACGGCCATTCTCGGCTGCAGTGACGTATTCGGGATTCCGATCGGGATCTGTACTTCCGTGAGGACGACGAAAAGCGCGGTGCCGATGCCGATAGCGACGACGTCCTTGATGCCGAACCCCTTCTTTTTCTGCTTAGTAGTTTCTTCTGACATTACTCATTCCTCCTGTCGGGACCCGCTTTCCGCGGATCCTGTTTCAGAGCTTATTTTAGCCGTTTGCCAGATAAATTCAATACTTAGGCTTCTGATTTGCCCCGAAAGGGGAACAGGAAAAAACTGGAACGGGATATCGGAAGTTCCGATGGACGGAATGATGTGCGGAGGGATCATTGGCGGCGCCTGAATCGGCGGATGGGCGATCAGCGCAGCGGCGGAGGACGCCGGCCGGCTGCCGTAAATCGAATGATCCAGGTAAGGCAGCCTCGCCTGCCGGAGACAGGGAAAGCCGGGAAAAAGCGGCCAGAAAACCGGGCTGTGCGGAAATGGCCCGGACAGGAGACCAGCGGACAGAATGCCAGGAACTGAAAGCCGGGGTGTGCGGGGGAAGGCCGGGAGATCAGAGAATGCTGTTCTTCGGGAAACCGCGGTAGATTTCCTCAAACCAGTCCGTGCCTTCCTCTGTCTGCCCCGGAAGTTCGTGTCCCGGTGTGGTGCGGAGCCTGCGCTCAGGCTGCAGATGCAGCCTGATGACGCCGCAGTTTTCAATTTTGTATGTCCAGAACTCCTGGAGCGGCGCCTGAGTCAGCACATTGAGGATGGCGTGAAGAACCCCCGCGTGGGAGACGACAAATATGACGTCGCCGGAGGTATCTTTCCGCAGATCCTCCAGAACGGACGTGACCCGGGTGAGAAGCTGCGGATAGCTTTCCCCGTTCTCCGGCGGAATATATCCGCCGGGATTGTGAAAAAAGCTGTCAGCGAATCCCTCCGGAATGCAGTCGGCGGGGCACGCGTCGATCCAGCCGAAGGTAATTTCCGCCAGGCGGGCGTCAGGGATCAGGTCATTTTCCGAAACCAGGAAGGCGTTTTCCGCGGTCTGCATGGCCCGGTGCAGCGGGCTGCAGTAGATTCTGTCAGGTATGATGCCGGCCCCGCGCAGAATCCTGCCCGCTTCGGAGGCCTGCTCCAGTCCCTGCCTGTTCAGCGGGACATCGGCGCGTCCCTGAAACCGGTGCTCAAGGTTGAACCGTGTCAGGCCATGTCTCATGATGTAAATCTCAGGCATCAGGTTTCTCCTTGTTCTGTTCGTTGATAGGGCAGTCCCGGCGCGGAATGATCCTCCGCCCGGGGCCGCATCGATCATCATATCAGAAAAGCGCGCGGACGTGAAGCCGTCTTCCGGCGCGCGGCGGCACCGGACAGGCCCGGACAGCACCGAAAACACCCACTGAAACGGCAGATAGGCCGCGGGACCGGACAGTCCTGTCCCGCGCGGAACCTTACATACCCGGGCGCGCCGGCAGGCTGCAGTAAATGGACAGCCCGGTTCCACGCGGAAAGCCTGCCGGTTTTCATCTTCACAACGCCTGTTTTTTCGGCTATACTCTGATCAATCTGTCTTTCAGAAAACAATCAATGAAAACTATCAATCTTTCAGGAAAAGGAGTCTGCCATTATGGACACAGGAAAAAACCAAGGGCGGCCGCTGAAAGCGGGAGACCGCGTCTGGTTCGGCGGGGATTACAACCCGGATCAGTGGGATGATGAGACGATTGACCAGGATATGAAGCTTTTCAGGGAGGCCGGCATCAACCTGCTCACGCTCCCGGTTTTTTCCTGGGCAAAACTGGAGCCTGACGAAGGCGTCTACCGGTTTGAATGGCTGGATCGGATTATCGACAGGATCTGGCGGAACGGCATTCATGTCTGCCTGGCGACGCCGACCTCCGCACAGCCGGCCTGGCTTTCCGCGCGGTATCCAGAAGTGCTTCCGGTTGACATTTCCGGGCGGCGCCGCACGCACGGCATGCGCGTCATGTACTGTGTCAACAGCCAGAAATACCGGGAGAGGGCGGCAAAGATCGCGGAGCAGTTCGCCATCCGCTATGCCCGGCACCCGGCGCTGGCTTTGTGGCATGTGTCCAATGAATACGGAACTTACTGCTACTGCCCGGCCTGCCAGGCGAAGTTCCGGGTCTGGCTCAGGGAGCGCTACGGCAGCCTGGACGAGCTGAACCGCCGCTGGAACACGTCCTTCTGGGGAAGAACGCTCACCTCGTTCGACGAAGTGTTCGTGCCGAGCGAACTGAACGACGATTACCGGTTCAACCCGGCGGTTGAACTGGATTATATGCGCTTTATGACGGACTCCACCGTCGAGTGCTTCGAGAACGAGGCGCAGATCCTGAAAAAGTACAACCCGGAAATTCCCGTGATCACAAATATGTCCGGCTTTATCAAAAAGCTGGACCAGCAGGTGATGACACGGCATCAGGATGCCGTCGGCTTCGACAATTACCCGTCCCCGACAGACCCGGCCTATTTTGTGGCGATGAAGCACGACATCATGCGCGGCCTGAAGAACGGGCAGAGTTTTTATGTCACCGAGCAGTCGCCCAACCAGCAGAACTGGCAGCCCTACAATAAACTCAAGCGGCCGGGCGAGATCCGTCTTCTCGGCTACCAGGGGCTCGCGCACGGCGCGGATTCGTGCCTGTATTTCCAGATGCGCCAGTCCATCGCGGGACAGGAAAAATTTCACGGCGCTGTGATCGGGCGGTCCGGAAAAGGAGACACGCGCGTTTTCCGCGAGATCAAGCAGATGGGCAGCGAATTCAGCCGCCTCGGCAGCCGGTTCCTGCGCGCGAGAACCAATTCGAAAGCGGCCATCCTGTTCGACTGGAACAACTGGTGGGAACTCGAGCTGGCCAGCGGGCCGTCGAAGGACATGGATTACCTTCACACGGTGTCGCTGTACTACCACGCCTTCCATCGGAATAACATCGACGTGGACATTGTCTCCCCGGATTCCGACCTGTCCGGGTACCGGCTGGCTGTGATCCCGATGCTGTATATGCTGAAGCCGGGCGTTGCCGACCGGCTGACCGCCTTTGTGAAGAACGGCGGGACGCTGGTCGGCACGGTGATGACCGGCGTCGCGGATGAAAACGACCGGTGCGTGTTCGGGGAGTACCCCGGGCCGCTCAGAGAGGTGTTCGGAATCCGCGTGGAAGAGACGGACGCGCTCCGGCCCGACGAATCAAACACTGTTATCATGAAACCCGGAACAGAGCACTGGGCAGCGAAACAATCTTACATGTGCGGTTTCCTGTGCGACCTGCTGCACGCGGACGAGACGCGGGTGCTGGCGGTTTACGGGCAGGACTTTTATCAGGGAATGCCGGTTCTGACCGGCCGTGATTTCGGGAAAGGCCGGGCATACTATATCGGGACCCAGCCGGATGAGGATTTTCTGAACGACTTTTTCCGCGGGCTTTTCAGGGACTGCGGTCTTGAACCGCTGTTTGAGGCGGAGGAGGGAATCGAAATCCGCGAGAGGGACGGAGACTCGGGCCGCACAGTGTTCGTGCTGAACGACACCGCTGAGAGGCGGAAAGTGCGGCTGGGGAACGGACGCTGGAGAAATCTTCTGACGGATGCCGTTTTGTCCGGCGAGCAGGAACTGGCGGGGAGAGATGTTCTGGTCCTGGCCCCGGAAGATAAATAAGAGAAGACGAATAAGAAAACCAGAAATTGAAAACCAGAAATTTTATGTAAAATTTTTAACTTTTATTATTATCAAAATTAAACAGAAAAAAGGATGACGGCCCGGCGCAAACCGGAACCCTGCGGAACCCCGGGCCGGAAAAGATTTTCCGGATTCTTCCCGGCTGTCAGGTGGAAAATCTCCTGACCAGCGAGGTGGAAATCTGGGTCTTGGTGATGAAGGACTGCCGGTTTTCCGTCAGGGAGACCAGATTTTTCACCGCGAGTTCTCCCATGAAACTCCGGGGAATGCTCACGGTGGTGAGAGAAGGCTCGGCCACGCGCGCGGCCGCGATATTGTCAAACCCGACGACAGCGATGTCGTCGGGTATTTTGTACCCGAATCTCTTGAAGGCCTGCATGGCTCCGAGGGCGATCAGGTCGTTGTCGGCGAAATAGCAGTCGGCCAGCTGGACCTTTGCCTCGAGCAGGCCCGCCATCTCCATGCAGGCGCCTTCCAGCGTCGGGGGCAGCAGGTGCTGGACGCTGGCCCGCTCGGACATCCCGTGGTCATGGAGGGCGCGGCGGAACCCGTCCGCCCTGGCGGTGAAGTTGTTGAGCGGATACGAAGACTTCAGGTACCCGGGCTGTTTCCCGCGGCTTTCAATCAGAAAACAGGCGGCGTCGTAGGCTCCCTGCTGGTTGTCGATGCAAACGCAGGGAAAGTGCGGGGAAATAAAATCGTTATCCAGAAGGACGACCGGCTTTTTGAGCGCGTCAAACTTACGGCAGGAGACCGCGTCCATCTCGGAGGCGATCAGGAGAACCCCGTCGGCGTCGGACGCGCGGATATCGCCGAGCAGTTCGTTCATGTCGTCCTGCTGCTCCAGAAAAGCCCGGTATGTGATGCGGATGTGCTGCCGCCCGCACTCGTTCTGGATCCCGTCCATGATCTCGTCAAAAACGGGGCTGTAGGAGAGGATGGCGTTGCTGACTTTGTAGGCGACCACGGTGATCTGAAGGTTTTTGCCGGCTTTTTCCCGGATGCGGGTGAAATCGTAGCCGTATTTCTGCGCGGCTTCGATCACCAGGCGCCTGGTCTCCGTGCTGACGCCCGGTTTGTTGTTCAGCGCCATGGAGACGGCGGTCGCGGAAAGATGCAGCTTCTGCGCAAGCTCTTTTGCTGTAATCGACATAAACACTCCTCTGCGGCGGACGCCGCCCATACGATTCTGATAACCCATATATAAGGCCGGAGGGAGGGGAAGTCAAGAATCAAGCCGGAAATACAGTAAAAATAAAGTAAAATACACTTTATTATCGGTAGAAATAAAGTTTCCCCGGCGGTATCCTGAAACTGACAAAGACGGCGGAGCGTCTCCGCCGCCGGAATATCAGACCGGGAGGATAAAGATGATGAGCGTCAAAATCGGATACGCACCTACCAGAAGAAGCATTTTCAGCGCGCCGGATGCGGTAAAATACAGAAAACTGACGGCGGACAGGCTGAGAGAACTCGGCGTGGATTTCGTCGACATTGATGATGTCAATGACGAAGGCCTTCTGTACAATGACGAGGGCCTGAACCGGATTATCGAAAAATTCAGGGCGGAGAAGGTGGACGGCCTTCTCCTGGCCCATGAGAATTTCGGAACCGAGTACGAATGCGCGCGGCTCGCGAAAGCCCTCAATGTTCCGGTGCTCCTCTGGGGCCCGCGCGACGAGAGGCCGCTGCCCGACGGCAACCGCCTGCGCGACACGCAGTGCGGCCTGTTCGCGACCGGCAAGGTGCTGCGCCGCTTCAAAGTTCCGTTTACCTACATGACCAACTGCCGTCTCACGGACCCGGAGTTTGAGCGCGGAATCAGGGATTTCCTGGCTGTCTGCAACGTGGTGGAGGCTTTCCGGAATCTCAGAATTCTCCAGATCGGCCCGCGCCCGTTCGATTTCTGGAGCACGATGTGCAACGAGGGCGAACTTCTGGAAAAGTTCAATATTCAGCTCGCACCGGTTCCGATTCCTGAGCTCACCAAAGAGATGAAGCGGGTGGACACGGAGGAGAAGGATAGGGTCGACGCCGTCGTCGACTACTGCCATCAGAACATGATCTGCGACATCTCCGAGGATCTGCTTCGAAATGTCGCGAAGCTGAAGACCGCGATGCGAAACCTGGCGGACAAATACGGGTGCAGCGCGGTGGCGATCCAGTGCTGGAACGCTCTCCAGGATGAGATCGGCATCATGCCGTGCGCGGCGAACTCCCTGCTCAACGAGGAAGGCCTGCCGGTGGTGTGCGAGACGGATATTCACGGAGCCATCACCCAGGTGCTGGTGGAAGCGGCCGCGATGGGACGCACCCGCTCGATGTTCGCGGACTGGACAGTGCGCCATCCGGACGACGAGAACGGGGAGCTTCTTCAGCACTGCGGACCGTGGCCGATCTCCGTGGCCTCGTGCAAGCCGAAGATCTGCGTGCCGGTCGCTTTTCCGTACAACGGAGCCGTGACCGCGGAGGCGAAACACGGGAAACTTTCGATCGCCCGCTTCGACGGAGACGGCGGCGAGTATAAAATGCTGCTCGGCCACGCGGTCGGCGAGGACGGGCCTTTCGGAAAGGGCACCTACCTGTGGATCCATGTCAACAACCTGAAGCGGCTGGAGGCGAAGATCGTCGAGGGACCGTACATCCACCACTGCGTCGCTATACATGAGGAGGTAGTTCCGGTTCTGTACGAAGCCTGCAAGTATATCGGCGTGACGCCGGATCTCTACGACCCGATCGAGGAGAAAGTGAAAGCGTACCTGAGAGGCGAGAACGTCGTGTTTGACGAGGCGGATCTGTAACGGAAAAGAAGCCCGGCGAAACAGGAAGGCCCGGAAAACCGGGATATCTGAAAAAGGAAGGACACAATGGAGAACCTGAAGGCTAAAGCGTACGATCTGCGCCAGATGGCGCTGGAGATAATCATGGCAGGCGGAGGCGGGCACATCGGCGGCGACATGTCCGTGATGGAGATCCTGGAAGCGCTCTATTACTGCCAGATGAATATTTCGCCGGAGAATACGGAGGATTCCGGCCGGGATTACTTTATCCTGAGCAAGGGCCATTCGGTGGAAGCTTACTACGCGGTGCTCTGCGACCGCGGATTTCTGGATTACGAGACCGTGAAGAGCCGGTTTTCGAAGTTCGGCTCGGAGTACATCGGCCACCCGAACAATCACCTGAAAGGCATTGAGATGAACTCCGGCTCCCTCGGGCACGGACTCCCGGTGAGCGTCGGGCTCGCGCTCGGAAACCGGAAGAAGGGCAGGAACAGCCGCGTGTACGTTGTCATGGGCGACGGCGAGATTGCCGAGGGCTCCGTGTGGGAAGGCTTTATGTCGGGACACATGTACCGGCTCGACAACCTGTGCGCGGTGATTGACCGCAACCACCTGCAGATCTCCGGGAACACCGAGGATGTGATGGCGCACGAAGTGCTGCGCGACCGGGTGGCCGCGTTCGGATGGCATGTGATCAGCGTGAAGGAGGGCAATAACCTGGACGCGCTGAACGCGGCATTTGACGAGGCGAAAACCGTCAAGGGACAGCCGACCTGCATCATCGCGGACACGGTGAAGGGCTGCGGGTCGCCCCTGATGGAGAACAAGGCCGGCTGGCACCATCATCTTCCGACAAAGGAAGAGTACGAGCAGATCACGAAGGATTTCGCTGCGCGCAAAGCGGCGCTTCTGAATCAGTAAGGCGCCGCGGGAAACCGCAGCGCTCCGGAAAGCGGGAGAAGGAAATGAATACAATCACTAACCGTAAAATCATCTGCGACGTTCTGATGAAGCACGCGGAGACCGATAAGGATATCGTCGCGCTCTGCAGCGATTCCAGAGGTTCCGCCAGCATGACCCCATTCTTTGAGAAATATCCGGAACAGTCCGTCGAGACCGGCATCGCGGAGCAGGATCTGGTGTCCATCGCGGCCGGCATGGCGAAGGCCGGATTCAAGCCTTACGCTTTTTCACCGGCGAGTTTTCTCTCGACGAGAAGCTATGAGCAGATCAAAATCGACTGCGCCTATTCCGACCAGAACGTGAAGCTGGTCGGCATCAGCGGCGGCATCAGCTACGGCGCGCTCGGCATGAGCCATCACAGCGCCCAGGATATCGCGGCTATCTCCGCGATCCCGAACATGCGCGTGTATCTGCCGTCCGACCGTTTCCAGACCGAAAAACTGTTCGAGGCCCTGCTTCAGGACACGAAGCCGGCTTATATCCGCATCGGCCGCAACGCCGTGGAGGACGTCTATACGGAGGAGAACTGCCCGTTTGAGATGGATCGCGCGACAGTGGTTTCCGAGGGAACCGACGCCCTGATCGCGGCGTGCGGCGAGATGGTCCGCCCGGCGCTGGACGCGGTGGAAATCCTGAAAAAGGAAGGAATCAGCGCCGCGCTTCTGGATATGTACTGCGTCAAGCCGCTGGACCGGGAGACTCTTCTGCGGTACGCGGCTTCGGTGAAAGCGGTCGTTACCGTTGAGGAGCATTCCCCGTTCGGCGGCCTCGGATCGATGGTGAGCCAGGCAGTCGGCGCGGAGTGCCCGAAGAAAGTTCTCAACATGGCGCTTCCGGATGCCCCGGTGATCACGGGAACATCGAAGGAAGTGTTCGGTTATTACGGCCTGACGGGCGAGGGGATCGCGAACAAAGTGAAGGAAGCCCTCGGCTGAGCGGCCGGGGAACAATCCGCAAAAATCGTCGGCAGACCGGACGGCGGCGTGCCTTACGGCATGATCGCCTTCCGGCTTCTGTTTTTTTTCCCGGGACGGATCCCGGGGCTGCAGGGTGGAATATCATGGGAAAATATATACTGGCGGTGGACCAGAGCACGCAGGGGACAAAAGGCCTGCTTTTTGATGAGAACGGTTATCTCATCGCCCGCGCGGACCGCCCGCACAGGCAGATCGTCAATGACCGGGGATGGGTCAGCCATGACCTGAACGAAATTCTTGCCAACACCAGAGCGGTGTGCGGAGACGTGATCGCGAAGGCCGGCGTCCCGGCAGAGGAAGTGGCGGCGTTCGGAATCTCCAACCAGCGGGAGACGACCGCAGCCTGGAACAGGGAAACCGGCGAGCCGGTCTGCCCCGCGGTTGTCTGGCAGTGCGCCCGGGCGGCGGAGATCGCGCAGAGCCACAGTTCGGAGGCGGAAGTGATCCGCAGAAAGACCGGACTGACGCTCTCGCCGTATTTTCCGGCGGCCAAAATGCAGTGGATCCTGGAGAACGTGCCTGAGGCCCGCGGGCTGGCGGACGAGGGAAAGCTGGCGCTCGGGACGATCGACAGCTGGCTCGTGTACTCGCTGACAGAAGAGCACGCGTTCAGGACGGATTATTCGAACGCGGCCAGAACCCAGCTGTTCAATCTCCGCACGCTCGCCTGGGACGAAGAACTGTGCCGGCTGTTCACCGTTCCGGCGGAGTGCCTGCCGCAGCCTGTCATGAGCGATTCCGTTTTCGGCTTCACCGATCTGGGCGGAGTGCTCCCGCGCAAAGTGCCGGTATGCGGTGTGCTGGGAGATTCCAACGGAGCGCTTTTCGGCCATAACTGCCGCAGGCCGGGAGATATCAAGACGACCTACGGAACCGGCTCCTCGGTGATGATGAATATCGGAAACGAGGCCAGGATCTCCGACCGCGGAATCGTCACCAGCATCGCCTGGGGCATCGGCGGTTCCGTCCAGTACGTTTTTGAGGGCAACCTGAACTACACCGGCGCTGTGATCAGCTGGCTCAAGGATGACGTGAAGCTGATCGGGAGCGCCGCGGAGACAGCGGCGCTCGCGGCGGCGGCAAATCCCGGGGATACGACTTATTTTGTCCCGGCGTTCTCGGGACTCGGCGCGCCTTACTGGGATCCGGAGGCGACCGGGCTGTTCACCGGCATCACCAGGCTCACCGGAAGAAACGAGATTGTGAAAGCCTGTGTCGACAGCATCGCCTACCAGATCACCGACCTGGTGAAGCTGATGCGGGAGGAGTCGGGGAGGGAAATCGCCAGACTCCATGTGGACGGCGGACCGACGGCCAACACCTACCTGATGCAGTTCCAGAGCGACCTGTCCGAGACGGAGGTCGATGTGCCGGAGATTCAGGAACTGTCGGGAATGGGCGCCGCCTATCTTGCGGGAATTTCCGCGGGGCTGTATAATGAGACAAAAATTTTCGAGCACGTGAAGCATACGGAATACCGTCCCGCCATGGACGCGGAGCGCCGGGAACGGCTGTACGCCGGATGGCTGGAAGCGGTAGGAAGGGCGCTGACGAAAAAACGGTGAACATACTGGCCGGGCAGCCGGCGGAGAGGAAGAACAGATGAAAACGATCAGACAGTACGAGACGATGGAACTGGATTATGAAGGGCCGTCCCCGAAGGGATCGGAAGCCTCAGTGGACGTGACCGCGGAATTTGCCCATGGCGGGAAGACGGTTTCCGTGAAGGGATTCTACCGGGGGAAAGGACGCTACAGCGTCCGCTTCCTCCCGGAGGAGGCGGGCGATTACAGCGTTAAGGTTTCCGGCGCGGTCAGCGCGAAGCAGACCTTCACGGCGGAACCTGCCGACCCGAAGCATCACGGCATAGTCCGTCCCGACGGAGTCCATATCCGCCACGAGGACGGGACCTGGATCACGACATACGGCACCACGGTCTACGCACTGGCGCACCAGAACAAAGCGCTGATCGACGAGACGATCCAGACGCTGAAATATTCCCCGTTCAACAAGGTCAGGATGTGCGTGTTCCCGAAACACTACCGCTACAACCACAATGAGCCGGATTACTACCCGTTCAAAAAGAGAGAGGACGGGAGCTGGGATCCGGACCATCCGTGCTATGAATTCTGGGACGCGTTCGAGTCCCGCCTGAACCAGCTGTTCGACCTGGATATCCAGGTTGACCTGATTCTGTTCCATCCGTATGACCGCTGGGGTTTCGCCTCGATGCCGCAGAAAGACAACCTGACCTACCTCGATTATCTGATCCGCCGCTTTGCGGCGTATCCGAACATCTGGTGGAGTCTGGCCAACGAGTACGATCTGTGCGCGGCAAAGTCGACGGACGACTGGTGCCAGATCGAGGAGTTTGTCGCGGCGAACGACCCGTACCATCACATGCTGGGCAATCACCAGTGCTTCAGACCGTGGCCGGTGGACCGCCCGAACGTCACGCACATGTCCTGGCAGACCAAGCAGATTTCCCGCGTTGCCGAGATGCAGAGAAAATACGGAAAGCCCGTGATGATCGACGAGTGCCGCTATGAGGGAACGCTGCCGGAGTACTGGGGCAATCTTTCCGGGCAGGAGATGACCGCGCAGTTCTGGAAAACCACGGTCCAGGGCGGTTACTGCACGCACGGCGAAACCTTTTACCCGGGCGAGGACGAGATCGTCTGGTGGGCGAAGGGCGGAAAGCTCCGCGGCGAGAGCCCGATGAGAATCGCGTTCCTGAGAAAGATTGTCGACAGGCTGCCGGGACCGCTGGACCCGATCGTGCGCGACCTCTTCACTCTTTATGACGGGAAAACGGACGACGAGATCCGCAGGGAGATCGAGGCGATGCCGGCGGAGAGCAGAACGTTTGCCTACGCGGTTCTCGCCCTGGAGCCGGAGGAAAGGCAGCGCTTCTTCCATTCCGAGTATACCTATGCGGGACATGTCGGCACGGACGCCTACCTGTATTACCTGTATGACCAGTGCCCGGCGGTATTCTCCATCAGGCTCCCGGAGGACGCGAAGTACGACATCACGGTGATCGATACCTGGGAGATGATCAAACAGAAGATGATGAGAGGCGTGTCCGGCGACGTCACCGTGCAGCTGCCCGGCAAGAATTACATGGCGGTGCTGGCCGAGAAGGTATGAGGGGAGCCCTGCGGTTTCCGCGGTTTCAGCAGAAAACGGCCGGACGGCACGGTCATTGATTTCAGCGGCGGAAAGCCGGCAGGATATCCCGCGGGAAGACGGTCCATTCCGTCTTCCCGCGTTTTTTTCAGCTTTGCTTGCGGGCCGCGTCTGCTTCCCGCACTGCGTCGGCTTTTTACGCGGCCGGGATCCGATGATTCCCGCGGAACAGAACAGCTTTTCTGCGGGCTGGCGGTGTGCGCCGCCGTGCGGACCAGCGCCTGCCTTCCGCGGATCGGGACACCCGGCGGCCGCATTGAAAAGAACGGCCTGTTGTGATATGATCTGTGCAGTTGTCAGAAAATTCAGATGCTGCCGCGCAGCACGAAGGCCGCTTCGGGAAAAAACGCGTCGGCCCGGGGAAAGGCGGCGGAGCCCGGTGAAAACACGCCGGCGGTTCCATAAACACGCCGCGGTTCGCAGCGCACATCCCGGCCGGAGGTGACAGGACAGTATGCCGAAAATCACAGAACAGAAAATCAGCGCGGTGGCCCCCGGGTCCATCGGGGCGGAACTGGGTCTCGTCCCGGGAGATGTGCTGCTGTCGATCAACGGAAAAAATATTGAAGACGTCCTCGATTACCGTTTCCTCATCCAGAACGCGGAAGTCGACCTGGTGATCCGGCACGCGGACGGCACCGAGGAAGAATGGGACGTGGAAAAGGATCCTTTCGACGATCTTGGCCTGGAATTCGAAAGCGGCCTGATGTCGGAGTACAGGAGATGCAGCAACCAGTGCATTTTCTGCTTCATCGACCAGATGCCGCCGGGAATGCGGGAGACGCTTTACTTCAAGGACGACGACGCCAGGCTGTCCTTTCTTCAGGGAAACTATATTACGATGACCAACATGAAGAAAAAGGACCTGGAGCGGATCATCCGATACCGTCTGTCGCCCATCAACGTGTCAGTTCACACGACCAACCCGGAACTGCGCAGAAAAATGCTTCACAACCGGTTCGCCGGGAACATCCTGGAGAATCTGCGGACGCTGGCCGACGGAGGCATTGAGATGAACGGGCAGATTGTCCTTTGCCCGCAGATCAACGACGGGGAGGAGCTCGCGGGAACGCTGCGCGACCTGGCCGGCTTCTATCCCAGAATGCAGAGCGTATCGGTGGTCCCGGTCGGAATCACGAAGTACCGCAAAGGCCTGTACCCGCTGCGTGTTCTGACGAGGCAGGAGGCGGCGGATGCCGTCGACCTGATCGAGGATATGCAGCGGCGGATGTGGGACCGGTACGGCACGCACTTTGTGCATGCCAGCGACGAGTTTTATCTGATGGCCGGCAGGGAACTGCCGGAAGAGGAGCGCTACGACGGCTACCCCCAGCTGGAAAACGGGGTCGGGATGATCCGGCTGCTTCGCACAGAAGCGCAGAAGGCGCTTTCGGAGCTGCCGGGAGACGGCCGCAGGCACGTGCTTTCCGCCGCGACAGGGCAGCTCGCCTGGCCGACGATCCGGCGGATCGCCGACGAAGTGCAGAAAAAATTCCCGGGGATCGTGATCCATGTCTACCCGATCAGGAATGACTTTTTCGGCGAGACGATCACGGTCGCGGGCCTGGTCACCGGCCGGGATATCGCGGCGCAGCTGGCCGGGAAGGAACTGGGGGAAAAGCTGCTTCTGCCGGCGGAAATGTTCCGCTCGGGGGAGGAGGTTTTTCTCGACGGCATGACGCGGGGCGGGCTGGAACGAGCTTTACAAGTACCTGTCGTTATTGTAAAATCGGAAGGTCAGAAGCTTGTGAAAGCCTTTGCCTGCGAGCCTTCGGAGGAACAGGCAGGGCAGCTTCATTCCCCTTATGAGCTGTAAAGAAGACGTCAGATGCCGTCTCCTGCGTGTGATCTGACGGACGCTGCGGAACAGGCCGCCGGGAAAGGCGCAGCCATGAAATGCGCCGCCGGGCGGTCCGGCTGGAACCGCCCGCAGGGTATAGCCTGACGGAAACTGAAGAGCGGGCAGCCAGCCAATCACGCTGCCATCAAAGCTCCGCCGGGCGGATGCGCTCAGGGCCGGGCAGACCGCGGCGGTGAAATGGGAGGTTGAACTTTTGAACAGAAAACCGGTAGTCGCAATTGTCGGACGCCCGAACGTCGGCAAGTCGGCTCTTTTCAATGATATCGCCGGAAGCGAGATTTCCATCGTGGACGACCGCCCCGGCGTGACCAGAGACCGCATTTACGCGGACTGCACCTGGCTGAATTATCAGTTTACGCTCATCGATACCGGCGGAATTGAGCCGGAATCCACGGAAGTCATTCCGGCGCAGATGCGGGAGCAGGCGGAAATCGCCATCGAGACGGCGGATGTGATCGTGCTGGTTGTCGACGGGAAAACCGGCCTGATGGATGATGACAGCCGCGTGATGGACATTCTCCGCCGCAGCAAAAAGCCGGTCGTGCTCTGCGTCAACAAGATTGACAATTATAAAAAAGAACAGAACGCCATCTATGAGTTCTACAGCCTGGGAACCGGGGATCCGTTTCCCGTATCCGCGGCCAACCGGCAGGGGCTGGGCGAACTGCTGGATGAGATCTGCGCGCACTTCCCGGAGAACCTGGGGCAGGAAGAGGACGACGACCGCCCGCGCATCGCGATCGTCGGGCGTCCGAACGTGGGAAAATCCTCGATTGTCAACCGCCTGGTCGGAGAAAACCGGGTGATTGTGTCGGATATCGCCGGAACAACGCGGGACGCGATCGACACGCCTTTTACCCGGAACGGGCAGGAGTATGTCCTGATTGACACCGCCGGGCTGCGGCGCAAGAGCAGGATCTCGGAGAACATCGAGCGGTTCAGCATCATCCGGACCGTCACGGCCGTGGACCGGGCAGACGTTGTCGTGCTGGTGATCGACGCGACGGCGGGCGTCACCGAACAGGACGCGAAAATCGCCGGAATCGCGCATGACCGCGGCAAGGGAATCCTGATCGCGGTCAACAAGTGGGACGCCTACGCGGAGAAGGACGACAAGTCAGTCTACAAATTCAGCGAGGAAGTCCGCAGGACCCTCTCCTACCTGGACTACGCGGATATCATTTTCATCTCCGCAAAAACCGGGCAGCGCATGGACCGCATGTTCGACGAGATCGACAGGATCATCCAGTCGGCAAACCTGAGGGTCGGAACCGGTGTGCTCAACGAGGTGCTCGCGAGAGCGCTGACCGCCCAGCAGCCGCCTTCGGACAAAGGGCACCGGCTGCGCGTTTACTACATGACGCAGGTGAGTGTCAAACCCCCGACCTTTGCGGTCTTTGTCAATGACAAAGAGCTGATGCATTTTTCTTATACCAGATATCTGGAAAATCAGATCCGCGAGGCGTTCGGCTTCCGTGGGACGCCGCTCCGCTTCCTGATCCGTGAGAGAAGGGGTGAGGAGGAGACATGATCCGTCTTCTGCTGTTTGTGATCGGCTACTGCTGCGGCCTGTTTGAAACCTCGTATATTGTGGGCAGGCTGAACGGCATCGATATCCGCAAAAAAGGGAGCGGAAACGCCGGGGCGACGAACGCCCTGCGCGTTCTCGGGAACAAGGCGGGATTCATCGTCTTTTTCGGGGACATGCTCAAATGCCTGATTCCCTGCCTGATCGTCAGGGCGGTTTTCAGCCGCGTCGATCCCGATCACGCGCTTCTGTTTATGGTGATCACGGGCTTCGGCGTCATCGTCGGGCACAATTTCCCCATCTACCTGCATTTTCAGGGCGGGAAAGGAATCTCGGCGACTTCCGCGCTGGTGTTTCTCACGCACCCCGTTGTCTGCGTCGCCGGCGTGGCGGGATGGTTTATCCCGGTGATCATCACCCGGTACGTTTCCCTCGGATCGCTGGTGGCCGTCGCCGCCTATTTCTTTTCCAACCTGTTTCTTCTTCTTGCCGGGGAACTTCCGGTGGCCGCTGCTGACGCCGGCGAGTACATGTTCTGGGTGACCCTGATCTCGGGACTTGCCTACGCCCGCCACGGGAAAAATATCAAAAGGCTGATTCACGGAACGGAAAACAAGATCAGTTTCTCAAAGAAAAAGAAAACCGCCGACGCCGATAACCGGGATCAGCACTGATCCTGCGGAAGCCGGCCTCCCAATACAGAAGGATTCGTCATGGCAAAAGTCAGTATCATCGGCACCGGAACCTGGGGAATCGCCCTGGGCAAGCTCCTGATCGAAAACGGGCACGAAGTCGCCGCGTGGTCGGCTCTCCCGCAGGAAATCGCGGATCTGAAGCGAACTCACCGCAACCCGAATCTTCCGGATGTGATTATTCCCTATTCGATGGAGTTCACGGAGGATCTCGGGAAAGCCTGCACCGGGATGGACCTGTGCGTGCTGGCGGTTCCCTCCATCTATACCCGGTCGACGGCCCGGAAGATGAGGCCGTTCATCCGGGAGGGGCAGCTCATTGTCAATGTCGCGAAAGGCATTGAGGAAGGCACCCTGAAAACCCTCACCGAGCAGGTGCGGGAGGAAATTCCGCAGGCGAGGTGCGCCGTTCTCTCGGGACCGAGCCATGCCGAGGAGGTTTCCGTCCGCATTCCGACGGCGGTTGTCGCCGGCGCGGAGAGGCGGGAGGACGCTGAAAAAATCCAGGACATTTTCATGTCCCCGGTATTCCGCGTGTACACCAGTCCGGACGTGCTGGGTATCGAGACCGGCGGCGCGCTCAAAAACGTCATCGCGCTGGCCGCCGGCATTTCCGACGGCCTCGGATGCGGGGACAATACCAGGGCGGCCCTGATGACCCGCGGCATGGCGGAAATCACCAGGCTCGGTCTGAAGATGGGAGGACAGCAGGCGACTTTTTACGGCCTGTCCGGGATCGGCGACCTGATCGTCACCTGCAACAGCATGCACAGCCGGAACCGCCGGGCGGGCATACTCATCGGGCAGGGGATGACGCCGGAGAACGCCATGAAGGAAGTCAGGATGGTGGTGGAGGGCGTGTACTCCGCGAAAGCCGCCCTGGCGCTCGGCAGAAAATATGACGTCCCGATGCCGATCACGGAGGAGGTCAACCGCGTTCTCTTCGAGGGCAAGAGCGCAGCGCAGGCGGTGGACGACCTGATGTGCCGCGAGAAAAAGGAAGAAATGGAATCTCCGCTGTGGAAATGAGCGGAGTCGGAGTGTGAAAGCCACGGCATCCGCAGCCGGTCCGGCAGCAGCCGGAATCAGAAAAACGCTGCGGCCGGGAGAAAGGGTATTGTATGGACGATCATGTATACCAGAAACTGCTGAAGAGCTATGAGTGCATTGACTACCGCATCCCCTTCACGCCGAAGGTGGCGCTGGTTCTGGGCTCCGGCCTCGGCGGCTTTGCCGATGAGATCGAGCCGGATTCGGAGATTGAGTACCGCGACATCCCGGGATTTCCTGTTTCCACTGTCCCGGGTCACGAAGGCAAGTTCATTTTCGGCCATGTGGGCAATGTCCCGGTGGTCTGTATGAAGGGCCGGGTGCACTATTACGAAGGGTACGATATCACGGACGTCGTGCTGCCGGCGCGCCTGATGCACCTGATGGGCGCTGAGATCCTGTTCCTGACCAATGCGGCGGGCGGCATCAACAAAGAATTTGAGGCAGGGGATTTCATGCTGATCCGGGACCAGATTTCTTCCTTCGTCCCTTCGCCCCTGATCGGGCCGAACCTGGATTCCCTCGGGGAGAGGTTCCCCGACATGTCCCAGATCTACGATCCGCAGCTGAACGGCGTCATCCGCGAGGCGGCTTCCGGGCTTGACATCAGCCTGCGCGAGGGAGTCTACATCCAGTTCACCGGGCCGGCCTACGAGACGCCGGCGGAAGTGAGGATGGCCGGGATTCTCGGCGCGGACGCGGTCGGAATGAGCACCGCCGTGGAGGCGGTTGCCGCCCGCCATATGGGCATGCGGGTCTGCGGCATCTCCTTCATCAGCAATATGGCGGCGGGCCTGCTCGGGCCGGACCAGACGCTTTCCCACGAGGAAGTCAAGGCAAAAGCCGACGAAGCGGCTCCCTATTTCAACGCGCTCGTGCGGGAGAGTATCCGCCGGATGGAGGATCTGTGATGACAGGCGAGATCGCGGCTTACATTATCCTGATCGGCATCGTCGCCGCGGTGCTGGTTTACCGGGCTGTCACCAGGAAGTCCAGGCTCCGCAAGCGGTATCTCGGCGAGATCGTGACCTCCTGGGGATCGCTCCCGCAGCGGGAGTACAAGCCGGGAGAGCTGGATATGATCGCCCGCTACTACGAAAATACGAAGGGCAGCCGCTACACCATCGACGATATCACCTGGAACGACCTGGATCTCGACCTGGTTTACAGCCAGATCAACAACTGCCGGAGCAGCTGCGGCGACGACGTGCTTTACCGCATGCTCCGCCAGCCGCTGCTGACCGGGAGCGAGCTGAAAAAGCGCAGGGACATCATCGAGTATTTCCGGAAGGAAGAGAAAATCCGCGTCGATTACCAGCTCGCGCTCTCCCAGATCGGCTTCACGAAGAAGTACGCGATGATCGACTATGTCAAAACGATTTCTTCGGTCGTTCCCGAGAGCAATGTCGGCAACTATCTGCAGCTCCTGCTGTATCCGGCGTGCATCATCCTGACCGTCATCCAGCCGGCGACGGGCATCGTCGCCCTGATTGCGGCGCTGATCTACAACATCTACACCTACTTCAAGACGAAGAGCACGATCGAGCCCTACTTCGTGACGGTCGGAGCGATCGCTCACCTGGTTTCCTGCACCCAGGACATTCTGAAACTGAATCCGGGCGCGGAGGAGCTCGCGGCGTCGCAGCAGAGGATGAAGGAGGCGGTGAAGACGCTCAGCGCCGTCTCGAGAGGGTCGAAGTTTCTCGGAACTTCCACGGCGGCCGGCACCAGCATGGGCTCCGCGGTCGGCGATTACGTCAACATGTTCCTTCGGCTGGACCTGATCAAGTTCAACCGGCTGATTGCCCTGATGCAGAAGCACAAGGCCGAGATCCTGACCCTGATGGAGGAGACCGGAACCCTCGACGCCTGCATTTCGATGGCGTCTTATGAGGAGATGCTCCCGTTCTGCTGCGAGGCGGACCTCGCGGAGGCGGGAACTGGCAGCCGGAGCCCTGACGCGGGGAAAAAGGGCGGGGATTTCCGCCATCTGCACGCGGAAAACATGTACCATGTCCTGCTGAAGGAGCCGGTGGCCAACAGCATCAATACGGACAAACCGGTGCTCCTCACCGGGTCCAACGCCTCCGGAAAGTCCACTTTTCTGAAGACGGTCGCCATCAGCCAGATTCTCGCCCAGGTGATCGGAATCGCCCCGGCGAAGGAATACCACTCCGGTTTCTACCGCATTTACACGTCCATGGCCCTCAAGGACAACCTGCAGGAGGGGGAGAGCTACTTCATTGTCGAGATCAAATCCCTCAAGCGCATCATGGACGCCTGCGCGGAGGAAGGCGCCCCGGTGATGTGCTTCATCGACGAAGTGCTCCGCGGAACCAACACGGTCGAGCGCATCGCGGCTTCCAGCCGCATCCTCCAGAAACTGTCGCAGGACGGCGTTTTCTGCTTCGCCGCGACGCACGACGTCGAGCTCACGCAGATGCTTGAGGGTTACTACGCGAATTACCACTTCACCGAGGAGGTGAAGGACGACGACGTGATCTTCAACTACCGCCTGTATGAGGGCTGCGCGACGACACGCAACGCCATCAAGCTCCTTGGCATCCTCGGGTACGACCCGTCGGTGATTCAGGCGGCGGATGAGACCGCAAAGCGTTTCCTCGAGAAAGGAGAATGGAGTCTTTGACAGACGTAACCATTTATACGGACGGTTCCGCCCGCGGGAACCCGGATGGTCCCGGCGGCTACGGGACCGTCATCCTTGTCACGGATAAAAACGGGCAGCTGCACACGAAAGAGCTCTCCGGCGGATATGCCAGGACGACGAACAACCGCATGGAGCTGATGGCGGCAATCGTCGGGCTGGAAGCGCTCACGAGGCCGTGCCGGGTGAAGCTGCACTCGGATTCGCAGTATCTGGTGCGGGCTTTCAACGATCACTGGGTGGAAAACTGGCGGAAGAACAACTGGATGCGCGGGAGCGGGAAAAAGAAGGAGCCGGTGAAGAACCCCGAGCTCTGGAAGCGGCTTCTCGCGGCCATGGAACCCCATGAGGTGACCTTTGTGTGGGTCAAAGGGCACGCCGGGGATTTCTACAACGAGCGCTGCGACGCGCTGGCAACCTCGGCCGCGGACCAGCCGGGGCTTCCCCCGGATCCGGGGATGGCATGAACGGACAGGCGGAATCCGAGGACGGCTTATGCTGCCGGGCTGAAGCCGGGATGGCGTGAACCCGGTCGGCCGGAGCATCGGCAAACCCGAATGGCCGGAGCGCGGCCGGGGCATCGGTCAGGCCCCGGGATGGCGTGAACAGCGGCGGCATGCCGCGGGTTTCCGTCTTTACACCGATTTTGGCATGTGATAAAATGAGCACCGTTCGCGCGTGGGCGGGAATGCCGCTCCCTGAACGCACGGCGGGAAATCAATTACTTTGCAGCGGAGGCATTTTACTTTGGAAAAGTATGGCGTTAACGAGCTGAGACAGATGTTCCTCTCTTTCTTCGAGAGCAAGGGACACCTCAGAATGAAGAGTTTTTCTCTGGTACCCCACAATGACAACAGCCTGCTGATCATCAATTCCGGCATGGCGCCCCTCAAACCCTACTTCACAGGTCAGGAGATCCCTCCGCGCCGCAGGGTAACCACCTGCCAGAAGTGCATCCGCACCGGCGACATCGAGAACATCGGAAAGACCGCCCGCCACGGCACTTTCTTCGAGATGCTCGGGAACTTTTCCTTCGGCGATTATTTCAAGAAGGACGCCATTCACTGGGCCTGGGAGTTTCTTACGGAGAGAGTCGGGATCCCGGCGGACCGCCTGTATCCGTCCATCTACCTGGACGACGAGGAGGCCTTCCGCATCTGGCACGACGAGATCGGTATTGCGGAAGACCGGATCTACCGCTTCGGCAAGGAAGACAACTTCTGGGAACACGGCTCCGGCCCCTGCGGCCCCTGCTCCGAGATCTACTATGACCGCGGGGAAAAGTACGGCACCGGCCCCGAGGATGTGGTCGGCGGCGAAGGCGACCGCTTCATGGAGGTCTGGAACATTGTTTTTTCCCAGTACAACAATGACGGCCACGGAAATTATACCGACCTGATCCAGAAGAACATCGATACCGGCATGGGCCTGGAGCGGCTGGCTGTCGTGTGCCAGGACGTGGACTCCATTTTCGACGTCGATACGCTGCGCGCCCTGTCCGACCACGTCGGCGAAATCGCCGGCGTCCACTATCACGACGATCCGAAGAAGGATGTTTCCATCCGGATCATCACGGACCACATCCGCTCCGTGACGTTTATGATTTCGGACGGGATCATGCCGTCCAACGAAGGAAGAGGCTATGTGCTCCGCAGGCTGCTGCGCCGCGCGGCCCGCCACGGGAGAATCCTGGGGATCAAAGGGACTTTCCTCGCGGATCTCGCGAAGACCGTGATCGCTACCTCCAAAGACGGATATCCGGAGCTTGAGGAGAAGCAGGCGATGATCGTCAGCGTCATCGCGAAGGAAGAGAACAACTTCAACCGCACGCTGGACCAGGGTCTCTCGATGCTGGAAGATCTCGAGGAACAGATGGCGGAGCAGGGAAAAACCGTTCTCTCCGGTGAGGACGCCTTCCGCCTGCACGATACGTTCGGCTTCCCGCTGGACCTGACGAGGGAGATCCTCGAGGACAAGGGGCTCTCGGTTGATGAGGAAGGCTTCGCGGCGTGCATGAAGAAGCAGAAGGATACCGCGAGAAACGCCAGAGCCGTCAGCAATTACATGGGACAGGCTGTCACCGTCTACCAGAACCTTGACGCTTCCATCGCCAGCACGTTCTGCGGCTACGTTTCCACGGAAGCCGACGCGAAAGTCCTGGTGCTCGGGCTTCACCCGGATGACGCGGATCTGCACGACCTGACCCGCGACGAGATCACCGAGGCCATCACGGACGGACAGATGGGACTGATTATCACCGACAGGACCCCGTTCTACGGAACGATGGGAGGCCAGATCGGCGACACCGGAAAGATCTCCGGCCCGGACGGCGAGTTTGAGGTGAAGGATACCATCCATCTGCAGGGCGGGAAGATCGCCCATCTCGGCGTGATGCTGAAGGGCATGATTTCCGACGGGCAGACGGTCCAAATGGCCGTAGATAAACACCGCCGCGCGCTGATCGCGAGAAACCACAGCGCGACCCACCTGCTCCAGAAAGCGCTGCGGATTGTCCTCGGCGACCATGTCCAGCAGGCAGGCTCCCTGGTCACCCCTGACAGGCTCCGCTTTGACTTCACCCACTTCCAGGCGATGACTCCGGATGAGATCGCGAAAACGGAGAGGATCGTCAATGAGGAGATCGCGGCCTCGCTCCCGGTTGTCACCCGCGAGATGCCGGTCGATGAAGCGAAGAAACTCGGCGCGATGGCGCTGTTCAACGAAAAGTACGGCGCCGTGGTGCGCGTTGTCTCGATGGGAGACTTTTCCCTCGAGCTCTGCGGCGGAACCCATGTCGCGAATACTTCCTCCATCGCCTGCTTCAAAATCCTGTCGGAGTCCGGCATCGCGTCCGGCGTCCGCCGGATCGAGGCGGTCACAAGCGAAGGCCTGATGAACTATTTCGCCGGTGTGGAGAAAGAGCTGAACGAAGCGAGAGCCGAACTGAAGGCGGCTCCGGGACAGCTCACTGAAAAAATCGGAGCGCTCCAGAATGAAGTGAAGGCCCTGAAGTCCGAGAACGAGAGCCTCAAAGCGCAGATGGCCCAGAATTCGCTGGGAAGCGTCCTCGACAAGGTCCAGGAAATCGGCGGCGTAAAGCTTGTCGCCGCGAAGGTTCCGGATACCGGCATGAATGAACTGCGCGGCCTGTCCGACGACCTGAAGGCGAAGCTCGGCGATGACGCCGTCGTCGTTCTGGCCTCCAGCCAGGGCGGCAAGGTCAGCCTGGTTGTCGCGGCCGCTGACGGAGCGGTGAAAAAAGGCGCTCACGCGGGGAACCTGATCAGGAATATCGCGGGCCTTCTCGGCGGAGGCGGCGGCGGCCGCCCGACGATGGCTCAGGCGGGCGGAAAAAATCCGGAGGGCATCGACGCCGCGCTCGCGAAAGCGGCGGAAGTGCTGGAGAGCCAGCTTCACTGAGAGCAGCGCGGATTCATCGGATACCGGTGCGGCACACCATCCTGTTATGATTCCTGCCGGGCTTCACGGCCCGGCGGCGGTTCCGGATGGCAGCTGCGCGCGCGGGCAGCCGTCGGGCTGAAGGCTGCGGTCACGGCCCGCGGCGCGGGGCCAGCCGGATGTTTCGGCGGCTTCCCGCGGATCCGGATGAGATGACCGAAACTGGAGCTTGACATGCCCGCCGGATGTGATATAATGATCAACGTGCTGAAAATACCCAAACAGCTGCAGCTGCACAAATCGGCAGCTGGAGGGAAGGTGAGTGAACTTTGTCGAATGTAATTGTTAAGGAAGGCGAGAGCCTGGACAGCGCATTGCGCAGATTCAAGAGAAACTGCGCGAAGGCTGGTATTCAGCAGGAGATCCGCAAGAGAGAGCATTACGAGAAGCCGAGTGTCAGACGCAAGAAGAAGTCTGAGGCGGCAAGAAAGCGCAAGTATAATTAATTTGTACTGCAGAAATTGAAAGGCTGCCCCTTGTGGGGCGGCCTTTTTGCGTATTGCCATAACAATTCAGGAATGTTAAAATATCGGCGTCCGCCCGGCCACCATTCTGCCGGAAGCAGACAGGGAGAAAATCTAGTTAATGAATTTGACGGAAGCTGAAATGATGATCCCCGTGGATCAGCAGCAGAATATTTTCGGCCAGATGGATCAGTATCTGCGCAAAATTGAAAAGTCGCTGGGCGTGACGGTCGTGAGCCGGGACGGTTCGGTGCGGATTATCGGATCCGCGGAGAACGTGGCCCAGGCCAGGTCTGTCCTGGATACGCTCGCCGAACTTGCCAGGAGAGGAAACGAGATCACGGAGCAGAACGTCGACTACACGCTGGCGTCGATCGTGACCGAAAAAGAATCCGGGCAGAGCATCCTCGAGATCGATAAGGACATCATCTGCCGGACGGTGACCGGAAAGCCGGTCAAGCCCAAGACGGCCGGCCAGAAGCATTATGTCGACCAGATCCGCTCGAAGATGATCACCTTCGGCATCGGCCCGGCCGGGACCGGCAAGACGTATCTTGCCATGGCGATGGCCATCAGCGCCTTCAAAGCCGGGGAAGTCAGCCGGATCATCCTCACCCGGCCGGCGATCGAGGCGGGAGAAAAACTGGGCTTTCTTCCCGGAGACCTGCAGAGCAAAATCGATCCCTATCTCCGTCCGCTGTACGACGCTCTCTACCAGATCATGGGAGCGGAAAGCTATCTGCACAATTCCGAAAAGGGACTGATCGAGGTTGCCCCTCTGGCCTATATGCGCGGGCGCACGCTGGACAACGCCTACATTATTCTCGATGAGGCGCAGAATACCACGCCGGCGCAGATGAAGATGTTTCTCACCCGGATCGGCTTCGGCTCAAAGGTGGTTGTGACCGGCGACATGACCCAGAAAGACCTTCCGGAAGGCGAGGTGTCCGGCCTCGATATGGCCATCCGGGTGCTTGAGGATGTGAAGGAAATCGGGTTCTGCTGGCTGGACAGCCATGACGTCGTCCGCCATCCGCTGGTCCAGAAGATCGTCGAAGCCTACGAGAAGTATGAGAAGGCGCACGGAGGCGGGAATTCTGATTCCCTGAGGCGCGCGTCGGAGCGCCGCCGCTATGAAAACGGCGACTACGACAGGACAGATTACAGACATAAAAAAGACAATGACAATCACAATCGAAAATGAATCTTCGGTGAAGCTGGACTTTGATTACGAAGCGCTGATCCGCAGGGTGATCGCGGGCTGCATGGACGCGGAAAAATGCCCCTATGAGGCCGAGGTCAGCGTGCTTCTCACCGACAATGAGCAGATTCACCGGATCAACCTTGAAAACCGCGGGATCGACGCGCCGACGGATGTGCTGTCCTTCCCCCTGGTGGATTACGATTCCCCGGCCGATTTTTCGAAACTCGAGGACGATTCTGAAGATTACTTCAACTTTGATACCGGAGAACTGATGCTCGGAGATATCGTGGTCTCCCTGGAGAAAGTCCGGGAGCAGGCGCGGGCCTACGGGCACTCGGAAACCAGGGAACTGGGCTTTCTGATTGCGCACAGCATGCTCCATCTTTTCGGGTACGACCATATCGACGAAGAAGAGCGGACCAGGATGGAAGACCGCCAGAGAGAGATCCTGGACGGTCTCGGAATCCGCAGGTAACCAGGAGGGCTGGCGGGGAACCGCGGACAGCCGGATCACTGCCGGGCAGAATAATCCCGGAATAATTTAAGAAGGAAAAATATGGCCAGGTCAGGAAAGAACGATTTTATTGCGCAGGGCAGCATTCTTGCGGTTGCCTCCATACTGGTGAGAATCATCGGAATGGTATACCGGATTCCGATGACATCCATCATCGGCGACCGGGGCAACAGCCTTTACTCTTACGCCTACAGCATCTACACGATTCTGCTTCTTCTGTCTTCCTACAGCCTGCCGCTGGCGGTATCCAAGATGGTATCCGAAAAAGTGGAAATGGGAGAATGGCGGAACGTCCGCAGGATTTTCCAGTGCGCGATCCTGTTCGGGCTGCTGGTCGGGTCGCTGTTCGCGCTTCTGGTTCTGTTCGGGGCGAAGGCTTTTACCGAGGTGCTGTATAACGACGCCCTCGCGGCGATCCCGCTGCGGTTCATGGCTCCGACGATCCTGATCATGTCGCTCCTCGGCGTTTTCCGCGGGTTCTTCCAGGGGCTCCAGACGACCAGGCCCACCGCCGTATCCCAGCTGCTGGAACAGCTGGTCAACGCCGTGGTTTCGGTTCTGTTCTCCTGGCTGCTGTTCAATTTCGGCGCCAAGCAGGACGCCGCGCAGGGAACTGTCGGGCTGTCCTCCGCGTGGGGCGCTGCCGGAGGCACCATCGGAACCGGAGCAGGAGCCTTTGTCGCGCTGGTCTTTATGGTCGTTCTCTACATCGGATACCGCAGAACCTTCCTCAGGAAGGCCGCGGGGGACAGATCCGGAGCCAGCGACGATATCCGGGTGATTTTCCATGTGCTGACCATAACAGCGGTGCCGGTGATTCTGTCGACGGCCTGCTACAACGCGATTGACCTCGTCGACGGAAGCCTGTACAGCCATTATATGGCGTCCATCGGGGCGGAAGATGCCGTGCGCCAGATCAACTGGGGTGCCTACACCGGCAAATGCCTTCTGATGATCCATATCCCGGTATCGATCGCCTCGGCCATGGCGGTCGCGATGGTTCCGTCGCTTTCGGCGGAGCACGCCCAGAGAAACAGGAAGGCGGAAATCTCCAAAATCAACGCGATCCTCCGCTTTACCAGCACTGTTGCGTTCCCGTGCTGCATCGGGCTGATGATTCTGGCCAACCCGATTATCCACACGCTGTTCCCGTCGGATCACACGCAGGCGGGCGACTATCTCAGGATCGGCGCTCTCGCGGTTCTCACATTCTCGTTCTCGACCATCACCAACTCGATTCTGCAGGGCATCGACCGGATGAACGTCCCGGTTCTTCACTCGGCGATCGGCCTGGGAATCCACATAGCCTTCGCGGCAGTTCTCATGTGGGGATTCCACGCGGGGATCTGGGGCATCATCGTCGGCTACGTGCTGTTCGCACTGACCGTCGCCGTCCTGAATTTCCGCTCGCTGCACAGCATCCTGGGCTATACGCCGGCTGTTGGGAGAGTTTTCATCCTGCCGCTCATCTGCTCGCTCATCATGGGCGTTGTGACGATTGCGTCCTACGAACTGCTTCACCTGTTCCTGGGAACCGCGGTTCCGATGATTATATCGGTCCTGCTTTCGATGATCACCTATTTCGCCGTCGCGTGCCGCACCGGGCTGCTCACCGCCCGCAATATGAGCGCGATTCCGGGAGGGACAAAGCTGATCGCCCTGGGAAGGCGGATGAGGGTTTTAAAGTAATTTTACCAGTCAGTCGAATACCGGAGGCCTTCCGGTCTGCCGCGCGGCAGGCCGGCGGGCCTTTTTCTGAAAATCGGGGAGCGGAGCCAGCGATGGAAGAAAGAAAGAACAGAACAGCGGCACGGCGTTCGGTCACTGTGATAGGCGCCGGGGCCTCGGGCATGACGGCAGCGCTGACCGCCGCCCGCGGAGGATGTCAGGTCACGATCATTGACCGGAATCAGCGCCCGGGAAAGAAACTCTCGGCGACCGGAAACGGAAAATGCAACTTTACGAACGCGGAGATGGGACCGGAGCGGTACCGCGGCGGGGATCCCGCGGCGATCGCCCGGATTATCGGAAGCTTCGGAACCAGCGAGGCTGTCGGGCTTTTCCGAAGCCTCGGCATCGAGCCGGCGGTGCGGAACGGATATTATTACCCGGCGTCCCTGCAGGCGTCCTCGGTGTGCCAGGCGTTCTCGCTGGAACTGAAGAGATACGGTGTCACGGTGATCAGTGAGGTTGCGGCCCGGTCAGCCGGACGGATACACGGGCGTTTCTGCGTGCAGTACATGCAGAAGGACGGGACCGTCCGGGAGGCGGCCTCGGACGCGCTGATCCTGTCCTGCGGATCTCCCGCCGGCGTGAGCGTGCCCAAAAGGGCACAGCCGGTGACCGGCTACGCGATCGCCGAAAGCTTCGGCCACCATCTGGTTCCGGTTCTCCCGTCCCTCTGCGGGCTGCACTGCACGGATTTCCAGAAGGAATGGGCCGGCGTGCGCCAGCAGGGCCGCATCACGGTCCGGACGCAGAAAGGGGAGACGGCTTCCGATTGCGGTGAGCTGCAGCTGACCGATTACGGCATCTCGGGGATCCCGGTTTTCCAGGTGAGCCGCCTGGCGTCCGCGGCGCTGGCGGAGGGACAGCAGGTGACGGCGGAACTGAATTTCCGGCCGCGGGAAACGCGGGAGGAGCTCAGGGCTTTTTTGGATGACCGGATGGAGAGATTTCCCTCGCGCACAGCCGCGGAGCTTCTCTGCGGAATTTTTCCGCCGAGGCTGATTCAGGTGATGGTCCACCGGGCCGGGATTTCACCGGACGGCAGGCTCACGGACGGCCCGCGGAAGGAAAGGCTGATGGACGCGATCCAGAAAATGGAAATCCGGATAACCGGGACAAACCCGATCTCGCAGGCACAGTGCGCCGCGGGGGGAATCCGCCTGTCGGAAATCGATCCGGGGACGATGGAATCCCGGCTGGTCCCCGGCCTCTATCTGACCGGTGAGATGCTGGACGCCGACGGAATCTGCGGCGGTTATAACCTGCAGTGGGCCTGGGCGACGGGAACACTGGCGGGCAGGGCAGTAAGCGGGGGAAAGGACGCGCGGCAGCGGCTGCGGTTCGGCAGCCCGTCTGACAGGGAAGAGCGATGAAAATCAGGATATCTGGAATCAGGATACCATGCGGGAAGTACAGCGAAAAAACGCTCGGGGAGGAGATCCGCAGGATACTGCGTCTCCCGAAGGAGGCCGGGTTTTCGTGGACGCTGGTCAGGCAATCGGTGGATGCCAGAAAAAAGCCCGAACTCTTTTACGTGTGCGCAGCGGACGCGGACCTTCCGGACCGGGAAGCGAAAAAGCTTCTCGGGCGGAAAAGCCCGCAGCTGATGGTATCTCCGGATGAGACATACCGCTTTCCGGAACCGGGAAAGGAGACGCTTCCCGGCAGGCCGGTGATCATGGGCTTCGGCCCGGCCGGGATGTTCTGCGCGCTGGAACTCGCAAAGCACGGATACCGGCCGGTTGTGATCGAGCGGGGAGCGCCGGTGGACGAGCGGGAGCGGGACGTCGAAGCTTTCTGGAGCGGGGGAGAGCTGAATCCCGAATCCAACGTCTCTTTCGGGGAGGGAGGCGCAGGCACCTTTTCCGACGGAAAGCTGAACACCGGCGTCAAAGATACCTTCCACCGCGGCCGGGAGGTTCTCCGGACGTTTGTGGAGCACGGCGCCCCGGAATCGATCCTGGTGCTGCAGAAACCGCACATCGGAACGGACGTCCTCAAGACCGTCGTGAAAAACATCCGGGAAGAGATCATCCGGCAGGGCGGCGAAGTGCTGTTCCACCACAGGCTCATCGGCCTGGAGATCCGCGGGGGAAAGCTTGAAGCAGTCACCGTACAGACTCCCGGAGGCATCCGGCAGGTTCCCTGCGGGATTCTGGTGCTGGCGGCAGGACACAGCGCAAGGGATACTTTCTCCCTGCTGGCTGACCTGCTCCCGATGACGTCCAAACCGTTCGCGGTCGGCGTGCGGATCGAGCATCCGCAGGCGATGATCAACCTGTCGCAGTACGGGTCGGAGTATCCGGAGAACATGGCGCCGGCGGATTACAAGCTGACATTCCGCTCGTCCTCCGGCCGGGGAGTCTACAGTTTCTGCATGTGCCCCGGAGGCTATGTGGTCAACGCGTCCACGGAACCGGGCAGGCTGGTCACCAACGGGATGAGTTATCACGCGAGAGATTCGCGAAACGCCAATTCCGCGCTGATCGTCACGGTCGGCCCGGAGGATTTCGCGGGAACCACGCCGCGGGAACGCTATGGCCAGGAACTGCCGGCGGATCCCGGCAGAAGGGAAATCCTCGCCGGAATGGAATTCCAGCGCCGGCTGGAGGAGGCTGCGTTCAGGGCCGCGGCAGGCAGGGTGCCGGTGCAGCTGTACGGGGACTTCGCCGCGGGACGCCTTTCTGAATCCCTGGGCGGTGTGGAGCCCTGTATCAGAGGCCGATACGGGTTCGGGGACCTTAACCGGGTTCTCCCTGACGGCGTTTCCGCCGCACTGAAGGAGGCGGTCCCATACTTCGGCAGGAAAATCCGCGGATTTGACAGGCCGGACGCCGTGCTGTCCGGCGTGGAGAGCCGGACGTCGTCGCCGGTGAGGATCCTGAGGGACGAAAGCGGGGAATCGCCGGTCCGCGGCATTTATCCCTGCGGGGAAGGCGCCGGGTACGCCGGCGGGATCACATCCGCGGCCATGGACGGGTGCGCCGCCGCGGAACGGATCGCGGAGAAGTACGCGCCGTATTCCGGCAGCTGAGGATTTTCCGCGGAACAGGCACGGAATCAGAATCAGGACAGCCGGGAAAGCGCCGGCTCCGGGTATCCCGCGTCAAAAGTGAGGCAGAATGAGCGTTTTCGGCCGATACGGCGCGCAGGGACGCCCGTGCCGGAGCGGCGCAGGCCACCGCGCCGGCGCACCTGATGGGATGGGACGAGGGACGCCCATGCGGGAGCGGCGCGGGCCGCGGAGAAAAACAGGGTACTGAGACGGAAAAACCGGAAAAAACGGAAGAAAAGGAGGAACAGAGATGGCAGTCACAGACGCGGATATCGCGAGAATCAACGAGCTATACCACAAAGAGAAAGCGGGTACGATCACTGAGGCGGAGAAGGAGGAGCAGAAAAAGCTGCGCCTCGCTTATGTTCAGTCGATCCGGGCCAGCGTGCGGGGAGATCTGGAATCCATCAAAATCAAGGAGCCGGACGGAACGATTGTGGACGTCAAAAAACGGCACGACAAATATTATCCGGGGGACGGCGACTGATGGATAAGGCGTACAGGAAACAGCTGATCCGGGCCAGGGACCTGATCCCGGACCGGGACCGCAGGTCGGACGCGATCACGGGATTTGTCCTGCGCAGCCCGGAGTACCGGGCGGCCGGGACGGTTTTCCTGTACCTTTCCGTATCGTCGGAGGTATCCACCTGGAAAATCCTGGACGCAGCGCTGAAGGACGGCAAGCGGGCCGCCGCGCCGGTTTCGGGACGGGATGGCAGAATGGTTTTCCGGGTGGTCCGGGATCCGTCCTCGGAACTGAGGACGGGCGGATTCCATGGCATCCGGGAACCGCTGGATTCCTGTCCGGAGTGCGCGCCGGAGCCCGGCAGCCTGATTCTGGTTCCGGGCCTTCTCTTCGACCGGCGCGGATACCGGATCGGGTACGGCGGAGGATATTACGACAGGTACCTGGCCGGCGTCACGGAGGAATGCGCAGCCGTGGGTCTCTGTTTCAGGGACCAGCTGGTGCCGTTTGTCAGCGAACAGCCGTGGGATGTCCCGGTGCAGTGGATCGCCTCGGAGGACGGGATGATCAGATGCCGGGGAAAAGCGCAGAAAGCAGGTTTGCCGTGAAGATTACGCTGCTCACAGTGGGAAAGATCAGGGAGCGCTGGTGGAGGGACGCCATCGCGGAGTATGTGAAGAGAATCAGCGCCTACGCCAGAGTCACCATTGTCGAAGTGGAGGACGAGAAAACGCCGGAAAACGCCTCCGAAGCCCTGGAGGAACAGATCAGGCAGAAGGAGGGGAAGCGGCTTCTGGCAAAGCTCCCCCCGGACGCTTATCTCATCGCGATGGCGATCCAGGGGAAAGATTATTCCTCGCCGGAACTGGCATCGCATCTGCAGGATCTGATGAACCGCGGGAATTCGCATCTGGCGTTTGCCATCGGCGGCTCACTGGGGCTCTCCGGGGAAGTCCTTTCGGCGGCGCGGGAACAGATCAGCTTTTCCCGGCTGACCTTTCCCCACCAGATGATGCGTGTTATCCTGCTGGAACAGATTTACCGGTCATTCAGGATACTGCGCAACGAACCCTATCATAAATGAAGCGGCCGATCGGCACAGGCCCATCCGAACCGGGCTCTGGCGGAGAGGCCGCTGAAATTTTGTGATAGAATAGAGGGCAGGAAACGGTATCCGGGAAGGAAAATTATAAGACGGTCAGCGATACCGCCGGTTTGGAGGAAAACAGATGATTTATGCGGATCACGCGGCGACGACAAGGATGTCTGACGCGGCTGTCAAAGCTTATGTTTCAGTCTGCCAGACGGTTTTCGGGAACCCTTCGTCTGTGTATGCGGACGGAAGGAAAGCCAGGTCAGTGCTTGAGGAGGCCAGGCGGGCCGTCGCGGACTGCCTGGGCGCGGACCCTGCCGGCATTGTCTTCACATCCGGCGGCAGCGAATCCGACAACACGGCGATCCGGGCAGCGGCGATGATCGGCAGGGCGCAGGGAAAGCGCCAGCTGATCTCGACGATGTTTGAGCATCACGCGGTTCTGCACACGCTCGCGAAACTTCAGCGGGAGGGATTTTCCGTGACGCTGCTGAAACCGGACCGGGATGGATTCGTCACGCCGGAACAGGTCGCGGAGGCGATCACGCCGGATACGGCGCTGGTGAGCGTCATGACAGCCAACAACGAGATCGGGACCATTCAGCCGGTGGAGGAAATCGGCGCGGTCTGCGCGGAAAACCATGTTCTTTTCCATACCGATGCCGTTCAGGCCGTGGGACACATCCCGGTGGATTTCCGGAAAACAAGGGCGGATTTTCTGTCACTTTCCGCGCACAAATTCGAGGGGCCGAGAGGCGTCGGGGTGATGGCGGTGAATCCGGAACTCACGACAGAACCGCTGATCGAGGGCGGCGGCCAGGAGAACGGCAGGCGCGCCGGGACCGAAAATGTGGCCGGAATCGCCGCGATGGCCGCCGCGCTGAAAGAAAACTGCAGCCAGATGGAACAGCGCGCGGAAACCGTCGCAAGGCTGCGCGACCGGCTGATTGACGAAGTGCTGGAGATCCCCGGGGCGCATCTGAACGGCAGCCGGGAAAATCGGCTGCCGGGGAACGCGAGCTTTGTCTTCGAGGGGATCGAGAGCGAATCACTGATGCTTCTTCTGGACAGCGAGGGAATTGAGGCTTCCACGGGCTCCGCCTGCAGCGCCGGATCAGTCGAACCGAGCCACGTGCTCCTTTCCATCGGGGTACCCGCGGAGCTGGCGCACGGTTCCCTGAGGCTCACGCTGGATCATGACAACACGGAGGAAGAAGTGGACACCATTGCGGAAACGCTGGGTATCCTGGTGGAGGAACTGAGAGAACATGCGCAACGGTAAGGGGGAAGGCCGCCTGCGCGCCGCGGCCCGGCGTGCGGTGAAAACGGCCGCCGCGCTGGCTGTGTCGGCAGCGCTCGCGGCGGCGCCGGCCATTCTGACGGTGTGCGCGGAACCCGCGGCGGCGGAGGAAACAGCTTCTGCCGACGGGCAGGAAAACAGCACAGGCGAGGATGATGCCGGGGAGGCGGAAACGGTCACGGCGGCAGCCGCAGGGCAGGCATCGGGAAAAGCGACAGGTATTGCGGCGGAAACAGAAAAGGCTTCTGTGCCGGATGATACCGCCGCGGATGCTACGGAAGAGCCGGTCCGGATGGACTACTATTATTTCAATACCTGTTCCGCCTGCGCTCCCGAGGAAGAGTTCTACAGCATTGTCAGCGAGCAGATCGGGGATCTGAAGGCGCAATACCCCTACGTCATCCAGGAGCACAATTATTTCCAGTCGGGAGCCAGGGCGGAGTTCAGCGAAGTGAAGGAGGAGCTCGGGCTGACGGATCTTCCGTCCGGCGCGGAGGTGCTGGTGATCGGCGGGCGCGCGATGGTCGGCCTGTCGGAGATCCGGCAGAATCTGCGGAGCTTTTTCCTGAGCTGCGCCGGCGTTGAACCGGAAACGGAGACCGCGGAAACCGCGGCCGGGGACGCGGCGGAACTCTCCTCAGCTCAGGCGGAGGAGCAGCAGAGCGGGGAAGAAGAACAGAGCCGGGAGCAGGCTTCAGCCGCGGAGGCGGAGACCGCTGACGCCTGGGATCTGGACACAGAGGACAGCGATTCCGTCATCTGGCTTTTCACCACGCTTTCCTGCGCGGACTGCGAACAGGTTGAGCAGCTGCTGGACGAGATCGGGGATGAGATCACTCTCGCGGACGGAACGGAATCCCGGGTTGTGGTAAAGCGCACGGATATCACGCAGGGCAGCAATGTCAGCGTGCTTTACGCGCTGTTCGATCTGTATGAGGTTCCGGACAGCCAGCAGCAGGTGCCGGCGGTTTTCTACCAGAACGGGTGGCTGACCGGCGCGGACAGCATCGGGGAAAATCTCAGATCTGAGCTTGAAGCCGGAAAAATGCAGAATTTGGATGCCGCGGTTTTTCAGATGGCAGCGGGGAATAGCGCCGGGAGCGCTTCCGCGTCAGCGGAACGGCTCCAGAGCCCGGTAAGCCTTATTCTGACGGGACTGGTCAACGGGCTGAATCCCTGCGGCGCGTCGATGCTGCTGATGCTTCTGGCCGCCGTGATTGCCGCCGAGGGAAATATCCTCCTGACCGGACTGTCCTACCTGGCGGGAAAAATGTGCGCATATTTTGCGATGGGGCTCGGCCTGTACCGGCTGTTCCAGGCGATCGACACAGCCGTCCTGTCAGGCCTGAACCGCGTGCTGACCCTAGTTTTCGCGGCGGTATTCTTTCTTCTGGCAATCCTGTATGTGATCGATTTCGTCCATGTGAAGAGAGAGGAATACGGGAAGGAGAGAATGCAGCTGCCCAAAGGCCTGCGGAAGTGGAACAAAAACATGATCCGCAGGGTCAGCGGCGTGAAAGCCTCGCGGCTTGCCCCGGCTGTTTTCGCGCTCGGGGCCGTGATTTCCGCGGGTGAGTTTTTCTGCACCGGGCAGGTCTACCTGGCGGAAATCCTGTACCTGATGCGCAGCGGAACCGGGGAGACCGCGGCGGCCTTATCTTTCGTCATCTACGTCGCGGCGATGTGCGTGCCCAGCCTTATTCTTGTGCTCGCGGTGGCAAAGACCGGAAACGCGGTGCGGGCGTCAAACTCTTCGCTGAAGGCACTTCCGGCGGTCAAGCTGGCGACGGCCGCGGCTTTCGCGGTTTTCGCCGTGATGATGGTGCTGATCGGGTGATTCCCGGCCCGGCAGACAGCCCGGGCCCGCAGCTGATGCGGCTTTGCCCGGCAGAATCCTGGCCTGCGCGCGCAGGTCCGGTGGCTTATCATCACCATCGTCAGCCCGCTGCCCGGGCTTTATCCGCTCAGGCGGATCTGGGAAAAGCCCGGGGCAGAAAAAAAACCGGATCCGGCAGAACCGGATCCGGCGGAAGAGCGCGGCGCAGCGGTTTGCGCCGCGCTTTTCAGTTTTCAGGGCGGAACACCGCGAAACTCTGCGGGCCGAGCGTGACTTTCCCGCCGGTGTAAGCGCCGGATCCGATCGTGCAGACCGGCTTCATCTCACTGCGGTATACGGCGGGAAGCTCTGCGGAACGCGCGGAACCGGAGGGGTTCACGGCCAGGATCAGCCCGCCCCTGCGGTAGACGAACAGCGGATTCTCA
Organism: Lachnospiraceae bacterium; assembly: GCA_050944455.1. Taxonomy (GTDB): domain Bacteria; phylum Bacillota; class Clostridia; order Lachnospirales; family Lachnospiraceae; genus Anthropogastromicrobium. Next base: position 69,339 of record JBMNRC010000001.1, read on the forward strand.
TCGGATTCAAACACGGACGCGAATTCCCCGTCCGCCTGGAGATCTTTCTCCGCGTGTCTCAGGGCCAGCACGGACCTTACGGTGTTCAGCAGGGAACGCGGGTCCTTTTCCTGGTCCGCGACGGTCGGGGCGTCCGCGGCGGGATCCTGCGGCAGGTAGATCTTTGAGGGATCCGCGTCGGAGAAACCGTAGTTCGTCTCGTGGTTCCACTGCATCGGCGTGCGGGAGCCGGTGCGGAAATATCCGCCCTCCTTTGTCGGAAGGTCCAGATACCGCATCCCGATTTCGTCGCCGTAGTACAGGAACGGGACGCCCGGCATCGTGAAGAGAAAAGCGTAAAAGAGTTTCAGCTCGTCATATCCCATGTTGAATCTCGGGCGGACCGTATCGTGATTGCAGGTGATCAGGCTGATGTAGCCCTGTTTTCTGGTTTTCTGCAGCATTTCCGTGTACTGGGCGGAAAACTTCGTGACTGTTCCCCCCGCGTCCTTTTTGAAGTAGCTGTGGTCCTCAAAAGCGGGAGCGGGCTTTCCGTTCCCGATGAAACCGTCGCCGCCCTGGATGATCCGGTCCGTATGGTTCTGGTAATCGCGGACCAGCGTCCCGAAGGCCTGGTCGGAATTGTTCAGGATAAAGTCCATATGGAAACCGGCCGGGAGCGAGAGCTCCGGACGGCTCCACTCGGAGACGAAGGCCGCCTCGGGATACTCGGCGTCCAGCATCGCCCTCACGTTTCTCCAGATTGCGCTGGTTCCGGTCTTTCTGTCGTCGTCGCCCTTGACCAGCGAATCTGCCATGTCGACGCGGAAACCGTCAAGCCCCAGGTCAAGCCAGAAACGGATGATATCCTTGATAGCCTCGACGGTCGCCACGGCGTCCGGGTCCCCGACCGCGGTCTGCCACGGCTCGGTTTTATGCAGGAAGCCGTAGTTGAGCGCCGGCTGGCACTTGAAGAAATTGATCATATAGGTGGCGCCGCGCTCCGCCTCGCCGGCTATGATGCGGTATCCATCCATGCCCTGGAAGCAGAAATCCGACCAGATGTAGCGGCCGGAGTATTCGTTTTTCTCCCTGCGGCTGCTCATCCTGAACCATTCGTGCTCTTCCGAGGTATGGCCGGGCACAAGGTCGAAAAGTACATGGATACCGCGCCTGTGGGCTTCCCTGAAGAGGCGGACGGCGTCCTCGTTGGTGCCGTAGCGCGGGGCAATCTTCCGGTAGTCGCGCACATCGTAGCCGGCGTCCCTGAACGGGGAGTCGTAACACGGGTTCAGCCACAGGGCGTTGAACCCCAGGCTTTTGATATAGTCCAGTTTTTCGATGATTCCCTCGAGATCCCCGATGCCGTCCCCGTTCGTGTCATTGTAGGACTGGGGATAGATCTCATAGAAAACGGCGTCTTTGAGCCAAGCAGGCATAGAAGGTACCTTCCTTTCTGGGTTGTGTTTCTGGTTTCTGTATAGAATTCCGTTTCCCGGCGCGGATCAGCGCGTATCCGGGCCGACGGATACCAGGTTTTACTGACTTTTCGGCGGTATTTCCCGGAGCGGCTTCTCAGCTTTCGCTTTCGGTCACCGTTCCCTCCGTAAGCCCGGGGAGGCCGGTCCAGAGGCGGAGTTTTTCATAATCAGGGTCGGATTTCCCCAGTTCATCCGCGAAGTCGGCGGCGATGCGCAGGCGCGCGGCGCTGCTGTGGATTTCACAGGGTTCGGGATCGTTGAAGTAGCGGATGCTCGCGTCAAGAATCGCCTGGCCGGTCAGGGGGAGTTCCGCCAGGGGACCGTCGTAAAGCACCCGGTCTCCGGACTTCAGCGTCAGGGTGCGGATCTTTTTCCGCTTTTTTTTCAGCATAGTGCAGCAGGTTTTTTCCTTCCCGCCCGGAAGGCGGAGAACAGAGTCTCCGCTTCCGGGCTTTTCTATTCCCGAAGTATATCATAACTTTACCGAAAGAAACAGCACGCGGAGGAGGAGTTTCCCGACGGAATTCTGAATATTCCGGAGAACGCGGATCAGGTTTGCGCCAAAGGGAAATGAGAACGAAGCTCGGAGACCGGACGGGAACCTGCCGCCTGAAGCCAGACCTGCTGCTTTAAGCCAGAGCCCGCTGGCGGAGGACTGGTCCTGCCGTTTGAGGGCAGGCCTTCCGAACTGAAAAGCGGAAGGTGAAATGACCGCGCGGGCGGATATACAGTTTATCATGATAAACATTAAACAATTTTGTCAGCGGCGGGGGAATCATTGTCAGCGGAAAAAGTATGTCAGCAGCAGAGAGACATTGTCAGCAGCAGGGTATTTTTGTACTCTGCCGCGGTTAATGTCAGTAATATTGCGGTCTGCCGCGCATCGGACAGCCATACTGCTTTCGGCAGAGCGTTTTCGTGTAACACAGTAAGTTCTATACATTTTGGCAGACGAATTATAGCGGGTTTACTCAATTTTCCGGTCAATAGATGAATAAACTGGACAAATTGAAGAATTTTTTTCTTGCATTGGCTTCAGATTCGTGATATATATATCTCAACACCGGTGCTTTTCGTCGCAACTTATAAAGGAGGAAAAATGAGAAAATTCAAAACCGCAATGGCAGTACTGTGTGCTGCCGCAATGGTCATTCCGTCCGGCGCCGCGTTCGCTGACGAAGCAGCTGATGACGGCGGCGCGAGCGAGCTGACAGAAGTCGGAACCTACCCGATTTATGATGGTGACGAACCGCTTTCCTTCACCATGTTCCGTCTTTCGATGCCCAATGTCGAAGACTTCGCGACCAACGATTTCACGAAGTACATGGAAGACCTCACGAACATCCACTTTGATTTCGAGACCGGCACGCGTGACGACCGCACCGAGAAAATCAACATGGAGTTCAACACCGGAACTTATCCGGACTGCATCATGTATGTTTCCGTCGACCAGGCCCAGTGGGGCGTCGACGAGGGCATCCTGATCCAGCTGGACGACCTGATCTACGAGAACATGCCGAACTACGTCGAGAAGATGGGTGACTACATCGATTCCACCAGGGCGGCGGACGGCCATATCTACGCGATCGCCGGATTCAACGACTGCTACCACTGCTCGTTCGGCCGCAAGATGTGGGTAAACACAGAATATCTGGATGAGCTCGGCGTGGAAGTCCCGACAACGACCGACGAATTCTACGACGTCTGCAAGAAGTTCCTCGAAAAGTATCCGGACAAGATCGCGATCGGCGGCGCTAACTCCGGCTGGTATGTCGATTTCACGGCATGGCTGATGAACGCTTTCCAGTTTGATCCGGGCCAGAGCCAGGATTACGACGTCAAGATCGCTGTCGATACCGACGGCAACATCGTCGAGACCGCGAACACCGACGCTTACCGCGAAGGCCTGAAGTACCTGAGATCCCTGTATGATCTCGGCGCGATCTACGACGGCGACTTCACGCAGGACGCAGAGACCCTCCGCAACATCATGAACCAGGAAGACGAGCCGGTTCTGTTCGTTCCGTTCGGAACCATTTCCGACGGCATCGACGCCGAGTCCAACAACGAGCTGTACCGCAAGTACCAGTGCATCGCGCCTCTGGCAGGCCCGGACGGCACGCAGTACACCACATGGTTCAAGTATGACGCGGTGGAAGAGGGCAGCTTCAGCATCACCGACAAGTGCACCAATCCGGCAGCTCTGCTCCGCTGGGTTGACTACTTCTTCTCTGAGAAAGGTGATATCTCCTCTCAGTTCGGCGCTGACGAAGGCGTTGACTGGGTATGGGAGCCGAACGACGGATCTGTCGGCCTGAACGGCGAGCCGGCTCTTTACAAGATCTCCGACGAGGCTCAGTATTCCTCCGAAGCCCAGAACCACGACTGGCAGGACGTCGTCATCCGCTACGCACCGGCTGACTATCGTCTCGGACAGGCTACCGATCCGGATATCGATACCGGAACATCGGCCGGACTGGAGAAACTCCTGTACGACGCGTCCGTCATGATGGAGCCGTACAAGCAGGATCCGGAGAAGGGCGACCTTGACGTTCTTCCGTACCTGAAGCTGACGGCCGACGAGGCCAGCGATATCTCCACCATCGGCGTGGAAGTTGAAAACTACATTGCTTCCAGCAAGGTCAACTTCATCACCGGCGAGTGGGATATCAACGACGACGCCGCATGGCAGTCCTATCTGGACGGACTTGAGAACTCCGGTCTGCAGACTCTGCTTGATACTTATCAGACCGCTTACGACAGATCAAACGGAGCTTCTGAATAATCATAATCTGCTGAAACCGGAACATTTTATCCGAAAAACGGGTTTCAAAAGGGAAAGGGGACCTGCCTGTGTTATGCAGGCAGGTCCCCTTTGATGTAAAGCGCAATTTGCTGCGCATGTTTTCTGAGGCACGATTTTTCAGGCTGGACAATACGGCAGTGAGCCGTGCGCAAAACCGGGGCTTCCGGTTTTGCCCAGGGCTCATTGCCGGGTTAACAGACAGAAGACGGCGGTCTGCGCTCAGCCCGCGGGGCGGCGCTTCATCCCGGGCCGCAGCCGGGAACGCCGGTGCTGAAAAACGAAGGAGGAGAAGGTATGGCAGAAAATAAGAGCGGTACCGTGCCGGCGGCAGCCGGGAAAAAGAAGAGAAAGAAAAAGCTGGGAAGCAGCTACAACTGGCAGTTCTGGGCGATCATCGCCCTTCCGATGATTTACGCCTTCATTTTCGCGTATATTCCGATGGGCGGAATTATCATGGCGTTTGAGGATTATTCCCCGAGAAAGGGCATTTTCGGCAGCGAGTGGGTCGGCCTCAAGTATTTCCGCCAGCTTTTTACCACCCCGTCAAGCTCGAGAATCATCATTAATACGCTGCGGCTCGGCGTCTACAGCCTGCTGGTCAATTTCCCGCTTCCGATCATTCTGGCGATCTGCCTGAACGAGATGAGAAGCCAGAGATACAAGAAATTCATTCAGATGGTCACCTACGCGCCTTACTTCATCTCCACGGTCGTCCTCGTCGGTATGATGATGAAGAGCATGGACCTGCGCACCGGTATCTTCAACACGGTGCTGAAGGCGCTCGGGTTTGAGCCCGTCAATTTCTTCGGCGAGGCCAGCCTGTTCCCGTCCCTGTACGTGTGGAGCACTCTGTGGCAGACGGCAGGCTATTCCTCGATCATTTACATCGCCGCGTTGGCCGGCGTGAACCCTGAACTGCAGGAAGCGGCTATCGTCGACGGCGCTTCCCGCTTCCAGAGAATCATCCATGTCGACCTCCCGTCGATCGCGCCGACGATTATCACCATGCTGATTTTCAACTCCGCCAGCGTCATCAACATCGGCTTCGACAAGGTCTACCTGATGCAGAATGATATCAACATCAGCACTTCCGAGGTCATTTCCACCTTTGTCTACAAAGTCGGCCTTACGCAGGGCCAGTTCGGGTTCTCCACCGCCGCCGGCCTGTTCCAGTCGGTGATCAGCTTCGGGCTGCTTGTCATCGTGAACTTCATCTGCAAGCGGCTGACGGACACCAGTCTCTGGTAATGAGAGGAGGGAGAAAATGAACAAAGAAGAAAAAGCGGCGCAGAGAGCCGCTGTCAGAGCCGGAAAAGGAAAGCGGTTCCACGCGTTCAGGAGCGAGAGCACGGGAGAGAAAATCGGCACGATCCTGCTGTATTTCTTCATGACGCTGATCGTTCTGATTGTTCTCCTTCCGGTACTGAACATCATCGCGTGTTCCTTCTCGGCCCCGCAGGCCGTGATTTCGGGAAAGGTCGGCCTGTGGCCGGTCGATCCGACGCTCAGGGGCTATGAGGCTGTGTTCAATTACAAAAAGTTCTGGATAGGACTCAGGAACTCCATTTTTTATACGGTAGTGGGCACGTTCGTCAACATCGTGATGACGGTTCTGTGCGCCTACCCGCTGTCCCGCAAGGAATTTACCGCGAGAAACAAAATCTCGATGTATTTCGTCTTCACCATGTATTTCTCCGGCGGCCTTGTCCCGACATTCCTGGTGATCACGAAACTCGGTCTTGTGGACACGATCTGGGCGATGATCATCCCGGTGGCCATGTCCTCCTACAACATGATCATCTGCCGCACGTACATGGTCAACTCCATCCCGGACGAACTGTACGAGGCCGCGGAGCTCGACGGATGCACGCCTTTCCAGTACATGATCCGGGTCGTTGTCCCGCTGTGCAAGCCGATCCTGGCCGTCCTGGTCCTGTACTATGCCGTCGGCCACTGGAATTCCTACCAGGACGCGATGTTCTATTTAAAGAGCGAACAGCTGATGCCGTTGCAGATTATCCTTCGCGAAATCCTGATCATGAGCGACGTCGACGTCACCATGATGGGAAGCGCCGATGCCCTGGCAAGGCAGAGAGGCCTCAAGGACCTGCTGCAGTACAGCCTGATCGTGGTTTCCTCGCTTCCTGTCATGATTATCTATCCGTTTGTGCAGAAGTATTTTGTCAAGGGCGTTATGATCGGCGCGGTCAAGGGCTGAGACAGCCTGTCATTCCGCAGAAAGGAGATTTTTATGTACCAGTTCAACCGGGAAGAGTATAACCGCCGCATGCAGTGGTACGTGCACGACCGCTTCGGCATGTTCATCCACTGGGGCCTCTATTCCATACCGGCCAGGGGCGAGTGGGTCCGCAGCGTGGAGCAGATTCCCAAAGAAGACTACATGAAGTATTTCTACGAGTTCAACCCGAAGAATTACGATCCGCGCGCGTGGGCCCATGCCGCAAAGGAAGCCGGCATGAAGTACATGGTTCTGACGGCCAAGCACCACGACGGCTTCTGCCTGTTTGACAGCCAGTACACGGATTTCAAGTCCACCAACACGAAATGCGGCCGCGACCTGGTCCGCGAATATGTCGACGCGGTGCGCGCCGAGGGCCTGAAGGTCGGCCTGTATTATTCGCTGCTGGACTGGTATCATGACGATTACCCGCACTACGGGGACCGCAACCACCCGATGCGCAATAACCCGGCGTACGGCAATGAAAACCGCGACTGGAACCGTTATCTCACCTATATGCACAATCAGGTGAGGGAACTGTGCACCAACTACGGAAAAATCGACATCCTGTGGTTTGATTTCTCCTACGACGACATGCGCGGCGAAAAGTGGGGAGCCACGGAACTCGTGAACATGGTCCGGGAACTCCAGCCGGGCATCATCATCGACAACCGCCTGGAGGCCAGCGGGGAAGGTTACGGCTCGCTGGCAACGGGAAACCCGAAGCCTTACCACGGCGATTTCGTGAGCCCGGAGCAGATCATTCCGCCGGACGGGGTGCGCGATGTCAACGGGGAGCCGATGGTGTGGGAATCGTGCATCACCATGAACAACAACTGGGGCTACAACGCCATCGACCATTTCTTCAAGCCGGCTCCGATGATCATCAAAAAGCTCGTGGAGTGCGTCTCCAAGGGAGGAAACCTGCTGCTGAACGTCGGCCCTGACTCCAACGGGAACATCCCGAAGGAATCGCAGGAGATTCTGTCGCAGGTCGGCTCCTGGATGAAGCAGAACTCCGAGAGCATCTACGGATGCGGGCGCTCCAGCCTGCCGAAGCCTGACTACGGCCGCGTTACGCAGAACGGGAACACGCTGTATTTCCATATGTTCGAGAACACGATGGGTGCGGTTCCGCTGATCGGCGTGAAACCGGGCAGCGTGGAATACGTTCGCAGGCTGTTCGACGGCAGCGAGGTGCCGGTTTCCCACAGCTGGACGCATTCCGACTACCCGAATATCTGCTTTGTGGATCTCGGGCCGGATCCGGTGCTTCCGGATCCCGTGGACACGGTGCTGAAGGTGAAACTGAAGGATGAGTGAAAGACAGGGGATTATGGACAGGCTTCAGCTTGAAGTATGTGTCGACAGTATCGGGTCGGCCGTCTCCGCCGCTCGCGGCGGAGCCGACCGGCTCGAACTGTGTTCGGACCTGGTTGTCGGCGGGACGACGCCCGGGGCGGTTCTGTTCCGCGAAGTCCGCCGTCGCGTGCCGGTCCCGATCCGCGTGCTGATCCGCCCGCGGTTCGGGGATTTCTGCTACACGGAGGAAGAGTTCTGCGTGATCCTCGGCGATATCCGCCTTTTCAGGGATCTGGGAGCGGACGCCGTTGTGATCGGTTTTCTGAATCCCGACGGAACATTCTGCCGCGAACAGATGGAGCAGGCGGCAGAGGCGGCGGGAACGATGGAGATTACCTGCCACCGCGCGTTTGACATGTGCCGGGATCCCCGTGAAGGCCTTGAATTTCTGAAGACTCTCGGGATCGGGACCGTGCTGACTTCCGGGCAGAAGAATAATGTTACGGATGGGTCGGACCTTCTGGCGGAGCTCGTGAAGCAGTCGGAAGGCCGGATCGCCGTGATGCCGGGCGGCGGAGTGAACGCGGAAGTGCTGAAAACGCTGGTGCCGAAAGTGCGGGCCGGGATTTACCACATGTCCGGGAAAAAGGTTGTGGACAGCCGCATGAAGTGGCGCAGCCGGGACGTCTCGATGGGGCTCCCGTCCCTGTCGGAGTATGAGATCTGGCAGACGGACGAAGACAAAGTGCGGGAAGCCCGGGAGGTACTGGATTCCTTTGCGGACTTCAGGGCGTGTCCCTGAATGCCGGGGAGCGGAGGACGAAAACAGATGCAGAAGTTTCTTGAAAAATACGGGGCGCGGATTGAAGAAGAATTCGCAGCGCTCACAGGCCGGTTTCCCGGACTGATGAAACAGGCGGCCGGGGAGGCCGCGGGAATGGACCGCGATCACGCCCTGGCATTCAAATACCTCTATGCCATGATGCCGATGTCGGATCTCGTGACGTACAGCCCGGAAGTCTTCCGGAGCTTTTCGGACCCGGCGGTCGATCTGTGGATGGCCGATCCCGCCGTCCGGGAGATTCCGGAGGAAATCTGGCTTCCCTATGTTCTTTTCCACAGAGTAAACGAGGAGGAGATCCGGCCGTGCCGGGCGTTCTTCGCGTCGCAGCTGCGTCCCCGCACTGCCGGGAAAAAACCGTACGACGCGATCGTGGAAGCCAATTACTGGTGCGCGGAGCAGGGAACCTACCACGGGACGGACCGGCGCACGATTTCCCCCGCGGCGTTTTATGCCTGCGGGAGCGGGAGGTGCGGGGAGGAATCCGCTTTCTGCGTGACCGCGCTCCGTTCAGCGGGAATCCCGGCCCGGCAGGTCTATGTGCCGAGATGGGCCCACTGCGACGACAATCACGCCTGGGTCGAAGCCTGGTGCGGGGGACGGTGGGTCTTTTTCGGGGCCTGCGAGCCGCTTCTCACCCTGAACCGGGGCTGGTTCCCGCAGGCGGCCTCGAGGGCCATGATCGTGCATTCGCGCTATTTCTGCCCGGAGGGATGCGGCCTGCTGCCTGAAGAACCGGAGGCTGACGTCATCGGCCGGGAAGGCGGGCTGCTGGTGCTCAACCAGACCGCGCGCTATGCGGACACCGTCCGTTTTACGGTGCACGCGGCGGACCGGTCCGGAAAACCGGCGGGAGGCGCCGCCGTCCGGCTGCAGCTTTTAAACGGCGCGGAATTCTGCGATATCGCGCAGCTGACGACGGACAGCGGGGGAAAAGCCTCCGTCACGGTCGGAAAAGGTTCCGTGAGAGTCTGCGCGGATGTCGGGGAGGAACACGTGAGCTGCCTGGCTGACACCGGGCGGGAAACCGCGGTCCTTCTCACTGCCGGCGGCACGGATAAGGATGCCGGCGCAGCGGCGGGGAACGGTCCCGCCGCGGAGAACGGTACAGCCGGAGCGGCCGGGGTGGACATGAAAACCGGCCCGGCAGGGAAAGAAACCCGCGGGGGCGCTCCGGGATGGATCAGCTTTGATTTCCGCGCGCCGGCGGAAACCCTGAAATGGCCGTCGGGGGTGCCGGACGAACAGAGGCAGCGCGAAAGGAAAAAACTGGAGCGGGCGTCTGAAATCCGTGAATCCCGCACCGGAAATTACGTGAATCCCGCTGTCAGGGATTTCCTGAGCGCGGATCCGGAAACCGCGGCGCGCAGGAAAAAGCTTCTGTCGGTCCTCTCCGCGAAGGACCTGGCGGACTGCCCCGCGGAGATCCTGAGAGAGCTGGAGCGCGCATATGCTTCGGCAGAAACGCAGGGCAGGAATGACGAAAAAACTCTCCGCTATGTGATCTCGCCGAGGATTGCGTGGGAAGTGCTTTCCCTGTGGAGAAGAGACTGCGGAGAGCATGTAAACGGCAGCCTGCGGGAAGACTTCCGGAAGGATCCGAGGAAAATCCGGGAGTGGATTTCAGCAGATATCCGTGAAATCCCAGGGAGAGAACGCAGCAGCCTGATCACCCCGCCCGGCGCCGTTCTGCGGTCCGGGTACGGGAGCACTATGTCGATGAAAGTGCTTTTCACCGCAGTCTGCCGGACGCTCGGCATCCCGGCCCGGCTGTCCCCGCTGGATCTCGTTTGTGAGTACGACAGCGGATCCGGGTGGGTGACGGCTGACCCGGCGGAAACGCGGGACGCGGAACTTGTGATCGACGCGGCTGACGCCGGAATCCGCGGGTACGGCTCATCCTGGACTGCCGCAACGGTGCGGGACGGTGAGGAGCACACGCTGGATATCCCGGGCGCCCTGGAAGGCCGCCCGGACAGCGGGGAAATCAGAATTTCCGTGCCGCACGGCACTTATCGCTTCGTCACGTCTCTGCGGCTGCCGAACGGCTCGCAGAAGGCGGAGACGCTCCGCGTCCAGCTGAAGCCCGGGGAAACCCGGCGGGTGAGACTTGCGTTCCGCCGGGCGGAACTTTCGGAGATGACGGCCGACTGCCATCTGCCGGACTTTCTCCTGCGTCCCCTGGAAGCCTGCGGGCAGGACAGGAGTATGGGCAGCGGGAGCCTGAGGCTGAAGGACCTCACGGGATCCGGTCCCCGGATCCTGTTCTGGCTGGACGCCGGGAAGGAGCCGACCGAACACATCCTGAATGAGCTGCATGACAGCCGGGATGAGTTCGGGGAGATCCAGAAATCGCTGGTCTTTCTTCTGAAGGACGCGGCGGATATAAAAGATCCCCTGATCGCGAGAGCGCTCGGCGATTTTCCACGCTGTACCGCGGCGGTGGACCCGCAGGCTGAAAACGCCGAGCCCTGCGCGAGAGCGTCCTATGTCAGCCCGGAAGATCTTCCCCTGATTATCCTGACGGACGGCCCCTGCCACGGGATTTTCGCCCGGGCGGGCTACAGCGTCGGAACGGCGGAGATGCTGCTCCGCCTGTGGAAAACAGCCGGACAGCCTGCCGTCTGAGGACAGGAGATTCCGGCAGACCCCATGATTTTGTGGAATATCACGGAAATATTGCCGCGCATCCTGATGAATTCCGGCAATATTTGTGATACACTATTCACAGTGCCGCAGAGCGGCTCTGCGTAAAAAAATTACAGGAGGCATTTGCTATGGCAGAAAGCAGACTGATCGGATCCTATCCGGTCATCGGAATCCGCCCGACCATCGACGGCCGCCGCGGGTATCTCAAGGTGAGGGAATCGCTGGAAGACCAGACCATGAACATGGCGCGGTCCGCAAAAAAGCTGTTTGAGGAGAACCTCCGCTATTCCAACGGGGAGCCTGTGAAGGTTGTCATCTCCCCGACGACCATCGGGCGTGTCGCGGAAGCTGCCGTGTGTGAGGATTATTTCCGCAAGCAGGGCGTCGCGATCACGCTGACCGTCACACCGTGCTGGTGCTACGGCGCGGAGACCATGGATATGGACCCGCAGACCATCAAGGCGGTCTGGGGATTCAACGGGACCGAACGCCCCGGCGCCGTCTACCTGGCATCCGTTCTGGCTACCCATGCCCAGAAAGGCCTGCCGGCGTTCGGCATCTACGGCCACGAGGTCCAGGAAGCTGACGATACCAGCATCCCGGAGGATGTGAAGGAAAAGCTGCTCCGCTTCGGCCGCGCGGCTGTGGCCGCGGCGACGATGCGCGGGAAGAGCTATCTGCAGATCGGTTCCGTCACGATGGGCATCGGCGGCGCGATCATGAACCCGGACTTCCTGGAGGAATACCTGGGCATGCGCGTGGAGTCGGTCGACGAAGTGGAGATCATCCGCCGCATGTCCGAGGGCATCTACGACGAGAAGGAGTACGAGAAGGCTTACGCCTGGACAAGGGCTCACTGCCCGGAGGGCTTTGACAAGAACCCGAAGGAAATCCAGCGCACGCCGGAGCAGAAAGAGAAAGAATGGCAGTTCACGGTCAAGATGATGTGCATCATCAAGGACCTGATGAACGGCAACAAAAACCTTCCGAAAGGCCGAGAGGAAGAGATGGTCGGGCACAACGCCATCGCCGCGGGCTTCCAGGGCCAGAGACAGTGGACGGATTTCTATCCGAACGGCGACTTCTCCGAGGCGATGCTCAACACCACGTTCGACTGGAACGGGCCGAGGGAACCGTACATCCTCGCCACCGAGAACGATATCCTGAACGGTCTGAGCATGCTCTTCATGAAGCTCCTCACCAACCGCGCGCAGATGTTCTCCGATGTGAGAACGTTCTGGAGCCCGACCTCCGTCAAGCGCTGCACCGGGTACGACCTGGAGGGAAAAGCGGCCGAAAACGGCGGATTCCTCCATCTGATCAACTCCGGCGCGACCTGCCTGGACGCTTCCGGCAAGTCCCTCGATGAGAACGGAAACCCGGTGATGAAGCCGTGGTACGACGTCACCAGCGAGGATATGGACGCCATGCTCAAGGCTACCACCTGGAACGCGGCCGACCTCGGATACTTCCGAGGCGGCGGCTTCTCGTCCCGCTTTGTGACCGAGGCTGAGATGCCGATGACGATGATGCGCCTGAACCTGGTCAAGGGACTGGGCCCGGTGGTGCAGATCGCCGAAGGCTGGACCGTCAATCTGCCGCACGACGTCACCGAAAAACTCTGGAAGAGAACCGACTACACCTGGCCGTGCACCTGGTTTACCCCGAGATGCGACGGAAAGGAAGGCCCGTTCAGGAGCGCCTACGACGTGATGAACAACTGGGGAGCCAACCACGGCGCGACGAGCTACGGCCATATCGGCGCCGATATCATCACGCTGTGCTCGATCCTCCGGATTCCGGTGTGCATGCACAATGTTCCGCAGGACAAGATCTTCCGCCCGGCGGCATGGAACGCGTTCGGCATGGACAAAGAAGGCGCTGATTTCCGCGCCTGCGCGAACTTCGGGCCGAGATACCTGAACCTTAAGAAACACTGACCTGCACAGCCCGCAGGCCAAAAGAGTGTCCGGAGCGTGAAATAATCCGGACCTCAGGAGATACTGATGGATCAGGGGCAGAAAAAAGGATACCCGGACGGAGAGCAGTCTCCGTCCGGTATCCTTTTTCGGGGTTCCCTGAACGGCCTGCCTGATGTATAATTTACGGGATCCGTTGAATCTGCTTTCCTTCGTCCCGCGTTTCTATACGGAGACTCCGGCAGGAACTTTATGGCTTTCAGCCGGACCGCCTCCGCCTCTCAGCGGAGAACACGGGAAATGGACAATCGGCCGTTTCGCCCGCTGCGGTGACACAGGCATATTGGAGGAGTTTATACGATGAAAGACTGGCTTGAAAAAATCAATCGCTATTTCCCGGTAAGCCATTCGGTAACTTCCGGCGGACCGTCAGCGCTGCTGGCTTCCATTCTGATTTACCTGGCAGGGGCCGGGCTGTCATGGCTGTTCCTGTCGTTTCTGCTGGGAAGGATCCCGGTGATCGGCGTTCTCTTTCACGCAGTCTATGTGTTCTTTGCGCTGTACTGCATGTGCGGAATGATTTATTCGCTGTATCTTTACTTCAGGAAAGACTGACCGCGCCGATTCCGGCATCGGAACTGAGCGGCTGCGGGAAACCGCGGCTGACAGCCTGCGCCGGAGAAAAACGTTGAATCAGTTTCGGCAAAGATGTATAATAAATACAGAATTCAATGAATATTCATTTTGAAGCCAATCGTTTTCAGGAGGAACAGATATGGCAAGAGACAACAGATCCGATTCTGTAATATTGTCGCTGGAAGAGTCTTCCGGCGAATTGAAAATTGCCAATGAAGTCGTTGCCATCATCGCCGCGCTTGCGGCTACCGAGGTGGACGGCGTAGCGTCCCTCACGGGCAATGCCACACATGAAGTCATCGCCAAGCAGGGACTCCGCGGACAGTCCAAGGGGATTTCCGTTGCGGTGGACGGCACCGAGGTTACTGTACAGATCGCGATCATCATCCAGTACGGATACAGTGTTCCGGAAGTTTCGGCAAAGGTTCAGGAGCGTGTGAAGAACGCGATTGAAAATATGGCCGGACTGCAGGTCCGCTCTGTTGATGTTTCGATCGCCGGAATTGATATCTGAGCGGGGAAACTGCCCGGACCCTGTGTTCTGACGGCTGAAACGGCTGCGCATGGCTGCATGCGGAAAGAGCCGGAACGGCGGAACATGGGGTTTTCTTTTACCTGATGAAAAGGTGCATATGAATCGCAGAACATTAAGAGATTATACATTCAAGTGTGTGTTCCACGCCTCTTTCTACCAGAGCGGGGATCTTCCGGCACAGCTGGAACTTTTTGTGGATGATTTCGGGACCCCCGACGCTGACCTGGCAGAGGAAGGCGTGACTCCGGTGACCGCCCTTACCGCGGGTGAGAAGCAGGAAATCCTGGACCGCGCCGGAAAAGTGCTGTCCAGGCTGGATGAGATCACGCAGCTGATCAGCGATAAGGTGGAAGGCTGGGAACCTTCCCGTATGAACCAGGTAGACCTGTCGATTATCCGACTCGCGGTATATGAGATGCTCTACGACGATTCCGTTCCGGAGAGAGTGGCGATCAACGAGGCGGTGGAACTGGCCAGGAAGTACGGAGGCGAACGCTCGCGGAAATTCGTGAACGGGGTTCTGGCTAGATTTTCATCCCGCGAGAACGGGAAGAAGCCAGGCGAAAACCAGGAGACGCCAGGCGAAAGCGCGGAGACGCCAGGCGGGAACCCTGAGAAGTCCGGTGGAAGCGCGGAGACAGACGCTGAGAGCGCGGAAACCTCCGGTGAAAACGCGGAGCCGTCCGATGTGAGCGGTGAACAGTGCGATGAAAGCGGTGAACAGTCCGGCGGGAGCGCGGACCCGCTCCCCGGGAGCGGAGAACTGTGCGGAGAGAATGCAGGAGCTGACCGATGACCCCGGGAGGCACAAACCGAAAAACCTTCACCGTTTCCCAGATCGCCCGCTATGTGAAGAATCTTTTTGACGCGGATTATTTTCTGAAAAATATCTTCATTCGCGGGGAAGTGTCCAACTGCAAGTACCATTCGAGCGGGCACATCTATTTCACCCTGAAGGACGCTTCAGCGGGGATCAGCTGCATCATGTTCGCGCGCTCCAGGCGCTCAACCGACATCCGCCTCGGGAACGGCATGGAAATCATCGCGGGGGGAAGCGTCACCTCGTACGGAAAAGACGGCCGCTATGAGCTGATCGTGACTTCCCTCATGGAAACCGGCGTCGGCGAGCTGTACCGCATTTTCGAGCAGCGCAAAAAAGAGTTCGCGGAGATGGGCATGTTCGCGCCGCAGTACAAAAAACCGATCCCGAAATACGTCTCCACGGTGGGCGTCGTGACGGCGCCCACGGGAGCCGCCATCCACGATATCATCAGCGTGACGCAGCGCCGCAATCCGTCTGTGCAGCTGATTCTGGTTCCGGCTCTGGTGCAGGGCGAGGGGGCGGCGCACAGCATCGCCCGGGCGGTGGAGTTCTGCGATTCCCTGCACACCGATGTGATGATCGTCGGCCGCGGCGGCGGGTCCTACGAGGATCTCTGGGCTTTTAACGAGGAAGAGCCGGCGAGGGCGGTGTTCCGGTGCGAAACCCCTGTCATCTCGGCGGTCGGGCATGAGATCGATTTCACCATCATGGATTTTGTCGCGGATCTCAGGGCGCCGACGCCTTCGGCAGCCGCGGAACTGGCGGTGTTCGACCTCGGCGGATACGACCGCATGCTGCTGCAGAAACAGCAGCACCTGACCAGCCTGATGGAGTCGCGGTGCGCGGCGGTGAAACAAAAGGCGGGAAGCGCGGCGCTTTCGCTGCGGCTTCAGAATCCGGGGAAAAAGCTCGCCGGCCAGAAGAGCCAGCTGGAAAAGCTGGATACCCGCATGAGAGCGTCAATGACGGCGCGCCTTCTGGAACTCAGGGGAAAAGTCCCCGCGGAAGAAAGGCTTGCGTCGGCGATGGCCGGCCGGATCAGGCGGCTGCGGGACCGCGCCGCGGCCGGCGCGGAAAAACTGCAGGGGGCAGGGCTGAAGCCCGCCGAGCGGCTCCGCCGAAGGCTGGAGGCTCTGACGGGCCGGCTGTCGGGGGATTCGCCGCTTGCCAGAATGGCGGCGGGATACGCGTTTGTGACCGACCAGAGCGGACATCCGGTGTGCTCAGCGGCTGAAATCCCCGAGGACCGGGAGCTGAGGCTCTATATGAAAGACGGCCGGGCGGACGTCACGGTTCACTATGTGGAAACAGATCTGGAGATGCGCAGAAAATGAAAATTGAGGAGAAACTGCAAAGACTGAACGCCATCACAGCCGAGCTCGAGAGCGGGACCCTGTCTCTGGAGGATTCCCTGAAAAAATACGAGGAAGGCGTCCGCCTGGTGCGCGAGTGCAGCGCGGAGATTGACAGGGCGGAAAAAACGATACAGATGATCAACGCGGACAGCACCCGCGAACTGAATGAAAACATGGAGGCTTCGGGGGAAACGCCCGGCCCGCAGGACGACAGCGCAGGCGCGCAGCCTGACAGCGAAGACGAAGATCCTTACGCTGACCCTGACCGCCCGTGGCCGAGCCCTGAGGACGAGTATTGATGACCGCGTGGGAAGAAGAATTTCAGGCAAGGCAGCAGGAAGCTGAGGCGGAGGTGATCCGGTATCTCCCGAAGGAGGCGGATTTCCAGAAAAAGCTGGTGGATTCGTCGGTGTACAGCGTGAAGGCCGGCGGAAAGAGGATCCGCCCGCTGCTTATGAAAGCCGTTTTTGACAGCTTCGGCGGCCGCGGAAAGGGAATCGGCGCGTTCATGTCGGCGATAGAGATGATCCATTCCTCCTCGCTGGTCCATGATGACCTTCCGTGTATTGATAATGACGAACTCCGCAGGGGACGGCCGTCCACCTGGAAACAGTATGGCTTTGACATGGCGGTGCTTGCCGGCGACAACCTTGAGATCGAGGCGTTCCGCGCGGCGGCCCAGTCGGTTGACGAAGGGCTGGACGCGGGCCTTGCCGTGCGGGCGATCGGGATCCTGGCGCGCAAATCCGCTTCGACAGGGATGCTGGGCGGCCAGAGCGTGGATGTGGAGCTGACGGGGAAGCCGCTCACGGAAGCGCAGATGCGGTATATTTATGAAAACAAAACCGGAGCGCTGCTGGAATGCCCGATGATGATCGGCTGCCTTCTGGCGGGCGGAACCGAAAGCGAAATCGCCGAGTGCGAAAAAATCGGCTCGCTTCTGGGGCTGGCGTTCCAGATCCGGGACGACATCCTGGATCTCACCTCGACGGCCGGGGATCTCGGAAAACCGATCGGCAGCGATGAGAAAAACGGGAAGACGACCTGGGTGACCGTGTACGGGATGGAACGGGCGCAGAAGGACGTCAGGGACTTTTCGGAGGAAGCGGTGCGCAGGATGAAAGCGCTGCGGCCGCGGGATACTTTTCTTCCCGGACTGATCGAAAGGCTCGCGGGACGGACACACTGACCGGGAAAGGAGGGGGCAGCAGAGAAATGGTACTGGAAAAAATACAGAAACCGAACGACGTGAAAAAACTGCCCGCATGGCAGCTGCCGATTCTCGCGTCGGAAATCCGCGCTTTCCTGATTGACAAGGTCAGTGAGAACGGCGGCCATCTCGCGTCGAATCTCGGCGCGGTAGAACTCACCATCGCTCTTCACCGCTGCCTGGATTTCCCGGAGGACAAACTGATTTTCGATGTAGGCCATCAGTGCTACACCCATAAAATCCTCACCGGGCGGGCGGACCAGTTCGATACCCTGCGCCAGTACGGGGGACTGGCGGGATTCCCGAGACCGTCGGAATCCGACTGCGACCCGTTTATCACGGGGCACAGTTCCACCTCAATCAGCGTCGGCCTGGGAATGGCTGTGGCGAGAGACCTGCAGCACAGGAAGAACACGATCGTCTCGGTGATCGGCGACGGGGCCCTGACCGGCGGGATGGCCTATGAGG
Source organism: Lachnospiraceae bacterium (assembly GCA_050944455.1). Taxonomy (GTDB): domain Bacteria; phylum Bacillota; class Clostridia; order Lachnospirales; family Lachnospiraceae; genus Anthropogastromicrobium. Next base: position 87,582 of record JBMNRC010000001.1, read on the forward strand.
CGCTCAACAATGCCTCCATGCTCAAAAGCAATTTCATCATCATCCTGAACGACAACCACATGTCGATTTCCCCCAACGTGGGAGGCATGTCGCTCTATCTGGCCGGCATCCGCACAAGCCAGCATTACAACGAGCTCAAGGAAAATGTCAGGTCCGCCATCCAGGGCATCCCGGGCATCGGCGACGGCCTGGCGGACCAGATTTCCCGGACCAAAAACAACATCAAGCAGATGATCGTCCCCGGCATGCTCTTTGAGAACATGGGCATCACCTATCTGGGGCCGGTGGACGGGCACGACATCGGGGCGATGGTCCAGATCATCAACGACGCCAAGAAGCTGGACCGCGCGGTAATTGTCCATGTCAGGACCCAGAAGGGCAGGGGATACGAACCAGCCGAAAAACATCCGGAACTGTTCCACGGGGTCGGCCCCTTTGACAAGGAGACCGGGAGACAGACGGTCTCCGTGGGAAAGACCTGGACGGATATTTTCTCGGATATTCTGCTGAGGCTGGGCGAGGCCGACGACAGAATTGTCGCGGTTACCGCCGCCATGCGGGAAGGAACCGGCATGGCCGCCTTCGCCCGGAAGTATCCCTCCCGGTTTTTCGACGTCGGGATCGCGGAGGAGCACGCTGTGATGTTCAGCGCGGGGCTGGCAAAGGCTGGATATCACCCGGTCTGCGCCATTTATTCCTCCTTCCTGCAGCGCGGATTCGACCAGGTCCTGCACGACGTGTGCATTCAGAAGCTCCCGGTGATTTTTGCCGTGGACCGCGCGGGTATTGTGGGGAAAGACGGGGAGACCCACCAGGGTGTGTTCGACCTGTCCTATCTGAGGATGATCCCCGGAATGACTGTCGTTGCCCCGAAAAATATGCGCGAGATGCGGGCGGCTTTCCAGTTCGCGGCGAATTTCAACGGGCCGATCGCGATCCGCTATCCGAAGGGCAGCTGCTGCATGAGCCTGACCGAGTACAACGCGCCGTTTGAGTACGGGCGCGCGGAAATTCTGGCGAAGGGCGGAGACGCGGTGATTTTCGCGGCCGGGTCGATGGTGCGGACCGCCATGCGGGCGGCAGCCATCCTCAGCACGAAGCTCATCGAAACGGAAGTCGTCAATCTCCGGTTTGTGAGCCCGCTGGACCGCGAGACAGTCAGAAAGGAGCTGGCTTCGCACCGGCTGGCTGTCACCATGGAAGAGAATGTGCTGGCCGGCGGGGTCGGCGAGGCGGTCTGCGCGGTTTCCGCGGAGTGCGGCTTCAGCACGAAAATCATCCGGGTGGGGATTCCCGACCTGTTCGTGCCGCAGGGTTCCCCGGACCAGCTGAAAAAGCTTTACGGCATGGACGCGGTTTCCGTAGCCGCGAAGGTGGAGGCCGAGGTGCGGAAGGCGGGGAGACAGTCCGCCGGGCGCCGGAATCCTGACGGAACGCGGGCTGACCGCGGGGAGGATCGATGAAAGAACGGCTCGACGTGCTGCTTACACAGAAAGGCCTCGCGCCTTCGCGGGAGAAAGCGAAAGCGCTGATCATGGAAGGCCTCGTCTATGTGGACGGGCAGAAGGAAGATAAGGCCGGGGCGCTGTTCGATCCCGGCAAAACCGTGGAAGTGCGCGGAACCGGGATCAGATACGTTTCCCGAGGCGGACTCAAGCTGGAAAAGGCCATGAAAGTGTTTCCAGTCACACCCTCGGGAAAAATCTGCATGGACGTCGGGGCTTCCACGGGCGGCTTCACTGACTGCATGCTTCAGAACGGAGCGGTGAAGGTCTACGCTGTGGACGTCGGGTACGGGCAGCTGGACTGGAAACTCCGCAGCAACCCCGCTGTCGTCTGCATGGAAAAAACCAACATCCGTTACGTGACGCCGGATCAGATCCCGGACCGGATCCAGTTTGTCTCGGTGGATGTCTCGTTCATTTCCCTGGAAAAGGTTTTCCCGGCGGTGAAACCGCTGCTTGCCTCCGGCGCGCAGATGGTGTGCCTGGTCAAACCCCAGTTCGAGGCGGGAAGGGAGAAAGTCGGGAAAAAAGGCGTCGTGAGAGACCCTGCCGTGCACACGGAAGTCCTCCGGCGGATCCTCGGCCTGGCGGAGCAGAACGGGTTCGGTGTTCTCGGCCTGGATTTTTCCCCGATCCGCGGGCCGGAGGGGAATATCGAGTATCTGCTGTGCCTCTCTGACAATCCGGGGAACGGGAACAAAAATCTGCCGGATCCGGCTGCGGTTGTTCGCGCGTCGCACGCAGCGCTGGACTCACAGAACGCGCGGCCGTGACATGAATAAATTCTGGATTGTACCGAACTATTCAAAACCGCAGACGATCGCCTGCGCCGGGAAAATCGCCGGCATCCTCTCCGGTGCCGGGGCGTCGTGCGGCACAGCGCGGGCGGCAGACGGAGGAGACCGGCAGGCGGACGCCGCCAGGATTCCGGAAGACACGGAATGCGTCATAGTCCTCGGCGGGGACGGGACCCTGATCCGGGCGTTTCATGACCTTGCGCAGGCAGGGAAGGACATTCCGGTGATCGGCGTAAACCTGGGCCATATCGGATATCTGGCGGAGACGGATGAAGATCACGTCGGCGAAATGTGCGGGCATCTCCTCCGGGGGGAGTACTTTATCGAGAACAGAATGAGGCTCACCGGAAAGGCTGTCCGGAACGGACGGACCATCTATGAGGGTGAAGCGCTCAACGATATCATACTGACCAGGCGGGAAACCATGAAAATGGTCTATTTCTCGCTGTATGTGGACGGAATGTACCTGAGCAGCTATGCCGCCGACGGCATGATCACGGCGACGCCGACCGGCTCAACCGCCTACAATCTTTCGGCCGGCGGGCCGATTGTCATGCCGACGTCGAAAATGATCGTCCTGACACCGATCTGCCCGCATACGATGATCAACGCCAGGAGCATTGTGATCCCTTCCAGCTCGGTTGTGGAGATGAAGGTGGAGAGGCGCTCGGGCGAGACAGGAAACGGGTCCGCGTGCGTCAACTTTGACGCCGGCGCGTCGATCCCGCTGCTGCCGGAGGACCGCCTCGAGATCCGGAGAGCGGAGGTTCCGGCCAGAATGGTGCGGATCAGGGAGACCGGTTTCCTGGAAACACTGAGAAAGAAACTGGACATTCAGACAGAAAGGTGAACAGGCAGCCATGACAGGAAAGGCAGAAAGACAGAAAAAAATCCTGGAGCTTGTGCGGACGCAGGAACTGTCGACACAGGAGGAACTGGCGGACCAGCTGGAAAAAGCCGGCATTTCGGTCACACAGGCAACGATCTCGAGAGACATCAGGGAACTGAAGCTGCGCAAGCTGCCCTCCCGGACTTCCGGAAATCCGGTATATCTGGTCCAGAACAGCACCGCAGCGGTGCCCGGCGAGAAGACCCTGCGGGTTCTGCGGGACAGCGTGATGAGCTGCGACACGGCAATGAATCTGCTGGTGATCAAAACCTCGGAGGGAATGGCGATGGCGGCAGCCGCCGCGATCGACGCCTGCCGTTTCCCGGAAATCGTGGGCAGCATTGCCGGCGACGACACCGTGATGTGCGCGGCGAAAACGTCCCGGGAGGCGGAGAATCTGAAAGAAAAGCTGAAGAACCTGCTCGAGGAGCAGGATCACAGGAGGACAGATGCTTGAGAGCATCACAATTCGGAATCTCATACTGATCAAAGAGGAGGAGATCAGGCTCACTCCCGGCCTGAACATCCTGAGCGGCGAGACCGGCGCCGGAAAATCCGTGATCATCGGATCCATCCTGATGGCGCTCGGCGCGAAAGCGGACAGGGATGTGATCCGCCACGGGGAGAAGGAAGGCTATGTGGAACTGGTTTTCACGATCACCGGGAAGCACAGCCTCGACGGGCTCGCGTCCCTGGGCATCGGGACGGAGGACGGCCAGCTGATCGTATCCCGGAGGTTTTCCGGAGGGCGCAGCCTGTTCCGGATCAACGGGGAGGCGGTTCCCTCCTCCAGGGTGAAGGAGGCCGCGCCGTATCTTCTGGATGTCTACGGGCAGAGGGAGCATCAGTCGCTGCTGAAGCCGTCGAACCAGCTCTCCCTGGTTGACCGCTTCGGGAAGGAGCAGACTGAGCCGCTGCTGGCGAAACTTGCGGAACAGTATTCCGCTTACCGCAGGGCGCAGGCGGAATATGAGAAGTGCCAGATGGATGAATCCGTCCGGCTGAGAAATATCGATATCCTGAATTTCGAGATCCGGGAGCTGACAGACGCGGCGATTGTCCCCGGGGAAGAGGCAAAGCTTTCGGAGGAGTGGAAACGCCTGAACGGCCGTGAGAAGGCCATGGAAGGCCTGCACAGGATCCTTGCCTGCATTTCCGACGAAGGCGGGGCTTCCGACGCCGTAGGCCAGGCCGCCGCGGCCGCGAAGGAGATTGCCGGCTATTCAGATGTCTGCAGCCAGGTGTACAGCCAGCTGATGGACGCACAGTCCATCCTCTCCGACTGCGAGAGGGACGTCTGGGAAGAGATAGATTCGGATGAAGACGTGACGGAACGGATGAACCAGATCTCAGAACGCCTGGACCAGATCCGGCACCTGATGCAGAAATACAGCTGCGGCGAAGAAGAACTCCTGTCACTGCTGAGCCGGAAGACAGCCCAGCTGGAAAAGCTGCAGAATATGGAAAAGATCCGGAACGACTGGAAGAAAAAGGCGGATCAAGCCTTTCTTTCAGCACAGCATACAGCAGCACTGCTGACTTCCGTGAGAAAGGAGGCTGCTGCCGCGCTGTCGGAAAAAATCGGGAGCGCCGTGCAGGACCTGAATTTCTCGGAAGTGCGTTTTTCCATCCGCCTCGACTCCTCCGGCCCGCTGCGGGAAAACGGACGGGACACGGCGGAGTTTCTGGTCTCCATGAATACAGGGGAAGATGAAAGACCGCTGGCGGACGTCGCTTCCGGCGGCGAACTGTCACGCATCATGCTGGCCGTCAAATCCGTCCTCGCGGACAAAGAGGAAACGGAAACGCTCGTTTTTGATGAAATCGACGCGGGAATCAGCGGGAGGACCGCGCAGAGAGTAGGTGAAAAACTGAGAAAGATCGCGGAATCTTCCCAGGTAATCTGTATCAGCCACCTTCCCCAGATCGTAGCGATGGCTGACACCCATTTCTATATAGAGAAAAAGACGGAGGACGGCCTGACTGTGACGCACATCCACAGCCTGGACAGAGAGCAGAGCATACGGGAGCTCGCGAGGCTTCTCGGAGGCACCGAAATCACGGAGCGTGTGCTGGACAATGCGAGAGAAATGAAAGAACTGGCTGAAAAATCCGGGCCGGAGAATTCCGCCCGGAAGTGAGAGAGGATCAGCCGGGACAGCCGTATACTGAGGCGTCGGGGAAAGAATCCGCCGCCCGGACCCAGGAACCGGCGGCCGCTGCCGGGAAAACTACAGCCGATGACTTCCGGGAAGTACCGGAAATATCAGAAGGAGGAAAACATGAGAGATGATTTCCAGAACATTTGCGTCCTCCTGCCTGCCGGGAACGGCAGAGACGGTTGAGGATACGGTAAAAAAATACGGCTGTGCGTACGCAGGCAATGCCGTAACCCCGGCGGATGCGGCACTGCTCGTGTTCAGCGCCCGCCCGGATGTGTTTGTCGCTGACGAGGCGCTCAGTTTCGACCAGATCGCCGTGCTGATGACCGCGGTCAGGAATCTGATGGGAGGCGGGAGCCCGGAATTCGTTTATCTTCCGCTGTGCCGGAAGAATGACGGGACTGCTGGGCAGGATACGCGGAATTCTGCGGATATTGCCGAAAAAATGACGAATCCGGAGCTTGTAAGGGAACCCTTATTGTTCTATAATCACAATGAGGAATCAATCAGGAGATCAGTGAAAAAAGGCTCCCGGCCCGAATCCGTTCCGGAGCAGGATCAGGTTATTGAAGCGGTGCTGAGGCAGCTGGTTCTGCGCGAAAGTTCAGGCGGCGCTTCCGGCAGGCGGAAAGCCGCCGGGGCTGTCTATCTGGAAAGCCTGATGGAACTTCTCGGGTTCCGCTGTGACGAAACCGGATGGTCCTACCTCCGCGAAGCGGTGCTGGAGTGCCTCGGGAAGGATGAGCTGCTCTATTCGGTCAACAAAATCCTGTATCCCATTGTGGCGGAAAAGTTCGGCACCAGCGCCGCCGCGGTGGAAAAGGCCATCCGCAGGTCAGCCGCGCAGGCGTGGGAGAGGAGCACCGGGGAGAGCCGCGGACAGTTCACCCGGCAGACCGGAAGATCCGTCACGCAGAGACTGTCGGGGCGGAGGCTGATCCTTCTTCTGACGCGCTGCGTCAGCGATTTCCTGAAGACAGGAGATTTCCAGCAGTGATAAGGCAGATTTCGCGCGGCCGCGGCTGCGCAGAAAATGATAAATCCATTCATACCCGCTGAACGCGCCATCCGCAGGCACCGGTTGGCCGCTGCCTGCGGTTCGGCGGTTCTCTGCAGAAGGAGGGAACAAATGAAAAAAATACTCTTCGCAGCCTCGGAATGCGTGCCGTTTATCAAAACGGGAGGCCTGGCCGACGTTGTCGGCTCGCTGCCCAGATATTTTGATAAATCGGAGTACGACGTCCGCGTCGTGATGCCAAAGTATCTGTGCATCAAGGAGTCCTACCGCTCTCAGATGAAATATGTTACCCATTTCTACACGGATTTCTGCTGGCGCAACCAGTATGTCGGCATTCTGGAGATGGAGTATGAAGGCATTCACTTTTACTTCATCGACAGCGAGTTCTATTTCGGCGGCCCCTGGCCGTACGGAAACATGTACGAGGATATCGAGAAATTCTGCTTCTTCGACAAAATGGTTCTCTCCATTCTTCCGCAGATCAATTTCAAGCCGGATATCATCCACTGCCACGACTGGCAGACCGGCCTCATTCCGGTATACCTGAACGACAGTTTCCAGTCTGATCCGTTCTTCTGGGGCATCAAGACGATATTTACGATCCACAACCTGAAATTCCAGGGAGTCTGGAATGTGGATACGATGAAAAATATGTCCGGCCTTTCGGACTACTATTTCACCTCCGACAAGCTTGAGGCGTACGGCAACGGCAACATGCTGAAGGGCGGCCTTGTCTATTCCGACCGCATCACGACCGTCAGCCGCAGCTACGCGGAGGAGATCAAGATGCCGTTCTACGGCGAGGGCATGGACGGGCTGCTCAACGCGAGATCGGCGGAGCTCTCCGGCATTCTGAACGGCATCGATTACAACGTGTACAATCCCCTGACGGACAAGGACATAGCCGCGAACTACGACGTCAATACCGTGACCGACGGAAAGGCGAAAAACAAGGCGGCCCTGCAGGCGGAGCTCGGGCTTGAGCAGGACCCGGACGCTTTCATGATCGGCATCGTCTCCCGGCTGACCGACCAGAAGGGCTTTGACCTGATCGAGTGCGTGCTGGACCAGATCGCGGCGGACGATGTCCAGCTGGTTGTTCTCGGAACCGGGGAATGGCGCTACCAGAACATGTTCCGCTCGCTGGCGGACAGGTTCCCGAAGCGCGTTTCGGCAAATATTTTCTACTCGGAACCGCTTTCGCACCGCATCTACGCGTCCTGCGACGCTTTCCTGATGCCGTCGCTGTTCGAGCCGTGCGGGCTGAGCCAGATGATGGCGCTGCGCTACGGGACCCTCCCGATCGTCCGCGAGACCGGCGGCCTGCGCGACACCGTGAAGCCCTACAATGAGGTGGACGGCACCGGCACGGGCTTCTCCTTCGCAAACTACAACGCGCACGAGATGCTCGATATCATCCGTTACGCGAAGCGCGTGTACAGGGATTCGAGATTTGCCTGGAACGCGATGGTTGTGCGTGCGATGAACCAGGACTTCTCCTGGAACGCGTCGGCGCGCCAGTATGAGACCCTGTACGACGAAGTGATCACCGAGGAGCAGATCCGCCAGGAGATCGCCCGTGAAATGCAGGAGCAGGAAAAGCTCAAGAAAGAGGAAGCCGAGAGACAGAAACGCATCAAGTCCCTGCAGGACAGAAAAGAGAAAATCAGGAAACGCCGGGAGAAGGGCCTGGGCGCCGGATTCACCGACAATGATGAAGACGATGACGCTGAGGACGATGAAATCACGGAGAACGCGGAAAAATCCTCAGAAGACGCAGAAGAGAAGGAGGCCCGGGAATCCGGGGATCCGAAAGAAGCGAAGGCCCCGGCAGGAACGGTTTCCGGGAAATAATAATGCACGGCTGCTGACACAGGCGCGGACGCGCAAAAAGAACAGTAAAACGAAAACAGCACAAAAAGGCTGCCGCGCGAAGCGCAGATCTGTCCGGTGAACAGATCTTCCCGCTTCACGCGGCAGCCTTTCCTTCTGACATAAACGTCCCGCGGATGCCGCGAATCGCATAAGCCCGGGGTATCGCGCAGCCGGAGAGATGCCGTCGCCCCGGGCGGGGGGTGAAGAAACCCATACCGGCCGCCCGGCGGCCGGGATTCCTCACCCGGGGGCGTCAGGAGCCGGTCCTTTCGCTCTCAATCGGCACCCAGTCCTTCACCAGATCGGTGTCCGCCGTGAGAGAGTAGTTGGTGTGATATATCACATAACCCGGTTTTGCCCCGGCAGGTTTTTTCACAAATTTCCGCTGGATGTAGTCCACCTCGCCTTTCCCGGAGTTCCGGGCCTCGGAATACCGCACGGCCAGGGCGCCGGCCTCCTCGTACGTGCGGTCGGGAACCTCCCTGCCCTCCGTCCGGATAATCACATGGGATCCGTGAGCTTTTTTGATGTGCATCCAGATGTCGTTTCCCTGGGCGAACCGGAAAGTCAGCTCGTCGTTCTGCAGATTGTTGCGCCCGACGTAAATATCGAAGCCGTCCGAGGAGCGGAAGTGGTACGGGGGATTTCTGCGGCGCACATCCTTTTTCTTCCGGCCCTGTTTCTCCGGCCGGATGTATCCGCATTCCGCGAGTTCGCGGCGGATGTCGGCGAGGTCGGCCTCGCTCTCGGCGAGGTCGATGGAAGCCGAGACGGAGCGCAGGTGGTCCAGCTCGCCCGCAGTCTGGACGGTCAGCTCCGAGAGAGCCTCGTTGGTGCGCTTCAGTTTCCCGTAGCGGTCGAAATATCTCTGGGAATTCTGGGAGGCCGTCAGATTCGGGTCGAGGGGAATCCTGATCTCTTTTCCGGTGTAATAGTCGGTTACCAGCGCTTCGGAGGCTCCCTCGGGGATTGTGCTCCCGTAAGCGTTGAGCAGTTCTCCGTACAGCCGGTACTTATCCCGCTTCTCCGTGTCCTTCAGCTGCTTTTCCTGAAGATCCAGCTTTTTTGCCGACCGCTCGGTCAGGTTGGCCACCTGTTTCCGCAGGGCCGTCGATTTCTCCCGCATGCGGGCGGCGAGAGCCCTCTCTTCATAAAAGCTCTCGATGACGGCGCTGATTGAATTCCCCGGAACGACCTCGCAGTCGGTCCATCCCGTCAGGCGGATGGCCGAAAACTCTACGGGTTTCCCGTCCCTGAGCGCGGTGCAGGGCTCAAACCGGGCGGCCTTCACATCGGCGGTTATCCGGAGGAAGGCGTCCGCGATCTTTTCCCGGTCTTCCCCGGACAGGGCGCTGCACACCGCGTCAGGGTCCGCGCCGGCGCGCGAGACCGCCTCCAGCGCGGCGGTGCGGCTGATCCCGGTGAAGCTGCCGGAGAGAGCGGACACCGCCGGGACGTCCCCGGACAGGGCGGCCAGCACAGTTTCCCGCGAAGCTGACAGCGGGTCTGCCTTATGCAGAGTGTTCGGGATAAAGTAGGGCCGGCCGGGCAGAACTTCCCTCACGGAGCTCATGGAGGAACTGACATGGCGGATGCTGTCGATCACGGTTCCGCCCTCCGACACCAGGATCACGTTGCTGTATTTTCCCATGATCTCGGCGTTGAGGGATACCTTTTTCAGGTCTCCCATCTCGTCGTAGTGTTCCATCTCAAGGCAGATCACGCGCTCCAGCCCCGGCTGGGAGACGCGCAGGATATGCGCGTTTCCGATCTGCTTGCGCAGCATCATGCAGAAACCTGGGGCGGTGAGCGGGTTCAGCGGATTTTTCTCCGTCAGGTGGACGAGAGGAAGGCTCGCGTCCGCGGACAGGAGAAGGCGGTAGGTGCCGCTCCGGCTTTTCACCGTGAGGATTATTTCGTCGCTCTCGGGCTGGGAAATCCTTGCAATTCTTCCGTCAGCGAGTTTATTATTCAGTTCGGCGGCGACAGCGGCCGCAGTAATTCCATCAAAAGACATCGGCAGATCCTTTCCGTAACGAGAGGCTTCTCAGAGCCCTTATTTCCCGGCCATTATACTCTTTCAGCTTATTGACGTCAAAACCGGTTCGGATTATAATTGTACAACACCGGGTTATGCCCGGAATGGAGGCAATCAATGATCAGCAGCATGACAGGTTTCGGCAGGGCAGTGGAATCCGGGGACGGGTTCCGCATCACCGCGGAAATCAAATCGGTCAATCACAGATATCTCGATCTGTCCGTCAAAATGCCCAGAAATTTTTCCTCATTCGAATCGGACGTCCGTCTGCTGCTGCGCAGCATGCTCACCCGCGGGAAAGTTGACCTTTCCGTAACGCTCGAACAGGAACAGTCCGAAGCCGGAACCCTGACGTACAATCAGGAGCTTGCCGCTTCCTACGTCCGGTACATGAAGCAGATGTGCTCGGAATTCGGCATCCCGGACGACTGCACGGTCTCAAAGCTTGCGGCCATGCCCGAAGTGCTCACGCTGGGCAGCGCGGATGAAGACGAATCCCGCTACCGGAAAATCCTGATGGACACCGTGCGCGAGGCATCGGAAAACCTGATTGCAGCAAGACGCACGGAGGGCGAAAAACTTGCGGAAGACCTGAAGGATAAGCTCACCGGGCTGGAACAGATGCGTCTCGAGGCCGTTCAGCGCGCTCCGGGCGTGGTGGAAGATTACCGGACGAGAATCACGCAAAAAATCCGGGAAATTCTCGCGGACACCGGGGCGGAGGTGGATGAGGACAGGATTCTCACCGAAACCGCGCTGTACGCCGACCGCGTCTGCGTGGACGAGGAGCTTGTGCGGCTGGGCACCCATATCCGCCACATGAACGAGGAACTTTCGTGCGGCGGCGCAGTCGGCCGCAAGCTCGATTTTCTCGCCCAGGAGATGAACCGGGAGGCCAACACGACGCTTTCCAAGGCGAACGACAGCAGCCTTGCGGACATCGCGATCAGCATGAAGACAGAGATTGAGAAAATCCGCGAGCAGGTGCAGAATATCGAATAGCCTCTCATTGCCGGCAGCATCGGGGTGAGGCGGCCGGACAGTTTTTCCCGCCCGGCCTGAGGCGTCAGCCCGGGGCCGCCGCTTCCGAAAACCAGGGAATCAGGAAAGATTCTTTCAGCAGGATTCTATGTTCATTAATATCGGCTTCGGAAATTTTGTCAATTCGGACCTCATCGTCGCCATCAGCCGGGCGGATTCCGCCCCTGCCAGGAGGCTGATCAGCTCGGCGAAGGAAAGTCATATCTGCGTGGACTGCACGCAGGGCAGAAAAACGAAAACGGTGATCACGGCGATGAACGGACAGGTGATCCTTTCAGCGCTGACTCCCGAGACGGTAACGGGGCGGCTTCATTCTGAGAGCACCGGCCTTTCGCCGGAGGAGGAAGAGTTGGATGAACGGCAGTGAGCGGGGATGTCTGTTTGTGATATCCGGTTTTTCGGGATCCGGCAAGGGAACAGCCATGGAGTGGTTCAGAAACCACCCGGAACGCTACGCGCTCTCCGTATCCTGTACCAGCCGGAAGCCGCGCCCCGGGGAAAAGGAGGGAGTCTCCTATTACTTTATCTCCCACGAGGAATTCCTGAAGCGCGCGGAACAGGGTTTTTTTCTGGAACATGCCATCTACGCGGATCACGGCTACGGAACCCCGCGCGCCTTTGTCGAGGAAAATCTCGCGGCGGGAAAAGATGTGATCCTGGAAATCGAGCTTCAGGGGGCCATGCAGGTCCGGAAGATCTACCCGGACACCACGCTGATCTTCATCACGCCGCCGTCGATTGACGAACTGAAGCGAAGGCTCACCGGACGGGGAACCGAAACTGCCGAACAGATCGCGAAAAGGCTCCGGCGCGCGGTGCTTGAAGGCCAGTACATCGACCAGTATGATTACATCGTCGTCAATGACGACCTGCAAGAGTGCATCCGGCAGCTTGACTCGCTGATGCAGACCCAGAGGCTCAAGGTGTCCCACTCCGGCGAACTGATCCGTTCTATCCGCGAGGGACTGAAGAAAATCGAAAGTGAGGAAAACTGATGATACATCCTTCTTATGTGGAACTGCTGAAGATTATGAATGAAGAGGCTGAGGAAAACGGGACTGTTCCGGTCAGCAGCCGCTATTCCCTTGTGATTGCCGCCGCGAAGCGCGCGAGGCAGATCATCGACGAGAACAACGAGAGGCTGAAGCGCGGCGAGGAGCCGATCGTCAAAGAGGGAGAAAAACCCCTCTCCATCGCGGTGAAGGAAATCCAGGAGAAGAAGGTTACGGTGGTTGAGGAAGGCGCGGACGATATCAGCGAGCATCTGAAGACGCTGATGGAGAACGTCAGCAACCTTTCGTTCGACGATACCCCGGACTCCGTTTCCGGTGAGGAAGAGGCGATCGACCGTACCGGTACGGAGGACGACTACAGCAGCGATTCCAGCGCTGAAACGCCGAATGACGAGGAGGCGGACGGGATGACGGACGGCGGACCCGAAGACGAGCAGTGACGATGGGAAACAAGCCGAAAGTCCTGTTTGTCTCCCTCGGATGCGACAAGAACCGGGTGGATACCGAGAAGATGATGGAGCTCCTTTCCGAGCGGGGCTATGAATTCACCGACGACGGCGGGAAGCCGACGCGGCTGTCGTCAACAGCTGCTGCTTCATCGGCGAGGCCAAGGAAGAAAGCATCAGCAGCATCATCGAAGCAGGCAGCCTGAAAAAGTCGGGCCGCCTGAAGGCTCTGGTCGTCACCGGATGCCTGTCGGAGCGCTACCGCAGCGAGGTGCTGGAGAGCATGCCCGAGGTGGATGCCATCCTGGGAATCTCCGGCTGGGACCGCATCGCGGACACGCTGGACTCTCTCCTTGCCGGCGGCGGAACCGGGTTCACCTGTTTCAGGCCGAATGACCGTTTCTACACCAGCCAGACCCGCAGGATCCTGACGACGGGCGGTTTCTCTGACTATCTGAAAATCGCGGAGGGCTGCAGCAAGCGCTGCGCCTACTGCGTGATCCCCACCGTGCGCGGACCCTACCGCAGCGTCCCGATGGAACAGCTGGAGGAGGAAGCGCGGGGACTGGCGGCTCAGGGAGTCCGCGAACTGATTCTTGTCGCGCAGGAGACGACCCTCTACGGGACGGACCTGTACGGAAAGAAAATGCTGCCGGAACTTCTCCGGCGTCTCTGCCGGATCCCGGGAATCGCCTGGATCCGGATTTTGTATTGTTATCCGGAGGAGATCACGGACGAGATGATCGACGTGATCCGCACTGAACCTAAAATCTGCCATTACCTCGACGTCCCGATCCAGCACGCTTCCGACAGAATCCTGAGGAGAATGGGACGCAGGACGGACCAGGCGTCGATCCGCAGAATCATCGGAAAACTGCGTGAACAGATCCCGGATATTGTGATCCGCACCACCCTGATGACCGGTTTCCCCGGCGAGACGGAGGAGGATTTTGAGGAGCTTTTCCGTTTCGTCGATGAGATGGAGTTCGAGCGCCTCGGGGTTTTCGCCTACTCGAGGGAGGAAGGCACCCGGGCGGCGGAGATGGAAGACCAGGTGCCGCGGGAAACCGCGGCTGCCCGCCGGGACAGGCTCATGGAGCTCCAGCAGGAAATCAGCGGCTCCGTCGAGAAAGCCTGCGTCGGGAACCTCTTTACCACGCTGGTCGAGGGAAAACTTCCGGATGAAGACGTTTATGTCGGCCGCACTTACATGGACGCCCCGGACGTGGACGGCATGATGTTTATCCGCACCGGCCGGGAGCTGATGAGCGGTACTTTTGTGAAAGTTCTGGCCACCGAATCCGGCCAGTATGACCTGACAGGAGAAATTTACGATGAAGAATCTGAATCTGCCGAATAAGCTGACAATGCTGCGGGTATTTATGATCCCGTTCTTTCTGCTGTTTGAGCTGGCCTTCCCCGCCGAACTGTGGGCCAAGTGGGCCGCTTTCCTGGTTTTCGGCGCGGCGTCGCTCACCGACAAGCTCGACGGAACGATCGCGCGCAGGCGCAATCTCGTCACGAATTTCGGCAAATTCATGGACCCGCTGGCTGACAAGCTTCTCGTGTGCTCGGCCATGATTGTTTTCGCCGGGGACGGGCGCATGCCGGTCCTTGTGGTCATCGTGATCGTTGCCCGCGAGTTCATCATCAGCGGGTTCCGCCTGATCGCCGCGGAGCAGGGCAAGGTCATCGCCGCCGGCCCCTGGGGCAAGGCAAAGACGGTTTTCCAGATGGTGATGGTGTGCTTCAAGATCCTGGATATCAACGCGGCCTTCATTGTGATCGGCGACGTTCTGATGTGGATCGCGCTGGCGCTCACGGTCATTTCCCTGGTGGATTATCTCTGGAAGAATAAAGAGGTTCTCAAGGATGAGTAAAACACATCGGCGCGGGCGGGTTCCGGATCCGGCGGAGTTCGCCGCTGCCGCCGCAAAAATCACGGATGCCGGCGCTGCCGTCGCTCAGGTGCGCCTGCCGCTCAACCTGGTTTCGTGGCTGCAGATGCTCCGGAGCGATGACACGGACGCCGTACAGCCGTCGGATCCGACGCTGTCCGTCTCCGAAAAACTGATGGCGGCCGTCGGGGCGTACGCCTCAGGGAAGGCGGCCGATCAGGACAGCCTCCTGGAACTCCGGGCCCGGAACACGCGGATCATGAACTGCCTGGCCGCCTATACCGACCGTTTTCTGCTCAATGAGTATATTGTCAACCGGGTGGAGCACCGTTTCTCCGGAAGGAAACTGCCCGACGGCTATTCAGACGCGGATGAGGCGCAGAAAATCACCGACCGCCTGATCGCGCTGAGGGATCCCTCGGTGCGCCAGAGCACGGTGGTGGAGATCTCCTCCCAGTTTCCGGTGCGCATGACGAAAGCGCACTTTTTCCAGCTGATCTCGGACGGAATCCATATGGATGAAGGCCAGCTGGTGAAGGATGCGCGGAGCCGCCTCGGCCTGGTGCGGAGCGCGGCTTTGCTGGACTCCCCGGAGGGGATGGATGATTTCCCGAAGCTCGCGCGCATCCTCGGTCAGCTGGACGCGGAAGGCGCGGCCGGCTGGACTGAGGAAACATACCGGGGTCAGAAGGAGTTGCTCGACGAGGGCATGAAGGAGCTTAACGGCCAGACGGATCTCACGCTGATGCTGCAGCAGGTGATCAATGATTTCTGCGCAGCCTGTGTGCGCCCGGCGGATAGCCGGCTGGAAAAACTGCTGCGGGAGATCCTGGAGCATGCCTACGAGCCGGAGCAGCTGGACGGATCCATCGGCGGGATGGACTGGCTGGAAGGCGCCGAGGAGGAAAAGCGGATGGCGTTTGAGGAGGCTTCCGCCCGTTTTGACGAATACAGTGAAGCCTATCAAAACGAGATCGCGGCGGCGGGACTGAATCAGCAGTACCTGGACGGGCAGCGGATGGAAATCCTGCTGTCCGACAGCAGTTTTGCCGATCTGCCGGAGGCGTTCCCGAAGAGCGGGGAAACCGCGGACCGGGCATTTCTCGATGCCGAGCTGGGCGAGCTGGTACCGGAGATTGACGGGGAACTCAGAAACGGAACGAAAATCTACAACCGGGCGCTCATGGCCCGCGTCGTATCCGTCTTCCCCAGAAGATTTGAAAACCTGTCGGAACTCAAAAAGTGGATGGAGTCGTCTCTGGCTTCCTGCTCGGACGAGGCCGAAAAACTCGGCTGTATTGAGATTATCGAGGGACTCCTCTGACGGCTGGGGAAGAACACATGTTTTTCTGCCCCGCGGTCTGATTTCTGATTATTCGCACTCAACTGAAGGCAACGGAAGAAAGACGGATGAAACTGAGCAGCAAAGCATTCTGGTATGGCGGCGCGGCGGAAAAGAAGAAAGAACTGTCCCGTCGGCTGCGGCACCGCAGGATCCCGAAAGGGCTGTGGTATCTCGTCATTCCCGGATCGGAAGAAGGGAATTTCCACGGCCTGTTTGAGTTTTTCCCGGCGGAGGAGTGCCATCGGAACCGGAAACTCTACCGCGGATGCACGATCATCGGCGTGACGGATTCCCGCGAAAAGGCGAAGGAACTGTCCGCACGGATCGTCGGCACCGTGCTGAAGGAGACCGGAGGGTATGACATCCGCGCCTGGTTTGAGGAGGGCCGCGCTTGATGATCTTTCTCACAGGCCTGCTTGCCGTCCTGAAATGGATCGGCATTGTCCTTCTGTGGATCCTGCTGATCCTCCTGATTCTCCTCGCGCTGATCCTGTTTGTGCCCGTGCGGTACCGGGCGAGGGCGGAGATTCCTGACCGTTTCGCGGAGAATCCCGAAAAGATCCGGGGTGAGGCCGAATTCTCCTGGCTGCTTCGTCTGGCCGGGTACCGATACAGCACCGATCCCGCAGCCGGCCGGCCGAACGGTTTCCGCATCGCCGGGTTTGTCTTCGGCGGGAGGGCAGACAGCGCTTCAGGCGCCGGCCGCCGGGGAAGGCGGAGGAAACCGCGCCGAAAAGCGGAGCGTTTCCGGAGAAACCCGCATAAGCCGGAAGACAGCGGGGCCGGAACAGGCGCCGCCGGGAACGCGAAAGAGACAGGGGAAGACCGCCAGCCTGAGACACCCGTTCGTCCCGGAAGGGAAAACCAGGAATCCCGGGATGCCCTGAAAGACAGTGAACAGCTTGACCAGGTCATGGAGGAAGCTTCCGTGGACGACTGGGAGGACAGCCCTGGCAGAACAGACGGAAGAGGAGCGGACAGCGCCGCCGGAAGCCGGGGAGCGCCCGGGGGAAAAAGCGGGGACAGAAAATCCCGGGCGGAAGGCCGACGCGGACGGCAGGGAGCCCGATCTTCCGGAACCGCGGGCAGAATCGCGGGCATGCTGAAATGGTTCTTCGGCGGGGAGATGGAACCTGTGCGGGGAAAATTGCTCCGCACCCTGAAAGGCATCGCGGGCGACATCTTCCCGAGAAAAGGAAACATCCGGCTCAGATTCGGGCTGGACGATCCTTCGGTTACGGGTCAGGTTCTCGGATTCCTCGCCATGCTTTATCCGCTGTTCTCCGGGAACATGAATGTGGAGCCGGATTTTGAGAAGCCGGTGCTGGAAGGCTCCGTCGATGTCTCCGGGAGAATCTTCGCGGGTGTGATAGGTTTTTACGTATTGAGGCTGCTGGCCGATAAAAAGGTCCGGGCGTCCATTTCAAAATTGAGAAAGGAACTCAGCGATGGCAGATGAAAAAAACAGTTTCGGCAGTTCTGTTTCGTCTCTTCTGAACGGCCTTGAGGGGATTGTCAGCTCGAAGACCGTCATCGGAGAGCCTGTCCGGGTCGGCGACGCGGTCATTCTTCCCCTGGTCGACATGAAATTCGGCGTCGGCGCCGGGGCGTTCAACAGCGAGAAAAAGAACAATTCCGCGGGCGGCATGGGAGCTTCCGTCTCCCCGTGCGCGGTGCTGATCATCCAGAACGGCATGACCAAGGTTGTGAACGTCAAAAACCAGGACGTCACTTCCAAGATCGTCGACATGGTTCCGGATCTGGTCAACCGGTTCACGAAGGGAAGAGCGTCGGATCCCGAGGTGGACAGCGCGGTCGACGATATCCTGCACAAAGGCGGGAAGAAGGGCGGCAGCGCATCCTCCGAAAACGGCAGCGGGGAAAAACCTGAGACCGGGACGGAGGACAGCGCGGAGTGAACCCGGCCGGACGGACGCCGGAAGGCCGCGCTCCTGCGGCGCAGGAATGCCCGCTCCGGCAAAAAAGTTCTTGCAATTCGTCTTCCCATCTGATATAGTATCAACTTGTGAGCCCTCAGGGGCAATCCATGCGTAAGGAGGTGTCATACATGGCAAAGTGTGAGATCTGTCAGAAAGCCGCTCTTTTCGGCAACAACGTCAGCCATTCTCATAGAAGATCCAATGCTGTCTGGAAAGCGAACGTCAAGTCCGTAATGGTGAAGCAGAACGGTGCCGCCAAGAGGATGTATGTTTGTACTTCCTGCCTGCGTTCCGGCAAAGTTGAAAGAGCCTGAACCGCTTTCGAGTATCAGGGCCGTCTCCCGGGAGACGGCCTTTTTCTTTTCCGGGATTTTTCCGGAAACCCCAGCCGGAATTTCAGGGCCCGCCCCGGCGAACCGGCGGATACCTGCGGGAGGGCCGCGGCGGCGCGTTTTGCGTTGACAGAAATTAACCGCGATTTTATAATAGATTCGTTCAGAACGCAGAAATCCCCGCAGATACTGAATCGGCGGGCGATGCGGATTCTATTGATGAATGAACAGCATCCTGCCGCATGCGCACGTCAGGAAAGTCCAGCATGCTGCTGAGAGAAGAGCGGAGGTGGCTACTTAGATGAAAGGGCATATTTCAAATCCGATCGGCCAGGTTACCATAGATACCGATGTTATCGCCAAGTACGCGGGGTCCATGGCCGTCGAGTGCTTCGGGATCGTCGGGATGGCGTCCGTAAGCATGAAGGACGGCCTTGCGTACCTTCTTGGGAAAGACAGCCTTACCAAAGGCGTCAGCGTGACGCTGGAAGACAATAAACTGTACATCGGTTTTCATGTCATCGTATCCTACGGAGTCAGCATTCAGGCCGTTTACCGCAATCTTTGCGACACAGTCAGGTACAGGATCGAAGAGCTTACTGGTATACCGGTAGAAAAAATCAACATGTATGTAGAAGGAGTCCGTGTGATTGACTGACGCGGGACTGCGTAAGGAGGGCCGAACTTTGGCTGAAAATTCTATTAATTCAGCGCTGCTGCGCAGGATGTTCCTGTCTGCCGCGGCCGGGCTGGAATTGAATAAAGAGTGGATTAACACACTGAATGTATTCCCGGTACCGGACGGAGACACCGGCACCAACATGACGCTGACCATCCTCTCGGCGGCGAAGGAAGTCACCGCGCTTCCCGAACAGCCGGAAATGAAGGATCTCTGCAAGGCGATCTCATCGGGCTCGCTGCGCGGCGCGAGAGGCAATTCCGGCGTCATTCTGTCCCAGCTGTTCCGCGGATTTACCAAGGAAATCCGCCAGTATGACGAACTGGACATCCCGATCCTCACGAACGCCCTTGTCCGCGCGACCGAGACTGCCTACAAGGCGGTCATGAAGCCGAAGGAAGGCACTATCCTGACGGTCGCCCGGGGAATTTCCGACAAGGCCCAGGAGATCAGCGGCCAGAGCACGGATCTCGAGACCTTCATCCGCACGGTGATCGACGAGGGCGACAGAGTGCTCGCCACGACCCCGGACCTTCTGCCGGTTTTAAAGCAGGCGGGTGTCGTGGATTCCGGCGGGCAGGGCCTCATGCAGGTTCTCAAAGGCGCTCTCGCCGGATATCTCGGCGAGGAAGTCGTGCCGGCGCCAGAGGCGGTCCAGATTGCGGCGGGAGCGGCGAAGGAAGGCTCCGCGGTTCATGAGCCTCAGCAGGAAGTGAGCTACGGGTACAGCGTCGAGTTCCTGCTCAAATCGGCAGGCGGCACATCCGTCGACGAAGCCCGCCAGTTTTCTGATTTCCTGGGAACGATCGGGCAGGGAGCCGCGGTTATCGCAGAAAACGGCCTGAGAATCCATGTCCATACCAATGATCCCGGCTCCGTTCTGCAGAAGGCCACCGCGGGCGGGCAGATCACGGATGTCCGTGTGAGCAACCTGCGCGAGCTGACCATGGTGGAGGTTCACGCCGACGTGGAGCGCCTGCAGGCGGATATGGAATCCGAGAAGAAGGCGGCCGAGGCGGAAGAAAAGCCCGAGGAGAGCCGCGGCGAGCGCAGCGACTACGGCTTTATCAGCGTGTCCTGCGGCGAGGGCCTGAGCGAGATTTTCCGGAGCCTCGGCGTGAATGAAGTGATCGAGGGCGGGCAGACGATGAACCCGAGCACCGATGACATGCTCAACGCCATCGACCGGGTATGGGCGAAGAACGTCTTTATCCTCCCGAACAATTCCAACATCATCCTGGCGGCGTCGCAGGCGAAGGAACTCGCGAAAGACTGCAATGTCTTTGTCATTCCGACAAAGAATGTTCCGCAGGGAGTAACCGCGATGATCAACTTCTCGCCGGAAAGCTCCATGGAGGAAAACGCCGAGGTGATGACCGACGCCATCAGCGCGGTCAAATGCGGCCAGATTACCTACGCGGTGCGCGATACCGTCATCGACGGCGTGGAAGTGCACAAGGACGATTATATCGGGCTGGACGGCAAGAGGATTCTTGCGGACGGACAGGACCTGACCAGCGTGGCCGTCGACACCGTGAAGGCTCTCGCCGACGCGGACTCCGAGATCGTCAGCATCTATACCGGCTGCGATATCACGGAGGAACTGGTCAATGAGCTGAAGACCAGGCTCGAGGCGGAGCTGCCGGGCGTCGAAATCGAGGTCAACCAGGGCGGACAGCCGATCTATTATTATATCGTTTCAGTAGAATAACAAGCCACGATAAGAGGTTAAGCGAGGAGAGAATGCAGGCGGGAGATTCCATCACTGCGGTCAGGGGCGTCGGGGCCAGAACCGCCGCCCTCTATCAGAAACTGGGAGTGTACACGGTAGGGGATCTGCTGAATGATTATCCGCGCGCGTATGAAAAATATGAAGAACCTGTCACGATCCGGGAGGCTGCAGAGCGCGACTTTGCGGCCGTCCGGGTCGTTCCGGTTTCGGCCCCCGTGCTGGTGCGGAGCGGCAGGATCCCGTTTGTGACAGTCCAGCTCACGGACAGGGAGGGCGGAAGGATGTCCGCCATCTGGTTCCGGGCCGACTGGGTCCGGAGGTCGATCCGGAAGGGCGACGACCTCGTCCTGCGCGGCAGGCTGACTGCCCGGGGAAACACGAAGGTCCTCACCCAGCCGAAGATTTTCACGGCGGAAGCCTACGCGGAAAAAACGAAGACGCTGCAGCCCGTGTACGCCCTGACCCCGGGGATCACCGCGCAGACGATCGCGAAGCAGATCCGGCAGGTGCTGGACGAGGGGGTCGTTCTCCCCGAGACGATTCCTCAGCCTGTCCGGGAGAAATACCGGCTGATGGGGAAAAATGAGGCTGTGCGGCAGATTCATTTCCCGGAGGAAGCCGACAGTTTCCCCGAGGCCAGGCGCAGGCTTGTCTTTGAGGAATTCTGGGATTTTCTCACGGCCGTCCGGCGGATGAAGGCGGAGCTTGCCCGTGAGAAAAACCATTTTGCGCTGGTCCCGCGGCCGGAGACGGACAGGCTGATTGAACGGCTTCCCTACCGGCTCACCGGCGCGCAGCTGCGCACCTGGAAGGAGATCGAAAAGGATCTCACCGGCCCGGGAATGATGCATCGGATGGTTCAGGGGGACGTCGGGTCAGGCAAGACGATCGTCGCCTTCCTGGCGATGATCCTGACCGGCCTGTGCCATTACCAGAGCGTTCTGATGGCGCCTACCGAGGTGCTGGCGGTCCAGCATTACCAGAAACTGGAGAAGCTTCTCGCGGACAGCGGGATCGCTCTGAAAACGGTTCTTCTGACCGGTTCCCAGACAGCCGAAGCAAGAAGGGAGACACTGCGGCAGATCCGCAGCCACGAGGCTGACCTGATTGTCGGCACGCACGCGGTTTTCCAGCAGAAAGTCGAATACGACGAACTGGCGCTGGTGATCACGGATGAGCAGCACCGCTTCGGGGTCCGGCAGAGAGATCAGCTGTCCGGCAAAGGCCATACGCCGCATGTCCTGGTCATGAGCGCGACGCCGATTCCGCGCTCGCTCGCGATGATTCTCTACGGGGATCTCGACATTTCCCTGATCGACGAGATGCCGGCCGGACGAACCCCGATCCATTCCGCCGTGATTTCGGGGAAGGACAGGCCGAAGGCCTGGAATTTCCTGAAAAAACAGCTGGCCGAAGGCCATCAGGCCTATGTGATCTGCCCGATGATCGAACAGAGCGATGAGATGCCGGGCCAGGATGTGCTGTCCTGCTCGGAGAAACTGGCTGAATATCTGCAGGGCGGGGCCAGGGTCGGCGTCGTTCACGGCAGGATGCCGGACGCAGACAAGGAAGCCGCCATGGCCAGGTTTGCGGCCGGAGAAATCCAGGTGCTGGTCTCCACTACGGTGATCGAGGTCGGCATCGACGTTCCCAACGCGACGCTGATCATCATCGAGGACGCCGGGCGCTTCGGGCTGGCGCAGCTTCACCAGCTGAGAGGCCGCGTGGGACGCGGAAGCGCGGAATCCTACTGCATTTTTATCGATTCCTCGGGGAATCCGGAGACGCTGAAGAGGCTGAAAATCGTGGCGGATACCCGGGATGGATTCGAGATTGCCGCACAGGACCTGAAGATGCGCGGCCCCGGGGACTTTTTCGGGGAGAGACAGAGCGGCGATCTGGCCTTTAAGCTGGCCGACGTCTATGCGGACGCGGAAACGCTCAGGCAGGCGGCTGAGGCGGTGAAGGACGCGGAAGCGGGCGGCCTGCTCCCTGAGGAGACCGGGAACAGCCCGGAATGGACAGGAACAAACCGGGATCAGGCCGGGAAGGAAGGCTGAGACCGGAACCAGCGCCGGGATATGCCGTAAACGCGCCGGGACAGGACCGGAAAACTGCCGGACTGAGACCGGAACCAGCGCCGGGATATGCCGGCAGCACGCCGGGACAGGGCAGGAAAGATACCGATAATACCGGAAACGGCCGGGATTTGGGAGGACGGAAGATGGATCTGGAGCAGACCAGAAAAAAGATCGACGAGGCAGATATCCGGATGAAGGAGCTGTTCCTGAAGAGACTCAGGGCTGCCGACGAGGTTGTTGAAGCAAAGTCCGTCACCCATGATTCAGTCTGGCAGCCCGGCCGCGAGGAGCAGATCTACCGGGAACGCATGAGCGGCGTGCCCGACGGCTGCCGGCGCGAATACCGCCTGTTTCTGGAGAACGTGGTGCGGATCAGCCGGGAATACCAGTATTCGGAGAGGCTCCGGAGAGACCTGCGTTTTCCGTACAGCCTGGCGGAGGAACCGGCGGTCACGTCAGTGGCTGCGCTTCCGGGGATCCGGGCCGGCATGGCGGAAAGCAATGGCGCGGCTGACGCGGAACAGAAAGGCATAACCGCGGACAAATCCCCGGCTTCCCGCGAAGAAAAATCCGGTCAGCTGGAATCAGCAGCGCGGTTCGCTGCGGAACACGGCCTTTATCTCACGGGGATCTGCGGAGATCGGGCGTTTCTGGGAAACCAGCTCCGGAGCAATGGGAAAAAGCAGCTTATCCCGGCCCTGTGGGACGGGACAGGGATTCCGAAACTGGTCAGCGCTCTGTGCGTGGATTTCGGCATTCCCGCGGTGTACGCCGGCCCGGCGGCGGGCGGCCGGTTTTTCCTCTGTTTCCTTGGGGATCCCGGGGAGCGGCATGTACAGGTTTTTCTTACGATGCTTTATTATGAACTGGGCGGCCTGACGATCGCAGGCACCGTCGAAACTGAAAAATGAGGTGAATCGATGGCTTCAGCAGAAGAGAACCGGAAAAAACTGAAGGAGCTCTACGGGCTCCTGGACGAGATTGGTGTATATCAGCGGACACTGGAAAAACTGGAATTTGACCAGGAATGCTGTGCGCCGCCGGACGGCCTGGAGCAGGCGGGAGCGGATATGGCGGTGATCGACAAGGCGCTGTTTCAGCTGGAGCACAGCCCGCGCTATACGGAACTGGTGTCCGGGCTGCACAGTGACAGCACCGGCCTGACGGACGTTCAGAGAACAATGGTCCGGAAACACTGGACAGCAATCCGCAGGAACGCGAACCTGACCCCTGAGTTTTCCTATGAACTCTCCAAAGCGGTCAGCCAGGCATACGGAGACTGGCTCAAAGCCAAAAAGGACAATTCCTTCGCCGAATACCGGGATACGCTGGACCGGGTGATCCGGCTCCGCAGGGAAGAGCTTAAGATGAGCGCTCCGGAGCTCAGAAAGAGTACCTGCTACGACACCTGCCTGAACGATCATGAGGAGGGAATGGATACGGCAAGGCTGGACGCTTTCTTCGCCTCGCTGAAAAACACGATCATCCCGCTCACCGAACGCATCCGGAGGAGCCCGAAGAGAATCCGCACGGACTTTCTGACACGCCCGGTGCCGGTCGCGGAGCAGGAGAAGTTCTCCCGCGTGCTGCTGGACCTGGAAGGGCTCCGCAGCACATCCCTGGTGTTCATGACCACCGAGCATCCGTTCACAACGAACTTCGGGCCGAACGACGTCCGCGTCACGACCCATTTTTATGAGAACAACTTTGTCTCCAACATCTTCACCACTCTCCATGAGGGCGGCCACGCCCTGTTCATGCAGAACGAGCCGGAGGAACTGTACGCGAACCATGCAGACAACGCGATGACCGACGCCATGCATGAGTGCATGTCCCGCTTCTATGAAAATATCGTGGGAAGAAGCGCGGGTTTCGCGTCGTTTATCCTGCCGAAGCTGAAGGAAGCGTGCCCCGGCCGTTTTGACGATGTCTCAGAGCGCGAATTCTACGAGGGGATCAATCTCGTCAGCCCGGGTACCAACCGCTGCGACTCGGACGAACTGACCTACTGCCTGCACATCATCGTCCGTTACGAGCTGGAAAAAAGGTTTATGAACGGCGGGATGACTGTGGATCAGATTCCGGAGGAGTGGAACCGCCGCTACAGGGAGTATCTGGGGGTTGACGTTCCGGATGACCGCGAGGGATGCCTGCAGGACGTTCACTGGACCGGAATGTTCGGCTATTTCCCGTCCTACGCGCTGGGCAACGCCTACGGCGCCCAGATTCTGCACGCCATGAAAAAGGATCTTGATTTCGACGCGGATGTCCGCAGGGGAGACCTTTCCGGGATCCTCTCCTGGCTGAAGAAAAAAGCGTTTTCCTGCGCTTCCCTGCTCAATCCGGACGACTGGATCGTCAGGGTGACCGGGGAGCCTTTCACTCCCTCTTACTATCTGGACTATCTGACAGAAAAATATACAGACCTTTATGAGCTGTAAAGCTCAGGGTTGACGCGGCTTTTTGGCAAGTTTATAATAAACCGGAACGGAGTGTGCCATGCGTGTGATAGCGGGAAGCGCCAGGAGGCTGGCGCTTGTTACGCCGCCGGGCCTTGATACCAGGCCGACGACGGACAGAATCAAGGAAACCCTGTTCAACATCCTTCAGCCGGATATCTACGGCTGCCGGTTCCTGGACCTGTTTGCCGGGAGCGGCCAGATCGGGATCGAGGCGCTGAGCCGCGGAGCGTCTTTCTGCGTTTTCGCGGACAGAGACCGCGCCGCGGTCAGCTGCATCCGGCAGAACCTGGAACATACCCGCCTGGCGGACAAAGCGCTGATATACCAGACGGACGCGCTGTCGGCGGTCGCGCGGATGCAGGGACGGCAGGAGCCGTTCGACATCATCTTCATGGATCCGCCGTACCACGAGAACCTCGAAGTCCCGGTGCTCACGGCGCTTGCGGGAACAACGCTGGCCGCTCCTGAGACGACGGTGATTGTCGAAGCCGCTATCAGGGACGATCTGGATTTTTCGGGGACCGGGTTTGAGCCTGTACGGGTGAAGGAATACAAAACCAACAAACATTATTTCCTGAAAAGGATACAAGAATGACGATAGCGATTTATCCCGGGAGTTTCGACCCGGTAACCCGCGGTCATCTCGACATCATCGAGAGGGCCAGCAGAATGGTGGACCGGCTGGTGGTTTCCGTCCTGATCAACAGCGCGAAGAGCCCGCTCTTCACGACGGAAGAACGCGTGGAACTCCTGAAAGGAGCGACCGCCGGCCTGCCGAATGTGGTTGTTGATTCGTTTGACGGTCTTCTGGTCGAGCATGCCAGAAAGCACGGCGCGCACCTGATCGTCCGCGGCCTGCGGGCTGTGACGGATTTCGAGTACGAACTGCAGATGTCGCAGACCAATCGCAAAATCGCGCCGGAGGTGGATACCATCTTCTTCACGACGAGCCTCGAGTACGCCTACCTGAGCTCGAGCACGGTGAAGGAAGTTGCGGTTTACGGCGGGGATATCTCGGCTTTCGTGACGCCGGAGGTGGCGGACGCCGTCTACCGGAAGTTCGGGATTGAAAACAAGGCTCCGAAAGCCTGAAAACGGGACGGAAGGCCGTGGGAGACACGGCCCGGAAATCATACAGAACGGCCGGGACAGACCGGTAAATTTGTGAATCCGGAGGATTGTACGATGAGCAGAATTGAGGAACTGATCGGGGAAATTGAGGAATATATCGACGGATGCAAGCTTCAGCCTTTTTCCAGCACTAAGATTATCGTCGACAAGGCACAGCTGGAGGAGCTTCTGGTTGAGCTCCGGCACAGAACTCCGGATGAGATCAAAAAGTACCAGCGCATCCTGAGCAACAAGGACGCCATTCTGAAGGACGCCCGCGCGCAGGCGGAGGCGATCATCACGGCCGCCAATATCCAGACCAACGAGATGGCCAACCAGTCCGAGATTGTTCAGCGCGCCTACGCGAAGGCCAATGAGATCATCTCCGACGCCACCGCGAGAGCGCAGGAAATCATGAACAAAGCCGTCGACGACGCGAACGAGCTTCACAGCGGCGCGATCGCCTACACTGACCAGATGCTGGAGAATACCCAGAACATCATCGGAAACGGCATGAACGGCCTGAAGGAAAAGTACAGCCAGATGATGGACCTCCTGCAGCAGAGCTACGATGTGCTGGAGAGCAACCGCAAGGAGCTTACCCCGCCGGCGGAAATCCAGAAGACCCCGGTGGAAGTGCCGGAATCCAGGCTGACCGACGACGCCGGCGCGCCGGCGCAGGAGACGGCCGCACAGCCGGCGGATGCCGCGGAACCGCAGGAAAAGTAATTGCCCGCGGGGTAACAGGACGCCGTCCCGGCAGGATAACTGAACAGAATTGCGCGGACCGCTGCTGCCTCAGGGAGCAGCGGTCCGATTCATGATATGGAGAATATCTGCCAATGAAACTTCCATCCGCTTACGAGCGGCAGATGACGGAACTCCTCGGGGAAGAGGAATACCGCCGGTATCTGGCCTGCTTTTCGGAACCCCGACAGGGCGGCCTGAGGGTCAATACGGCGAAAATAACCCCGGCGGATTTTGAGAAAATCTGTCCGTATCCGCTCACCGCGATTCCATGGATCCCGGGCGGCTATTATCTGGAACCGGACGTCCGCGCTTCCCGGGATCCCTATTATTTCGCCGGGCTGTATTATCTGCAGGAGCCTTCGGCGATGACCCCGGCTTCGTTTCTCCCGGTCAGGGAAGGCGACCGGGTGGCGGATCTGTGCGCGGCGCCGGGAGGGAAAAGCACCGCGCTGGCGGCGAAACTGCGGGGGACCGGTTTCCTTCTGAGCAACGACATCAGCAGTTCGCGCACCAAGGCGCTTTTAAAGAACCTCGAGCTTTTCGGCGTTTCCAACGCCCTGATCACCAGCGAGACGCCGGACCGGCTGGCGGAACGCTTTCCGGAGTATTTCGACCGGGTGCTGGTCGACGCGCCGTGCTCCGGCGAGGGAATGTTCCGGAAGGAACCGGCGGTCATCCGCAGCTGGGAAGAGCACGGCCATGAGTTCTACGTGAACCTGCAGCGGCAGATCACCGCGGCCGCGCTGAAAATGCTCCGGCCGGGCGGCATCCTCGCCTATTCCACCTGCACGTTTTCGCCGCTTGAAAATGAGCGGATCATCGCGGAGCTCCTGGCAGCCAATCCCGGGCTGAAGGTTCGGCCGCTCCCGGACTATCCGGGCTTCGACCGCGGGCATCCGGACTGGGCGGACGGCAATCCGCAGCTGGCCGGGTGCGTCCGGATCTGGCCGCAGCGGGTCCGCGGGGAGGGACACTTCATCGCGCAGCTGCAGAAGCCCGGCGGGAATCCCGCCCGGAGTGCTGAGACAGAATACGGCACGGGCCGGATCCCATCCCCCGGGGAAAAGCATAATGACAGCGGAACATTTTCATTCAGGACGGCGGAAGGCGCGCGGACACAGCGCGGGGGAAAGCGGAAGGACGCTCCCGGCGGCTGGAGACAGTCCGTTGAAGAATTTTCTGCCCATGTGAAACGGAAGATCCCGACAGAGCAGGCGGTGCTGCGGGACGAGAGCGTGATGATTCCCGCGCTTCCCGATCAGAGGGCCGCAGGCCTCCGCATCATGCGGAACGGCCTGCTTCTCGGCGAGAGCCGCAAGGGGCGTTTTGAGCCGTCCCAGGCGCTCGCGATGACGCTTTCCGCGGCGGAATTCGACAACGTCCTCGATCTTCCGCGGGAGGACGACCGGGTCATCCGCTACCTGAAGGGCGAAACCATCGAAGGCCCGGAGGTGAAGGACGGCTATGTGCTGGTCTGCGTGACCGGATATCCGCTGGGTTTCGGGAAAGCGGCCCGCGGGATGATCAAAAACAGGTATCTGCCCGGATGGCGGTGGCAGTGACGCGCCTCCGGGCCGGCCGGAAGGCATAAAAACGCTGTTTTCGGCGTCTTTACTGGGCTGCGCCCCGCCGGGCAAAGCCGGAAGGAACAGTATGACACAGAGACTTGACCAGGTTCTTGCTTCGCTGGGCTTCGGCACGCGCAGCGAAGTGCGCCGGATCATCCGGAACGGGCGCGTCACCGTCAACGGCGTGAAGATTCTGCGGCCGGAAACGAAAACCGACCCGGGCGGGGACGTCATCAGGCTGGACGGCGCTGAACTGGCGTGGACTGAACACGAGTACCTGATGCTCAACAAGCCTGCCGGCGTGATCACGGCGGCAAGGGATTCCCGGCAGAAAACCGTGATGGATCTGATTTCCGGCGGCAGGCGGGGCATCCAGCCGGTCGGAAGGCTGGATAAGGACACGACGGGCCTGCTGCTGATCACCGACGACGGGGATCTGGCGCACCGGCTGCTCAGCCCCGCGCACCATGTGGATAAAACCTATGAGGCAGTGACGGACCGTCCGATTCCCGCGTCCGCTGTGCGGGCATTCGCGGAGGGAATTGTGCTGCCGGATTTCACGGCCCGCCCCGCTGAACTGGAAATTACCGGGCCCTGCAGAGCCCGCGTGACACTCAGCGAGGGAAAGTTTCACCAGGTCAGGAGGATGTTCGGGGCGGTCGGGGTTACGGTCACGGAACTGAGGAGGACAGCGTTCGGGCCGCTGGTTCTGGATCCGGACCTGAGGGAAGGGGAATGGAGAAAGCTGTCCCCTGCCGAGGAGAAAGCCCTGAAGGCGCTGTGATTGCGCTGCGCGCGGGAAGAATTCACCTGCCGCGGCGTGCGGATTGCGGGGCGGGGTGATTTCCGCTGCCTGCGCCCCGGAAACGCGGTTTTCGCGCTCCGGGCTGTTCCGGAAGCATAGCCGTTCGGCAGAACAGGTTTTCCGCCGGCCCGGTGTTCCGCAGGCCGCGCAGTTCATTTTTATCGAAATTTTACAGAGAAAGGCGTTTTCATGTTTCATGTGAATCCCGGGAAATACGGGTATCTGACCAGAAGAAAGCGTCAGCTGATTTTCCGCTGCGCGCTGATTGCGGCAGGCATTGTGATTCTGCTGGCGCTCGGTATCTACAGCACGGGCAGCCGCCAGAACCTGCTTTCGATTGTGGCAGTGGTGTCGGCGCTTCCGTTCGCCAACCAGATGGTAGTGCTGATCGCCGTGATGAGATACCATTCCCGTCCCCGGGAAGAGTACGAACAGGTGGCCAAAATCGTCGGGAACGGCCTGCTGGATGTGGAGCTGATCGTCACCTCAAAAACATCCCGGGCGATGCAGATCGACTACGCCTACATTCACAGCAGAGGGATTTTCTGCTGGAGCGCCGATCCGAAGCTGGATCCGGGGAAAACGCAGAGGTACCTGAAAGATTTCATGGACGCGAACGACCTGAAAACGGAAGTTTTCGTGATCCGGGACTGGAAGCATTTTCTCCGGCGCCTCTCCGAGCTGGAGCCGGAGGACAGGGAGACCGTCCCGGAGGATCTGCTCCGCATGGAAGGCGTGCTGAGAAACCTGGCGCTGTGATCCGGGCAGCGTTCCCGAAGCAAAAACCGGCGGAAAACCAGGCAGGAGGTTCCATTGAAACAGCTGACAGTAAGCGGCGGCGACTCCGGCTCCCGGCTGGACCGCTACCTGATGAAGTATCTGAGCGGCGCCCCTTCCGGGCTGCTGTACCGGCAGATGCGCAAAAAGAACATCACGCTGAACAGAAAAAAGTGCACCGGGTCCGAGAGGCTCCGCGAGGGGGATACCGTGGAGATCTTCTTTTCCGATGAGACGATCGCGAAGTTTTCGGTGGTTCCGGGCCAGGTCGCGCGCGCCTCGGCGGAACGGAAAAACGCCGGGGAAAAGCTTTCGGTCATCTACAGCGACAGTGACCTGATGTTCGTCGACAAACCGGCCGGGATTCTTTCCCAGGGCGATGATTCGGGAGAACAGTCCATGGTCGGTCTGCTTCTGCGGTACGTGCTGGACAGCCGCCTGATGACGGAGGAGCAGATGAAAACCAGCAGGCCTTCCGTCTGCAGCAGGCTGGACCGCAATACCAGCGGCATTCTGCTGTGCGGCCTGACCCGGCGCGGCTCGGCTTTCCTGTCCGAACAGCTGAGGACCCGCGATCTGAAAAAATATTATCTGTGCCTGGCGGAGGGAATCGTCGAACGGCCCGTACACCTTTCCGGATGGCTGGTGAAGGACCGGGACGGCAATAAAGCCTCTGTGTACCGGACGGAAGAGGAGATCCCGGCGGCGCTCCGGAGGGAGGCGAGGGAAATCAGGACGGATTACCGCCCGGCGGCGCACGGGGAGAACGCCACGCTTCTGGCGGTTCACCTGGTGACCGGGCGCTCCCACCAGATCCGGGCGCACCTGGCTTCGGAGGGACATCCTCTTCTGGGAGATCCGAAGTACGGACGGACCGGCGGGAGAAAGGATGCTGCCGCCGGTCCGCGGCGGCAGATGCTTCACGCGTGGAAAATCGTGTTTCCGGAGATTCCCGGAGATTTCTCGTATCTGTCCGGAAAAAGCTTCGAGGCGCCGCTTCCCGCGGATTTTCTCAGGGCGGCGCGGCAGGCGGGAATCCGGATCCCGGAAAAGATTGACGTCCTGCCCTGAGGGAGTATGAATGCGGGGCGGCCGCCAGGCGGAATCCCGACCGGCAGGCAGGATATCAGCGGCCCGGAGGCGGCCTGTGCGTGTGCGGGTTCCGCCCGCGGCCGGAGGCCCTTGTGGCCCGCGGGTTACGGGCGCGGAGGAGAGGGTTCCGCCCGCGGCCGGAGGTCCTTGTGACCCGCGGATTACGGGCGCGGAGGAGAGGGTTCCGCCCGCGGCCGGAGGTCCTTACGGCAGACGGGAGCCGCCCGGCGGTCCTGCGTGAGCCGGATGAACGGGAAGTACTTTATTTCTTGAAACAGAACAGGAGAATCAGTTTTGCCTACATGGAATTCGAGGGGACTCCGGGGATCCGTCCTGGAAGAGATGATCAACCGGACCATAGAATATTACCGGGCTCACCGGCTGGCCCTGATCCAGAAAATACCCACGCCGATCACGCCGATCGAAATCGACAAGAAAACCAGGCATATAACCCTGGCCTATTTCGACCAGCGCAGCACCGTCGACTATATCGGCGCCGTGCAGGGCGTCCCGGTGTGTTTTGACGCCAAGGAATCGGCGTCGGATACCTACCCTCTGCAGAACATCCATGCCCACCAGATCGAATTTATGCGGGACATGGAGAGGCAGGGCGGAATCGCTTTTATCCTGCTGTTTTATACCGCGAGGGACGAGGCTTATTACGTCCCGCTGAGGGATGTGCTGTATTTCTGGAACCGGGCGGCCGAGGGCGGCCGGAAAAGCTTTACCTACGATGAAATTGACCATACCCTCCGCATCCGGGTGAAAAACGATGTGTACGTGATGTTCCTGGAGCAGCTGCAGATGGACCTTCTTGCGCATTCGGAGGCGGAACAGAAAGCTCCGGAAGCCGGGGAGAACGGCAATACGGGGAACTAATCCGGGAATCCGGGCAGCTTTGGAAGCGGCCCGCCGGACGGCGCGGAGCGGACAGAGCGGCGGGCCGCCGG
Organism: Lachnospiraceae bacterium; assembly: GCA_050944455.1. GTDB lineage: Bacteria > Bacillota > Clostridia > Lachnospirales > Lachnospiraceae > Anthropogastromicrobium. The sequence goes on from JBMNRC010000001.1 coordinate 119,887, forward strand.
CAGACAGCGCGCGGGGCCGGGAACCCCGCGCGGCTGAGGAAAAACATAACACGGCCGGTTTGCCTACAGCGCCGGGCGAAGGAAACCCTGCGCGGCGGCTGAGGAAACCGGCAGACGGCCGGTGCCCCGGCCGCCGCGCTCAGTTGTGCGAAAATTTCATTTGTGGTAAGATGACCGCGAAAACTGTTGGTTGAGAGAAGCATGCGGGCATGTCCGGATCCCGCTGGATTTTCAGGGCTTCCGGGATCTTCCGGCGCCCGGGAAACTTTTCGGCGGCAGCCGGCGGCGCTGTCCGCCTGAGGGAGAACTGCACATGAAGATAAGCCTTCTGCACACCCCGGAAGGAGTCAGGGACGTCTACGGGGAGGAATATGACCGCAAGCAGGCAGTCAGCGCCAGGATCACGGAGGTCATCCGCGGATTCGGCTATTCGGGACTGCAGACTCCGGTCCTCGAATATTTTGATATTTTCAGCGCCGAGCGCGGGTCCGTCGCGTCCAACGAGCTCTTCAAGCTCTTTGACCGGGACGGAAATACGATGGTGCTCCGGCCGGATATCACGCCCGCCGCGGCCAGATGCATTTCCAAATATTACATGTACGAGGAGCTCCCGGTGCGCCTGTATTACGAGGGCAGCACCTTTGTCAATTCCCTGAGCCTGCGGGGCAGCCTGAAGGAATCCTCCGTGATCGGGGCTGAGTTCGTCAATGACGCCTCGGCAGATGCCGACGCGGAAATCATCGCGATGCTGATTTCCTGCCTCCGGGCCGCCGGCCTGACCGATTTTCAGGTTGAGATCGGGCTGGTCGACTATTTCAACGGCCTCATGCAGGACGCCAGCCTGTCGGAGGAAAACCAGGCGCGCCTCCGCGAACTGATCGAAAGCAAAAACTTTTTCGGCGTCGAGGAGATGCTCGCGGGGCTGGACATGGACGACTCCGTCCGGACCGCCCTGAGCAGGATACCGAAGCTTTTCGGCGGAATCGAACAGATCCGGAAGGCCCGGGAACTGACAAACAACGCAAGGGCGCTCTCCGCGCTGGACCGCCTGGAAAAACTCTACGCGATCCTCTCCGTGTACGGCCTTGAGAAGTTCGTTTCCTTCGATCTGGGGATGCTGGGCAAGTTTAATTACTACACAGGCATTATCTTCAAAGCCTACACCTACGGAACAGGCTCCCCAGTCGCGACGGGAGGGCGCTATGACAACCTGCTCGCCCAGTTCGGGAAAAAAGCGCCGGCTACCGGCTTCGCCATCTACCTCGACGACTGCCTGACGGCTATGCGCCGCCAGAACATTCCGGTGGACACCGGCAGGAAAATCAGCCTGATCGTCTACGAACAGAGCTGCTTTGCGGACGCGGTGAGGGAGGCGGAAGAGCGGCGCTCGGCGGGAGCCCGCACGGCGCTGGTCCGCCGCGATCCCGCGAAGCCTGAGCAGGATTACCAGGCGTACGCCGCGAAATACGGCATGGGAAGCGTGACTTTCATCACTCCCGCCGGAGAGAAAACCTGCGGGCCGGCGGAGGAGCCGGCGGGCGGACAGCCGGGGAATCCTTCCGGCGGAAAGGAGAACGGCTGATGGACACGATTACTTTCGCGCTGGCCAAGGGAAGGCTGGCAAAAAAGGTGATGCAGATGCTCGAGTACGCCGGCATCTCCTGCGACGGGATGAAGGACGAGAACAGCCGGAAGCTGATCTTCGAGGATCCCGAAAAACATCTCCGCTTTTTCCTGGCAAAGGCGTCTGATGTGCCGACGTATGTGGAATACGGGGCGGCGGACATCGGCGTGGTCGGCAAAGATACGATCATGGAGGAGCAGCGCAACCTCTACGAAGTGATGGACCTCGGCATCGGGAAGTGCCGGATGTGCGTCGCGGGACCCGAATCCGCGAGAAAAGTGCTGCAGAATCACGAACTCATCCGTGTCGCGACCAAATATCCGGTGATCGCGAGAGATTATTTTTATAATGTCAAGCACCAGACGGTCGAGCTGATCAAGCTGAACGGGTCGGTGGAGCTCGCGCCGATCGTCGGGCTGTCCGAGGTGATCGTCGATATCGTCGAGACCGGGACCACCCTGCGGGAGAACGGGCTTACCGTCCTCGAGGAGATCTGCCCCCTGTCGGCCAGGGTGGTCGTGAACCAGGTCAGCATGAAGATGAAGAACGCCGAGATTGAGGATATTCTGGGCCGGTTCCGCACAGGTCTCCGCAGAATGGAAGAGGAGGAACGGAAAAAACATGAAAATCACGAAGGTTGACCGGGCGTCCCTGGCGACGCTGCAGACAGAACTGCTGAAGAGAGATCCGAACAGCTACAGCAAATACAGTGATACCGTTCACGAGATCGTGGAGGACGTCAAAACACGCGGGGACGACGCCCTCTTTGCCTACACCGCGAAATTCGACCACGCCTTCCTCTCCGCAGAATCCGTGCGAATCACGGACGCCGAGATTGAGGAAGCCATGAATGAGGTGGATCCTGAGCTCATCCGCGTGATGAAGCGCTCGATGGAAAACATCCGCGGCTACCATGAGCGCCAGCTGCAGCAGAGCTGGTTCACCACGAGGGAAGACGGCGTTCTGCTCGGACAGAAGGTGACCCCGCTGGAGAGCGTGGGCGTTTACGTCCCCGGCGGAAAAGCCGCCTATCCTTCGACCGTGCTGATGAATATTGTGCCGGCGAAAGTGGCCGGCGTTGAGAAAATCGTGATGGTGACGCCGCCCGGGCGCGACGGCCGGGTGAATCCGGTGACGCTCGCCGCCGCCCATCTCGCCGGGGTTACCGAGGCCTACAAGGTCGGCGGGGCGCAGGCCATCGCGGCCCTCGCCTTCGGAACCGCGAGCATCCCGAAAGTCGCGAAGATCGTCGGTCCCGGCAACATCTTCGTGGCGCTGGCCAAAAAGGAAGTTTTCGGTCATGTCAGCATCGACAGCATCGCCGGGCCGAGCGAGATCATGGTGGCCGCGGACGACACGGCGAACCCGAGGTTCGTCGCCGCGGACCTGCTGTCCCAGGCGGAACACGATGAGCTGGCCTGCGCCATTCTGGTGACGGACAGCGAGGAATTCGCCGGAAAGGTTTCCGGGGAAGTGGACGGCTTCCTCCCGGAGCTTTCCCGCCGCGAAATCATCTCAAAATCGCTGGAGAATTACGGGAATATCCTGATCGCGTCGGACAAAGACGAGATGTTCGATATCGTCAACGCGATCGCTCCGGAGCATCTCGAAATCCAGACAGCCAATCCGCTGGAGGACATGGCGCGCGTGAAAAACGCCGGTGCGATTTTCCTCGGTCCGTACAGCTCCGAGCCGCTGGGCGACTATTTCGCCGGCCCGAACCATGTGCTGCCGACCAACGGCACAGCAAAGTTTTTCTCGCCGCTCGGCGTGGACGCTTTCATCAAGCGTTCCAGCGTGATCTACTATTCGAAGGCGGCTCTGGAAGAAGTTCACAGGGATATCGAGAGCTTCGCGGAGAGCGAATCCCTCACGGCACACGCGAACTCGATAAAGGTTCGTTTTGACGGGAGCGCTGATCAATGATGGACAGAATCGCGGATATCACGAGAAATACCGGAGAGACCCAGATTTCCATGCAGCTGGAGCTTGACGGAACGGGAATCACAAATATCGACACGGGGATCGGCTTCTTCGACCACATGCTGAACAGTTTTGCCCGCCACGGCCTGTTCAACCTGGATGTGAAATGCGAGGGCGACCTCTATGTGGACTGCCACCATACCGTGGAGGACACCGGCATTGTCCTGGGGGACTGCATCCGGGAGGCGGTCGGCGACAAAAAAGCGATGAGGCGCTTCGGGGATATCATTCTCCCGATGGACGACGCCCTGGTGCTCTGCGCGCTGGACCTGTCCGGGCGCCCTTACCTCGGGTTTGAGGCGGATTTCAGGACAGAGCGCGTTGGCGAGTTCGACACGGAGATGGTGCGCGAATTTTTCTACGCCGTGACTTACCGGGCGGGGATGAATCTTCACCTCCGCCAGATCGCGGGAATCAACAGCCATCACATCATCGAGGCGATGTTCAAGGCGTTCGCGAAAGCCCTGGACCAGGCTGTGCAGACCGATCCGCGCATTGTCGACGTCCTGTCGACCAAGGGAAGCCTGGAGTGAGGCCTGATATGGAGAGAAAAAAACCGGATCCGGCTCTGGTGGTGCATCTGGAGCCGAAGATCCGCTGGGACGAACTGAAGAAGGATTCCGCCGGGCTTATCCCGTGCGTGATCCAGGACGCGCGCAACGGCCAGGTGCTGATGGTCGGATGGACGGACCGCGGCGGCTTCGAGGAAACCCTGCGCACCGGCGTCGTGACCTACTGGAGCCGCAGCCGCGGGGAGCGCTGGCTGAAGGGCGAGACCAGCGGGCACTTCCAGTACGTGCGCTCGGTGACGGCCGACTGCGACCTGGATACGCTGCTGATTCAGGTGGAGCAGGTCGGGGCGGCATGCCATACGGGCCGCCGCTCGTGCTTTTTCAACTCCGTGCAGGGCGACGTCCCGTTCGCCGGGGAAGGGGAGAAGCCGGGTGATGATCTTTAAGATCATCAGCCATGCCCTGCCGTTTTCCCGCAGCTGCGGAAATCATCGGTTCATGGCGTGAGGGATGCGGAAGGCCGGAGCCGTTTCCCCGCAGCTGCGGAAATATTAACGATTACTGAAAAGTGAGGAGATAGCAATGATTACAGAGCGGATGCGCACTCCTGCATGGAAATGCGCGCTGCCGGAGGATGTGCTCCGGTCGGTGGAGAAGCCGGCCAGATATCTCGGAAATGAGGTGAACGCGGCGGCCAAGGATCCGCGGAGCGTGGACATCACCTTTGCGATGTGCTTCCCGGATGTGTACGAGGTCGGCATGTCGCATCTGGGAATCCAGATCCTGTACGACCTGTTCAACCGGAGAGACGACACTTACTGCGACAGGGTCTACTCGCCCTGGCTGGATCTTGACAAAATCATGCGGGACCGGAAGATCCCGCTTTTTGCGGTGGAATCGCAGGTGCCGGTAAAAAGCTTCGATTTTCTCGGAATCACGCTGCAGTATGAGATGTGCTATACCAACGTTCTCCAGGTTCTCGACCTTTCCGGGATCCCGCTCCGGGCTGAAAACCGGGGACCGGAAGATCCGTTCGTGATCGGCGGCGGTCCCTGCAGCTACAATCCCGAGCCCGTCGCGCCGTTTTTCGATCTCTTTTACATCGGCGAGGGCGAAACCCGCTACGATGAGCTGCTGGACGCCTTCAAAGCCTGGAAACAGTCTCCGGGGCGCACCAGGCAGGGATTTCTCGAGAAAGCGGCGGATATCCCGGGAATCTATGTGCCGCAGTTTTATACGGTCCGATATAACCCGGACGGGACCATCCGCTCGTTCACCCCGAACAACCCGCACGCAAAGGCTGTCATCACAAAGGAGCTGGTGACGGACCTGACGGACGCGGTGTATCCGGAAAAGCCGCTGGTTCCCCATATCCGCGCGGTACAGGACAGGGTTGTCCTCGAAGTGCAGCGCGGATGCATCCGCGGATGCCGTTTCTGCCAGGCCGGCATGATCTACCGCCCTGTGCGCGAGAGAAGCGCCGCAAAACTGAAGGAACTGGCGATCGCCATGCTGCAGAGCACCGGGCACGACGAGATCTCGCTGAGTTCCCTCTCCACCAGCGACTATTCGGAGCTTCCGGAACTGATCGATTTCCTGATCGGTTACTGCAGCGAACATAAAATCAACATTTCGCTTCCGTCGCTGCGCATCGACAGCTTTTCGCTGGATGTGATGAAAAAAGTCCAGGATGTGAAAAAAAGCAGCCTGACTTTCGCCCCGGAAGGCGGGACGCAGAGAATGCGCGACGCGATCAACAAGGGGCTGACCGAAGAAGAGATCATGGACGGGGCGATGCAGGCCTTCCGCGGCGGATGGAACCGCGTGAAGCTGTACTTCATGCTGGGACAGCCGAACGAGACGGAGGAAGATCGGAAGGGCATCCCGCGGCTTGCCGAGGCGATTGCCGAAAACTATTACCGGATACCGAAAGAAGAGCGGAACGGGAAGTGCCAGATCACGATGAGCACCGCCTTCTTTGTGCCGAAGCCCTTCACGCCGTTTCAGTGGGCGGTGATGTCGGATCCGGACGAATATCTTTCCATGGCCAGGGTCGTCAACCACACCATGAAGGAGCAGAAGAACCAGAAAAGCCTGCGCTATGAATGGCATGACGCGCAGACGACGGTTCTGGAGGGAATCCTCGCCCGGGGAGACCGCCGCCTGGCGGATGCGATCGAGAAGGTCTACCGGGCAGGCGAAATCTACTCGGCCTGGAGCGAGAACCTTCACTATGATGTCTGGCTGCGGGCGATGGACGAATGCGGTCTCTCCGTTGATTTTTACAACAAGAGGCAGCGGGAGGAAGAAGAGATTCTCCCGTGGGATTTCATCGACACCGGCGTCAGCCGGAAATTTCTGTGGAACGAGTGGCAGAAGGCGCAGAAATCCGAGACAACGCCGAACTGCCGGGAACAGTGCTCCGGATGCGGGGTCCGCGGGTTCGGCTGCGGCGTCTGTTTTGAGAAAAGGAGCGCGAAGTGAAGATCCGGATGAAATTTGCCAAATACGGCAGGATGGCCTATATCGGCCATCTGGATGTGATGCGCTATTTCCAGAAAGCGCTCCGCCGCGCGGGGGTCGACCTGATGTTCACCCAGGGGTTCAGCCCGCACCCGGTTCTTTCCTTCGCGGCTCCGCTGGGCGTCGGAATCGAGAGCGAGGGCGAGTACGCCGATCTGGAAGTCGGAACGAGCGGATCTACCGATGAGATGGTCCGGAGGATGAACGCCGTGATGGTTCCGGGGATTAAGGTGCTGGACTGGCGCAGGCTCCCCGACAGCGCGCAGAACGCCATGGCCAGCGTGGCGGCGGCGGATTACTGCCTGCTGTTCGGCGATCCGGCGGCAGCCGCTGAAAAACTCAGGGAATATTTCCCGGAGCGCGCGGGAGACGGCAGGGAACAAATTTTCCATGCGCTCGCGGAAAGACTCGGCGCCTTTTTCGGGCAGGAACACATTCCTTTCGAGAAGAAGACAGAGAAAACCGTGAAGGAGCTGGATCTGGCCGCACTGATCTACGACAGGAAGATTGAGGATGGACCGGATCCCGCGCTTTTCCTTCAGCTTTCGGCCGGAAGCCGGGACAACGTCAGGCCGCAGCTGGTCTGCCGGGTCTTTGCGGAACAGGCCGGACTGCCCTGGGACGAGGGATCGGTCAGGATCCAGAGGCTTGAAACCTATCTCGATGCGGCTGACAGCGGCGCACCGCGGCGGCTGGTCCCGATGGGCGAAGCGGGGGAGCCGATCCCGTGACCGGGTACCGCAGCGGGGAGGAAAAACCTTGCGCGCCGCCATCGGATATCCGCCGGGGCCGGGGATGAGCCGCAGGCGGAAAGCACGGCATGCGGAAGTGCGCGGCCGCGCCGGATGGATCCGGACAGGAGGGAAGAGATGGACAATACTTTAAAGTGGCTTTTTCTTCCGCAAGGGGACAAGGTTCTTTCCTGCCTGTTCGACGACGGAAAAATGCTGGAGTGCCGCATCGACGATCAGGGCTCCGGCCGTGTCGGAAGCATTTTCACCGCAAGAGTCGAAAACATTGTTCCGGCGATCCGCGCGGCATTTCTGGCGGCCGGCGGGGAAAAATTCTTTCTGCCGGTTTCCGACACCCTGCCGCCGTTTTTTACCGCGCAGGCGCGGGAAGGAAAACTGACGGTCGGCGATGAGCTGCTGGTGCAGGAGGTCAGCGAGGAGCAGAAAGGAAAATACGCGGTTGTCAGGGAATCGCTGGAAATCGACGGGCGCTACTGCGTCGTCATCGCCCCGGGAAACGGGCTCAGATTTTCAAAGAAGATCACTGACCTGTCCTGGCGTGAGGAGCTGAAGGACAGGCTGCGGCCGGTCCTGCCGGAAGGGCGGGATGTGATCATCCGGACCAACGCGGTGACCGCCGGGAACCCCAGGTGGAGGAAGAGATACGGAAGCTCTCCGCAGAACTGGACAGAGTCATCCGGGAGTCGAAAACCAGGACGGCCGGATCGGTGCTCTGGCAGGCGCAGGCGGAATACCTGAAGGAAATCAGGGATCTTCCCGCCGTGGGTTCCTCAGAGCTGGTGACGGACAGCGAAAAACTGGCGGAGGAGATCAAAGAGGAGCTTTCGGCATACCCGGAAACCGCGGGGATCCCGGTGCGTCTGTACAGCGACTCCGTGATCCCGCTGGAGAACCTTTACCGCATCCCGGTCCTGCTGCAGCGGGCCTGCAGCCCTGTGGTCCGGCTCGCCTCGGGAGCCTGGATCAGGATAGAGCCGACGGAGGCGTTCACCTCGGTGGACGTCAACACCGGAAAGGCGTCGGCGGGAAAGAAGAGCAGGGAGGAATTTTTCCTCTCCGTCAATCTGGAAGCCGCGGCGGAACTGATGCGCCAGATCCGCCTCAGGTCTCTGTCCGGCATCATCGTCGCGGATTTCATCAGCATGAAAAAGAAGGAATCCGATGAGAAGCTGATGGAAAGGCTCCGCGGGCTGGCGGCCCGCGACCCGGTCAGCACGGAGATTGTGGACATGACACCGCTCGGTCTGGTGGAGATCACCCGGAAAAAGGTGAGGGAACCGCTGACGGACCAGCTGTCGGAACTCAAGGACGCCTGGCAAAAATCTGTTTGACATTCCCATCCGGGTCGTGTATTATATCAGAGTATGCCGCACGGCGAGGTCTCAAACCCGCAAAGGTACCACAGCCGGCGAGTAATTATTTTGGAGGTGCTCCATGTACGCAATTATTGCAACTGGCGGTAAGCAGTACAAAGTCGCAGAGGGCGATACCATCCGCGTCGAGAAACTGAATGCGGAAGCTGATTCCGCCTACACTTTTGACCAGGTTCTGGCGGTGGGCGGAGATACGCTGAAGGTCGGGACTCCGACCGTGGAAGGCGCGACTGTCCAGGCTACCGTTGTCGGAAACGGCCGCGGAAAGAAGGTCATTGTCTACAAGTACAAGGCCAAGAAGAATTACCACAACAAGAAAGGCCACAGGCAGGCTTACACCGAAGTCAGGATCGACAAGATCAACGCATAAAGGTGATTACAGTCAAGATCTTCCAGGATCCGGCCGGCAATCCGGAGGGATATGAGTTTCGCGGACACGCGGAGTACGCGGAGGAAGGCAGCGACATCGTCTGCGCCGCGGTTTCCGTGCTTGCGATGAACACAGCCAACGCTATTGAGAAACTGACGGACGACCACATCGCGGGGGAGTCCGCAGAAGACGGAGGCTATGTGAAACTTGAGTTTCCCGAGGGTGCAGGGAAGGATTCACAGCTGCTGATGAGGGCGATGGTTATCGGACTGAGAGACATCCAGAAAACCTACGGCAGCCGCTATATTCAAATCCGAACCGAGGAGGTACGCACATGTTCGAGTTAAATCTTCAGTTTTTCGCTCATAAAAAGGGAGTCGGTTCCACCAAGAACGGCCGTGACTCCGAGTCCAAGAGACTCGGCGCCAAGAGGGCTGACGGGCAGTTTGTCCTGGCCGGCAACATTCTTTACAGGCAGCGCGGAACCCACATTCATCCGGGGGTAAACGTCGGTCTCGGCGGTGACGATACCCTGTTTGCCAAGGCAGACGGCATTGTCAGATACGAGAGAGTCGGCAAGACAAAGAAGCAGGTTTCTGTCTATCCGAGAGAGAACAAAGAAAGCGAAAACAAAGAGAACTGAGCTACAGAGCACAGAAGGGGAGCCGCCGGAATCAAACCGGCGGCTTTTTTGAACAGAGGTTTTGCTTTCGGACAGCGCGCAGAAGCGGGAAAGAAGTCAGTTTATGTTAGTAGATAACGCAAAAATCTGGATCAGCTCCGGCAAGGGCGGAGACGGGGCGGTGAGTTTCCGCCGTGAAAAATTTGTCCCCGCGGGAGGACCCGACGGCGGCGACGGAGGCCGGGGCGGCGATGTGATTTTCGAGGTCGACAAAGGCCTCAACACGCTTTACGATTACCGCCATTCCGGGAAAATCTCGGCGGGAAACGGCGGAAACGGCGGCGGCCGGAAAATGCACGGCGCGGACGGAAAAGACGCCGTCCTGAAAGTCCCGGAGGGCACGATCGTCCGCGACGCGGAATCCGGGAAGGTCATTGTCGATATGTCCGGCGAAAACCAGCGCGTGACCGTCCTGAAGGGCGGGAAAGGCGGCGTCGGAAACATGCACTTCGCCACCTCGACCATGCAGATCCCCCGCTACGCGAAACCCGGACAGCCGGGCATTTCGCTGCAGGTCAGCCTCGAGCTCAAGGTGATCGCGGACGTCGGCCTGGTCGGCTATCCCAATGTCGGCAAATCCACGATCCTCTCGATGGTCTCCAACGCGAAGCCGAAGATCGCCGATTATCATTTCACGACGCTCGACCCCAGCGTCGGCATTGTCGATCTCGGCGGCGGGCGGGGATTCGCGCTGGCGGATATCCCGGGCATCATTGAAGGCGCGTCGCAGGGCGCGGGCCTCGGGCTGCGGTTCCTCCAGCATCTCGACCGCACGAGAGTGCTGATCCACGTGGTGGACGCGGCGTCCGTCGAAGGGCGCGACCCGATAGAGGATATCCGGACGATCAACGCCGAGATGCAGAAGTACAACCCGGAGATCCTGACCAGGCCGTGGGTCATCGCAGCCAACAAGATCGACGCGATCGTTCCGGAAGAAGGAAAAGAAGATCCGGTGGAGAGAATCCGCAGGGAGTTCGAGCCGCAGGGCATCCGGGTATACCCGGTCTCCGCGGCGCAGAACAAAGGCCTGAAAGAACTGATGTACGGCGTCGCGGACATTCTGGCCCGCACCGAGAGAAAGCCGGTGGTGTACCGTTCCGAATTCATTCCGGAGGCGCAGCGGATCAGGGATCTCCCGTTTACCGTCGTGAAGGAGCAGGATCACTTTTACCGGGTCGAAGGGCCCCGCATCGAAAAGATGCTCGGTTATACCTTCCTCGACACGGAAAAGGGATTCGCTTTCTTCCAGAATTTCCTCCGCCAGTCCGGTGTGCTGAAAGAACTGGAAGAGCAGGGGATTGAGGAAGGCGACACCGTGGCGATGTACGGCCATCAGTTCGATTATTATAAAGAGAACTGATCAGGGGACTGAGCGGGCGGCGCGGCAGCCGCTTCCGGGCCGCGGAGCGGTTTGCCGCACAGGCAGGAACAGGAATAAGAGAGGTTGTTCATGGCAGGCGTGAGGTTCGGCAAAGATTCCGCGGAATTCCGTTTTTTCAGGGAGTACTGGAATTTCCGCCAGAAATATTATGTGGAAGACAGTGAAAACCCGCAGCAGTTCTGGGACGGATGCCTTGCGGAAGCCGACCGGATTGCGGCTGAATTTCCGGGAAGGTATGTTTCGGATCTGCTGCAGGCGCATGTGAATGACGTCCTCCGCCGCTCCGGAAAAGCCGGATTGACGGGAAAAGGCCGCAGGTGATATACTCATTCTGATTATTCCGGCCGGGAGCGGCAATGCTGCCCGTTAGTTCCAGCAGCCCGTCAGGCGGAAGCCGGCCGTCAGCCTGCGGGAAAAACCAGGAGGGACGAATATGGCTTTTTTTGATGACCTTGCGGAGAACCTGAACAAGATGTCCAAGGATCTGTCCGGGAAAGCACAGGAAGTATCCGAGAGCGTAAAGCTCCGCGGGAAGATCGCGGATGCCGAGAATCTGCTGAAGAACACCTACATGCTTCTCGGCCAGAAATTATATGAAAAATACGGCAGCGACGAAAACAGCGAGTTCGCGGATGAATTCCGCATCATTTCCGAAGCCCGGTCCGCCATTGAGCAGTACAGCAAAAAGCTGAATGAGAACCGCGGGATCAAAGTGTGCCCGAAGTGCGGCGAAAAGATCCCGAAGGAAGCGGCTTTCTGCCCGAAATGCGGCGCAAAACAGGAAGAATCGGAAACCGCGAAGGACTCCGGCTCTGAGACAGATCGGAAAACCGGGGCAAAGCGCTGCAGCAGATGCGGCGCCGAGCTGGAGCCGGGAGCGAAATTCTGCCTGAAATGCGGAGCTCCGGTCGATGAGCAGAACTGAGGGAAACGGAAGGAGACATATGGACAGAAAACTGAAAGTCGGCATTCTCGGCGCTACCGGAATGGTCGGACAGCGCTTTGTCACTCTTCTCCAGAATCATCCCTGGTTTGAGCTTGCCGCTGTGGCGGCAAGCCCGAGATCCGCGGGAAAAACCTACCGGGAAGCGGTGGGGAACCGCTGGAAACTCGGGGAGGACAACCCCATGCCGGAAAGCGCGGGGGACCTGATCGTCCAGGATGTTTCCGACGTCGACGCGATGGCGCGCAAAGTGGATTTCGTGTTCAGCGCCGTCGACATGACCAAGGAACAGATCCGCGCGATCGAGGAACAGTACGCGAAAGCGGAGACTCCGGTTGTTTCCAACAACAGCGCGCACCGCTGGACGCCGGACGTGCCGATGATCATCCCTGAAATCAATCCGCAGCACACGGATGTGATCGAATACCAGAAAAAGAGGCTCGGGACGAAACACGGCTTTATCGCCGTCAAGCCCAACTGCTCGATTCAGAGCTATACCCCGGCATTGTTCGCCCTGCGCGAATTCGGGCCGAAAACCGTGATCGCCACGACTTACCAGGCTATCTCCGGCGCGGGCAAGACCTTCCGCGACTGGCCGGAGATGGCGGACAACGTCATCCCCTACATCGCCGGCGAGGAGGAGAAGAGCGAACAGGAACCGCTCAAGGTGTTCGGCGAGGTGAAGGACGGCGTCATCGTCAAGGCGGATTCGCCGGTTATCACGACGCAGTGCCTCCGGGTCCCGGTTTCCAACGGGCACACGGCCGCTGTCTTCGTATCTTTTGAAAAGAAACCATCGAAAGAAGAGATTATCGACCGCTGGAACCATTTCAGCGGAGTTCCGCAGGAACTCCGTCTTCCGAGCGCGCCCGAGCATTTCATGCGCTACATGGAAGAGCCGGACCGCCCGCAGACCAGGCTGGACCGCGATTATGAGCGCGGCATGGGCATTTCGCTCGGCAGGCTGCGCGAGGACCGCGTGTACGACTACAAGTTCGTCGGCCTGTCCCACAACACGCTGCGCGGAGCTGCCGGCGGGGCTGTTGAGATGGCGGAACTGCTGACGGCAAAGGGCTTTATTGCCCCGAAGAACTGATGATTTTCTGCCGGCACAGGGGGAATACTGTCCCTGTGCCGGCAGAACATTTTAAGAAAACAGGGTGAAATGCCGGATATACCGGCGGAGGAGACAAATATGGCAGTGACAGTATCAGATTTCGGCAGGTTTGCGGACGGCAGGATGATGCACGCCTGGACAATCACCAACGCGGCGGGGATGAAAGCGGTGGTCAGTGATTACGGGGCGGACCTGCTTCAGCTCTGGGTCCCGGACAAAGACGGGAAACTGCGCGACGTGGTTCTCGGACAGAGGGACGCGGCGGCCTATGAGGAGAACGGCGGGTCTCTCGGCGCTGTTGTCGGAAGACACGCAAATCGCATCGCCGGCGCTTCTTTTGAGCTGGGCGGGAAAACCTTCCGCCTGCTCGCGAACAACGGGCGCAACAACCTGCATTCGCAGCCGTGCAGCTATTACCAGCGCTTCTGGGACGCGGAGGAGGGCGAGGATCACTCGTCCGTTGTCCTGTCCCTCGTCAGCCCGGACGGCGACCAGGGATTCCCCGGGACGCTCCAGGTTACGGTGACCTACTCCGTGACGGAGGACAACAGCCTGATGATTGAATACCGGGCGGTTGGTGACGCGGATACGATTGTCAACCTGACCAACCACAGTTATTTCAACCTCAACGGCTGCGACTCCGGCGATGTGCTCAGCCAGAAGGTCATGATCTGCGCGGATGAGTTCACTCCGTCTGACAGCGAACTGATCCCGACCGGGGAAATCCGCCCGGTGGCGGGCACTCCGCTCGATTTCCGCGAGGCAAAGCCGATCGGGCGGGACATTCACTCGGATGACGAACAGATCCGCAACGGCGGCGGATTCGACCACAACTTTGTCCTCCGCCCGAGGGAGGCGGTCGAGCTCGCGGCCGTCATGGAGTCAGATGAATCCGGGATCCGCATGGAAGTTTACACCGACCGCCCGGGCATGCAGCTGTACACCGCCAATTCCACCGATCTGACCGGAAAGAACGGGACGCATTACCGGCCGTTCTGCGGCGCGTGCTTCGAGCCCCAGTTCTTCCCGGACAGCATTCATCACCCGAATTTCCCGGACTGCGTGCTGAAGGCCGGAGATGAGTACAATACCGTGACGGTGTTCCACTTTGCCTGAGCCGCATGGGGAAGAGAGTTTTTATCGCCGAAAAGCCGAGCGTCGCGATGGAATTCGCGAAGACGCTCGGCGTCAGCGGTGACCGGAAGGAAGGGTATCTGGAGGACGGGGACACCATCGTCACCTGGTGCCTGGGCCATCTGATCACGATGTCGTATCCGGAGGCTTACGACCCGAAGATGAAGCGGTGGAGCCTGGATACGATTCCGTTTATTCCGACAGACTGGAAATACGAGGTCATCAAAGATTCGGCGAAGCAGTATAAAGTTGTACAGAAGATCCTGACCCGCGCGGATGTGGATACGATCTATATCTGCACCGATTCCGGGCGGGAAGGCGAATACATTTACCGCCTGGTGGATCACCAGGCAGGCGTCACCGGGAAAAAGAGGCTGCGCGTGTGGATCGACTCCCAGACGGAGGAGGAGATCAGGCGCGGGATCGCTGAAGCGAAAGACTGGTCGGAATACGACAGCCTGGCCGCGGCGGCCTACCTGCGCGCGAAAGAGGACTATCTGATCGGAATCAATTTCTCCCGGGCGCTGACGCTGAAATTCGGGCCGGAAGTCGCGCGGTCCATGCAGTTCGACCGCAGTGTCATTGCCGTCGGACGCGTGATGACCTGCGTCCTGGGTATGGTCGTCCGCAGGGAGCGGGAGATCAGGAATTTTGCCCCGACGCCGTACTACCGCGTGACAGCCGACATCCTTCTGCCGGACGGCCGCAATACAGCCGCGGCGGAATGGAAAGCCGTGAAGGGCTCCGCTTATTTCAATTCCCCGCTTCTCTGCCGGGAGAACGGCTTTAAGGAGAGAAAGGACGCCGAGGCTCTGGTCTCGATGCTTCGGGAGGATCCGCCGGCGCTGATGACGCTGGTCCGGTCGGACAAGAAGAAAGAAATGAGGAGGCCTCCGCTGCTGTTCAACCTTGCGGAGCTTCAGAACACCTGTTCGAAGCGGTTTAGGATCAGCCCCGACCAGACGCTGGCCGTCGTACAGGAACTGTACGAAAAAAAGATGGTCACCTACCCGAGGACCGACGCGAGAGTCCTCTCCTCGGCCATCGCGAAGGAAATTGACCGGAATATCGGCGGCCTCAGGGGCGTTCCGTCCCTGCGCGGCTTCGCGGAAAAGATCCTGGCGGACCGGTCGTATGAGGGCATCGGGAAGAGCCGCTATACGGACGACCGGCAGATTACGGACCATTACGCGATCATCCCGACAGGACAGGGACTTTCGAACCTGAAGAACCTTGATCCGAGGGCGGCGGGCGTTTATGACGCGATCTGCCGCCGTTTCCTCGCCATTTTCTATCCGCCTGCGGTCTATGAGAAAATCACTCTCGAGTATGTCCGCAAAGGCGAGCATTTCTTCACGTCCGCGAAAGTGCTGGAGAACCCGGGATTTCTCGAAGTGAGCGGAACTCCGGATGACCCGGCGCGGCGCGGGGCGAAAGAGGAAAAGCCGGACAGCGGGCCCGCCGGCGGGAGCGCCGGAAGTCCTGATTCCGGCTCCGGCGGGGATGAAGATTCCGCCGTCACGGTGTCCGGGGAGACCGGAAGGCTGATTCTGGAGCAGTCCGACAGCCTGAAACCCGGCAGCACTTTCCCGGCGAAGCGGTTCGCCATCCGCGAGAGCGAGACCAAGCCGCCCAGAAGATATACCTCCGGTTCCCTGATTCTGGCGATGGAAAACGCGGGCCAGCTGATCGAGGACGAAGACCTGCGCGAGCAGATCAGGGGGAGCGGGATCGGCACTTCGGCGACAAGGGCGGATATCCTGAAAAAGCTCTGCGCCAACCATTACCTGAAGCTGAGCCCGAGAACACAGATCGTCACGCCGGAAAGGCTCGGCGAATCCGTCTACGAGGCAGTGGACTGCTCGATTCACCAGCTGCTCAACCCGGACCTGACGGCCAGCTGGGAGCGCGGCCTCACGTACGTCGCAGAGGGGACCATCAGCGGGGACGAGTACATGCAGAAACTGACCGGGTATATCGTGCGCCGCACCGAAAACGTCAAGGCCATCGCTCATCCCGAGGCGATCAGGCCCAGACTTGACGCGCTGTCAGAATGGTATCCCGTCAGGCAGCGCAATCCGTACGCTTCCTGGAAAAAGGGAACGTCAGGCAGAAAAAGAACGGCGTCCGGAAAAACGCCGGCGCGGCGCGCTTCCCGGAAAAAGCCGTCGGCCGGCTGAGGCCGGACGGCAGGAGAAAGGATGCGATTGACATATGAAAACATACAGAACGAAAGATCTTTACGAAGCAGGCCATTCCCTTGCGGAAAGCCTGATTTTCTCAGAGGAATACCCCTGGAATATCCTTCCGAAGATTCATGATTTTATCCTGAAGACCGGCCCGACACTCCCGGCGGACCGCTTTGACCATCCGCAGGAGGACGTCTGGATCGCGAAATCCGCGCATATCTTCCCGTCCGCTTACATCGCGGGCCCCTGCATCATCGACGAGAACGCCGAGGTGCGCCAGTGCGCGTTTATCCGCGGAAACGCGATTGTCGGGAAAAATTCCGTCGTCGGCAACTCGACGGAACTCAAAAACGTGATTATCTCCGACAGCGTGCAGGTTCCCCATTACAATTATGTGGGCGACTCTGTCCTCGGCTTCCATGCCCATATGGGAGCGGGGTCCATTACGTCCAACGTGAAATCCGACAAGAAACTGGTGGTAATTCATACCGGTGAGGAGAACATCGAGACCGGGATGAAGAAGATCGGCGCCATGCTCGGCGATTACGTGGAAG
This sequence comes from Lachnospiraceae bacterium, assembly GCA_050944455.1. Classification (GTDB taxonomy): domain Bacteria; phylum Bacillota; class Clostridia; order Lachnospirales; family Lachnospiraceae; genus Anthropogastromicrobium. Next base: position 137,024 of record JBMNRC010000001.1, read on the forward strand.
TCGGCTGCCAGACCGTGCTCAACCCGGGCACGGTTGTCGGCCCCCGCACGAATATCTATCCGCTGTCCTCTGTGCGCGGAGTCATTCCGTCCGACAGCATCTTCAAGAACGCTTCGGAGATCGTGAATAAGGTCTGACGGAGACCTGACTCGCCGGAATTCCGCCCCGCCGTGCGCCGCGTAAGCGGAAGAGGCAGGCCGGAGCGCTATGCCGGACCGCGCGCCTGACGCCCGGCGCGGAAGCGGAATAGCGAGGAGCAGCATTAAATTGCGGCCGGAAGTCCCGCGAACGGTTCCGGCCGCCGCAGCAGCCCGCAGAAAGGAGGGAAAACCGTGAACGACGATGATTACAGAAACGGCGACCGGCAGGAGTTCGATTACGATCTTCTGAAAAAGGGAACGACGGCGGAGAAGATCAGATACCTGATCACGTTCGGCATCCGGGAGTATGACGACGCCAGGATCATGCAGAACGCCTGCTCGGCAACCCTCTTTACCCTGATTTCGATTTTCCCCCTGCTGATGCTGGTCATCGCTTTTCTGCCGATCATGAACATCTCCCTGGAGGACATCCTGGAGCTGATCCGGACCATCGCCCCGGAGAGCGCTGTCCAGATGCTGACGGACCTGTTCGAGAGCATCTACCACAATACGGTCGGCGGCACGGCAATTTCCGTCAACATCATCATTCTGATCTGGGCTGCCTCATCCGGCGTCAACAGCATATCGCGGGGCATCAACGACGCCTTCCGCACGACAAGAAAGAGGGCATGGGTCATCCGTCGGGCGTTCAGCGTCCTGTACACGCTGGTCTTCATTCTGGTCATTGTCCTGTTTCTGGTTTCGTTTGTCTTCAGCCACACGGCGCTGCGGACGTTCCTGGGATCCATTCCCCTTTTCAACCATTTCCACTGGCTTCTCCGTTTTCTGATGAGCTGGACGGCAGTTCTTCTGGAAATCCTGCTGTTCATGATCATCTACCAGGTATTTCCGAGCAACAAAACCTTCTTTCTGCATCAGTTTCCGGGAGCCCTGGTGGCTTCGCTCGGCGTGTATATTTTCTCGCTGATTTTTTCCGAATACTTAAAGAGCGTTGTCTACTACTCCTATGTCTACGGGACGCTGGCTTCCGTCGCCTCGATGGCAATGTGGCTCCTTGTCTGCATGAATTTTGTGTTTGCCGGGGCCGAGATCAACTACCTGTGGATCAATTATTACCTGAAGTGGCGCGAGCACAAGGATCTGGAGGAGACGATCGAACGACTGGAGCGGGAAGACGCCGCCAATCCGGAACCGGAGACCAGGAAGGCCCGCAGGGAGCGCCTCAGGCAGGAACGCCTGCGCAGAAAGGAAGAGCGCGGCCTGACGCGGGTTCCGTTCTCCGTGCGTCTGCGCAATTTCCTGCATCCTGACCGCACTGAGCAGAGGCTCGACCGGATGGTGAAAAAGGAGCTGAAAGCCCAGAACAGGGCCGAACGCCGGGAGAGGAAGCGCCGCGAGAAGGAGGAGCGCGGGACTCTGAAAGCCAGAAAAAAAGAAGAGCGGCGCGCCCGGCGCGCTGAGCGCTCCCGGAAGCGGAAGGACGGGAAGGACAGCGGAGACGGCACGGAAACTGAGAGTTGACAAAAAGGCCGGTTGTGCTAGAATCAGCATTGTCAAACGGCAGAGATGGTGCACAGTAGGCTCCGCTTTCCCAAAAGAGAAGGTTTCATCCGGTGAGAGAAACCCTGGGTTCAGGCGGGCGGCCGAATTTCACACCGGAGCTTTTTTCCTGAAGCGGGAAATCCGCGGGCAGCAGTGTCCGGGATCCCTGTGGGTAGGGAAAAACGTGATTTCCGCGTAAGAGATTTCAGAGTGCCTGTGTCAGGGCGGAAAAGCGCCCGGCAGGAATCAGGGTGGTACCGCGGCTGACCCCGTCCCTCGGATGAGAGACAGGGTCAGCTTTTTTGTTGCGTAACGATGCGGCAGGCGGGCGCGGTCGGAGCCCGCGGGAGTACCAGGAGGAGAACGACATGAACGAAGAACTGCAGCGCATGAAAGAGGAAGCGCTGAAAAAAATCGACAGTGCAACACTGGATCAGCTGAACGATCTGCGCATCCAGTATCTCGGCAAGAAGGGGGTTCTCAAAGGCCTGATGACCCGGATGAAGTCCCTCTCACCGGAAGAGCGCCCGGTATTCGGCCAGATGGTCAATACGATGCGCGACAGCATCCAGAATGAGCTTGCGGAGCGCACAAGCCAGCTGAACGAGATCGCCAGGCGGGCGAAGATCGCTTCCGAGACCATCGATGTGACGCTTCCGGCGAAAAAGCAGAAGATCGGCCACAGCCATCCGAATTCACTCGCGCTCGACGAGGTGGAGAGAATCTTCGTCGGCATGGGCTACGAAGTGGCGGAAGGGCCGGAGATCGAGCTTGACGAGTACAACTTCACCAAGCTGAACATCCCGGAAAACCATCCGGCCAGGGATGAGCAGGATACCTTCTGGATCAACGACAGGTTTCTGCTGCGCACGCAGACCTCCTCGGTTCAGGCCCACATCATGGAGCGCGGAAAACTCCCGATCCGCATGATCGCGCCGGGGCGCGTATACCGCTCCGACGAGGTGGACGCCACCCATTCCCCGTCCTTCCATCAGGTCGAAGGCCTGGTTGTCGACAAAAACATCACGTTTGCGGATCTCAAGGGAACGCTGGCGGAGTTCGCGAAACAGATGTTCGGGCCGGATACCAGGGTAAAATTCCGTCCGCACCACTTCCCGTTCACCGAGCCGTCCGCAGAGATGGACGTCTCCTGCTTCAAGTGCGGCGGAAAGGGCTGCCGTTTCTGCAAAGGCTCCGGCTGGATTGAGATCCTGGGCTGCGGCGTCGTGCATCCGAGGGTGTTCGAGATGTGCGGCATCGATCCGGACCAGTACACGGGATTTGCGTTCGGCGTCGGCCTGGAGCGCATTGCCCTGCTCAAATATGAGATTGACGATATGCGGCTGCTCTACGAGAACGACGAGAGATTCCTCCAGCAGTTCTGATCGGGAAGGGAGAACAGAGAGATGAACACTTCGTTACAGTGGATTAAGGATCTTGTGCCGGGGCTTGACTGCACGGCCAGGGAATATTTTGACGCCATGACCCTCTCCGGAACCAAGGGGGAAACCTACACGGAATATGACAGGAACCTGAAGGACATTGTCGTCGGGCAGGTGCTCTCCATCGAAAAGCACCCGAACGCGGACAAGCTTGTCGTGTGCCAGGTCGACATCGGAAAGGATAAGCCGGTCCAGATCGTCACCGGGGCGCCGAACACCCATGTGGGCATGAAAGTCCCGGTCGTGCTTCCGGGCGGGAAAGTCGCCGGAGGCCATGACGGCGGGCCGAAGCCGGAGAACGGCATCGAGATCAGCGCGGGAAATCTCCGCGGGGTGGATTCCTACGGCATGATGTGCTCGATCGAGGAGCTCGGCTCCTCCCGCGAGTTTTATCCGGACGCCCCGGAGAACGGCCTGTATGAGTTCCCGGCCGATACAAAGGTCGGGGCAGACGCCGTGGAAGTGCTGGGCCTGCACGACGCTTCCATCGAGTACGAGATCACCAGCAACCGCGTGGACTGCTACAGTGTGCTGGGCATCGCGAGAGAGGCAGCGGCGACGTTCCGCAGACCGTTCGTCCCGCCGACAGTTACCCCGACCGGAAACAGCGAGGATATCCACGATTACCTGACCGTGGAAGTCCGGGATCCGAAGCTCTGCCCGCGCTATACCGCCAGAATGGTCAAAAACATCAAACTCGGGCCGTCCCCGGCATGGATGCAGCGCCGCCTGATGGGAAGCGGAATCCGCCCCATCAACAACCTGGTCGATATCACCAACTACGTGATGGAGGAGTACGGCCAGCCGATGCATGCCTACAACTATGACATGATCGCCGGCCATAAGATTATTGTGAAGCGGGCCTCGGACGGCGACGTCTTTGAAACCCTCGACGGCCAGGAGCGAAAACTGGATCACGATATCCTGATGATCAACGACGGCGAAAAGGCGATCGGAATTGCCGGAATCATGGGCGGCGAGAACTCCAAGATCACGGATGACGTCAAAACCATGGTTTTCGAGGCTGCCTGCTTCGACGGAACCAATATCCGCCTTTCCAGCAAACGCCTCGGCCTGCAGACCGACGCGTCAGGAAAGTTCGACAAGGGCCTTGACCCGAACAACGCCTCGGCGGCCATCGACCGCGCGTGCCAGCTGATCGAGGAGCTCGGCGCGGGCGAGGTTGTCGGCGGCATGATCGACGTGTGCTTCGAGCACCGCGAGGAGAAGAGAATCCCGTTTGACCCGGAGTACAACAACAGGCTTCTGGGCATCCATATCTCCGCGGAACAGCAGCTGGAGTACTTCAGGCCGCTGGAGATCCGCCTGGATGAGAAAACCAATGAGCTTGTCTGCCCGACCTTCCGCCAGGATCTGCTGCGCAAGTGCGACATCGCGGAGGAGGTCGCCCGGTTCTACGGCTACGACAAGATCCCGACTACGCTTCCGAGCGGGGAGGCGACAACAGGCGGCCTGCCCTGGAAGCTCCGCATCGAGAACATCGCGCGCCAGGTGGCGGAGTTCAACGGGTTCTCCCAGGCCATGACTTATTCCTTCGAAAGCCCGAAGGTATTTGACAAACTGAAAATCGCCGCTGACGACCCGCTCAGAAAAGCCATCAGGATCGCCAATCCGCTGGGAGAGGATTTCAGCATCATGCGCACATCTTCCGTAAACGGCATGCTGACCTCGCTTGCGACCAACTACAACCGCCGCAATAAGGACGCGAGGCTCTACGAGATCGCCAATGTCTACATCCCGAAGTCCCTTCCGCTCACGGAGTATCCGGACGAGCGCACGGAACTCACCTTCGGCATGTACGGCGACGGGGATTTCTACGATATGAAGGGCGTTGCGGAGGATGTGTTCGAGCGGCTCGGCATGAGAGAGCAGCCATCCTACAGCCCCAAATCCGGGAAGCCCTATCTGCATCCGGGGCGCCAGGCCAATATCCTGTATCACGGGGAAGTGATCGGATATCTCGGCGAGGTGCATCCGGATGTCGCCGACAGCTACGGCATCGGGGAGCGCGCGGTGATCGCCGTCCTGGATATGCCGAAGATCGACAGGTACGCAAACTTCGATTATCTGTACAGAGGCCTGGCAAAGTATCCGACCGTGACCCGTGACATCAGCCTGGTGGTTCCGATTCCGGTTCTGGCCGGCCAGATCGAGGATACCATCCGGAAGAACGGCGGAGAGTACCTCGAGAGCGTAAAGCTGTTCGACATGTACGCCGGCTCCCAGGTTCTTGAGGGAACCAAGTCGATGGCCTACAGCATTGTTTTCCGGGCCCCGGACCACACGCTGAGGGATGCGGAAGTCCAGTCCGCGATGGACCGGATCCTCGCCGCGCTGAAAGAGATGAACGTCACGCTGAGAGAGTGAGCGCTGAGCCGGGAATTTTCCGGCGCAAAAAAGCATTGCGCACGGCAGGCATCTGCGTTATAATAACTAAAGTTTGCAGAATTGCAGGCAGGTATGCAGGGAGGTGAATTTCATGGCAGCGCTCAGAGTTATCCTGACGATCGTCTTTCTGATAGTCTGTGTCCTTTTTGTTGTCCTCGTCCTTTCCCAGGAAGGAAAGGATGCCGGCCTTGGCACCATCGGAGGCATCGGTGAAACCTACTGGAGCAAAATCCGCGGCCGCACGGCCGAAGGTACACGCGATAAGCTCACAGTTCTTCTGGCTGTGCTGTTTTTCGCACTGGCTATCATTCTGAATCTGAATTTCTAATGCCAGTATCAACGGAGCTGCCGCGTCTGTGGCAGCTCTTTTTTTGAGTGCGCCGGCGGGCTCCTTCCGCAGCCGGAAGCGGATGGCGATCCCGGAAGGAGCGGAGAATCTTCAGGCAGGGCGGCGGACAGGCGAAGCGGGAATTTCCATCCGTCCGGCGGGCGGGCATTCCGGAGTGAAGGTACCCGCTGAAACAGCAGGAGAGCCCGCGGAGCCCGTATCAGGGGAGGAGGCTTTGAATGAATGGAGAGCAGAAAAGCGGACCGGAACAGCTGAAAAAAAGAATACTTGAGATCTGCGGGCATCCGGACTATTCAGGCCTTCGGCGGAGAGATTTTCCGGTTCTGCTGGGCATCCCGAAGGAAGACGCCGAAAGCCGGGAAGCGCTGGCTGAGGCCCTGGATTCCCTGGAAGCCGATGGGGAACTGGTCAGGACCGGCAGGGGAAAATATGTTCTGCCGCGCGCTGTCCGGATCGAGGGCAGATATACCTGCACCGCCCGGGGCTTCGGCTTCGTCTCCTCAGAGAGCCGGGAGGAGGATCTTTTTATCCCGGCGGAGAACGCCGGCGGCGCTCTGTCCGGGGATACCGTTCAGGCTGTCGTCGAGGAGCCGGGGTACGACGGACGGAGAGATGTCGGAAAAGTTGTCAGGATCGTTTCCCGCGGCTTCGGGAAAGTGGTTGGAACCTATGTCAGCCGGGGAAAGGCGAGCTATGTTGTGCCGGACAATCCCCGCATCCAGGCGACCTTCGACGTCAGGGAGGGGAATGCCGCGGGAGCGCGGAACCGGGATAAGGTTGAGCTTCAGATCACCCGGTACCCGGACGGCAGGCGGCAGCCTGAGGGCGTGATCACCCGGGTGATCGGGCAGGCCGGGGACCCGGGCGTGGATGTCGAGTCAGTTGTGCTTTCCTATGAGCTTCCGGAGGAATTTTCAGATTCCGTGGAAAAGGAACTGGAACAGATCCCGGATGAAGTTCGGGAGGAAGAACTTGCCGGCCGCCGGGATTTCCGCGGCGTTCCCACCGTCACGATCGACGGGGAGGACGCCCGGGATTTTGACGATGCGGTTTCCCTCTCCCTGGAGAACGGCGTCTGGCATCTGGGCGTGCACATCGCGGATGTTAGCCACTATGTGAAAGAAGGGTCGGCGATCGATGAGGAGGCCCTGAAGCGCGGCACAAGCGTGTACTTTCCGGGCCGGGTCATCCCGATGCTCCCGGAAAAACTCTCAAACGGAATCTGTTCCCTGAACGAGGGAACCGACCGGCTCACGCTCAGCTGCCTGATGGATGTGGACGGCAGCGGAGAAGTTCTCTCGCATGAGATCGTTCCCTCCGTGATCCGGTCGGACCACCGGATGACCTACACCAAAGTGGCGGAGATCCTGGAAAACCCGGACGGGGAAACCGCGCGGCAGTATGAAGACGTGCGGGACATGTTCTTTACAATGCGCGATCTCTCGCGGGTCCTGAGAAAAAAGAGAGAAGAGCGCGGAGCCGTGAATTTCGACATTCCTGAATCCAAAATCACGGTGGACAGCGGGGGACGTCCGGTTGAGATCGAGCCGTACCGCAGAAACGCCGCGACGGACCTGATCGAAGATTTCATGCTGCTGGCGAACGAGACGGTCGCAGAGGAATACTTCTGGATGGAAGCCCCGTTTGTCTACCGGATCCACGAAAAACCGGACGGTGACCGCGTGAGCCAGCTCGCGGTCTTCCTGGGAAGCCTGGGCTACACGCTCCACGGCGTGCGCGACATCCACCCGAAGGAACTGCAGAGAGTGCTGGACAGCGCGGAGGGAACCGACGAGGAGCCGCTGATCAGCCAGATGATGCTGCGCTCCATGAAACCGGCGAAATACTCCACGGAGAACATCGGGCATTTCGGCCTGTCGGCCAGATATTACTGCCATTTCACTTCCCCGATCCGCCGGTACCCGGATCTTGCGGTTCACCGGATCATCCACGAAAATCTGGAGGGACGGCTCACCGACAGGGAGGAAGACCGGCTCAGGGAAAAACTTCCGTCCGTGGCGGAGCAGGCCAGCACGACTGAACGCAGGGCGCAGAACGCCGAGCGCACGGTCGACAAGATCAAGAAAACGCAGTATATGCGCTCCCGGATCGGGCGCGAGTATGACGGGATCATCTCCGGCGTCAGCGGAAACGGATTTTATGTGGCGCTCCCGAATACTGTCGAGGGGATGGTTCCTGTATCAAGCCTGGTGGACGATTATTACCTGTTCTCCGAGGAGAGGATGGAACTGACCGGACGTTCTTTCGGGAATGTCTATCGGCTGGGACAGAGCGTGCACGTGATGGTGGTGGACGCGGACCTGGCAATGAACGAAATCACTTTCCGCGTGGTGAACAAAACGTCCGGCACCAGAAAGCACTGGAAGGATGCGGAACACCGGGATCTGTACAGCTACTGACAGCCGCACGGCGTCCGCGCCGCCCCGCGGAAAAGTCAGGAACGCGCGGCCTGAAGTTTTCCGGCGGCCGCTGACAGGAAAACCGGCAGAAAACAATAAATCAGAGAGAAAATTCAGTTATGGCAAAGAAAAGAGAAGGCATCCGGCTGATCGCCAACAACAAGAAAGCCCTGCACGATTACTTTATCGAGGAGACCTACGAAGCCGGAATTTCGCTGGTGGGCACCGAAGTCAAGTCCCTGCGCGCGGGGAAGTGCAGCCTGAAGGAATCCTACATCCAGCCCGTGAAGGGGAACCTGATCATCTACGGCATGCACATCAGCCCCTATGAGCACGGCAACATTTTCAACAGGGATCCCCTGCGCCCGAGGCAGCTGCTTCTCCACAGATCCGAGATCAACAAAATCTGCGGGCACGCCGACAGGGAGGGATATACCATCGTCCCGCTGAAGGTTTACTTCAAGGGAAGCCTGGTGAAAGTGGAGATTGCCCTGGCGAAGGGCAAAAAACTGTATGACAAGCGGGAGGATCTCGCGAAGAAGGACGCGAAGCGGGAGGCGCAGAGAGAGTTCAAGAATTCCGTGCTCAATTTCTGATTCCGGGGTTCCGCTTCCGATATTCAAGAGGAGCGGACACGGAATCCTTTGATGATAAGATAAGGATTCCCGATGGAAGACAGGAAAACGGCAGCATACAGAGAACAAAGAAACAAAAGAGAGCAAAAAAAGACCGGACCGCAAAAGCGATCCGGTCTTTTGTCCATGGACCAATTGCCGATGGAGCTGAGGGGAATCGAACCCCTGTCCGAAAGTCTGTCCACCAAAGCTTCTCCCATCACAGCCGATTATTTAAATTTCCCTTCGGAAAACGCCGGTCGGCAGGCTTTATCCGTCGGTAGCTTCATGATTCTCTCACAGCCTCAAAGCTTTGGCCGCAAGGTTCCCCGCTTCCATAATGCCGGTTTGCCGAGAGAGCGGGAGACTCGGTTCCGACAGCTGCACTCAGGCAGCGAGAGCTAAATTATCGTTAGCGTTTATATTTATGTCCGACTTTTTACGTGGATCCGGACCACGGATGGCTGCTCTGCCTTCGGGGCCCCCGTCGAAACCAGTACAACCCCAGAAAAGATGGTACTGAAGAAGGCCGCTAACGAGCATCTCTATTATACAGGAAACGCAGGAAATGTCAAGCAAACCGGACCGGATCCGCCGGCGGCACGGCCGGACGGATGAAAAAATTCCGTGCGGGTGCGAAAGGCAGCTTTACGTGAGCAGCCACATCCGCGGCGGACTCTGTGCAATGAAGTCAGAATTCCCGGGATCCGCCGGATTTTTGCCATTCCTCTCCCTAAAATTTCTGGATTGTGTATAATGGAAGCAGCAGAGAGGAGACGCGCGGGCAGTCCGCGTCCGCTCATATGAGATCAGTAGATCAGGCTGCTGAAAAGGACGAGGAGGCAGAGATGGCATTTTCGTTTCACTATGATTCACAGCACAATGTTGTTCAGACCGACCGAGGGAAAGTCAGGGGGTACGATTTCAGGGGCATCCATATTTTCAAGGGAATTCCCTATGCGCGCGCGGACCGTTTCCACGCGCCTGAACCGCTGACCTGGAAGGACACGCTCGACTGTACGAGTTTCGGGTACGTGTGTTCGATCCCGGATATCCCGAAGCCGGAAGGAGAGGTTTTTGTCCCTCACCGCTACTGGCCGATGTCAGAAAACTGCCAGAACCTGAATATCTGGACGCCGGCGCTCGACGGCGCGAAGCGCCCGGTGGTCGTATGGCTTCACGGCGGCGGATATGAGAACGGCTCCGCCATCGAGCATATCGCCTACGAGGGGGAAAACATGGCGCGCTTCGGAGACTGCGTTTCCGTCTCCGTCAACCACCGGCTGAACGTCCTCGGCTATTTTGATCTCTCCGCTTTCGGGGACGAGTACGAAAACTCCGGCAACGCCGGGGGAGACGACATCATCGCCGCGCTCCGGTTCATTCATGACAATATCGCGGCTTTCGGAGGAGATCCCGGGAATGTGACCGTCTTCGGACAGTCCGGGGGCGGCGGAAAGGTGACGACGCTTCTCCAGTCCCCGGAAGCGGACGGACTGTATCACCGCGGCGTAGTGATGAGCGGCGTGATCGGGACGCTTCTCCCGGACTGCAGCGGGAGCGGTGAGGAATTCGCCCGCGCCATGATGAAGGTGCTGGGCGTTTCAACCGTCCGCGAGATGGAAAAAGTCCCGTACGCGGAGCTGGCGAGAGCTTACACGGGGCTGAGGCCGGTTTTCGAAAAAGCGGGAAAGACGTCCGCGGGCGTCCCGTTCCGCAACAGCCACTACCTCGGCGACCCTGTGCAGGTCGGCTTCCGCCCGGAGACGGCGCAGATCCCGCTGATCGTCGGATCGGTGTTCGGCGAGTTCACGTCCTTCGCCCCGTTCGGGCTGGACAAAGACGCGCTCACCGCGGCGCAGGCGGAGGAGAAGGTGTGCGGAGCGATCGGAAAAGAAAACGCGGAGAAACTGCTGCCGATGTTCGAGAAAGCCTATCCGGAGCGCAGCCCGCTGGATCTTCTCAACCTGGATTTTGTATTCCGCCTTCCGGAGATCGGATACGTGAAGAAGAGGAGCGCGCTGAACAGATGCACAAGAAGCTACCTGTTCAACCAGGACTTCTGCATCGACGGCGGGAGAACGCCATGGCACTGCGCCGATATTCCGTTTGTCTTCCATAACACTGAGTTTACGCCATACGCGCAGATCGAAGGCGTGACCGAAAAGCTGGAGAGCCGGATGTTCAGCTCCCTGATGGCGTTTGCGCGGAACGGGGATCCGAACAACGCCGAAATCCCGGAGTGGCCGGCGGATACGCCAGAGAAGGAGCAGGTCATGCTGTTCAGCCGGGATACTGAGGTGCGCGTGAACTTTGACCACGAGCTTATCCCGGCGGCAGAGCCGGTTCTGAAGAAATGGCAGCTGGAGCGCATGGCGCAGGCCCAGATCCAGCACTGACTGCCCGGACTTGCCCGGGCCACAGCGCAGGCCGGAAGGCCTGCGGCAGACGGGGGTACAGAATATGAATCTGATGAACGCGGAGATGAGAGACCGGATCGCTCACTGGATCCGAACCCTGAAACAGGATTTTTACGAACCGCTCGGCGAAATCCCGCTGGAAGCGGCGCACACTTTTGACCATCTGAGCCCCGGAGAGGCGGAAGCGCAGGCGTTTGAGCCGGTCGGGCCGGGATACACCTGGGGCAGAAGCTATGAGTACTGCTGGTTCCGCGGGGATTTCGCGATCCCGGAATCCGCGGCAGGCAGGCGCATCGTGATGAATCTGGCGCCTGGCGGGGAATCCACGCTGTTCGTGAACGGCCAGGCGTTCGGGACCTACAGGGCCGACTGGGTCAATGAGCCGCACCATTTCTATGAGGACAATACGCTGGTGAGAAGCGCGGAGGGAGGCGAAAAATTCCACCTGCTGATGGAAACCTACGCCGGCCACTATTACTTTTCCGCCGACCAGGGAAGCCAGGCGGTGGGACCCGTTCTGCCGGGGGAATACTCGAATCCCCTGGAAGAGGGAAAGCGCCGCGTGCTGGGACACTGCACTTACGGCGTCTGGAATGAAGACGCGTACCAGCTCTGGATGGACGTCATGACCCTCGCGAGCCTTCTGACCGTCCTCGATCCGGATTCCCTCCGCGCCGCGAAAATCGCGGATGCGCTGGAACAGTTCACGATGACCGTGGATTTTGAGCAGGGCCGCGAGGAGAGAACACAGAGCTACCGGGAGGCGCGCAGACTGCTGAAACCGGTTCTGGAGACGGTGCCGGCGCAGACCAGGGCCAGATTCTACGCGGTCGGAAACGCGCATATCGATCTGGCCTGGCTGTGGCCGCTGGAGGAAACCCACCGGAAGACAGCCCGCACGTTCGCCGCGCAGCTGCGCCTGATCGACGAATACCCGGAGTACCGCTACATCCAGAGCCAGCCGGCGCTGTATGAGATGTGCCGCAGATATTACCCGCAGCTGTTTGAAAAGATCCGGGAAGCCGTAAAGAGCGGCCGCTGGATTGCGGACGGCGCGATGTGGGTAGAGCCGGACACCAACATGCCTTCCGGGGAGGCGCTGGTCCGGCAGGTCCTGTACGGAAAGAAATACTACAGGGAGATGTTCGGCGTGGACAGCCGCATTCTGTGGCTGCCGGACACGTTCGGGTACAGCGCGGCCCTGCCGCAGATCCTGGCCGGATGCGGGGTCGGCTATCTGGTGACGCAGAAGATCTTCTGGACTTACAACGAGGGAGACGAATTCCCCTACCATTACTTCAACTGGGTAGGTATGGACGGGACAAAGGTCACCGCCTTCCTGCCCACAAGCTATACCTACACGACGGATCCCGCCACAATCGAGGGCGTCTGGAAACAACGCAGGCAGAAGAGGGATCTGACGGCTTTCCTGCTTCCGTACGGCTACGGGGACGGAGGCGGCGGCCCGACGAGAGATTACGTCGAGTACTGCCTCCGCCAGAAACAGCTTGAAGGCGGGGAGCAGGTAGTGATGGCCGGGCCGATGGATTTCTTCAAGGATATGGAAGCCGAAGGAGGCCCGAAACCTACGTGGACCGGCGAGCTGTACTTCTCCGCGCACCGGGGGACTTACACCACGCAGGCGCTCGTCAAGAAGCTGAACCGCAGGTGCGAATTCGCGCTTCACAACGTTGAATTCCTGTCTGTCCTGGCGGCGCAGCGCGGCCTGCCCTACCCGAAGGAGCAGATCGAGGAGCTGTGGAAGGAAGTTCTTCTCCATCAGTTCCATGACATTCTGCCGGGTTCCGGAATCCGGAAAATCTACGAGGAAACGCATGAGGCCCACCGGAAGGTGCTGGAAGCGTGCGGAAGGCTCGAGGCGCAGGCGCTTGAGGCGCTGAGCCTGAAACCGGCAGCCGGGACTGCCGCGGCGGACGGACAGGGGTCGGCCGCATCCGTGATCAATACGCTGGGCTTCCCGAGAAACGGGATTGTCAGTCTCCCGCCGCGCTTTGCGGAAGGCGCCGTCACCGCGGAAGGCAGACGCGTTCACGTGCAGAAAGCGGCGGACGGCACTGTTCTCGCCGATGTGGAGCTCCCGGCATTCGGATCCGCGGTGCTTCTTCCCTCGCCGGACAGCGCAGAGAACAGCGCGGCGGCGGAGAGCGCGGTTTCAGAAAGCGCGGGCCTTATCGTACTGAATGTGCAGGACGGCACGGCACAGTACATTCTGGAAAACAGCAAAGTGCGCGCCGCGGTCAGCGGCAGAGGCGAAATCACGTCGTTCGTCCTGAAAGAGTCAGGGCGCGAGTTCGCCGCGGAGCCCATGAACCGGCTGAGGCTTTACAAGGATGTTCCGAGAACTTTCGACGCCTGGGATATTGACAGCAATTATCTGGAACAGGAGCTTCCCGGCGCGGCGGATGTCACGGTGCGCCCGGCGGAACAGGGAGGCGTCCTCGCCGGAGTCGTCGTCTCCGGGAAAATCGGAAATTCGGCCTATACGCAGCATATCTCGCTGGCTGAGAACAGTACCCGCCTTGAGATTTCAATGCATGTGGAGTGGAACGAGCTTCACCGGCTGCTCAAGGCTTCCTTCCCGGTGAACGTCTGGGCGGAGGAAGGGATCAATGAGATCCAGTTCGGGTACGTGAAACGCCCGACGCACCGGTCGCGGCAGTATGACCGGGACCGCTTTGAGGTGTGCAACCACCGCTACAGCGCTCTCGCGGACGAGAGCCACGGCGCCGCTGTCCTCAACGACAGCAAATACGGCATCAGCATGAACGGAAACTGCCTGGAGCTCACGCTGCTCCGGGCGGCCGCCTCCCCGGATTTCCGGGCTGACAACGGCCCGCAGGATTTCACGTATGCCTTTACGGCATGGGAGGGCTCCTTCGGGCAGAGCGGCGTTGTCCGCCAGGGGCTGGCGCTCAACTGCGCTCCGCTGGTCTGTGACGGAGCCGTCGGACTGCAGACCGGATTTACCTGCGGCTGTGACAATGTGATTGCCGACACCGTGAAAGCGGCGGAGGACGGCAGCGGGGATGTGATCATCCGCCTTTACGAATCCCAAAAATCGTCGGTCACGGCGAAGATCGGATGGGAAGGACTGGACGGACACAGGGTATACCTGTGCGACATGCTGGAGAATCCCATCCGGGAGATCACGCCGGAGGAAGGCGCAGTGACCCTTCCGTTCCGGGCGTTCCAGATTCAGACGCTGAGAGTCTCCGCCGGAAGTAAAGCGGAAACGGTCTGAGCCGGCTGGAAAGATCCGGCCAGGCCTGCGGCGGCCGGCCCGGATGCATAAATCCATAAATCCGGGCCGGGCAGCCTTTCCGCCGGAGATGCGGACATTCAGATTCAGAGAAAATGAAAAGCAGCCGACCGCCCGGTGTTCCTGCACGGCGCGGGAAAACGGGCGGCAAAGCTGCGGAAGCGAACAGGAGAAAACAGATATGGACAGACAGATTTTAACTATCCGGGTGACCGGTGCGGACGGAACCGTGAAAGCGGAAACCGCGGGGGAGGGCCGCGCGGACCTGGTTTATGACGCGGAGTACGCGGAAGGGGACAGGATCGTATTCACCGGCCTTCCGGCGAAAGGATTTACCGCGGTTCAGCCCGACGACGCCATGCTTCCCGCGATATGGTACACGGCCGGCACGACAGCGCAGATTATCATCCCCTTCGGAGATGACCGGCTCGCTATTTCCCCGAGAGCCTTCACCGGGAGCAGGCACCTGATTTCCGCCCGGATACCGGAAAAAGAGGAAATTTCGGGGAGACGCCTTCTGTCCGCGAACAGCGTGGACGGGTTCGCCTCCGAGGGAGTCTATCCCCATGCCCACGCCAATGTGGAAACCCGCAATGAAGCGGTATTCATGGCCAGAAACGCAATCGACGGCCTGTATGCGAACCACAGCCACGGCCAGTATCCCTGGAGCAGCTGGGGGATCAACCGGGATCCGAACGCGGAGTGGACGCTGGAGTTCGGCCGCCCCGTGCGCGTTGAAGAGCTTGCGGTGACGCTCCGCGCGGATTTCCCGCATGACAGCTGGTTCACCCGGGCGGAAGTAACCTTTTCGGACGGCACCTCGGAAACCCTGCGCTTTGAAAAATCGGACCGGCCGCAGAGGTTCGCGGTTGCCCCCAGAACCGTGGAATGGGTGAAATTCGGCCGCCTCGTCAAGGCGGATGATCCTTCGCCGTTCCCGGCCCTCACGCAGTTTGACGTTTACGGGACCGAGGCGGAATAACCCGGGAAACCGGAAAGGCAGTAGCCCGGCCCCGGCGCCGGGAACATCCATTGACGGGAAATCGGCCTTCGGGTATAATTATGCGGCCCAAATCCTGGGAGAGGTTATCCGGCTGGCAGGCCGCAGATTCCTCCCCGCGGACACCGGCGAATGCGGAGCATGAAGCTCCTTGACTGAAAGGAAAACCTATATGACAAGCAGACAGCGGGCTTATCTCAGAAGCCTTGCAATGAACATCACCCCGATTTACCAGATCGGGAAATCCAGCCTCACGCCGGATGTCACAGCCGCGCTGGACGAAGCGCTTGCCGCCCGGGAACTGATCAAAATCCATGTTCTCCAGAACTGCGGGGATGACCCGAAAATGCTCGGTGAAGCGGCCGCCGGGCGCACCCGGTCCCAGCTGGTCGAGGTCATCGGAAATATGATTGTTCTCTACCGCCCGGCAAAGGACGAGAAAAAGAGAAAGATCATTCTTCCATGACAGCGGCGGTTTTCGGGGGGACCTTCGATCCGTTTCACATCGGGCACCTGGCGATGGTCAGAGCCGCCCTGCGCGAACTGCAGCCGGACCGCCTGTGGGTGGTTCCAACGGGAAATCCCCCGTACAGGCAGCAGAGCGGGAAAATCACTGCGGGGGAGCTGCGGCTCCGCATGGCGGAGGACGCGGCGGCCGATCTCACCGATCCCGCGGCGCGGTCCCGCATTGAAGTCCTGCCGGATGAAATCCGGCGTGAGGGTCTCACGTATACCGCGGATACCGTGGCGGAACTGCACAGCCGGTATCCCGGCTGCAGGCTGATTCTGGTGTGCGGCGCGGACAGCCTGCTGACCATGCACCGCTGGGTCAGGATCTCCGCTGTTTTTTCCCTTGCGGAGGCAGCCTGCTTCCTGCGCCCGGGCGAAGCCGGGAGAAAAAGCTGCGAACAGGCGGCTGCACTGCTCGCGGAGCGGTTCAACGCCCGGATCACTTTTCTGCGGGCTCCCATTCCGGATGTCTCCGCGTCCCTGATCCGGGAAAGGGTGCGGAGAGGGGAGGATATCTCGCGTCTTGTGTCTCCCTCCGTCAGGAGAGATATTGAACAGTTCGGGCTGTACCGGGACTGACAGGCCGGATCCGCGCAGGCATTTTCCGGCGCCCGCCGCGCAAAAGAAAAACTTTATATTCGTTCAGGAATCTGTATCGCAGAAGAAATTTCTCATCAGGATCAACCGATATCCTCCGGAACCGGAAGATTTTTCCGCCGGGAATGGACAGAACCGGGCTCATCTGAACTGAAACCTTTTCCCGCCGGCTGACAGCGCGGCGGGGAATACGGCCACACCTACAGGACAATAACATACATGAATTCCAATATTCTTTATATCCGTCAGAAACTGAAAAACAAGCTTGATGAAGACCGCTACGAACACACGCTGGGGGTAGCCTACACGGCTGTGTGCCTGGCCATGAGATACGGGGAGGATCTGTACAAGGCTGAGATCGCGGGCCTCCTCCATGACTGCGCCAAGTGCATCCCGGATGATATCAAAATCAAGAAATGCCGCAAATACAACATCGGCATCACGGCCTCGGAACTGGCCAATCCGTCGCTTCTGCACGCGAAACTCGGCGCCTATTACGCGATGAACAAGTACGGCGTGAGAGATATGGATGTCATCAACGCAATCCTGTGCCATACGACCGGAAAACCATCCATGACAACCTTTGAAAAGATTATTTTTGTCGCGGATTACATAGAGCCGAGGAGAGACAAGGCGCAGGATCTTCCCGAAGTGCGCAGGATGGCTTTTGTCGATCTCGACAAAACGGTTTATACTATACTCAAAGATACCCTGGACTACCTGAAAAAACGGGGAGGCCCCATTGATCCGATGACGGAGAAAACGTGCAGATATTACGAGGAGGAACTTTATGGAGGAGAGTCGGGCAGAGAACCGGACGCAGATTCCGCAGACACAGCTGGACAGAAATAAAATCCGCCTGGCGTATCAGGCGCTGGACAGCAAAAAGGCGGACAGAATCACGATGATCGATATCCGCGGCATCTCAGTGATCGCTGACTGTTTTATCATTGCGGACGGTGACAGCGTTCCGCAGGTGCGCGCGATGGCGGACGCGGTGGAGGAAGCGCTCGGGCGGGCAGGCTATGAAATGCGCTCCAGCACCGGTTATCAGTCCGCGTCGTGGATCCTGCTGGATTTCAATGACGTCGTGGTGCATGTGTTCCTGAAGAAGGAGCGGGAATTCTATAATCTGGAAAGGCTGTGGGCGGACGGAAGGCGGATTTCCCCGGATGAAATCGTCAATGCCGCTGAGGCGCAGAGTGAAAAAGACAACGGATAATCCCGCGCCGGAGCCCGCGAATTCTGTAATTTCTGCAAAAAAACTGACAAAAGAACGGTTTGCCTGAAAAACTTTTATCGGTGGAATGGATAACGCCCGGCTTCCGGATGCTGACAGAATCACGAATTTAACCTGCCGATGTTGACAACAGCATTCTGTGAATATAAACTTATAACCGATGTGGAAATCCGGATAAAACGGACTATTTTAACGCTTTCCGATTTTCACAGATCGTTACGCATCTTAAGATTATGTTCTACAGGAGGAATACCAACATGCCAGCAAGAAAGAAGACTGCTGCAGCAGCTGCAACGGAGAAAACTGTTGAAAAAACGGTAAAAGCCCCGGCAAGAAAGCCCGCTGTAAAGAAGACCGAGTCTGTAATCCTTCAGTTCGCCGGGAAGGAGGCTGTTTTGAACAACCTCACCGCACAGGCGAAGGACGCTTTTGTCGCTGCAGGACACAAGGCGGCTGAAGCGAAGGACATCAAGGTTTATGTCAAGCCGGAAGAGGGCAAGGCATACTATGTTGTCAACGGAGATTTCGGCGGAGAGCTGAACCTGTTCTGATCAATCGCTGATGGACGGGTGATCAGCCGCTGAACATCCGCGCCGCTGAAGACGCGGATCCGGATAGCTTACACGGATGGGGCTGCTGTCTCCTCTGGGGGACAGCAGCCCCATCTTTCTGTCTGCCGCGCCTGGTTCTCCCGGTTTTCCGCTTCAGCAGCGGTTTCGCGCTTCCGGGTCCGTTTTCCGCGTTCCGGCGCCTGACCGTGCTGCGCCCGCGGCCGGCGTGGCTTCCGGGCCTGCTGCTGCCGTCTCCAGGCGTTTCTTGACAAAGCAGAAACGCCTTTTTATAATTTCTTTCAATGGCTCGGAAAGCCGCGCCTGTGCGTTTGGAAAGGACCGCGTACTGAAAATGAGTGAGAAGACCGATGCGGAGATCACACCCCGCGAAGCCGAAAATCTGCCCGCGGACAGCCGGGTTTACATTGACATCCGCGATGACACGCAGGTCTCCTACGGGATGATCCCGGGGGCACTGCATATTCCGGAGGAAAGGCTGGCCGCGGAGGCGGAAAAACTTCCCCGGGACCGCAGGCTGATTCTTTACTGCCCGAGGGGAATTGTCAGCCTTGACGCAGCCGGAAAACTCAGGCAGATGGGTCTGGACGCCTGCAGCCTTCAGGGCGGGTACAACGCCTGGCTGCTGATGCGGATGGATCAGGAAAAAGCGCGGGAAACGGCAAAAGAGGAGTCCGGGGAGAAAACCCGGGCTTCGGAGATTGAGCACGGGCTTTCGACCGGAACTTTTCATCGGCTGCTGTTCACCCCCTTCGCGAGGGCGATCCGGGATTATCACCTGCTGGCTCCGGGAGACCGGGTGGCAGTCTGTATCTCCGGAGGCAAGGATTCCATGCTGATGGCCAAACTGTTCCAGGAACTGCAGAGACATCACCAGTTTCCCTTCGAACTGGTTTTTCTGTGCATGGACCCGGGGTACAGCGAGGCAAACCGCAGGGTGATCGAGAACAACGCGCAGATTCTGCACATCCCCCTGACCATCTTTGAAACGCGGATTTTTGACGCGGTAGATAAAATCGAAGATTCCCCGTGCTATCTGTGCGCGAGAATGCGCCGCGGATATCTGTACAAAAAAGCGCAGGAACTCGGATGCACGAAAATCGCGCTTGGCCACCATTATGACGACGTGATCGAGACGACGCTGATGGGCATACTCTACGGCGGGCAGTTCCAGGCCATGATGCCGAGAATGTCCAGCATCCATTTCGAGGGAATGAGCCTGATCCGCCCGATGTACCTGATCCGGGAGAACGATATCAAAAAATGGCGGGACGCCAACGGGCTCCATTTCATCCAGTGCGCCTGCCATTTCACCGATACCTGCACGACCTGCAGGCCGGACGGGCGTTCGGTTTCCAAGCGGCAGGAAGTGAAGCGCCTGATTGCGGAACTGAAAAAGACGAATCCCTATGTGGAGGCGAACATTTTCAAAAGCACTGAGAACGTGAATCTCAGCACGGTGCTCGCCTATAAACAGGACGGCGTGCGGCACCGCTTTACGGACGGGGATCCGGCGGAGCTGGACAGCCTGTATTCGCGCCGCAAAAAGGAAACTTTGTGACAGGGAGCGGAAATGCAGGAAGAATTTTCACGGTTTGCGAGACTGGTCGGAAAGGAAGCGGTCAGAAAACTGGGCGGATACAGGGTAGCGGTTTTCGGAGTCGGCGGCGTCGGAGGTTCCGCGGCTGAAGCTCTGGCCAGAAGCGGGATCGGTGCGATCGACCTGATCGACAATGACAGAGTCAGCCTGTCGAACCTGAACCGCCAGATGGTCGCGCTGTGCTCCACACTGGGAAAGTACAAGGCGGACGTCGCGGCGGAGAGAATCCTGGACATCAATCCGGGCTGCAGCGTCACCGTGCACAGGCTCTTTTACCTTCCCGAGACCGCGGATGAGATTGATCTCGCCCAATTTGACTATATTGTCGACGCGATTGACACGGTAGCCGGAAAAATTGAGGTGATTGTCAACGCGGACCGCTGCGGCGTCCCGGTGGTGTCCGCCATGGGGTGCGGAAACCGGCTGGATCCTTCCCTGCTGCGCCTGGACGACATTTATTCGACGGCGGGGGATCCGCTCGCGAGAGTCATGCGGCGCGAGCTCAAAAAGCGCGGGGTGAAACGGCTGAAAGTGGTATATTCCGTGGAAAAGGCCATCCGCCCCCTGGATGAAGCCGGGGAAAGCGCGCAGGAAGAAGAGGATGCCGGCGCGAGCCCGCGCGGGGCGAAAGGGACCGCCGCGTCCAGGCGCAGTGTTCCGGGAAGCTCGGCTTTTGTCCCTCCGGCGGCAGGATGCCTGCTTGCCTCGGCTGTCGTCAGGGACCTGCTGGGCATCGAGGCGGAGAGAGCGCTGTGAGCGCCTGCCGGAGGACTCTTTCTGAGGCCCTGCCGGCGGCCGTGTGAGGCACACATGAATTACGTTTATATCGTTGAATGCGCGGACGGCACCTACTACACGGGCTGGACCAACAGCCTGCAGAAGAGGCTTGACGCCCACAACAGCGGCAGAGGCGCCAAATACACGCATTCCCGGAGACCTGTCCGGCTGGTGTATTCCGAGGCGTACGAATCGGAATCCGAGGCCAGGACCCGGGAGTGGCAGATCAAGCAGCTGAGCAGGGCACAGAAGGAAGAACTGGTGCTCGGAGAAAACAGGAACAGCCCGTCCGGGGAGGACAGAAGGAAAGAGAGGAAAAATTGCTGAGGCTGAAAGATGTTCACAAAAGCTTCGCGGGAAATGAAATTCTCAGGGGAGTCAGCCTGGACGTCAATAAGGGCGATACGATTGTCATCATGGGGCCTTCAGGCTCCGGAAAAACCACTTTTCTGCGATGCATCGATTTCCTTGAGCGGGCCGATTCCGGTACGATGGAGTTTGACGGGCTGACGGTCGATCTTCACTCGGCCTCACGCCAGACGGTTGCTGAAGTCCGCAGAAAAGTCGGTTTTGTTTTCCAGAATTATAATCTGTTCGCAAACCGCACGGCCCTGGGCAATGTGACGGAGGGGCTGGTCACGGCCAGGAGAATGCCGCGGGATAAAGCCGAAAAGCTGGGGCGCGAGGCGCTGGACCGCGTCGGACTGGCAGACCGGGCGGATTATTATCCATCCCAGCTCTCCGGAGGGCAGCAGCAGCGCGTGGGCATCGCCAGGGCGATGGTGATGAATCCGGACGTCATCCTTTTTGACGAACCGACGTCAGCCCTCGACCCCGAGCTCGTCGGAGAAGTCCTGGACGTGATCCGCGAGCTTGCCAGGGATGGCGCGACCATGATCGTCGTCACCCACGAGATGGCGTTCGCGCGGGAGGCGGCAACCGAAGCCGTGTTCATGGACGGCGGGAAAATTGTGGAGCAGGGACCGCCGGAGCAGATTTTTGAGCATCCGGCGCAGGAACGCACGATTCAGTTCCTGAGAAGAATTCTCAGGGAGAACGGGCAGAATCAGGACAGGCCGGAAATTCCGGCAGAAAGGGACAGATGAGAAAGAAATATCTTGCAGCGGCGCTTGCCGCGATCATCACTGTAACGGCCGCGGCGGCGGTTCCGGCGGCGGAAGGCCAGACTGAAGACCAGACCGAGGAAGAAACCGAGGAGGAGACCTGGTCCGAGGAAGAGATGGGAACGCAGCTGGATGAAATCCTGGAGAAGGGAGTCATCACCGTCGGGACGGAGGGAACGTATCCGCCGTACTCTTACCATGATGAGGACGACAACCTGACCGGTTTCGAAGTGGAAGTGGCGCGCGCAATCGCCGAAAAGCTTGGCGTCGAGGCCGAGTTCGTGGAGACCGACTGGGACTCCCTGATCGCCGGGCTGGAATCCGAGCGCTTCGACATCATTGTGAATGACGTGACGCCGACCGAGGAGCGCAGGCGCACTTATGACTTTTCCATTCCCTACACCAACGTGCGCTATGTGATTATCACCACAAAGGAGAATGACGAGATCACGAGCTTCGAGGATCTCGAAGGCAAAACCGTATCCAACACGATCGCCAGCACCCACGCGCAGATCGCGGAGGAATACGGCGCGGAAATCGACGCGGTTGACACGTTCGAACAGTCAGTCGAGGAAGTGCTTTTCGGCCGCGCCGACGCGACGATCAATTCCGAGCTGGTGTTCAATGACTATATGGAGCGCCAGCCCGACGCGGACCTCAAGGCCGCGGCTTACTCCGAGGAAGGCGACGTGACGGCGGTTCCGGTCAGAAAGCACGAGAAGGCGCTTCTGAACGCCATCAACGACGCGATCGCGCAGCTGCGCGAGGAAGGCGTTCTCACCGACCTTTCGGTGGAATTTTTCGGCGCCGACTATACCGGGCTTTCCGCGGAAACCGGGGAGGAAACCTCCGAAGAAGAATCCGTGGCGGATCCGGCCGAAACGGAGACAGCGGAAGAATAATGCTGAGATTGGGAGGACACCCGCGTGAGTGACATACTGAAGCTGATGGCGGATTCTTTCTGGCAGATTCTTCTGCCGGGCCTGACGACAACTATTCCGCTGACCCTGATTTCGTTCGGCATCGGAATGGTTATCGCGCTGGCCGTCGCGATGGTCCGCGTCGCGAAAATCAGGGTGCTGGACCAGATCTGCCGGTTTTACGTCTGGGTGATCCGGGGAACTCCGCTGCTCGTTCAGCTGTTCATCATTTATTACGGCCTGCCGAGAATCGGAGTGATGTTCGACGCCTTTCCGGCCGCGGTGATCGCTTTTTCCCTCAACGAAGGGGCTTACCTGTCGGAGACTATGCGCGCGTCGATTCTTTCCGTCCCGAGGGGACAGACGGAGGCCGGCTACACGGTAGGCATGAGCTATTTTCAGGTCATGCGCCGCATAGTCCTGCCGCAGGCGTTCCGGGTGGCGTTTCCGCCCATGTTCAATGACCTGATATCGCTGACAAAGGATACCTCGCTGGCCGCAAGCATCACCGTGGTGGAAATGTTCCGGTCCGCCCAGAAGATCGCGGCCAGGACGATGGAGCCGCTGATCATGTATATCGAGGTGGCTGTCATCTATCTGCTGTTCTGCACCGTGCTTTCCAGAATCCAGGTGTGGGGAGAGAAAAAGCTGTCCACCTATGAAAAGAGAGACTGAAAAGAGGCGCGGAAAAAGAAAAGCGGGAAAGAAAACGCAGAAACTGCGGCAACAGAAAGCGGGTGGATTTCCGGAAAAACGGAAATCCATCCGCTTTCCGCACTTCATGCAGGCGATGATAAACCGGTTCACGCCCGACGCTTTTTCTGGTATACTCTGTTCTGCCGGAATGCAGAGGAATGGAGGAACATGAGGGTAGCCATCGATGATGAGTTCAGTCTTCCCGTGATCGCGGACAGCGGGCAGTGCTTCCGCTTTACCGCAATGGACTGCGGGGGAAAGGAAACGGTCCCGCGCGGGGAAAAGCGGCCGGAGGCTGAAGCAAATCCGGGGAAGATCTACCGGATCCAGGCGAAGGACCGCGTGCTGCTGATGCGGGCGCTGGAAAACGGGAGCTATGACGTCAGCTGTTCCCGGCAGGAATACGATGATTTCTGGGTGCCCTATTTCTCGTTTGAGGACAATTACCGCAAAATCCGCGAATCAATCGATCCTGAGACGGATCCCTACCTGTACGCCTGCGCGGCCGGCCTCTCCGGCCTGCGGCTTCTGAGACAGGACCCTTTTGAGACGCTGATCAGTTTTATCATCTCCCAGAGAAAAAGCATTCCCGGCATCCGGAGCGCGGTGGAAAAGCTCTGCCGCATGGCCGGGGCGCCCTTCGTGGGCCCGGAGACCCTGGACGAAGCGGGGGAACCCCGCGGCAGCAGAACCTACTACGCGTTCCCGGATGCGTCAGCTATCGCGGGCTGTTCAACCGGGGAGCTCGCTTCCTGCGGCCTCGGCTACCGGACGAGGTATGTGAAACAGACGGCCGGAATGACGGCGGACGGGGAGTTCTCACTGGAAACTCTTGCGGGGCTTCCCGACGAGCAGGCGCTGGATTGCCTGGAAAAACTCCCGGGCGTCGGAGTGAAGATCGCGTCGTGCGTTCTCCTGTTCGGGCTTCACCGGCTCAACGCTTTTCCGAGGGACGTCTGGATCAACCGCGTGATCGACGAACAGTACGGAGGCCGTTTCGACCTGTCGAGATACGCACCGTACAACGGAATCATCCAGCAGTATCTGTTCATGGGGATCCGGAAGGAAAACCGCGGAAAGCGGAGCTGACCGGGCGTCGGCGCCGGCGTACCTGGAAAAAGCTGCCGGAGACGGTATTGCACTGGCGGGGAGAGAAATACAGAAGGCAGTTCACCTGCCTGGAGAAATGCCGGGAGAGTGCGCCGGATCCGGCAGGGACGGGCGCATACCTGCCGGGAAGGAACGGAGAAAAAGTTGCCTGATCAGAAAATCGCAGCCGGAAAATCATTCTGCGGCGGCTTCAGCTGCGCGGCCGGAGCCTGCCCCTTCACCTGCTGCATGCAGTGGATTATTTCCGTAGATCCGGAAACCCTGAGAAAATGGGAGGAGATTCCCGTCTCCTCCCTGACGGCGGCCTGCGGGGAGAACAGTTTTTCCCCGCAGGCTGTCCCTGATCAATACGGGACAGCGGACGGGCGTGCGGAGCGGCCGCCCGCTTCTCTGGCGGAGATCGGGACTGTCCCGGATCCGCAGAGCGGAAACAGCAGAATCCGCCCCGGCGGAAACGGAGAATGCCCGTTTCTGCTGAAAAGCCGGCTTTGCGGGGTGCAGACGGCATTCGGAGCCGGCTGCATCCCACGGACCTGCCGCATTTTCCCGAGAATTGTATATGATTATCCGGAACGTACAGAATTTTCGCTTTCCGCCTGCTGCCCGGAAGTCCTGAAAACTCTCAGCGGGATGGAAACGGGATTTCCCGGACTGCTGTCGGACTTTGAAACCCCGGAGGTTCCGGATTTTCTCTGGCAGGTCAGGCGGCAGATCCTGCTGGTTATTGCCGACGAGACCGTCCCGACCGGGCTGGCTCTGCTGACGGCGGCTTACATTCTTCTGGACATCCGGGACAGGGCCGTAAAGGAAACCGGGTACGGCGCCGCAAACGCAGTGCCGGGCGCCGCGGGCGAATGGTTCGGCCGCTATGAGAATCCGGCGTTCCTTGCGGAGCTCCGGAACGCTGCCGCCGGTGCGGCGCCGGATCCGGAGGAATCGCTGCAGGAAAACCTGGAACTGTTCCTGGACCTGACGAAAAATTACAGTGAAGCCGGAATGTACGCCGATGAACTGGAACCGGTGAGAAAAAAGGCGGAAAGACTGGCGGACAGCCGGGACAGACGGAGAGAATATATAAATAACAATGTTACAAAAGGAGGCCCGCGGCGCCGGGGAACCGGGACAGAGGTTCCGGCTTCGGAATCCCGCCTCCTGAGAGGGCTGGTCCTGGCGGAATGCGTTTCCCAGCTGGCGTCGCCGGACACGGACCTGAGAGACCTGATGCTGACGTTCGAGTGGATTGTGATGGAATTTTCGCTCGGAAGGCTGCTTCTTATACTCTGGGATAATGCTGCCGGGGAAAAAGCCGGACCGGAAGAAACCATCATCCTGCTGACAGCCGCGGCCAGGGTCATGGGTTTCTCGGAAGATGACATTGAGGAATATATGGAATCCGCGTTCAGCGAACCGGTCTGGGAGTGGGGTTATTACGACCTGCTCATCGGATGAGGGGCCTGCCCGCGGGAAGAACGGCCGCAGCGCCACGCTGCGCGTCGGCGCAGGCGAAAGGAGATTGACGCACATGTCCGCAAAAGAACTGTCTGTAAAGGCACTGCTGACGGCAATGTTTTTTGTTCTCAGCATGGTATCGCTGAATTTCGGAAACATGGTGATTTCATTTGCCGGTTTTCCTGTTATTCTCGCCGGTCTGCTGTACGGCCCCGTGGGAGGCATGGAAGTCGGCCTTCTCGGCGCTTTTCTGGAACAGGCGGTCAAATACGGGCTTACCGCGACTACATTTCTTTGGATCATCCCGCCGAGCCTCCGGGGACTTGTGGTCGGGCTGTACGCGTCGCGCGTCCGCTGCCGGATCACCCGCAGAGGCCTTTTCCTTTCAATGATCGCCGGCGCGCTCTGCGTGACGGCGGCAAACACCGCGGTGATGGCTGCTGACAGTATTATATACGGTTATTTTTCCTGGCAGTATGTTTTCGGGTCCCTGATCTTCAGGATACTCTCGGGGATGCTGACCTCGGTTCTTTATCTGATTCTGTCGTGGCCGGTTCTGACCAGGCTTTCCCCCGTCCTGGGCGGCAGGGTAAGGCTGGCGGACTCGCCGGACGGCACGGACAGGGGCTGATCAACAAACCTCGCGGGTGTGCCCGTCGGCCGTCTACCGTCCGCGGAAAGTTGGAACAGTCAATCTTTGTATTGCACAGTCCTTCCTGAGATGCTATAATCCCAGATGTTACGAAATTATTAAAGAAAACGACGGGTATACGGTGCCGGGACGGCAGCGTATCGGGTCCGCCCAGATAGGAGTAACAATGTTTTCTTTGAAAAAGAAGTGGATTGCAGTGCTGACAGCGGCCGCTGTATGTGCCGCTGCCGTCTTCTCCGGGCTTTCTGCCGGAAATCTGCGCACAGCGTTCGGGACGGAGGCAAAGGCCGATGAGGGCGTATCCGCGGCGGCGCCGGGAGATCCGGAGGGAGACGAGTCGGCTTCCGACCAGACCGGCGTGGCGGTGATGGCATTGAGAGCAAGCGTATCGGCCGCATCGACGCAGGCCATGTCCCCGAACCTGCTGGTCGCCGCCATGCTCGCCAAGGTAGGCAGCGGATACAGCCAGGCCAACCGTTATGCCTCAAACTATTATGACTGCTCAAGCCTCGTACAGCGCTGCATGAGGGAAATCGGGATCACGAGCTACGTCCCGGTTACGACGTACGACTGGGAGCTGCACCTGAAAAACCTGGAGGTAGGCTCCACCTACACCTTCACCGGCTCTCAGGGAACGCTGACGTATGTACTTGCGGCAAAGAATGTTACGGAGATGGACAACCCGGAATATTTCACCACGCCCGGAACCATCATGATCTATATCGCGCCGAACAAGAGCTCCGGGCATATCGCGGTGTCCCTGGGTTCCTATCCGAGGCAGGGCTCCGGCACCAGCGATCAGGTAGCGGAGGCAACCATCGCCGGCCTGCGCAGCTGGATTGAGGCAAATTTCGGGACTTCGGACGCGACGCTGCAGGGCAAGAGCTCCCTCAGCGAAGTTGTGATGAACAAGATGTGGATGGATACCAGATATATGGGAACGGATATCACCATATCCGGCACGTCCGAAAAATCGGGAGCCTACAATTCAATCTGGCGTGTCGAGGCGTTCAGCCCGAGCTACGGAGTCTGCATCGACAATGACCCGCTGGGGACAGCCGGAAACCCGGTTGTGCGCTACGTGCTGGTTCCGGTGACGTCTGACAGTTCCGACAGTTCCAGCAATTCCAGCAGCACCTCCGCGGCAGCGCCGACGGTCGACAGCATCACGATCAGCAACGTGAGTTCGTCCGGCTATGACGTCACGGCGACGTTCACGGCAGCGGCGGGCGTATCCTCGGTGCAGATGCCGACGTGGACGGAGAACAACGGCCAGGACGACCTGATCTGGTACAACGCCGCGGTCTCCGGGAACACGGCGACGTACCATGTCAGCACGTC
>JBMNRC010000002.1:0-164819 GCA_050944455.1 Lachnospiraceae bacterium
GAGCCGAAAACAGGGTCTCACCAGCCTATCTGGAGACGATATCAAACAAAAAACTTATCTTTGTACCTCAAATCGGATCTCAAAGGTACGGTTTTATAGTACGAAGATTCGGGAAACCATTAATTAATCAGAATCAAAAAGTCAGAAAAGAATAATCAGAAGCAATCCAATCAGAAGCAATAAATCAGAAACATCAAATAAATCAGAAACATCAATCTGAATAAACCGGAACAGATAGATCTGAAGGTTCAGTGCTTCCTCTTCTTTTTGGTCGCTCTGTTCTTAGGGGCGTTATGTCCGCCGGTTACCGGAGAAGAAGAATTCACGGCTGTACTTCCGCCCGCTGAAGAGGCTGCGCCGGACTGGGAAGCACCGCGTGAAGCGGAGGATGTTCCTGACGCCGTGTCGGAGGAAGCTTTTTTCTCCTTTTTGCCGGATGAGGATTTAGCGGCCTGCGCGCTGTCATTTTCTTTTTTCCAGAACATCAGGCGGGCAAGCCCTCTCTTCTTTTTCGGAAGAGGGAGAACTGTGCCGCCGCGGACACTCTTGATTTCGGTGATGTAAATGCCGCTGATGACAACTTTTACCTCTTTTCTGGGCGGAAGCTGTTCAAAGACGACCGGGTCGGCGATCAGCGTCATTACCTTCGGGCCGATCTTTGCCTTGACAATCGGCATCTTTGCCCGGCGAAGGTATTTCGGAGTCTGTGAGATTACCATATCCGGAAGGCCCGAATCGCGGAGGCGCATCCGTTTTTTATCGATGATCAGCATGGAAACGGTCTGTTTCATCGCCTCCATCTGCTCTTCCGAAGCCTGCTGTTTTCGCTGGAGCTTTGTGCCCACGATGTAGAGCACAACCAGCACGGCGGCAACAGCGACAAGCACGATAATCAGAATCTGCCACCAGGTCATGAAAAATCCCTCCTCAAAGCTGTATTCAAACTGTATTCAGATTGTCTTTCCCGCCGGATTCCGTACGGTAAAACGATAGCTCATATTTTATCACAGCGGGTATTATCGTGTCAAAAAAATTCAGCCGGCATCATCCCCGTCAGACGGGGGCAGAGGGAGCGACGGGTCCGAGAGCCTGCTGTTGTGGTATCTGCCGTCCATGGTGACGTCTTTCCCGAACCATTCAGGCGGATTGAACGCCAGCGCGGTTTCACGGCTGGGGAACTCGACTTCCGTCACGATCAGTCCCTTCAGGTCACCGGAGAAAATGTCCAGCTCAGCCGTGAGGCCGTCCCGCAGCGGGATCCGGTAGCGGGTTTTGGTAATGATCCGGCCGTCCGCCTTCCCGATCAGGTGGAGATAGGATTCTTTTGTGAGCGGAAGGTTGTACTCTTCACGCTCGAGAAGCCCTGCCCCCTTGTAGGTGAGGACATAACGGGCGCCTTCTTTTCTGACGCGCACCACCGGCGAGGTGCACAGATACCCCTGCTCGAACCGGTCGTGCGGATACTGATCCAGATTCTCCGGCAGCTTCTTTACCAGAAATTTGCGTTCAATTTCCATCAGGTTCCCCTCCAAAAGTCCGGTTAACGTTTCAGCGGCCGGACTGAATCTGCCCGGCGCGCGTGCGCAGCCCGCCGGATCGGGCGTGTGATCTGCGGCTGCCCGGGAACCGGCTTTGCCGGCGTGCGTGCGCGGACAGCAGTATTCTACAGTTTTGCGCCCTTTTTTGCAATGCCGCGGTTGACAGAACAGGCGGCCTCTTTTATAATTTTTGCATCTTGCGTCACTGGCGGGACAGCCGGTGCGCTGCGGGCTGCCGGGCCGGGATCCGCGGACTGCAGTCACGCTGATCGGGGCAGCCGGCCGCCCGGACGCCCGGACATTCCGGCGGCCCGGATTTATATGAGACGGATCCGTACCCGGCCGGATTTCGGACACATGGAGGAATTGCGATGATTTACGAATTGCTTGCTGATGGTTTTGAGGAAACGGAGGCAGTCGCGCCGGTTGATCTGCTCCGGCGGGCGCATCTGGACGTGCAGACGGTTTCCATCACGGCGGAGAAAGTCGTGAAAGGATCCCACGGGATTCCCGTGACGGCGGACATCGCGATGAGCGAGCTCTCGGTGGAAGCGGAAGACACCCTTATTCTGCCGGGCGGCAAGCGCGGCACAGAAAACCTGAAAGCATCCGGCGAGGTGACGAAGCTTCTCCTGACCCACGCCGGAGAACAGCGCGGACGCATCGCCGCGATCTGCGCAGCGCCTTCCGTCCTCGGAAAGCTCGGGATTCTTCAGGGAAAGCGGGCCACCTGCCACGCCGGGTTTGAGGATCAGCTGACCGGCGCGGAGTTTGTGGACAGCCCGGTTGTCACGGACGGCCTGATTACGACCAGCCGGGGAATGGGGACTGCCGTCGCGTTCGGCCTGGAGCTGGTAAAGCTCCTGAAGGACCAGGAGACTGCGGACCGGATCGCTCAGGCAATCCATCTGCCCAAGGGCTGATTCCCGGCGTTTCCCGGACAGGGAACGGACCGGCCCGAGACTGCCGGTGCGCCGCGAAACGGAAGCGGACTCTGCCCGGGATGCCGTCGGAGAAGAAAATTTCAGAAAAAATCTGACAATTTCTTTGACTGAAACTGGCAAAAACGTTATCAGCGTGTTATAATCATAAGTCGCAGGCGTGCAGACTCAATCCGGCCTGCGCATTCTCGTCCGCGCATACATCCGCGGATATCAAGAAGTACAGGTGGGAGGAACTACAACAATGAGTGTACAGGTTGAAAATCTTGAGAAAAACACAGCAAAACTGACCGTTACGGTCGGTGCTGATGAATTTGAGAAAGCACTGCAGCGCGCTTACCTGAAGGAAAAGAACAGAATTACCGTTCAGGGCTTCCGCAAGGGCAAGGCCCCGCGCAAGCTGATCGAGAAGGTTTACGGACCGCAGATTTTCTATGAGGACGCTGCCAACTATCTGATCCCGGGAGCTTACGACGACGCCGTGAAGGAAAGCGGCCTTGAGGTTGTCTCCCGCCCTGAGGTTGACGTCAGCCAGATCGAGGAAGGCAAGGATTTTATCTTCACGGCTGTCGTTGCCGTGCGTCCTGAAGTGACCGTCGGCGATTATAAGGGCCTGGAAGTCGAGGAGGAGCCGGTTGAGGTTACCGACGCCGAGATCGACAACCAGCTGAAGGAAGAGCAGAAAAAGCAGGTCGTCATGCAGGATATCGACGACCGCCCGTCCGAGAACGGCGACATTGTCAACATTGATTACGAGGGCTTCTGCGACGGCAAGGCTTTCGACGGCGGCAAGGGCCAGAATTACGACCTGACGCTCGGCTCCAACACCTTCATCCCGGGCTTCGAGGACCAGCTGGTCGGAAAGAAAGCTGGAGACCAGGTTGACGTCCAGGTGACCTTCCCGGAGGACTACAGCGCGAAGGAGCTTGCCGGCAAGGCGGCGACTTTCAAGGTGACCATCCATTCCGTCAAGAAGGAAATCCTTCCGGAGATCGACGATGAGTTCGCGAGCGAAGTTTCCGATTTCGATACGCTGGCCGAGTATAAGGAAGACCTGAAGAAGAAGACTCTTGAGCGCAAGACGAAGGAGGCTGAGAACCGCAAAAAGGATGACGCGGTCCAGAAGGCTGTTTCCAACGCGCAGATGGAGATCCCGGACGCGATGGTTGACACGCAGGCCAGGGATATGGTCAACAATTTCGCGCGCAGAATCCAGCAGCAGGGCATGTCTATCGACCAGTACCTGAAGTACACCGGCATGACGGTGGATCAGCTGATCGAGCAGACAAAGCCGCAGGCTCTCTCCAACATCAGGACCCGCCTGCTTCTGGAGGAAGTCGTCAAGGCTGAAAACATCGAAGTTTCCGATGAGGACCTCGACAAGGAAATCGCGAAGATGGCCGACACCTACAAGATGGAAGCCGACAAGCTCAAGGAGTCTCTCGGAGAGGAGAACCTGAAGAATCTGCGCGAGGATCTCGCTGTCGAAAAGGCGGCGGACCTGATTGGGGATTCCGCGGTGGCGGTCGCCCCGAAGGCTGAGGAAAAGGCTGACGCTCCGGCAGAAGACGCCGCGGCTGAAAAACCGGCTGAAAGCGCGGAAGCTTCCGCGGATCAGCAGTAATCTGACAGTTTTTCGGGCGGACTGCCTCCGGATGCTCCGGCGTCCGGCGGCGGTCCGTCCTGCTATACCGGGAACAGGCGCCGGAAAACTTTCCGCCGCGGTTCCCGCCGTTTGTTCCTGTCAATGAGTGAACAGAAAGGAGGAACACCAAATGGCACTGGTTCCTTATGTTATCGAGCAGACGAACCGCGGTGAGCGGTCCTATGACATTTACTCCCGTCTGCTGAAAGACCGCATCATTTTCCTCGGCGAGGAGGTCAACGACGCGTCTGCCAGCGTGATCGTCGCGGAACTTCTTTTCCTGGAGTCTGAGGACCCCTCGAAGGACATCAGCCTCTATATCAACAGCCCGGGAGGATCTGTGACCGCCGGTTTCGCGATTTATGACACCATGCAGTATGTGAAATGCGACGTTTCCACAATCTGCGTCGGCATGGCGGCGTCGATGGGCGCGTTTCTTCTTTCCGGCGGCACCAAGGGAAAGAGAATGGCGCTCCCGAACTCTTCGATCATGATTCACCAGCCGTCCGGCGGCGCGCAGGGCCAGGCTACCGAGATCCGCATTGTCGCTGAGGAAATCCTCAAGACGAGAAAACGCCTCAACGAGCTTCTCGCAAAGCATACCGGCCAGCCGATCGAAGTGATCGAGCGCGACACTGAGCGGGATAATTACATGACGGCGGAGGAGGCCATGAAGTACGGCCTGATCGACCGCGTCATTACAAACAGGTAAGGGGTACGAATGGCAGGCAGATACGATGAATACCGCTGCTCTTTCTGTGGGAAAAAGCAGAGCCAGGTCAGAAAACTGATCGCCGGAAACAACGGCGCGTTTATCTGTGACGAGTGTGTGGAACTCTGCAATGAGATCCTCCGCGAGGAGGACGATTTTTCGGACAAGAAGAAGAGCGTGTCAGCCGGCATCAACCTCCTCAAACCGAAGGAAATCTTCGAACACCTGAGCCAGTATGTCGTCGGCCAGGATGAGGCGAAGAAAGCCCTCTCCGTCGCGGTTTACAATCACTACAAGAGAATTCTTTCCCACGAGGAAAACGACGTGGAGATCCAGAAGAGCAACGTGCTTCTTCTCGGGCCGACCGGATCAGGCAAAACCTACCTGGCGCAGTCCCTGGCAAAGCTTCTGAACGTCCCGTTCGCGATCGCCGACGCAACGACCCTCACCGAGGCCGGCTATGTCGGCGAGGACGTCGAAAATATTCTTCTGAAGCTGATCCAGGCGGCCGACTACGACGTCGAGAGGGCGGAGCTCGGGATTGTCTACATCGATGAGATCGACAAGATTACCAAGAAATCCGAGAACCTGTCCATCACCCGCGACGTCTCCGGCGAGGGAGTGCAGCAGGCGCTGCTGAAAATCCTCGAGGGCACCAACGCGAGCGTACCGCCGCAGGGCGGCCGCAAGCATCCGCAGCAGGAGCTGATCCAGATCAACACGACCAACATCCTGTTTATCTGCGGCGGCGCCTTTGACGGCCTGGAGCGCATCATCGACCAGCGCATCGGCAGCGGGTCGATGGGATTCGAGGCAGATCTCGCGGACAGGGATGAGAAAAACATCAACGAGCTGTTCAAGCAGGTCCGCCCGGAGGATCTGGTCAAGTACGGCCTGATTCCCGAATTTATCGGACGGCTCCCGATCATTGTCAGCCTCGACGAGCTCGATGAGGATGCGCTGGTCCGCATCCTGACAGAGCCGAAGAACGCGATTACCAAACAGTATATCCGCCTGTTCGACATGGACGGCGTGAAGCTTGAGTTTACCCCGGAGGCGATCCGGGCAATCGCGCATCAGGCTATTGAGCGGAAGAACGGGGCGCGCGGCCTCAGGGCGATCATTGAAAACATCATGATGGACACGATGTACGAAATTCCGTCGGACGATACCATCGGAATCTGCACGGTGACGGAGGACGTCGTGAACAACCATGCCGCGCCGATTCTGACCAAACGCACAGAAGCCGGCGGCGGCGCGCACAAGCCCAGAAAGAAAGGCAGCGCCGAGACAGCAGCCGAAGCAAGCGCCTGAGTTTTTAAGATAACAGTTTCTGAGACAGGATCCGGGCGGACTCAGGTTCGCCCGGATCTTTCTGTCAGAGGGACAGGGCACGGCGCGTCAGGGCCGGAGCGCTGCGGCCGGCCCGCGATTCAGATAGGGAGAGATTGTGGCAGAAGTACAGAGAAAAATGGTGACAGTGGCGCTGCGGAATGACGCGGTGCTTCCGGATATGAAAACCACCGTGCGCGTTTCACGCCCGATGGCTGTCAGCGCGCTGAAAGCGGCGGCAAAACAGAACCAGGAGGTTTTTCTGGTAGCCCAGAAGAATGACCAGGCGGAGAACCCCGCTGAGGAGGATCTGTTCCGCGTCGGAGTGACCGCGCTCGTCCGGAGGATCACGGAGCAGCCGGGCACTCAGGAGATTCTGGCCGATGTGACCGGCCTGCGGCCCGCGGTGATCGTCTCCGTGGAGGAGTATGTGCCGCAGATCGTGGCGCAGGTAAGGGAGATACCGACAGAGCGAGCTGACGATGACGTCCGGGAAGCGATGCGGCGCGTCCTGCTGACGGAAGTCAGGCGTTTTTCGGAGACCCTTGATCCGGGCAGGGGCGACGCCCTGCGTTATTTCGCGGAACATACGCAGGATTTCGACGCTTTTTCTTCCGGGGTCGCGGCGAGGCTCCCGATGCCTTGGCAGGCGCGCCAGCGCTACCTGGAAATCTGTTCGGACGAGAGCGCGAGATACAGTTTTCTGATTGAATACCTGACCAGGGAGGCGGACGTCGAAAAAATCCGCCGGAACTATGAGAAAAAGGTCAGGCATAATCTGGAGCAGAACCAGAAGGAATATATCCTGCGCGAGCAGATGAAGGTCATCCGCGGTGAGCTCGGCGAGGACGCCGAATCCGACGCCGACCGCTACGCGAAGATGGCGAAGGAACTGGACGCCCCGCAGGAGGTTCACGACGTGCTGGACCGGGAAATCCGCAAGCTCCGCAAGATGACGTATCCGGGGCCGGAGATGAGCGTCATCCAGAACTATATCGAGACGCTTCTCGACATTCCCTGGGAAAAACGCACGGAGGAGAAGATTTCGATCCCCGAGGCCAGAAAGATCCTTGATCAGGATCATTACGGCCTGAAAGAGGTGAAGGAGCAGGTCCTTCAGTATCTGGCGGTGCGCAGGCTGACCGGAAACAGCTCCGGGCAGATCCTGCTGCTTGTCGGCCCCCCGGGCACCGGCAAGACATCCATCGCGAAATCGGTGGCGAAAGCCCTGAACCGCCGATATGTGAGAATGAGCCTCGGCGGCGTGCATGACGAAGCCGAGATCCGCGGGCACCGCCGCACTTACGTCGGCGCGATGCCCGGCCGGATTGTCCAGGCGATCCGGAGGGCGGGCGTGAAAAACCCGCTGATTCTGCTCGATGAGCTGGACAAGGTGGGGAACGATTCCCTCCACGGCGATACGTCCTCCGCCCTGCTTGAGGTGCTGGACCGGGAGCAGAACAATACCTTCACGGACAATTATGTGGAAATCCCGCTCGATCTTTCGGAGGTGCTGTTCATGGCGACGGCCAACACGCTGCAGAGCATTCCCCGCCCGCTTCTAGACCGGATGGAAGTGATCGAGATCAGCGGCTACACCGAGCCTGAGAAAATCCAGATCGGCCTGCGTTTTCTGGTTCCGAAGCAGATCGCGGCGAGCGGCCTTTCCGGCAGCCGGATTTCCATCGACGAATCGGCGGTGCGCGATATCATCCGCTATTACACCAGCGAGGCGGGAGTGCGCGGCCTGGAGCGGAGCATCGAGACCGTCTGCCACAAAGCGGCGCTGGAATACCTCGAGAAGAATCCCGGCGCCGCCGCGGAGCAGGAGGACGACGGGATTCCGAAACTGCGCGGGGAGAGCGGCGGCAGCGCGGATGAAAGCGCCGGTGCGGCGGGGGCCGGTACTCCGGACGGGGCCGCGGCGGATAGCAATACCCGGAACGGCAGTGCTGCGGACGGCAATATCCGGAAAGTTGGCGCGGCGAAGGATGGTACTCCGGACGGGGCCGCGGCAGACAGCAATACTGCTGAAGAAACGGAAAGCGGCGCCGGAACGGCAGTGACAAAAGCCGGCGGCACTGAAGCGGAAAGCGATGCCGGCCCGAAGACTGCAGCGGCAGACGCCGGCCCGAAGATTGCCGTGAATTCGGAGAACCTCAGCCATTATCTGGGCAAGCGCCGGTACCGCGGAGAACTGATCGGGAGCAAACCGATGGTAGGGATCGTCCGCGGGCTCGCCTGGACAGCGGTGGGCGGCGTGACGCTGGAAATCGAAGTGTCCATGCTGCCGGGCAAAGGGACGGTCGTGCTGACCGGGCAGATGGGCGACGTGATGAAGGAGTCCGCACAGATCGCCCTTTCCTATGTCCGTTCGGTGGCAAAGCAGTACGATATCCCGCCGGCATTCTTTGAAAAGCATGATATCCACCTGCACATTCCGGAGGGGGCAGTACCCAAGGACGGCCCGAGCGCGGGTGTCACGATGACCACGGCGATCCTTTCCGCGGCGGCGGATATCCCGGTGAGGCCGGACGTTGCCATGACCGGCGAAGTAACCCTGCGGGGCAGGGTGATCCCCATCGGCGGTCTCCGGGAAAAACTTCTCGCGTCGAAAGCGGCTGGCATCCGGACCGTGCTGGTTCCGGAGGGGAACCGTGACGACCTTGAGGAGCTTTCCGAAGATGTGACGGGAGGGCTTAAGATCGTTCAGGTATCCTCCATGGAGCAGGTCCTGGACGCCGCACTGGTGCCGGACAAAAAGAAATCCGGCGGAGGGAATTCAGACAGACCGGCCGGAAAAGCGGACAGCGGGAATTCCGGCGGAACGGCCGGGAAAACGGAAGCCGGGAAACATCACGGCAAAGACAGAAGCGCCGGTAAAGACAAACGCGGCGGCAGGGAGAAAGGGAAAAAGCATGGCGGACAAAGGATCAGATGACCGGGAACGGAAGCGGAAAACCGGCGCAGGTACGGCTCCGGCTCCCGCGGCCCGGCCGCTGGAGGTAAAGAATGTGCTTCTCGAGACAGTCTGCGGGGTCACCAGCACGCTTCCGCGGAACAGCCTGCCGGAGATCGTCTTTGCCGGGAAATCCAACGTGGGGAAATCCTCGCTGATCAATGTGCTGCTCAACCGCAAAGCGCTGGCGAGGGTTTCCGCGGAGCCGGGAAAGACGAGAACTATCAATTTCTACCGCGTCAACGACGGCTGCTATTTTGTCGATCTCCCCGGCTACAGCTTCGCGAATGTCCCGAAGAGCGTGAGGCTGCAGTGGGGAAAAATGATCGAGAACTACCTCAATCAGTCCCGGCAGATCCGGAGAGTGTTCCTGCTGGTCGATCTGCGGCGCGAGCCGTCGGAGAACGACCTGATGATGGCAGACTGGATCCGCGCCTCCGGGCGGAGGCCCGCGGTGATCGCGACCAAACTGGACAAGGTCAGGAAGAGCCAGGTCCCGGCGCAGATCGCGGCAGTCCGCCGCGGGCTTCTGCTGGAGGACGCGGATCCGCTCATTCCGTTCTCGGCCGCGACACGGCAGGGGCGGGAGGAAATTCTTTCCCTGATCGCGGAAGATATCGCCCGCCGCTGACTGAGGCGGACGGTCATGCCCGCGGCCCGGGCAGCCTTTGAATGCCGGCCGGTATTGCCCGGCCGGATGGATGATACCGCCCGCGGCCCGGGCAGCCGGTTCCGCGCCGGAGCGGCGGGGCCGCCCGTGCGGCGGATCGGACAGAGCTGCCCGGGCAGGGAAACCGCGGCGGAACCGCCGGCAGCGGCGTCACGGGACGCCTCCTGAGCCCGGAGCGCCTTTCCGCGGGGCTGGAATCCAATTGACAGTAAGTGGCTTTTCTTATAAAATAAGTTGAACTACGCCGGTGTTCCGCCGGCGCAAATTATTGACTTTACGCTGAATCAGAGGGGGATTGTCCCCGCAGAAGGGGTGGTATTTTTGGACGTCGGAGACGCCGCGCGATTGTTGGTTCTGGTGATACTGATAGTGCTTTCTGCCTTTTTTTCCTCGGCGGAAACCGCGATGACAGCCTGCAACAAGATCCGTATCCGTTCTATGGCGGATGCCGGTGACCGGCGGGCGCGGAAGCTTCTCAAAGTGCTGGACAACGGTCCCAAGATGCTCAGCACGATTCTCATCGGAAACAACATTGTCAACCTGACGGCGTCCTCGATCGCGACCGTGTTCGCGACGGACGTGTTCGGAAGCGGCGCGGTCGGGCTGTCCACAGGCGTTCTCACCCTGGTTGTGCTGATCTTCGGCGAAATTTCGCCCAAGGACGCCGCGTCGGTTCACGCGGACGGCATGGCGCTTCGTTTCTGCGGGATCATCTCCGTTCTGATGAAGATCTTCACGCCGGTGATTTTCATCGTGAATTCGATCGCGAAGGGAGTGCTCCGCCTGCTCGGCGTCGATCCGGATAAAAAGAAGGACGGCATCACCGAGGAGGAACTT
Organism: Lachnospiraceae bacterium; assembly: GCA_050944455.1. GTDB lineage: Bacteria > Bacillota > Clostridia > Lachnospirales > Lachnospiraceae > Anthropogastromicrobium. Next base: position 10,635 of record JBMNRC010000002.1, read on the forward strand.
CGCACCATCGTGGACGTCAGCCACGAGGAAGGCGTCATCCAGAAGGACGAGCGCAACATGATCAACAACGTGGTCGACTTCGGGGATTCCAAGGCGAGAGACGTGATGGTCCCCCGCATCGACATGGTGATGATCGACGCGGACGCGACCTACAGCCAGCTGATGGAAGTGTTCCGTGAGAATATGTTCACCAGAATGCCGGTCACGGAGGGCAGCGAGGCAAACGTCATCGGCATCCTCAACATGAAGGACATCCTTCTGTACCACGAGGGAGATCCGTTCTCTATCCGGAACTATCTGAGAACGCCTTTCTTCACCTATGAGGACAAAGCCACGGCGGAACTGCTGCCGGAGATGAGGGCGGCCAACGCCAGCCTGGCCATCGTGCTGGACGAGTACGGAAACACCGCCGGTCTCGTGACGCTGGAAGACCTGCTGGAGGAGATCGTTGGTGATATCCGCGACGAGTACGACGCGGACGAACCCGCGGATTTTGAAAAGGTGTCCGACCGGGAATACCTGGTGCTCGGATCCGTCAATCTCGACGACGTCAACGACAGGCTCGGTTTGTCGCTGCAATCCGAGGATTACGATACGATCGGCGGCTATGTCGTCGGCCTGCTGGACCATCTCCCGTCACCCGGCGAGAAGGCGGAGGAAAACGGCGTGGTTTTCAAAGTGGAGAGAATGGACAAAAAGAGGGTTGACCAGGTCCGCATCATTCTTCCTGAAAAACAGGAGGAGCCTGAGAAAGAAGTTGACGGGGAGGAATAACCGGAATCCCGGGACCGCCCCGCTGGCATAAATTTTTTAGAACAAGAGGAGAACAAAGCAATGAGCAGGAAAGGTGCAGTTGCACGGTTGATTGCCTGGCTCGCGCTGCTGGCGTTTATCGGCTATACAGCGATTTTCGGGCTGGGCAGCGATGGTTCGGGAAGCATGAATGACATCACTCTCGGACTGGATCTGAGAGGCGGCGTCAGCATTACCTACCAGACGGTGGAAGACGTCACGTCCCAGGAACTGGAGGACGCGCGGAACAAGCTGCAGCAGCGCGCGGAGCAGCAGTCTACCGAAGCCAACGTGTACACCGAGGGAACCAACCGCATCACGGTTGAAATTCCCGGCGCGACCGACGCGAACCAGATTCTCGAGGAACTCGGAAAACCCGGTACCCTGATTTTCTGCACGGATTCCTCCGACCCCGAAGGGACAACCGTGATCACCGGATCCGATGTGGTGGACGCCCAGCCGAGAGTCACCCAGGATTCGACGACCAACGCCACGGAGTATGTCGTTGAACTCACCCTCACTTCCGAAGGACGGGAGAAATTCTCAGAGGCGACCGCGGAACTGTATCAGAACAACGACCCGATTTACATCATATACGACGGAGAGGTCATCAGCGCCCCGACCGTGCAGGCGCACATCGATTCCGAAACCTGCGAAATCACAGGCATGAGCAGCTATGAGGCCGCTTCGGACCTGGCGTCCAACATCCGCATCGGCGCGCTTCCGGTTGAGCTGGAGGAAATCCGCTCCGAAGTCGTCGGCGCAAGGCTCGGACAGGATGCCGTCCGCACCAGCCTGCTGGCCGGCGTCATCGGCCTGATCATCATCTTTATCTTCATGATCGCCTACTACCGCCTGCCCGGCGCCGTGGCGTCCTTCGGACTGCTCATGTACACCACGCTGGTGATCGTTCTGGTCAGCACCTTCAAGGAAGAGATCACACTGACCCTTCCGGGCATCGCGGGTATTATCCTGGGCATCGGCATGGCCGTGGACGCGAACTGCATTATCTTCTCCCGCATCCGCGAGGAAATCGGGCAGGGGAAAGCTGTCCGCGCAGCGATTGAAGCCGGATTCTCCAAGGCTTTCTCCGCGATTCTCGACGGAAACGTCACGACGCTGATCGCGGCAGCCGTTCTGTTCTTCCTCGGCTCCGGAACCGTCAAGGGATTTGCCGAAACCCTGGCCCTCGGCATCGTGGTTTCCATGTTCACCTCGCTTGTCGTCGTCCGCTCGGTGATGCGCTCGCTTGTCGCGCTCGGCGCCGAGAACGAGAAACTCTACGGCAAGGTAACGGAAACCAGGGTATTCGACTTTATCGGGAAGAGAAAAATCTGCTATCTCGTATCTTCCGCGGTAATCCTGGTCGGGATTGTGAGCATGATTATCCACGGGATCGTCGGGTATTCCCTGAACTACAGCCTTGAGTTCGTCGGAGGCGCGTCCACCAGCGCAGTGCTGGACCAGGAGTATACCGTTGAGGAACTGGCGGATGAAGTCGAGCCTGCTGTCGTTGAAGCTATCGGCGACACCGATGTCCAGATTACGCCGGTCCAGAACAGCAGCGAGGTGATTATCCGCACCAAGACGCTGAGCCTGGACCAGAGAACCGCGCTGTACGACACGCTGTCCGAAGACTTCGGCGCGGACGAGTCGCAGATCACAACCGAGAACATCAGTGCTACGGTATCTTCGGAGATGCAGCGGTCGGCCATCATCGCCGTCATTGTCGCGGCGATCTTCATGCTGCTGTATGTCACGATCCGTTTCCGCAACTTCGCGTTCGGCGCGACCTCCGTAATCCCGCTGATCCATGATGTGCTGGTTCTGCTGGCGTTCTACGCGGTCTTCCGCTGGACGGTCGGCAATACGTTCATCGCGTGCATGCTCACGATCGTCGGTTATTCGATCAACGCCACGATCGTCATCTTCGACCGTATCCGCGAGAACCTCAAGCTGCACAAGGGCGACATGAACAATGTGCAGATCGTCAACCTGTCCATCAGCCAGACGCTGACGAGAAGCATCAATACCTCCCTGACCACGCTGATCATGGTTGTCGTGCTCTTCATCCTGGGCGTGACTGCCATCCGCGAATTCGCGCTTCCGCTGATCGTCGGCATTATCTGCGGCTGCTACTCCTCCGTCTTCATCGCGGGCTGCCTGTGGTATGATTTCCAGAACTTCCTGGACAGCCGCGCGGCAAAGAAGAAAAAGGCCGCTGCCGGGAAGAAATCATCCTGATCAGATTCTGAGGAAACAGATTGAAATACGAACTGCTTAAAACGGAAGGCCGGGCCAAACGGGCGCGGGTGACGACGGTCCACGGCGTCATCGAGACCCCGGTTTTCATGAATGTCGGAACAGTGGCGGCCATCAAAGGGGCTGTCTCGACCAGGGACCTGCGGGGAATCGGCACGCAGGTTATGCTGTGCAACACCTATCATCTGCATGTGCGCACCGGCGACGAGGTGATCAGAAGCCTCGGCGGCCTCCGCCGGTTCATGAACTGGGACCGGCCGATTCTGACCGATTCCGGGGGCTTTCAGGTATTTTCCCTGGCGGACATGCGCAGGATCCGCGAGGAAGGGGTGACCTTCCACTCCCATATCGACGGCCATGTGATTTTCATGGGCCCCGAGGAGAGCATGCAGATCCAGTCCAACCTGGGATCCACCATCGCGATGGCCTTCGACGAATGCCCTTCCTCGGTGGCGGAGCGGTCCTACATCGCACAGAGCGTGGCGCGCACAACCCGGTGGCTGGCGCGCTGCAAGGCAGAGATGGAGAGGCTGAATTCGCTGCCGGATACCGTGAATCCTGACCAGCTGCTTTTCGGAATCAACCAGGGCGGCATTTACGAGGATATCCGGATCAGCCAGGCGGATGAAATCTCCGCGATGAACCTGGACGGCTACGCTGTCGGCGGCCTGGCTGTCGGCGAGACCGCGGAACAGATGTACCACATCCTGGACGTCACTGTCCCGCATCTGCCGCAGAACAAGCCGACCTATCTGATGGGAGTCGGGACGCCGGCCAATATCCTGGAAGGCGTGGAGCGCGGCGTGGACTTTTTCGACTGCGTCTATCCGTCGAGAAACGGGAGACACGGCCACGTCTACACCAGATTCGGGAAGCTGAACCTGTTCAACGCGAGGTACACCCTGGACACGCGCCCGATCGAGGAGGGCTGTCAGTGCCCGGCCTGCCGGGATTACAGCAGGGCCTACATCCACCATCTGCTCAAGGCGAAGGAAATGCTGGGTATGCGGCTGTGCGTGCTGCACAACCTGTATTTTTACAATCATCTGATGGAAGAAATCCGCGGAAGTCTTGACGGCGGGTATTTCGGGGAGTATAAGAAATCCATGCTTGAGTCGATGAGCTCAGGTGAAGAGGAGGAAACCACATGAAAAACGTACTGAAAAAAGTGCTAGGCGGGGCGGCTGCCGCGGCAGGTTCGGTGATGGCTTTCGCGGGCACCGCCATGGCGGACTCGACGTCCAGTTCATCTTCCGGGACGAGCGCGCAGAGCTGGCTGATGATCATTGTTTACTTTGTGATTATCATCGCGGTGATGTACTTTATCGCGATCCGCCCGCAGAGCAAGGAAAAGAAACAGCAGCAGCAGATGCTTTCGCAGCTTGAGATCGGCGACATTGTGCTGACGACCTCCGGCTTCTACGGAACCATCATCGATATCACGGACGATACCGTGATCGTCGAGTTCGGCAACAACAAGAACTGCCGTATCCCGATGCAGAAGACGGCAATCGTCGAATGCGAGAAGCCGGACGGAAGCTCTCCGACAGCGCCGGCGTCCGGCACAAAGAGCAAGGATACCAAGTAACCTGAACCGGGAAGCATTTGTTCTCCCTGTTGAAAATGCCGCGCGGAACCGTTTCTGCGGTTCCGCGCGGCATTTTCAGCCTTTGGAGGCGCTGTATTCTGACAACCCGCCCGGCGTTCAGCGGCTTATTTCCTGGGATTTTTCTCTTTTCTTTCCTTTTCGGCGTCCGCCTCCTCGGCGCGGATGTTGTCGATGATCCTCTCCATCAGCTGCTTTTTCAGGTATACGTCAAACCCCAGCATGCAGAGATAGGTGAAGGTGGCGAGCCGGTCTTTCTCAACCGGATCCTTCAGGTCGCTGAACAGCTTGTTGGATTCGAACAGTTTGTGGGAGATATCCTTCACCGTGCGGAACATCTCGCCTTTCATGCTTTCGACGATGCGGTCGTAGGCGTCGGGCATGCTGATCTCCGAGCTGCCCTCCGGATACAGGCTCCGGATCAGGCTGAACATGGTCTGGATGTCGCTGATGGAAAGGATATTCTTCAGGTAGTAGATGAAGATCAGGTAGATCATGTGGTCTTTCTTGTATTTCTTGGCAACCGGCGCCGGCAGAATGCGGTTTTTGGCGTAGTTGTTGATCATGGTCTTGGTCAGGACCTTGTCGGATTCATACCGCCTCGTCTCAGACAGGTGGGTATCCATAAACGTCAGGACCTGGTCCATGTAAAGGTCGATATCGGGTATCTCGTCCGATGTGATATGCTGCAGCGAATTCAGGTATCTGATAAATGCTTTGGTCAGTTCGCGGTCGTCCATTCCGTCAACCCCTTCCGGAAACTGTTCCGCCCGGCGGCCCGAGCGCTGTCTGCGGTTTCTTTAATCATACCATAATTTGCGCGGGAATTGTCCCGGCATCCCCGGACTTTTTGACGGCGGCAGCGGGAAAGGTGTTCCCGCGGGCGGACTGACCGCGGTATACCCGGCAGGCCGCCGGATCGCTGCGGCAGGCGGCACCCGCGCGCGGGCCGGCAGCGGGACAGACTCAGCCGTTTAACCTGTTCTGCACAGAATATTCACAGAATTTTGCGTTGATTACGCGGCCTGTTTATTGTATACTGTCAATAAGAATCAGGTTTCTGACAACCAATTTCCATACAGGAGGCAAAGAACATGGGTATTCTTTCGAGATTCAAGGACATCATGTCAGCAAATATCAATTCAATGCTTGATAAAGCGGAGGATCCGGAAAAGATGATTGACCAGTATCTCCGCGAGCTCAATTCCGACCTTGGCAACGTAAAGGCGGAGACCGCTGCCGTCATGGCAGAGGAGACCCGCGCGAAGAGAGAGTATGAGAGCGCCCTGGAAGATGTCGACAAATTCCAGAGATACGCTGAAAAGGCGGTCAGGGCCGGCAATGACGCGGACGCGAAGGTATTCCTCCAGCAGAAAAACGCGGCGAACATCAAGGCGCAGGGACTCCAGAACGCTTACAAACAGGCTGCCGCCAACAGCGTGAAGATGCGCCAGATGCATGACAAGATCGCGAGCGACATCCGCGAGCTCAATGCCAGGAAAGATACCATCAAGGCGAAGGTTGCTGTAGCGAAAACGCAGGAACACATCAATGAAATGAGCAGCCACACCAGCTACTCCGATAACACGGAGAGCGCGATGCAGAAGCTCGACGCGCTTGAAGCGCGCGTTGACAAGCGGCTTGACACGGCCAACGCGATGGCGGAGCTCAACGAGTCTTCCGAGGAAACGAACCTGGAGGATCTCGAGATGAAGTACGACCTGCAGAGCGATGCCTACAGCGATGTCGACGAAGAGCTTGCCGACCTCAAGAAAAAGATGGGCCAGACACAGAACTGAAGCAAAGCATAATCTGAAAACGCTGCCGCGGTGCCGGAGGAACAGGTCTGTTTCTCCGGCGCTGTGTTCTATATCGGGCTGATGCCTGCGAAAGGAAAACACAATCATGGGATTTTTTAACGATCAGTTTTCAAGCGTAGTCGAGTGGGAGGAGTACAGGGATGACGTCATCTTCTGGAAATGGCCGGGCAGTGAGATCAAGCGCGGCAGCAAACTGATCCTCCGCGCCGGGCAGGACGCGGTGTTTATGTACAACGGCGTGTTTGAAGGTATTTTCACGGACGAGGGAACCTTTGACATCGAATCAGATATCATCCCGTTCCTCAGCACGCTGAAGAGCTTCAGATTCGGCTTCAACACCCCGCTCCGCGCCGAGGTCATGTTCATCAACACGAAGGAATTCACGAAAAAATGGGGAACGAAGAACCCGATCGCACTCCCCGTGAACGGTCTTCCCGGAGGCATGCCGATCCGGTCGTTCGGCATGTATTCGTTCAAAGTAGCCGACGCCCGCACGCTGATCGACAAGATCGCCGGCATCAAGCAGCAGTTTACGACGGACGACGTGGCGGAGCGGGTCTCTTCGGTTCTGGATCCGATCCTGATGCGCGCTATCTCCACGCAGGGAAAGGACATGTTCAATCTCCAGGCCAACGCCCCGGAGATCGGGAACTCCGTGAAGGAAGACCTCGACATGCAGCTGCTGAAGATCGGCCTGACAGTGACGGATTTCCAGATCCAGAGCGTCTCCTACCCGGAGAAGGTCGCCGAGATGCAGGAGAAGGCGGCTGCGGCCGCGATGGTGAGCGATACCGATCATTACACCAGAGTGCAGATGGCGGACGCCCTGGGCAAGGGCGGTTCGGCGGCAGGGTCCGACGCGGCGTCCTTTGCCGGGATGGCGATGGGAATGGCAGTGGGCAGCCAGATGGCGAAACAGATGACGGGACAGGATGCGCCGCAGAATGCCGGCGGCGGGAGCGCGGGGAACGCGTCCGCGTCAGACGGAGGAGCTTATCCGAAATTCTGCCCGAACTGCGGAAGGCCGACGGACGGCAGCAGATTCTGCCCGGACTGCGGACAGAAACTGGCCTGAGCAAAAGCGGGCCGGAAGCGGGCCGGAAACGGGCCGCCCGCAGACGGGATTTCCGGATATAACAGAGATGAGGAAAGCGTGAGACAGTCCTGCCTCCCGGCGGGACTGCCTTCCTTTATATTGACTGCACGGAGAATGCATTTCACGGATTACGGAGGTTTCATGAGTCAGATTACGGATTCGCTCAATGACCGGCAGCGGGAGGCGGTGCTCTGCACGGAAGGCCCGCTGCTGATTCTGGCCGGAGCCGGGTCGGGAAAAACGCGGGTGATTACCCACAGGATCGCCTATCTGGTCGACGAGATGGGCGTACGGCCCTGGAATATCCTCGCGATTACGTTTACCAACAAGGCGGCGGACGAGATGAAGGCCCGCGTGCAGAGCCTGGTCCAGAACGGGGCGGATGCCGTATGGGTGGCGACTTTTCATTCCACCTGCGTGCGCATCCTGCGGCGCTTCGGCAGCCGGCTGGGCTACGCGGACGGCTTTTCCGTGTACGACACCGATGACCAGCGCACCGTGATCAAACAGATCATCAAAGACAGGGAACTGGATCCGAAGGAGTACGGGGACCGCGCGGTGCTGGCAGAGATTTCCTCCGCGAAAAACCACGGGATCAGCCAGGACCAGATGTATGCGCAGGCGGGCAGCGACCTGCATGAGCGCACGGTCGCGGAGATCTTCGCGGAGTACCAGCGGCGCCTTCTAGCGAGCAACGCGATGGACTTCGACGACCTGCTGGTCAACGCGGTCAGGCTGTTCAAAACGGCTCCGGAAGTCCTGGAATACTATCAGGACCGTTTTCTCTACATCTGCGTGGACGAGTACCAGGACACGAACCAGGTGCAGTTCGATTTTGTCCGTCTGCTGGCCGCGAAACGGCGCAATCTCTGCGTCGTCGGTGACGACGACCAGTCGATTTACCATTTCCGCGGCGCGGATATCACCAACATCCTGAGTTTTGAGGAAACCTTCCCCGGCGCGAAAGTCATCCGGCTGGAGCAGAACTACCGCTCGAAGATGAATATCCTGAAAGCGGCCAACGGCGTGATTTCCCACAACGAGGGGCGAAGGGAGAAAAACCTGTGGAGCAGCCGGGGTGACGGAGAGCCGGTGAAATTCCGGCTGTACGCGAACGGCTATGAGGAAGCCGAAGGCGTCCTTGATACCGCCGCGGATCTCGTCGCCCGGCGCGGGCTTTACTATTCGGATATCGCGGTGCTGTACCGCACCAACGCGCAGTCCCGCACTTTTGAAGAAAAATGCGTGCAGCTGGGCATTCCCTACCGCATGGTCGGCGGGGTAAATTTTTACCAGAGAGCCGAAATCAAGGATATCCTGGCGTATCTGCACGTCATTGTCAGCGGGCGGGATGAAGTCGCCGTGCGGCGGATCATCAACGTGCCCAGGCGCGGGATCGGCGCCGCGAGCCTGGCAAAGATCACCGACGCGGCGGCGCAGAGGGGAACCTCATTTTTTGACCAGCTCGGGCACCCGGAAAATATCCCGGGGCTCGGCCGGACCGCCGCGAAGATCAGGCAGTTCTATAACCAGATCATGGTGCTCCGGGCCAGGGCGAAGCTGATGAGCATCGACGACCTGATCAGGGAAGTGCTGGAGACAACCGGCTATCTGGAGGATATGGAAAAGCTCCCGGATAACGAGGAGCAGGCGAAGCGCGAAAACATCGACGAACTGATCAGCAAGGCGGCCGATTACACCCGGCAGCATGGAAAGGAAGCGGAACTTTCGGGCTTTCTCGAGGATGTGTCGCTGGTGGCGGACATCGATTCCCTCGATTCGTCGCAGGACCGCCTGACGCTGATGACCCTTCACTCCGCCAAAGGCCTGGAATTCCCGGCGGTTTTCATCGCGGGAATGGAAGAAAACCTCTTCCCCTCGTACATGTCCCTGTACAGCGGCGATCCGGGAGACCTGGAGGAGGAGAGGCGCCTCTGCTACGTGGGAATCACCCGTGCGAAAGATTACCTGGAGCTTTCCGCGGCGCGCCAGCGGACGGTCCGCGGAAACGTCCAGAACAACCCGGTTTCCCGCTTCGTCACGGAAATCCCCGCGGAAGTGCTGGACTATCAGGATATCTCCGGCGAGGACGGATGGACGTACGGAGGGTCCTGGAGCGGCGGGCACGGGATCGTGCGCAAATCCAGCTATTCGAAGGAGCGCGCGCCGTGGGAGGACAATTCTTCCGACCTGTATGGCTCCTACGGCGGCGGATCCGGCGGCTTTGGCGCCGCGGACAGCGGTTCCGGGAATTCCGGCGCTTACGGGGATCCGTTCCGGGATTCTTCCTGGCGGGGGAGCCAGGCTGCGGCCGGCGGCCTGAGCGGTTTCAGGGGCAGCGCGACCGGTTCCCCGGAGAGCTTCGCCGAGACCCTGCCGAACCGTCCGGCGGAAATCAGCGGGCGTTACGGATCGCTGGGCTACGTCCCCGGGGATTCCGCGAAAAAACAGAAGGCGCCGTCGTTCGGGAAAGCCTTTCATGTTGAAAAACCGGAAAAACTGGAATACACTGAAGGGGACAGGGTGATCCACAGCAAGTTCGGCATCGGAACGGTGCAGAGCATACAGGATATGAAGAAGGATTACGAGGTGACCGTTCTGTTCGACAATCCGAAGTATGGAATCCGGAGGATGTTCGCGGGGTTCGCGAAGCTCCGGAAAGCGGAAGGGACAGACTGATCCGACCGGGACCGCGGGGACGCGGCAGAATCTGGAGGAGCAATGGAGAAGAAAAATTCTGTAAGTACGAAGAAAACAGTCAGGAGAGTGGTGATCATTCTCGCGGTGATCGCGGCGGCCGCCGCGGCAATCTGGTGCCTGTACCGTTACCTGAAGCCGGATTACCTTGAGGATCTGGATGACGATGACGACTGGAGCGGCAGTGACGCGGGCGGCACCGCTGACGCCGCCGAAGAGGATGACTGAGACAGGCGCGTGCCGGAGCGGGAGTAAAGGAGCAGGGAGAGAAGATTGAAGCGCGGACAGTTGATTGAGGGAACAGCAGTGAGGGCGGATTACCCCGACAGAGCTGTTATCCTGACGGACGAAGGCGAAGCTGAAGTGAAAGGCGTGCTTCCCGGACAGAAAGTTACCGCGCGGATAAAGAAAACCGCGAAAGGCCGGGCTAAGGGAACGCTGGTGGAAATTCTGGAACGCTCCCCGGAGGAAAGACCGGAGACCGCGTGCCCTCATTTCGGCGTCTGCGGCGGGTGCTACTGCGAATCGCTCCCCTATGATGATCAGCTCAGGCTGAAGGAAGGCCAGATGAGAAGGCTTCTGGCCGGTGTTCTCCCGGACGGCAATACGGAATGTTTTGAGGGAATCCTGGCGTCCCCGGAGCAGGAGGGCTATCGGAACAAGATGGAACTCACTTTCGGAGACCTGACGCCGGGAGGCCCCCTCACGCTGGGACAGCACCGCCGGAACAGCTTTTACGATATCTGCGACGTCCCCGGCTGCCGGAACATGCCGGCGGATATGAAGGCGGCGGCCTCGTGCGTCAGGGATTTCTATGATTCCCTGGGCGTCCCCTTTTACCATCGGATGCGGCAGGCGGGCATCCTGCGCCATCTTCTTCTGCGCAGGAGCCGCGAGACCGGGGAGATGATGGCGGCTCTCGTCACCACGTCCTCGGAGCAGATTGTCCGCACCAGGATGAACCTGCGGAAAGGCCGGCCTGCCGGCGGAACTTCCGCGGAGCAGTGGAGCGGGGAAGCCCTGGAAAAGCTCAGGGAGCAGACAGCGCAGCGGCTCTGCCTCGACGGCCTGGTTCAGAAACTGCTGAGCCTCCCGCTGGAAGGACGGCTGTCCGGCATTCTGCACATCTGGAATGACAGCCCGGCGGATGTCGTCCAGAGCGACCGCACCGATGTTCTTTACGGTTCGCCGGTCATTCACGAAAGCCTGCTGGGACTCCATTTTGAGATCGCTCCGTTCTCGTTTTTCCAGACCAATTCCGCGGGAGCGGAGGTGCTGTACAGCACCGTCCGGGAGTTTGCCGGTTCGACGGAATCGAGACGGATTTTTGATCTGTACAGCGGTACCGGGACCATCGCGCAGCTTCTCGCGCCGGCGGCGGAGTCAGTGACCGGGATCGAGATCGTTGAGAGCGCGGTGGAGGACGCGCGCAGAAACGCGGCACGCAACGGCCTCAGCAATTGTACCTTTATCGCGGGCGATGTGCTCACCGAGCTGGACGCGGTGGAGGAAAAACCGGACCTGATTATCCTGGACCCGCCCCGCGACGGGATTCACCCGAAGGCACTGCCCAAAATCCTGTCCTACGGGGTGCCGTGCATCGTTTATGTATCCTGCAAACCGACCAGTTTCACCAGGGATTATCCGGCTTTCGAGGCGGCCGGCTACAGGCTGGCCCGCGCCAGGGCGGTAGATATGTTTCCCGGAACTTCGGGGACGGAGCTGGTCAGCTGCCTGGTGCGAAGCTGACCGACCGGGTTTCAGAAACCGGGCGGCGCGTGAATCCCCCGGCTGTTCGGAGACCCGGCGCGAGGTACGGGGCCGGACGCCGGCGCCCGGGCAGGAAGGGGAACTCCACGCGGACGCAGAGTGAAAGATGAGCGATCCGCGTGTTTTCGGCGGCATGCCGCACGACGGGCGGGCATCCGGCCGCCAGATAAATTCTAATCAAGGATTAAGGAGGAACATTATGGAGAAGGAAGTTGTCGACAGAGAGATCTGCCACTGCAAGCATGTCAACTACTCCGATATTGACGCGGCTCTGCACAACATGAAGAACTTTGACAGCGTAGTCACCGCGTTTGATGAAGTCCAGAAGCAGACGCACTGCTCCACAGGCTGCGGGAAGTGCCACGACGCCATCATGGATACGATTTCCGAGATCATGATGGGCTGAGACGGCCTTTGCGGGGAAAGCATCCGGACAGAGCCGCAGAAAACGCGCTGTCCGGATGTCTTTGTCTTTATGTAAAAGCGCCGCATGGTTTGACGCTGCCTGGAGGCAGCGGCGGTATCCGCGCGGGAATCCGCGTTTCACCGCGAAAACTTTAAAAAGTGCTTGACAGGATTATGCAAAACAGGTATGATAACTGTCGTTGATGCACCGGAGATTTTCCGGTACAGCACGGGCCCAGATAGCTCAGTTGGTAGAGCAGAGGACTGAAAATCCTCGTGTCGTTGGTTCGATTCCGACTTTGGGCATTCCGCAGGTGTAGTTCACTGGTAGAACACTAGCCTTCCAAGCTAGATAAGTGGGTTCGATTCCCATCACCTGCTTTGTTCCACAATATGCGCGAGTGGCTCAGAGGTGGAGTGTCGCCTTGCCAAGGCGAAGGTCGCGGGTCCGAATCCCGTCTCGCGCTTTCAGGGATCGCAGAAATGCGGTCCTTTTTTTGTGCGCAGGCGGAGACCGCGGCAGAAAAGGAAAGCCTCGGAAAAACCGGGCCGCGGCGCTGCCGACGGCATAGAATTCCCTGGGGCCTCACGGGATGCCCGTGAGCGGAAAAAGAGAATCGGAAACGCTGCCGGCCGGCCCTCAGAAACGGCGGACGCAAGCAGGAAACAGCGTGGATTCGTGAAAATTTTTTAAGAAATCGGACCCGGAAAAAACACATTTTTTCTGTAGGATAAAATCACAGAGGCGAAAACTTCTGAACAGGAAACAGCTGATCAGCATAAACGTTCCTTTTTCATATTGACAATGAGAAAATGATTGCCTATAATGAGGACACACAGAGAGGAAATCAGTTTCCCCCATCAGGAGGCAGTCAGATGAATGAGAGGGCGGTACAGTTCCGGGAAGGCCAGAGCGTCTGGGTGATTGAACACAACAACCGTGTCCGAGAGGTCACGCTGGTTCGTTCGGCCGACGGCTTTGCGTTGGTACGGTTTCCGCGCGGCGGGATGGCGAATCTGAGGGAAAGCAGGCTTTATCCTGACAGGGAATCGGCCATCAGCCATCTTCCCGCGGCTGTACAGGCCCGCAGCCGCAGAGGGTTCTACACAAAGTACGATTACAGCGAAACATGGAGGTGAAAGCTATGACAGGGGAGACCTTTGGAAAATACATTTCAACAATCAGGACAGAACGGGAAATTCCGGCGGAGACAATCTACGGGCAGCTGAGCATAACGGCTCCCTACCTCTATGCCGTGGAGCACGGGTACAGCGCTCCTTTCGATGAAGAGCGGATGAACCAGCTCGCCGCGGTTCTGAAGCTGACGCCGGAGGAAGAAAAGCACATGAGGCTTCTGGCGGCGCAGGATATCGCGGCCCGGAGCAGCTGTGTTTCCCCGGACCGGGTGATCAGCTACCTGTTCGCTCTCCGCAATGCCGGCTGACGCCGGAGACAGCCTCAGGCGGCTGATCGATTAGATAAAAACACACCAGGGAGCTCCGACGGCTCTGAACCGTGCGGAGAATCCCTGGTTTTTCGCGTTCTGTGTCTGCGTTTTTTTCACGTTGGGCTCCGGCGGGAATCTCCCGGATCCCGCAGCAGGAGCGTCCGAGTTCTCCGCTCTGCGGACACAGACAAACTGCAGGAGGCTCCTGGGACTTCAGGGGACCGCGGAAGTCAGAACAGGACGTCGTAGACCGGATCCAGGCGGCACCCGTCGATCTCCGACACGGCGCTGTGTTTCGCGGGATTTTCGCATTCCAGATAAACCCGGTCTTCAGGGCGGAGCTCATAAATTTTTACCGTCAGGCGTGGACAGCCTCCCCGGCTTGCGCGGCACAGCCCGCCGTAAAGCCCGACCCAGTTTTCGCTCCCGTCAAACAAGGCGCGCCGCAGGCTGATCCGCGCTTCCTGGCCCGTGAAAAAGCCGTCAGCGATCATCCGGTCCCCCAGCCAGCATTCCATCCGGTCGCCGCGGTACCGCAGACAGAGATATAGATCTGTGCAGGCGGGCGCGTCGCCGCGGCTCCGGCCCGAACGGAAAAGTTCTCCGGCGGTCGGGAGATCGATGGAATAGACGGTTCCCCCGCGGCTGAATTCCTCCGGGAGATCACAGACCGGCTGAGGCCTGTGATCCCCGGCGGGAAGAATCCCCGCGCTGCGGGAATCCGTGACCAGGCTGGAAATATCCGCGCTCCGCGCTTCCTCCCGGACAATCGGCGCCGGGAAGGAAGGCTCTTCAGGGGCGGATTCTTCCGCAGGGCTGTTCGGACTTCCGTCCGGCGCTTCATCCGGCCTCCCCGGGTCCGCGGCGGAAAAATACCGGGTAAATCCGTCTTCCGCCGGCTCCCGGACAAACCCGGCGGGAACGGAAGGCAGTTCCGGCCACGTCAGAAATGATTTCCAGGGCTTCGGCCCGCGCAGACGGATCCGGCCGTCCTGGCAGGTCACCTCATCTTCGGAGAGGAGCAGATACTGCCGGCCGCTCAGAGTGACGCGGGCGGCGTTCAGGGCTTCCTTCTTTGTCAGGTGAATCAGCCGGACGCTTCCGGGATCGCCTTCGAGAACAAACTGAGGATCCCTGTCCCCGTAGAAAATGACGGCTTCGCTGTTTCCGGTGCCTGCGTTCAGCCGCATCAGCGGCGTGGCCAGGGCGGATTTCAGTACGCAGCCTTCGCTGATCTCCAGGTTGAAGGGGAAAAAGAAGAACTCGCCGTCACTGACATCGAAGGCAGGGAAAAACGGCCCGCCTGAAACGTCGCCTGCAGCGGCGCCGCCGGACGGATGTTCTCCTGCCGGGGCTGTC
Source organism: Lachnospiraceae bacterium (assembly GCA_050944455.1). Lineage (GTDB taxonomy): Bacteria > Bacillota > Clostridia > Lachnospirales > Lachnospiraceae > Anthropogastromicrobium. Next base: position 25,890 of record JBMNRC010000002.1, read on the forward strand.
CCTGAATCATCCGGTCGCGGGAGGTTGTTCCGGCTCAGCGGGAGAGGAAGGCGCACCCCTCGGTGCTCAGCCAGATGACGGCATCGCACGTAATTGTTGACGAAAAGCCACCCGGATTTCCCGTCGGTCCGCCAGGAATATCGAAGGTGAGTGAAATCGGCCGGATCCCGGGGGCTGTCCCCCGGGAACACCGGGGCCATCGCGGCCAGGCCGCTCCCGAAATCCTGCAGGAAAAGCCCGATCAGGCGGAGCTCCCGCCAGGTTTCCCCGGTCTGTCCGCATTCCCGGATCGGCGCGTTGAAATCGTAGCTTTTCACCGGCAGATCATTGTTATATCCCGTCGCCTTGGATTCCTGCAGGGGATAAAACTTTCCGTCCGGGTTTGTTCCCCCGGCATACATATAATATCCCAGGAGGGAGCAGCCGCTCCCCATCTTGCAGACAGACATGGCGGCGGCGTCCGCGGCGGACGCCACCGGCCGCCGGTGGTGCGTCACCTGCAGCCCGCCGCCGAGCTCTGCGGTCAGAAACGGGAATCTGCCGAGATCGTAGGTAATTCCCCATCCGAAGCCGTGGTCGCTCCCGATATTGGCGTCGTTGCGCTCCGGCGTGAACACAAAGTTTCCGGACGGAGGAAGCACAGTGAGGCGGGAGTCCCAGGGGGCGTCGGCGTAGCCGCCCATCACGGGAAGCGCTCCGCCGGTGACGGCGCCGCCCCACCCGGTCGCCGTATAGTAAGGGACGTCGAAACCGCAGCGGACGGCCAGCCTGCGCAGGGTTTTCATGTGCTCTTCGCCTTCCGCCGCGTTCCGGCCGCCGACGTGACCGTATTCGTTTTCCAGCTGGATGCCGATCACGGGGCCGCCGTCCCTGAGCAGAAGCCCTTTCGACTGCTCCGCCAGCAGCCGGTAATATTTTTCTACATAGGCCAGATATTCCGGGTCATTGCACCGCAGCGGGATATTTTTCCGCAGCAGCCAGTCCGGAAAGCCGCCGTTGCGCACTTCCCCGTGACACCACGGCCCGATGCGCAGCAGTACTTCCATTCCGCATTTCTTCGCGGTTTCCAGAAAGCGGCGCAGGTTCAGGTTCCCGGAGAAATCCGGTTTTCCCTCTTCCTGCTCATGGTGCATCCAGATGCAGTAGGCGGAAGCGATCCGTACTCCGCCGGATTTCATGGTGTTCAGGGTTTCCTTCCAGCAGGCTTCCGGAACACGGGAGTAGTGGATTTCCCCCATCATGGGAAACCACGGCCGGCCGTTTTTGGTCAGATATTGAGGTGTGAAACTGAAGCGGTCCATTCGGTACCTCCTTTGACAAAGACAATCCGGCAGCGGAAACTCCATCTGAACTGCCGCCCGTGCGGAGAGGTTCCTGCAGCAAGGTCAGGCGCAGGCGGCGCAGGACGCCGGCCGGGATGAGGCTCACAGGGAGAAATCCGGCGGTGCACAGCGGGGAAGACCGGTCTGGAGAATTTGCCGGATGCTGAGAGCACGGAAAATAATACTGAAGTGATTTTACCATACTTTTGGAAACGCCGGCACCCGCCGTCCTGTATTGGCCGGCTTTTCCGGCGGCAAAATGAAGACAGTGAAAGTCGATCTTCTGATAACTCCGGGGAAAGTTTCGATAAATTTTAGATGTCCGGCATTGATAAATTGGATAAAATATGATACACAATTTACCGGAAAATGATTCCGCGGTGAGAGCGGATCATCTGCTATTCAGGGGAAAGAAGGAAAACGGCTGAAGGGCTGTGCTTTCCGCAGATCATCAGGGAAGGGAGGCATGGGACGGTGAGCGGACAGAAACTGAACAGAGAGACAGAAGTGAAATCCGAAAAGAAAGCTGAAGTGAATCAGGAAACGGGAACGAAACTGAAGGCAGAAACAGACGCGAAGCTGGAAACGGAAACGGAAACAGAATTGAAACAGGATACGGAAGCAAAACTGAACGAACAGGCGGACGCTGAACCGCTGAAGGAAACAGATACAGAACCGAAGAAGGAACCGAAGCCGAAAAAGGAGGCCGGAACAGAAGAAGCGAAGAGGGAACGGAACAGAAAACCGGAGACGGCTGCGAAAACGGTTTCCGGCGGAAAGGCGGAGACGGAACCGAAAAATACCCCGGAAAAGAAAGCGGAGCAGGCAAAAATCTGGGATGAGAATGCCGACGAACTGCTCAAGCTTGCCGGAGAAAACGGAAACGCGCTGGATTTCGCGGATATCAAAAAGTTTTTCGAAGCAAAGCATATCGAGCCGGAGCAGCTGACGGAAGTCTACAACGGCCTGGAAGACGCGGGCGTCGCCGTGCTGAGGCCGGAAGATACGAACGCTGAAGAAGAGGAAGAAGAGGACAGCGGGGAAATGGATGATGAGCCCGTGTCCGAGCTGGTAGAGTCCCCGGATGAAAATGATGAATCCGGAGACGAGTCCAGGATGACCTGGACGCCTGAGAGATCAAACCCGAGGGAGGACGCGGATTTTACCGCTTCCGGCGAGGATCTTGTCAAGGTTTACCTGAGGGAAATCGGGCGCATCCCCCTGCTCACGCAGGAGCAGGAAATCGAACTGGCCAAGAGAATGGAAGCAGGGGACAAATCCGCCAAGGAACTTCTGATCACGGCAAACCTGCGCCTGGTCGTCAGCGTCGCAAAGAAATACCTGAACCGCGGCCTCAGCTTCTCTGACCTGATTCAGGAGGGTTCTATCGGCCTGATGAGGGGCGTTGAAAAGTTTGATTACCGCAAGGGGTATAAGCTCAGCACTTACGTTACCTGGTGGATCCGCCAGGCTATGTCCCGCGCCCTGGCGGACCAGTCCCGCACAATCCGCCTTCCGGTTCACCTGACAGAGACGATGAACCGCGTGTTGCGGGCCTCCCACAAGCTGGCTGAGCAGTACGGCAGGGAGCCTACCGCCGCGGAGCTGGCGAAGGAACTCCAGATGACGGAAGACCAGATCAACGAGATCATGCAGGTTTCCCGCGATCCCACATCCCTCGATACCCCGATCGGCGAGGAGGAAGACACGAGCCTTTCCGATATGGTCGCCGACACCAACCTGATTTCGCCGGAAGCGAACGCGGAACAGCAGATGCTGAAGGAGGAAATCAACAAACTCCTCAATGAGCTGGACGAGCGCGACCGCAAGGTGCTGGAGCTCCGCTTCGGCCTCAACGGCAACAAGCCTCACACGCTGGAGGAAATCGGCAGCCAGCTCGGCGTCACCCGCGAGCGCGTGCGCCAGATCGAGGACAAGGCGATCCGGAGACTCCGCAACCACCAGAAATCAAAGCGAATCAGTGATTTCGCGGAGTGAACCGTCTGTGCGGAATCCTTCCCCGGAATATCCAGGCGGCGGACCGCCGGAACAGGTTTCCGGGATGAAAAGACAGAACTGTTTTAAGCCAGGGCCCGGCAGAAGATGCTTTCGCACTTCTTCTGCCGGGTCTCTCCGTCTTAAGAACGCCTGCCGGGGGCGGCCGTCCCGACCGCGCGGCAGCGCCGGCGTCCTGATCGGGCGGAAGCACCGGTGCCGCTGCCGGGGAGCCGATTTCGCGGGAGGGTCCGGCAGCCCTGCCGGCGTCCTGGTCTGGCGGAAGCGTCTGGCGTCCCTGCCGGGAATCCGATTGCGCGGGAGCTTCGCGCGGCTCTGCTGTCTTTCTGCTTCCGCCGGAAGCCGGTGAAAATTTCTAAAAAACACTTTACAAAGTTTTGCTGAAGTGGTATTATTAAATTCGCCGTTTGGCAAGGAAAGTTAGCTCAGCTGGGAGAGCGCCCGCTTGACGTGCGGAAGGTCATGGGTTCGAGTCCCTTACTTTCCATCTCTGCACCGATGAGAAATCTCATCGGTGTTTTTTTGTTTTTCTGATCCGGCATTTCCCCTGATTTTCTTTGCCCCGATTCTGTCCTGCCCGCCTCCGGTATTTTTCTGTTTTCATGTTTTCCCGCTTTGAAATTCTGCTGCTTCCGTTTTTATCAGCGTGTGCTTCCTCCGGCTCTGAAACCCGGCGGAATCCCGGCGCCTGAAAAATCCGCAATATTTCATCGCTCATCTTTTTGAAACCGGGATTTTTCCGTTGCACTTTTCGGGGAATCTCGTATACTGTGGGACAACAGCAAAAATACAGCATCCGTTCCGGGATTGTTTCACTGCCGCCGCGGACGGAAGTCATACCGGCGGAAACGCCGGTATCCTGATGAGAAAAAAGGAAGGTAGTATGAAAGAGAGGATCCGCCGGATCTGCGACCGCCTGATCAGCCCGGATGTGAGGGAAATCGATACCCACGAAGGACACCTGACCCTGATCGGCCTGTTTGTGCCGCTGTTTGTGGAGCAGCTGCTCATGCACCTGATGGGCACGGTGAACACTCTGGTGCTGAGCCATTATTCCGATGGGGCCGTCGCGGCCGTTGGCGCCGCAAACCAGGTGGTTTCCCTGTTCTACACCGTTTTTTCCATGATCAGCGGCGGCGCGTCCGTCGTGATCAGCCACCGCCTGGGCGCGGGAAACGAGGAGGCTGCAGGGGACGCTTCCTTCACGGCGATTCTGTCCGGGTTCGCGATGAGCTTTGCCTGCGGCCTGGTGCTGAGGGCTTTCGCCGTGCCGCTCATGACCATGCTCAACCTGGAAGGCAGCGTGCTGGAGATGGCGGAGCAGTATTTCCGCATCTGCATCAGTTTCGCCTTCCTGCAGGGCACGATGAACGCCTGTTCCGCGACTCTTCGAAGCTACGGCAGGCCGAAGGTGGCCGTCGTGGCTTCCATCCTGATGAACGCCCTGAACGCTGTCCTGAACATGATCGTAATCTACGCGCCTTCCCTCGTTCCCCTGCACGGCGTTGAGGGAATCGCCGCGGCAAACGTTATCAGCCGGGCCTGCGCGCTGGCCGTCCTGCTCATATATCTGGCCCGCTGCGATCTGCCGCTGAATTTCCGCACAAAGAAACTGACGGCGCTGCGGAGCCTGAAAAATATCCTGCATATCGGTATCCCGGCGGGCGTCAGCACGCTGTCGTATTCGCTGTCGCAGGTTGTTTCGACGTCGATTCTCGGGCTGCTCGGGCAGACAGCCCTCTCAGCGAAAATCTATGTTTCGACGGTCGTTTTCTATGTTTATGTGATTGGCTACTCGCTCGGCCTGACGATAGCGATCATGATCGGCTGGATCGCCGGCTCCGGGGACTTTGACAGGGCCGTAAAGCTCAACCACCAGTCGCTCAGGCTCGCGGTTTCCATCAATATGATCCTGTCCGCCGTGATCTGGATTTTCGGGCGCCAGCTCATCGGCCTGTTTACCTCCGACCCGGAAATTCTCGCGATGATCCCCGGGATCCTCGCGATTGACTTTTTTGTGGAAATCGGGAGAGGGTTCAACCATATCGAGGAGAACTCGCTGCGCGGCGCGGGCGACGCGGTATTCCCAATGATCATCTCTGTGGCCTCATGCTGGGGAATCAGCATCCTGTTCTCGTGGATCCTGGGGATTCAGGCGCATCTTGGCCTGTACGGGTGCTGGATTGCCTTCATGATGGATGAATTTTTCCGCGGCATCAGCTATCTGTGCCGCTTCAACAGCAAAAAGTGGACCAGAATGGTCGTCTGACCGGGCGGATGCCGTCCGGAGGAAGGAGAAAACATGTTCAGACCGATGAGAAGATTCAGACAGCAGCTGTCGGAAGAGGAAGCCATGACGGTGCTGAGGGACGGCCATCTCGGCGTTCTCTCCGTGCTCGGCGACGATGATTATCCCTACGGTGTCCCGATCGACTACGTGTGCGGTGGGGACGGGCACCTGTATTTTCACTGCGCGGGAACCGGCCACAAGATCGACGCGGTCAGGAAACACGACAAGGCGTCCTTCTGCGTGACGGACGGAGGAGTTCCGATCCCCGGCGATTTCGGGAGAATGTACAGAAGCGTCATCGTGTTCGGCAGGATCCGGGTCGTGGAAGACCGCGATAAAGTCCTGAAGAAAGCCTGGGAGCTCGCCATGCACATCTATCCTGAACGGGAGTCCTTTTACAGGGAGGATCTGAAGAAAAACGCGAAGAACGTGCAGATCCTGGAACTGGTCCCGGAGCACATCACCGGAAAGCAGGTCAGGGAAAGATAACAGGAAAAACAGGCCACAGGAAAACAGACCACAGGAAAACAGACCACAGGGAGACAGTATCATGATATTCGGGATGACCTATTACCAGATCTGCATGTATTTCCTGATCTATTCTTTTCTCGGCTGGTGCGTGGAAGTGATCTACCACGCGCTGGCCCAGGGAAAAATCGTCAACCGGGGATTTCTCAACGGGCCGGTTTGCCCGGTGTACGGCTTCGGAATGCTCGGGATCTGCGTACTGATTTATTTTCTGCCCAAAGATGCGGGAACCGGCGAGGCCAGCGTCCTCGGCGTCTTCTTCGGCGGAATGATTCTGTGCACCGCTGTGGAGTTCATCGCCGGATTTCTGCTCTATCACATTTTTCACACCAGATGGTGGGACTACAGCCGTCTTCCGCTCAACATCGGCGGATATATCTGCCCGCTGTTCTCCGTTCTCTGGGGAATCGCCTGCGTGCTGGTTGTCCGGTTCGTTCACCCGCTGGTGCAGCAGGCGTCGGCGTCCTCCCAGACTGTTATCCCGCCGAAATACGGGTGGCCGGTCATGCTGGTCCTGTACATCATTTATTTTGTCGACCTGGTGGCGACGGTGCTGACGGTTTCGGGCATGAACAAAAAGCTGGCGGAACTCGACAGCCTTGACAGATCACTGCGCATCGTGAGCAATAACCTGTCGGAGGCGATCGGCGGGACGACGATCAAAGCATCCGAATCCGTGGGCGAAGCCCGCGTGCAGGGCGCTCTGGCCAAAGCCGAGATCCGGGATAACGCGGCCGAGAAGATGGAGCAGTACAGGGCGGCTTCCGCAGAGTTCCGGGAAGAGAGCCATGAGAAGATGCGTGAGGTCCGGGCTGGCCTTGAACAGATGACGGACAGCGGAAAAGCGGCGGTTTCCCAGGCGGCGGGTAACGCGAAGGAAGCTTATGCCCAGATGACTGACGGTGCGAAACAGGCTTACGCGCAGAAGAAGGCGGAGTTTGAGGAGCGCCGCAGCCAGCTGGTGATGGATCTGGCCGGCCATAAGGTTTTCGGGACGGGACGTCTGCTCCGCGCTTTCCCCGGGATGAAATCCAGGGATTACAACGAAATGCTTGAGAAAATCAGGCAGTACCTGAAGGACAGGGAAAACAGCAGAAAAGGCGGATCCGGAAATCCGAAGGAAAAATGACGCGGAGCCTCGATAAGCAGCCCGGCGGCAGAGAAATCTGCCGCCGGGCCGCCGGGTATCAGGGGAATAGCTGACAATTCGCTGAAAAATGCCGGCCGGAAAACATTTGCGGTTTTTCGCCCGGCATCAGGAAGATATCCGGCATCAGAAGGATATCAGCCGGTGCATCGCGAACATCGCGCGGAGAATTTTTTCTGCCGCGGCGTGAACCATACAGAAAGAAGGGGACGGACATGATTCTGAACAGGTATTCACAGATAACACTGCAGCTTTCCGGGAAGGAAAACCGCGCGGTAAAACGGGCCGCGGCGGCGTTCAGGTCGGATCTGAAAAGAGCTCTGGACTGCCGGGTCAATGAAAGCCGGATGACTGTCGGGACGGTGATCCACGTCGCTACGGCGGGCGTGGAACCGGCCGACAAGGCGATGGACAACATCGGCTGCGGGCTTATCCCGGCGCTGAAGCCGATTCCGGCCGGAATCACCGACGCCATGCGGGCGGAAGACGGCTCGCTGCGCCGCGAAAACTATGTGATCGCGGTAATCGGCGGAGAACTGTGGCTGTGCGGCAGCGACCGCCGGGGTACGATTTACGCGGTTTATGAATTCTCGGAGAAGTGGCTTGGCGTGTCGCCGTGGACTTTCTTCGCGGACGTCCCGGTGCGGAAAAAGATTTCGGTGGAGATTCCGGAGGGAACGCTGCAGTCGGACTACCCGATGGTTGAGTACCGCGGGGTTTTCATCAACGATGAGGAAGAACTGGAGCACTGGGCGCAGCGGTATCTGGGAGAAGAAACCATCGGGGTCAGGACCTACAGCCATTTTTTCGACCTGCTGCTGCGCCTGAAGATGAACTATATCTGGCCGGCCATGCACGTGAATTCCTTCAACGCGGACAGGGCCAACGGGGACCTGGCCGACGCCTGCGGCATTGTGGTCGGAACCTCCCACTGCGACATGCTCATGCGGACGAACAACCATGAGTGGAAACCGTGGCTGGAGAGAAAAGGATACACCGGAGCGGAGTACGACTACTCCATCCCCGGGGAGAACCGGAGAATCCTGGAGGAGTACTGGCAGGAAAGCGCGGAGCAGAACAAAGATTTTGAAGTGTGCTATACGCTGGGAATGCGGGGAATTCACGATTCCGGTTTCGAGACAGGCTCGCTGGCGGGACTGCAGGGGAAAGAGCTGCTTGACGCGAAGATCTCCCTGCTGGAGTCGGTGATCGACGCGCAGGAGAAGATTCTTTCCCGGACGCTGGATCACCCGACGCTCAAGACCTTCATTCCGTATAAGGAAGTTCTGGAGCTGTACGACAACGGCCTGAGGGTTCCGGAAGACCTGACGCTCGTCTGGGTGAACGACAATTACGGCTATGTGCGCCGCTACCCGGATGAGAAGGCGAAAGCGCGCCCGGCGGGGAACGGAATCTATTACCACAATTCCTACTGGGCGCCGCCGACCGGTATGGACTACCTGTTCCTTCCGTCCATCCCGCTCTCCCAGACGCGGAACGAGCTCAAAAAAGCTTACGCGGAGGGAATCCGAAAACTCTGGGTGACCAATTTCGGCGCGCAGAAACCGCTTGAGCAGGAGATCACGTTTTACGCGCAGCTCGCCTGGGAGACCGGGAAGCCGAACCCGCAGACCGACGACGAGGAGGAATTCCTGCGCTGCTGGATCGACCGCACGTTCAGCGGAAACCACGGCGGCGAGCTGGCTCCCCTGCTGGTTCTCTGCGGCCGCCTGTCCAGCGAGCGCAAGGCCGAGCAGATGGATGCCGACGCCTTCTCGCAGACCCTGCACGGGGACGAGGCGGCGGAGCGAATCCATCTGTATGAATCGATGATGAAAACGGGAAACCGCGTGTGGAGATCGCTGCCTCCGGAGGAGCGGGACGCCTTTTTTGAGCTGGTGCTGATGCGAATCCACGCGGAGTACTATACCGCCAGCATGTTCTATTACGCGGACCGCAGCTTTCTGTGCGAGCGCCGCGGAAATCCGAAAGGGGCGTCGGAATACGCCGGCCGCTCTCTGGCCTTTGAGCGCCTCCGCCGGCGGATGCTGGCATATTACAATCACAGAGTAGCGGACGGCAAGTGGGACGGCATCCTGACGCCGGAGGAGTTTGCCCCGCCGCGGACCTCCTGCTGCCCGGCCTGCGCGGTCCCGCTGTCGGTCGGCGGCCCGGAGATGCAGGTGCACGTGTGGAACGGGAAGCCTGCCCTGAGCTTTGTCCCGGGTGACGCGGTCAAGTGGATTGAGATCGCGAACGCCGGTACCGGCAGCGTATCCTGGCGGATAGACCTGCCGGAGTGGCTGGAGTTCCGGGATATCCGCGGCGAAGACGGCGTGAACGCGCGCGGTGCGCGCAGCGGGCTCTTCTGCCCGGAAGACACGGCGGACAGCCATCCGGAGGGCAGAGAGACCCGGGAGAAAGCGGCGGGCATCGCCGAGGCCAGAGCGGAGAGCGGAGGAAACGGAGTCCGCGGTGCCAGACGCGAGGGCACCACGGAAGTGGAAGAGCGCGTGCTGCTGGCACTGAATGGGGAGGCTGTCCGGAAGGCGCTGGAGAGCGTGCCGGGAACCGGGGAAAACCGGCAGGACGCGGAAACCGCGGCGGCAGGAGTCCCTTCCCACGGTCAGCCCGCATCGGATGATGAGCCGCGCGCCGCAGGGACCGGAGCATCCGGAGCGGAAGACACCGGAAGATCCCCATATCTATCGCTTGAGGGAACCATCCGGGTCGTTCAGACCGACGGCCCCTTCCGCATGGACATCCCGGTTTCCTGCCTGCTTCTCCCGGAAGATGAAACTGCCGGGACGGCTGTGGAGGACGACGGGATGATTTCGGTGGACGCCGACCGGATGGATCCGGCAGCGTCAGATCCGGATTCGTGGAACCGGATTGCGGGCCTCGGCCGGCACAGAGGGGCCCTGATGGAGGCGAAGAAAGCAGCCGACGGCTCCTGGAAGGCGCAGGGCGGCAGTCTTACGTATCCGGTTTTTGTGACGGAGGAGAGCCCGAAGACGCTGCAGATTCACCGCTTCCCGACACTGAACTCGGTCGGGCGCCTGCGCTTTGCGGTATCGGTGGACGGCGGAAAAGAAATTCCCGCGGAGACGGAAGCCAATGACGAACACCGGTCTTCCTGGGAACTGAACGTCCGCGACGGCGTTGACCGGCTGAATGTTCCGCTCCCGCCCCTCAGTGTGGGAAGGCATACGGTTGCCATTCGGGCGCTGGATCCATATCTGGCGTTCTCCCGCCTTGTGATTCTGAGCGGGGATGTGCGGAACGCGGGAAATCTCGGGATCGCGGCCGACCGGGACGGGCGGCTTCCTGAGCCTCTCGATCCGGAGTCTTTCGGGGACCGGATGTACGGGCCGGCGGAGGAGGAAGTGGTTCAGGTCGGGGCGCTGCCGGAACCTTCCGTGGAAGATACGCTTTACAATGAGGATATCATCCGCGCGGTTCCGGAGCATCTGAGGGCCGCAAAAACCGACGCCCGCGCGATTCTCGCCCTGGGGCGGGAGCCTGTGCGCGAACGGGACGGCAGCCTTTTGATTGAGGCGGGGAGCGCGCTGGCGGAGACAGCCTTTGCGTTCACGACCGGCCGATGGGATCACTGCCGCAGCCTGTCGCATCATGATACGGGGATTGCGATGCTGATCCGGCACCCCGGCCTTTCCTTCGCGGCGCCGGAGCCGGTCGACCAGATCCCCGCGGAAACGACGGAGGACTATCCTTCGCTGAATTTCCGCATTGACGCGGACGGAGGGGTTTACAAAATCTGGACTTACCTCTTTCTCTGGGGAATCCGGGACTCGCATTTCATGCTTCAGGTGGATAACCGCCTGATTCCGGAGGAAGAACTGTACGGCGGGCAGCGCGTCTGGCGGTACAGCTTTGAGAACAGCTGGAAGTGGGTTCCGGCGGCTGATGTCACGCTCACGCCGGGAGAACACCTGCTCCGGTTCATCACAAAGAGCGTGAGGCTGCGGGTTGACCAGATCTGGCTGAGCCGGATCGGAGACCTGCCGCCGCTGACGGTATAAGTTTATATACTCCGGCAGAAGCCGGGGCGCTGTGCCTGATTCTGATGGTCAGGCACAGCGCCCCGGCTTCTTCGTGCAGGTGGATCCTGCTGCGATCTGTCTGACAGCATTTCCAGTCCGTGACCGGCTTCTTCGTGCAGGCGATCCTGCTGTTCAGACAGGACAGGTGCGCTCGGTTTTTCCGACGGCGGTCAACACCTGCCGGCGGACGCCGGGGGAGTCAGACAGGACAGGTGCGCGAGGTTCTTCGGCGCAGTCCCCGGCTGGTCCGGATAGATTGCGCTCCGAACAAAAAAACACAAAATGCACATACTCTGAACATTTTTTCATCAAGGATTTATGGTTTACTAAAGCTGCGGGGGAAAAGAAAATCCCGCTTATCCTGTATGACATGACAGGAGACACGTTTGAGGAGGGGATACACCAGACAGACAGGAGTACCTTATGACACAGAGAATAGCGCTTATCCCGGCGTATGAGCCGGATGAACATTTGACGGAACTTGTAAGAGAAACAACAGAGCACGGATTTGACGTCGTAGTCGTCAATGACGGCAGCTCAGAAGATAAAACACCGCTGTTTGCCCGGGCGGCGGACCTGGGGGCGGAAGTACTCACGCACGAGGTTAACCGCGGCAAAGGAGCCGCGCTGAAAACCGGGCTCAACTGGATCAGGGAGCATTGCGGAGGCGATTACGTGGTTGTGACGCTGGACGCGGACGGACAGCACACGGTTGAGGACGCGATCCGGGTATGCGAGACCGCTGAAGCCCGGAGAAATCACCTGATTCTGGGCAGCCGGAGCCGCGATCTGAGCAAAAAGATTCCGCTGAGGAGCCGCTTCGGAAATTCGATAACGCGGCTTGTGTTCCGTCTGACGACGGGGCTGAAAGTTTACGACACCCAGACCGGACTGCGTGCTTTCGACGCGCAGCTGGCGGAACAGTTCGCTTCCCTTGAGGGCGACCGGTACGAGTTCGAGATGAACATGCTCCTTTATTGTTCCCGCAGGAAGATCGCGGTTGAGGAAATCCCGATCCGGACGATCTATATCGACGGGAACTCCTCATCGCATTTTGACGCAGTGAAAGATTCCTTCCGGATATACCGGGAGATCCTGAAATTCGCGGGATCCTCGTTCCTTGGATTTGTCGTGGATTACACGATGTTCTGGATTCTTTCGCTGATCACGGGAGCTGTGGCTCCGGGAGCCGCTGCCGGCGTGGCCGTCAGCAATATCGGCGCCCGTGTGGTCAGCGCTTCAGTGAATTTTACAGTAAACCGTAAACTGGTTTTCAGAAGCAAGGCAAACCTGTGGAAGTCAGCTGCCCAGTATTTTACCCTGGCAGCCTGCATCCTGGCCGGCAATACCTTCCTTCTGAACTTCATGGTCAACTCGGCGGGAATTAACCGCTATCTGGCCAAAATCGTCACAGAAATCACTTTCTTCAGCATCAGCTGGCTGGTTCAGAGATTCCTGATCTTCAGGAAAAAGAGCCGGGATATGGAAAGCCCGGAGCGCGTGGGGAACAGCGTAAAGCTTCTTCACAAAGATTCCGCGGCGGCCTGCTGAGAAAAACAGAAATTTACAGACAAAATTTACAGATAAACACCTGAAACATCATACCATATAACACGGCAGGTGCAGCCCGGGCCGCAGCAGTATCGCAGATACAGAGGACGCAGCATAGCCGGTTTACACAAGGCATGGCCTGCGGCTGCGGCAGGCCGGCCCTGCCGGAATAATCAGAGGGAAAAGATGAAACACGGCAAATTATGGATGGGATTTTACGCAGCAGCATTGACTGCCTTTACCATTTACACCCTGATGGATACCTTTACCATCTCCAGGGTATATACAGTAGTAGAAGCGGAAGCGGCGAGCACTACCGCTGCGGCGACAACAGCGGCAACAACCGCTTCTGATGATTCGGACAGCACCACGACAACGGACAGCACCACGACAACGGACAGCACCACGACAACGGACAGCTCCAGCACCACGACGGCGGACAGCACCACGACAACAGACAGTTCCACGACGGCGGACAGCACCACGACAACAGACAGTTCCACCACGGCGGACAGCACCACGACAACAGACAGTTCCACCACGACGGACAGCACCGCAACGACGTCTGATTCTCAGAGCGGATACAGCATAACAAGCAAGACAACGGCGTCCGGCGATACGGATACCACAACAACAGGCACGGATGAAACCACGACAGCTTCGTCCGACAGCACAGCCGAAATCACGGGCACGGCAGCAGAGGCTGCGGCAGCCAGTACGGCAAGCACAGCCAGCACCGCCAGTACGACAGATACAACGGCTGCGACAGATACAACAAGCACAGACAGTACGGGTACGACGGATACGGTCGTGTCCACGCTGTCGGACGCTGAAGTGATTTCCACAGATTCCTACAGCGATGACAACATTTCGATTGTCGTCACGACTTATTACTGGAACAGTACGATGATTTACGCGGCGGACATCACCGTATCGTCGCCGGAGTACCTGCAGACGGCTTTTGCGCAGGGCGCGTACGGAAAGAACGTCACGGCGACAACCTCAACAATCGCTTCTGACGCCGGCGCGATTCTGGCGATCAACGGCGATTACTACGGCGCACAGGAATCGGGTTATGTGATCAGAAACGGCGTTCTGTACCGCAGCACGTCGGCGGGAGACCAGGAGGATCTGGTTATCTACAGCGACGGAACCTTTGAAATCATCAATGAATCCGATGTGACCGCGGAGGAACTTCTCGCCGACGGCGCGCAGCAGGTCCTTTCCTTCGGGCCGGGACTTATCGAAAACGGTGAGATTGCCGTTTCGGTGAATGAGGAAACCGGAAAAGCGAAAGCGTCCAACCCACGCACCGCGATCGGAATGATTGACACCTGCCACTATGTCATGGTTGTTTCCGACGGCAGGACATCAGAAAGCGCCGGCCTGTCACTCTATGAGCTGGCGGAATTCATGCAGTCTCTCGGAGTTCAGACCGCGTATAACCTGGACGGCGGCGGATCCTCCACCATGTACTTCCAGGGAGAAGTAATCAACAATCCGACGACTGACGGGCGTACCATCAAGGAGCGCAAGGTCAGCGACATCGTTTATATCGGCTGATTAGCCGGACTGGCTGCGGCGGCAGCCGGCAGGCCGCCGGGCGGAATTCGGGCCCGGCTGAGATGCGGACAGCGCCGCAGCGGTTTCATGGAGAGTTTATGATGATGGAAAATCAGATGACTACGGATGACAGAATCCGGAGAGCACAGATGAATACACGGCAGGATGGCGGACAATATACGGACGGAACCAGATCCGGAAAAGCAGCAGCTGCAGCGGCAGTGACGCGCCGGGACCTGGCGCATACGGGATTCGTGTACTTTTACATTTCCCTGTTTGTCCTGCTGTTCGGGGTCGTTTACGAATATTTCAGCTACGGCGTTTATTCCAACTTTATGCTGTACGCCTTCGCGTTCCCGCTGGTCGGCGGAGCGCTCGTTTTCCTGCGGATGGCGTACAGCAGAAAGATCAGGATCCCGAACCAGACCGCGCAGAACCTGTATCACTGTTCGCTTGCGGCCTGGACTGTGGGAAGCCTGCTCCAGGGAATCCTGGATATCTACGGCACGACGAACAGGCTGATCAGGGTGTACTGGATCACCGGAGCGATTCTGCTGGCCGCGGCTCTGGTCAGCTATCTTTTCTCCGGCAGGGCAGGAAACAAAAGCCATCAATAAGGAATAAGGCGGCGGAGAGCCGCGGCAGGCGGATGGATTCCGCGCTGCGGCAGATCAGGAGACAGCAAATCGGCTGCGGACGCAGCCGGGAAGACATCAGGACATCGCGGGAGCCGCTGAAAACGGCCCTCTGCACATGAAAAAGAAATTAAGGAAGGAAAAAATCCATGAAGATAAATCAGTTTGAGAACCAGGACAGAGACAGCCGGAAGCAGAACGGAGTGTACCAGGACGGGCAGTCCCGGAAAAGGAAGCGGAAGAAGACAAGAAGATTCCCGCTTCCGGCGGTGATCGCATCGTCGTTTATCCTGGCGGCGGCCGGCACCGGATACGTGTGGGCGTCCTCATCGGTGGATGAGACTTCCGCCCTTTCCGGGACGGTTCTGTCCGACCTGGCCGGCACAACGGTCAGCACTTCTGTCAGCAGCGCCACAGACACGGGGCTTGACACAACCTCCATGTTCTCCGACAGAGACCTGGAGCAGGAGCCGGACACTTCTGACGCCGAGACCATCACGGTCCAGGACGATTCGGATATCACGATCACCGAGGAGGGCGTTTACGTGATCACGGGAACCGCCTCCAACTGCACGATACGCGTTGAAGCGGCGGATGACGCCAAAGTACAGCTTGTGCTGGACGGAGTGGAGATCACCAATGACAGCTCCCCGGCCATCTACGTTGTTTCCGCCGACAAAGTTTTTGTGACCACGGCGTCGTCCGGAAATTCCCTGAGCGTCACAGGAACCTTTACCGCGGACGGCGATACCAATACCGACGCGGTGATTTACGCGAAGGATGATATCACCCTCAACGGAACCGGCGATCTGACGATCAGCTCGACGGCGAACGCCATCAGCGCGAAGGATGAGCTGGTTGTGACCGGCGGAACCTATGACATCACCTGCACCGAGGACGCGCTGGAGGCCAACGATTCGATTGCGGTATGCGGCGGAACGTTTGTGATCGATACCGAAAAGGACGGCCTGCACAGCGAGAACAGCGACGATGACACGGTCGGCTGGATTTACATTTCGGACGGCGATTTCACCATCACGGCCGGCGACGACGGCATCCAGGCAACGACAGTCCTGCAGATTGACGGAGGAACGTTCAATATCTCCGCTGTCGAGGGGCTGGAGGCCACCAGCGTGGAGATCAATGACGGAACAATTGACATCAGCGCTTCGGACGACGGAATCAACGCGTCGCAGAAGTCGACTGCCTGCTCCATCTGGATCGAGATCAACGGCGGAACCCTTACCATCACGATGGGAAGCGGGGATACCGACGCGGTGGATTCCAACGGAAGCATCACCGTCAACGGAGGAACGATCGATATCACGGCGCAGTCCGCTTTTGACTACACGACTTCCGGCACCCTGAACGGCGGGACCGTCACGGTTAACGGGTCCCAGGTAACCGAGCTGACCGGCGGCTTCGGCAGCATGGGCGGCTTTGGCGGCTTTGACGGCGGAAATGCCGGCGGCAATGGCGGTATGGGCGGCGGCTTCGGCGGCCGCGGCAATGGAGGTTTCTGATGCTGAGAGAAGCTGCTGACGGCTTCTGCATGGCGCTTGCGGACAGCGTTCCGGGAGTTTCCGGCGGAACCGTTGCGTTTATCATGGGGTTTTATGATCAGTTCATCGGATCGATCCATGATATTGTCTTTGGGAGGAAAAACGAAAAACTGCGCGGAGTCAAATATCTGCTGAAGCTCGGCGTCGGCTGGATCATCGGGATGGGACTGGCTGTCATCGCCCTGAACGCGTTTTTCGAGAAAAATATCTACATGATCACGTCCCTGTTCATCGGATTCATTATCGGGTCCATCCCAGTGGTGTGCATGGACGAGGCGGATTCCATCCGGCAGTGGAAGAAGGGTTTCCTGTTTCTGCCGGCCGGCGCCGCTCTTGTAGCCGGGGTAACGGCCCTGGCTTCGCGGAACACCGAAGCGTTTCTGAATCTGGCGGATTTCACGCCGGTTCTTGCGATCGAACTGTTCCTGATCGGTATGCTGGCGATCAGCGCGATGATCCTTCCGGGAATCTCCGGATCGACGATCCTGCTGGTTTTCGGAGCCTACGTCCCGGTCATGAGCGCGCTGAAGGAACTGATGAATATGAATTTTGCGTATCTTCCGCCCGTACTTGCCTATGTGCTCGGGCTGGCGGCCGGCGCGGCCAGCATTGTCAGGCTGATCCGGCTGTCGCTGGAAAAATACAGAGCGCAGATGATCTATCTCATTCTGGGAATGATGATCGGCTCGATTTATTCCGCGGCCATGGGCCCGACAACGCTGGATGTTCCGCGCGCTGCCCTGAGCCTTTCGACCCTGAATATCCCGGCATTCATTGCCGGCGCGGCAATTGTCATCGGAATGCAGGCAGTGAGAGTGTACCGGATGAGGCAGGCAGGGAGGAACACCGAGCCTGCGGCCCGGTAAGCTGCGATTTCCGTCCGGCGGGAAGGGTTTCCAAAGCCGGCCTGTCCGGCAGGAGGCTTTTCTGGACAGCCTGCCGGACAGCAGTCAGGAAATATTTTCAGCGCCGGCTGACAATGGAAAACGGGCACTGAATATAGAATAAACGTGAAAAATCCATGGTGTGGTCTCTGGGCAGAATGTTATCACCACTGATACATCTGCGAATGAAACCGCGGCCATGGATTTTTCTTATGATTACAGATTTCGCGCGCACAGAGGCAGGCCTGACCGCCCCAGGCGCAGCCGCCTTGTGCAGAATTGTCAATCATGCGGGCATTTCCGTGTGCGGGAGGGACCGGCGTCCGGACTCCTGCGCCGCGGGAATACAAGACAGGCCCATGCCGCCCAGTGGATCCGCCATGGGATCCAGCTGGCCGCTTTCATCCTGTACCCGGGATTGTTCATTTCTGTTTTCGGCGCGATCCGGGACGTGATCGTGTCCATCGCAAACGGGAATTTCTCGCTGCAGGCGGAAGGCACGCAGATTCTGATTCTCATTGCCGTACTGCCGGTCACGATTCTCTGGGGCCGGTTCTTCTGCGGGTATCTCTGCTCTTTCGGCGCGATGGGAGATCTGGTGCATTTCATTTCGTCCAGGCTTCATATCCGCCAGCTTCGGGTGCCTGACAAGGCCGAAAAAATCCTGAACAAAATCAAGTATGCCGTTTTTCTTCTGATTCTTGTCTTCGTCTGGATCCCCGGGACACAGACCGATTCCTCGCTCAGCCCCTGGACGGCCTTCGGTATGCTTGCGACGCTGAATTTCGAAAAGATCTTTACCGTGGGCAGCCTCATTTTGCTTCTCATCATCGCTGGATCCCTTTTTGCCGAGCGGTTTTTCTGCAGGTATCTCTGCCCGCTCGGGGCGGTACTCAGCCTGATTTCCGCCGGCAGGCTGTTTAAGATCCGCCGGCGGCCTTCCGCCTGTGTGAACTGCGGGAAATGCCATCGGGAATGCCCGGCCGGCATCCGGGTAGACCTGATGAACCGGGTCGCTTCAGGGGAATGCATTGACTGTATGAAATGCGCGGACTGCTGCCCGACATCCTGCATTTACGCGAATCCTGCCCCTGCAGCGGCGGGTACGGCCGCCGCACTGTCAATGATGGGGCTTGTCTTCGCAGGAAGAGCTGTATCCGGCCCGCTGACGGGCGGTTCCGCGGCAGTTGCCGCCTCCGCTGATGAAGGAAAGTATACCGACGGCGTATATACAGGAAGCGGCCAGGGATACCGCGGCACCACCACCGTCGAGGTGACGGTTCCCGGCGGTTATATCACGGATATCACGGTAGTTTCGTATGAGGATGACGATGAATTTTTCAACAAGGCGAAGAGTACAATCCTGAATGAGATCCTCTCCGCACAGAGCATCCAGGTTTCCACCGTCTCAGGCGCAACGTTCTCCAGCAACGGAATTCTGGAAGCGGTTGCCGATGCGCTGGGAACCGACTGGACTAACCCGAACAGTACCATGTCCTCCG
Organism: Lachnospiraceae bacterium; assembly: GCA_050944455.1. GTDB lineage: Bacteria > Bacillota > Clostridia > Lachnospirales > Lachnospiraceae > Anthropogastromicrobium. Next base: position 44,954 of record JBMNRC010000002.1, read on the forward strand.
GCGGCGGACACGGCGGGTCCAGGTAAGACGGCAGTGCCGTTCCGGAAAGCCGGCAGGACAGGACTTCAGAGCCGGACCCGGCGATCGGAAATCATTCCTGCAGACGCCGGTGAACTGGCATTGAAAAGGGCCGTGTGCGGCAGATTTCATAACCTGCCGCACACGGCCCCTGTTTTCGCGTTATCCCGCTTTTTATACTGTTACACTGTGGAATCCGCCCAGGTGAGCCCGAAGAAAGCTTCCATCATCTTGCGGATCTCGTTCTTCATGCCGGCGCACGCGGAAGCTTCGTCGGAATAGTGGAGAGTGCCGACCCGCTTCTTGTCGTCGTTGAAGTATACGTCCCAGCCGCTGCCGTCTTTTTCCATGCAGATGCGATTTTTGCGGGAGCCGCCGATCTTGTAGAATTTTTCAGGTACCAGATGCTGCTTGAAGTATTCAGATAATTCTTTTGTAGTCATTTGCGCTGCCTCCCTGCTTTCAGATTTTTTGATTCAACCGGTTTCCGCTGAAGATCTGCGTGCGGAAACGGATTGATCTCTTTTTGCGGTTTTAAAAACACCTTCAGGTAGTTTTTAAAACTACATACAGTGTACCACATCCGGGATCAAAGCGCAAGAGCTCCGAAACAGATTTCTTTTTGGCAGTTCTGCATCGATATTATCGCGCAATCCGCTTTTAGTTAAAAAAATTTAACAAAAATTGCCGGATTGGGCCCTGCCGTCGACCAAAACGGTTGACTTTCCTATTTGCCGGTTGTAAAATACCGGCAGTTTCCGATGTTTTTGAAACTGAAAGTTTTTGCAGAACGATTGTCTGATACCGCACCTGATTCCAGACAGCTTCAGCTCCGCTTCGCGCTCAGATGCCGCTCCGGATCTGCGGACTGAAATGGGACCGGTCATGATAATCGGCTGCCGGGGAGGTTAGATATGGGTTTCTTAGATGGCATTAAAACCAACGCAATGGCAACTGTAGTCAACGCGGCGCTGAGTTATCTGGAGAAGGATCCGGAGACCAACATTCCGAAACTGATCGATCTGGTGGACAAGTATTCCCCGGATGGATGGTACGAAACACAGCGCGCTTACATGCGTAAATTCCTGGTGGAAGAAAAAGGCAACTGGTGGGATCTGGCACTGAAGTTCTATGACCTGGACCCTGGCGTGCGCAAGTCTTTCTTCCGCAATTTCATCACCAACGCCAGCCTGAAGGGCACTTCCAAGCAGAATGAAACGGTAAAGAAGTACAACTGCAACGCGCCGTGGGCAATCCTGATGGATCCGACTTCCGCCTGCAACCTGCACTGCACCGGCTGCTGGGCAGCCCAGTACGGAAACCGCCTCAACCTGTCCTATGAGGACATGGATTCCATCATTAAGCAGGCAAACAAGCTCGGCTGCTATATGTTCATCTACACCGGCGGAGAGCCCACCGTCCGCAAGGATGATATCTTTAAGCTCTGCGAGGCTCATCCGGATTCCGAGTTCCTGGCGTTCACCAACGGAACCCTCATTGATGAGAAATTCTGCGAGAATATGCTTCGCGTGAAGAACTTCGTGCCGGCTATCTCTGTGGAAGGTTTCGAGGAGACGAACGACGCGCGCCGCGGCCAGGGTGTTTACGAGAAGGTTATGCGCGCGATGGACCTGCTGCATGAGAATCACCTTCCGTTCGGCATTTCCGTGTGCTACACCAGAGCAAACATGGAGACCGTCACAAGCGACAAGTTCCTTGACTGGATCTGCGACAAGGGCGCTCTGTTCGCTTGGTATTTCCACTTTATGCCGGTAGGCAAGTCCGCAAATGTCGACCTGATGCCGACTCCGGAACAGAGAAAAGAGATGGTCGAGCGCTTCAAGCACTTCCGCGCGACGAAACCGATCTTCACTCTTGACTTCCAGAACGACGGCATGCACGTCGGCGGCTGCATCGCCGGAGGACGCCGCTACATGCACATCAACGCAAAGGGCGACGCCGAGCCGTGCGTGTTCATTCATTACTCCAACGTCAATATTCACGACCACAGCCTGCTTGAGATTCTGCAGAGCCCGCTGTTCCAGGCTTACCACGATAATCAGCCGTTCAATGAAAACCATTATCGTCCGTGCCCGATGCTGGAGAATCCGGAGAGAATTGCCGAGCTGGTTCACAAGACCGGCGCTGTGAACACGGATTACCAGGATCAGGAGCCGGTGGATGACCTGGTCGCGAAGACCAAGCCGTACGCGGAAACCTGGAAGCCGGTCGCAGACCAGCTCTGGGCAGAGTACAAGCCGGAGTGGGGCGAAGCGCACAAGGAAGAAGTCGCGGCCGAGAAAGAGGCGGCCGAGAAGGCTCTGGAGCGCAGACCGGATGATCCGACCCTGTACCACGAAACCGCGGAAGACAGCGGAGTCAACGCCTGACTGCCGCAGCCGGAACGGCGGATACCTGAGAAATGGAAAAAATAACAGACAGGCCCGCGCGGGTTAAACCGCGCGGGCCTGTTTTCAGCTGAACGCGTGCCGCGTACCGGCATGAGCCGCGTACCGCCGCCGTCCAGGGCTGACGAGTTTTCGGGCAGCTTCGGGCGGGCAGTTCTGCCCGCCGGAGCGCTTATTTTTTCTCATCGGTTCTGCCGACCGTAAACATCGTAATGACGGTGGCGGCGGCGTTGTAGATCAGCATCACGCCCATCAGCCGGATCATTCCCTCTATGGTAGGAAGGGGGTGCACATACTGGCTGACGGAGACGACGATATTGACTATGGCCAGAATCAGGGCGAGCCACCAGCGGGGATACCCGTAACGCTTCAGGGTGATGGACTGCGCCAGGATATACATCCCGAAGATCATGATGATGATGGAGATCAGGTATTCGGCGATATCCATGAACGGCTCAGGCTTGAACAAAATCATAAAACCTAATACAATCATGACGAAGCCGGCGGCCGTATCCATGGTTGTATCCGCGGTGAGTTTTTTCTTCGGGTTCAGGTTGTGGACGCTCTGGACGATGCCTCCCGCGGCAGTGATAAAGCCCAGGGCGCGGAAAAGCACTTTGGACGACTGCGGGACGGCAATCAGCACAATGCCGGCGCCCAGCAGGATCACAACGTTCAACAGAATATTTTTGGACATGCTTTTCAACATCTTCAGCATGGGTCGTTCTTCCTCTCTTCTGAACTTCAGCCATTTTCAGTTTTCCGAAAAGGCCCGCACATAAATATTATGAAGAGCCGGCCGGTTTGTCAATGATGTGGGAAGTTCCATAAAACTTTAATATTTTGTGTTAAGCCCGGTCCCGGGGGCAGCCTTGTGAAGGGGACGCCTGACGGGTCTGCCCCGCAATGCGGATGGATACCGGCGGACAGGGGCAGGAGGGCAGGTCTTAAGAAACGCGCCGGGCCGGCGGCATCCGGCGCGGAGGAGAGGACGCGGCGCCGGGCGCCGCGGGAAGACCAGATGCCGGAAGGCGGTCCGAAACAGGAGCTGCAATGGAAAATCATAAGCCGGAAAATGGCTACAGGACAGCCGTCTTTGACCTGGACGGGACCATCCTCGATACGCTGGACGACCTGTATCACAGCGTCAACACGGCGCTGCGGTCGCAGAACCTGCCGGAGCGCAGCCGCGCGGAAGTCAGGAGTTTCGTGGGGAACGGGATCCGCCGCCTGATGCGGCTTTCTGTTCCGGCGGGAACCCCGGATGAGATTTTCGGGCGCGCGTTTGACGCGTTCAGGGAGGATTACGCGGTTCACTGCGCGGACGCCACGGCGCCATACCCGGGAATACCGGAGCTTCTGGGGCGCCTGCGCGAAAAGGGAATCCGTCTGGCGGTTGTCTCCAACAAGGCGGACGGTGCCGTCCAGAAACTGATCGCCCGCTATTTCCCGGGAATGTTCGACTCCGTGGCCGGAGAGCAGCCGGGAGTCCGCCGAAAGCCCGCCCCTGACACGGTGAACCGGTGTCTTAAGGAGCTCTCGGCCGACAGGGCGGAAGCCGTTTATATCGGGGATTCCGAAGTTGACCTGCGGACGGCTGAGAACGCGCACATGGATCTGATCCTCGTGGACTGGGGATTCCGGGACAGGAGTATGCTGGAAAAATCAGGCGCTCCGCGGATTGTGTCGACCGCGGAACAGCTGGAGAAAGCCATCTCAGGATGAGCGCGGCAGCCCGGCGGCCGCTGAAAAGGAAATGGCCGCGGCCGGTGCGCTGTCCAAAAACATCAGCAAAGCTATCAGCAGGAAAGGCGACGGATGATCTGCGTCACTGTAAACAAAGACCTTTACCGATATGAGATAAACGCGCTGTTCCGCGCTTTCTGGCCGGAACAGGAAGTACAGGTAATCATGGAAGGCACCGGGCCGAAAAGGCAGGCGGAAAAACCGGAGATTCTCTTTCAGGCCGGCGTCGTTTACCGGCCGGATCAGGTGGAACTCTCGATCCCGGAAAATCCGCCGACGGGACCCGTCCTGACCTTCACGCCGCTCCCGGAGGAGATGGAGGAGTTCGCGGAAGGAACCGCGGTGTGCGATGAGAAATCCCACGCGCTGAAAACCGCGCTCAAGCATATGCTTTACCGGGCCCTGTCCCAGGTTACCGGGAAAAAACTTCCGTGGGGCGAGCTGATCGGCATCCGGCCGACGAAACTGGCCATGGAGGTGCTGGAAAACGGAGGCACGGAGGAGCAGGCTGTCCGGACGATGATGACGGAGCACAAGGTTTCCGAAGAGAAGGCGGTGCTCTCGGCGCAGATCGCTGAGCGCGAAAAGGAAATCCTTTCCCGCATCCATTTCGAGAACGGGTACAGCCTGTACGTCAACATCCCGTTCTGCCCGACGACCTGCCTGTACTGCTCGTTCACCAGTTTCCCGATTTCGGCCTGGCAGGACCGGGTGGACAGCTACCTTGACGTGCTGGAGCGGGAGATGCGTGAAACTTCTGCGATGATGAAGGCGCAGGGCAAGGTCCCTGACACCATCTACATCGGCGGAGGCACGCCGACTACGCTGAGCCCCGCGCAGTCCGACCGGCTGCTGACGATGATCAGCCGCTATTTCACGGAGGGCGGGCCGAAACCGCTGGAATTCACCGTGGAGGCCGGGAGACCCGACAGCATCACCGCGGAAAAAGTGCGGGTGCTGAAGGCGCACGGCGTCACGCGGATGAGCGTGAATCCGCAGACCATGAACGACCGGACCCTGCGTCTGATCGGCCGGCGGCATACGGTGCAGCAGACCATCGAAGCCTACCGCTGCGCGAGGGAAGCGGGCATGGACAACATCAACATGGACATCATCCTGGGACTGCCGGGGGAATCCGCTGCGGATGTGCAGCACACGGTCGACGAGATCGTCAGGCTGTCCCCGGATGACTTTACGGTTCACTCGCTGGCTCTCAAGCGGGCCTCCCGGATGATGAAGTACATCGAGGAAAACGGATTTTCGGCCATCAGCAATACCGACGAGACCATGCGCATCGCTTCCGAGGGGGCGGCCAGAATGGGGCTGGTGCCGTACTATCTCTACCGGCAGAAAAACATGTCGGGCAACTTCGAGAACGTCGGCTACGCGCGCCCGGAAAAAAGGGATGAAAACGGGAACATCCTTTCCCCCGCCCGGTACGGCATCTACAACATCCTGATCATGGAAGAAAAACAGACCATTCTCGCGCTCGGCGCGGGGGCGATCACCAAGCGCGTGTGGGACCGCGGGGAAAACGGCATCCGGATCGAGCGGTGCGAGAATGCCAAAGAGATCGACGTATACATGAACCATATCGATGAGATGCTCGAACGCAAGAGAAAACTGTTCGGGCTGGACAGCAAAGCCTGATGACCGGACAATGAATTGCGGAGGGCGGGCAGCAGAGTTCCTTCTCTGCTGTCCGCCCGATTGCTTTTCATTGTTTTAATGAGTTATTTTTCTTTTGCGGCCCCGCGCACCGGCCCTCTGCCGGCGCCGCATGAGCGGTACCGGTACCGTTCAGCGCGCAGAAAGGCCGGGCGGAAGGATCTCCTGCCGCCCGGCCTGTGTGATGATCAGTTGTCGTTGTAGCCGTTGGGGTTTTTCTGCTGCCAGTTCCAGGTGTCCGCGCACATCTCGTCGATGCCGTATTCGGCCTTCCAGCCGAGTTCCGCGGCGGCCTTGTCGCATTTGGAGTAGCACACCGGGACGTCGCCCGCGCGGCGCGGCTTGATCACATACGGGATTTTGTGACCGCATGCCTTCTCAAAGGCGTGCAGCACCTCGAACACGCTGTAGCCTTTGCCGGTGCCGAGATTGTAGATCGAGACGTCCGGCTTTCCGGACAGTTTTTCGATGGCTTTGACATGGCCTCTGGCCAGATCCACCACGTGAATGTAATCGCGGATGCAGGTGCCGTCCGGCGTCGGATAGTCGTTGCCGAACACGTTGAGCACCTTCAGCTTTCCGATGGCGACCTGGGAGATGTACGGAAGCAGGTTGTTCGGAATGCCCTTCGGGTCCTCGCCGATCAGGCCGCTCTTGTGCGCGCCGATCGGGTTGAAGTAGCGCAGAAGAATGACATTCCACTCGGGGTCCGCCGTGTGGAGGTCCGTCAGAATCTGCTCCAGCATGCTCTTGGTCCAGCCGTAGGGGTTGGTCGGAGTGCCTTTCGGGCACTTTTCGGTGATCGGGATCTCCGCGGGGTTGCCGTATACGGTCGCGGAGGAGCTGAAGATGATTTTTTTGCATCCGTGGTTTCTCATCTCATCGACCAGGTTGAGGGTTCCCCCGATGTTGTTGGAGTAGTATTCAATCGGTTTCACCACGGATTCTCCTACCGCTTTGAGCCCGGCAAAATGGATGACGCAGTCGATTTTCTCGTTGTCGAAAATCTTTTTGACGTCATCCCGGTTCCGCATATCGGCGTTGTAGAATGTCAGGTCTTTGCCCGTGATCTGCTTAATGCGCTCCAGCGCCTTCTCACTGGAATTGTACAGGTTGTCCATCACGACAACGTCATATCCCGCGTTCAGCAGTTCTACGCAGGTGTGGCTTCCAATGTATCCCGCACCGCCGGTAACCAATATTTTCATGACTCATTCCCCTCCTGTGTCAGATAAAATCAACTGTTCCGGATCAGATGGAATCTGATGCCTCAGGCTTCTTTCCGCCGGCTTCCCGCATTCTTTGCGGGGACAGCGGCGGCAGCGGCCTCCGGTGTTCCTGATATCCGCGGAAGCCGCCTGAAACAGCGGCGCGCCTGCCTTAAGCCAGGCGGTGGGCGCCGTCGCCGATACTCACGACATAGAAATCAGCCGCGTAGCCGATCTTGTCTTTGTATTCCTTCCCGACGTTTTCAATAAAACTGTCGACAGCGTCGTTCTCGACGATGCTTACCGTGCATCCGCCGAAGCCGGCGCCGGTCATGCGGGAGCCGATCACTCCGCTGCACTTCCAGGCCGCGTCGACAAGCGTATCCAGCTCTTTCCCGGTTACCTCGTAATCGTCCCGGAGGGAGACGTGGGAAGCGTTCATCAGTTTCCCGAACGCGGCGATGTCCCCGGCCTGCAGATCTTTGACGGCCTCGATGGTGCGGGCGTTTTCGTATACGGCGTGTTTAGCCCTTTTTACGCGCACCGGATCCTTGATGGCGTATTTGACTTCCTCGAATTCGGCGGGAGTCAGCTCGCCGAGGCTTTTGATATTCTTCACCTTCTGGATTTCTGCCAGAGCGGTTTCGCACTCGGCTCTGCGCTCATTGTACTTGGAATCCCCGAGGCCGCGCTTCTTGTTGCTGGAAGCGATGACGATCTTCGCATTGTCCAGCCTGATCGGGGCGTAAACGTAGGAGAGATCCGCCGTATCGAGGAAAATGGCGTTGTCCTTTTTGCCCATGGCTACGGCAAACTGGTCCATGATTCCGCAGTTGACGTGGTTGTAGTTGTTCTCGGAGAACTGCCCGTACAGCGCGAGATCGATCATGGAAAGGTCGTCGTATCCGAACATATCCCTGAGCATCACGCCGGTCAGGACTTCCAGGGAAGCGGAAGAAGAGAGGCCCGAGCCGTTCGGGATGTTTCCGTAGACGACAATGTCGAGGCCGGAGAACAGCGGATGCTTTTTCTCGGTGAAGGTCCACATGACGCCCTTCGGATACTGCGTCCAGTTTCCTTCTTTCCCGAGCGTGAAATCGTCCAGGGAAGATTCGACGACGCCGTCTTTCTCAAAATTCATGGAGTAGAAGCGGAGCTTATTGTCCGGCCTTCTGCGCGCGGCCATGTAGGTGCCGATCGTCAGGGCGCAGGGGAAGACATGCCCGCCGTTGTAGTCAGTGTGCTCTCCGATCAGGTTGACGCGGCCCGGCGAAAAGTAGGTGCGGATATCCCCCTCGCCGCCGTACAGCTTTTTAAAACATTCCAGTACTTCATTGATCATGGCGTTACCTCCGTATCCGGGACAGCCCGGCAATATTTTCTCTGCTGCGGCTGCGCCTCCCTGGCGCTGGACCGTGATCCGGCCGCGGGGCGGAGAACAGCTGCGCATATCTGAAGCCATTATAATAGATGTAAGTTTTTTTCACAATGACTAACTGACGGGCTGCGCCGAATTCCGCGCCGCAGAAAACGGAACGGATTTCACCGCCCGGAACGCCTCGACCGATGACCGAATTCCGCGCGGCAGACAGCGAAACGCGAAAACCCGCCCGGCGGCGCCTGTCAAATCTGGGTAAAGATTTTGTAAGATTCTTCATCAAATTTACACAGATTTAATAAATCTTTTATGTTATACTAGGCAAGGCATTCAGTCGCTGTTATTTCCGCAGGCGGGTGAAGCTGCGGGACAGCCAGTTTTTCGGTGAGGTGAAATATGGAAAATCAAAATCTGGACGGGTCCGAAAAGGTTTCGGATCAGCCGGGTGATGAGACACAGAACGAAGAAATCAGCACGGAGAAGACGTCCGTGACTGCGGAGAAAGAAGAAAAAACGGCAGAGAACCCGGAAGGGCAGACACAAGACAGCCCGGAAGAAGAGCCGGGGGAAATGAAGGAAGCCGGAGCGGATCAGCCGGGAGAGAATGTAGCGGGGAAAGCGGACCAGCCGGCGGCGCAGGACAGTCCGGTGAATCCGTCTGCTCCTGAAAAGCCTGGCAAACCGGAGAAACCGGGGAGAACGAACAGGCCGAAGAGGCAGAAACAGCCGTTCCAGTACGGCTATCTGGCTGACGACGGGAGAAGAATCCATGTGAGGAAGAATCTTGCCTGCCTGGTCGAGGCGGCCGTTTTCGCGGCTCTGTTTATCCTGATTCTGGCCATGGGATGCTACTACAACGGTTTCAACGGCCGGATGTTCACAGGCGTCGCGGCTCTCTTTGCCGCGTCCGAATTCATTCTGCTGGTGGCGGTTAACCCGGTCAGAAAAGCGAGAGCCGTCATTGCGCTGGCCTGCGCGGCAGCCGCGGCCTACGCTATGATTGACTATTTCATGCACGGCATGTCCTGGCGCGACTACTTTATCCTGCTCGTCTCGGTGTCCGCGGCGGATTTCTTCCTGCTGCAGACCCCGCAGATGAACCGGAAAATGCACAGCGTCATCGGCATGGTTGTGGCGTGCTTTGTGCCTTTCCTGCTGTTCTGGACGGTGGAGCTTTACAACCATGACTGGGATACGCTGGTAGACAACGCGCCGTTCGTCAACTACGCGCTGTACTACATGCTTTTTGCCATCCTGCTTTTTGCGGCGGGAAGCCCCAAGGTATCCCTGACTGTGCAGATCATCTGCATCGGCGGATTCGCGGTCGCCAGCTATTTTGTCATGCTGTTCCGCACCAACCCGATTGTCCCCTGGGATATCTATTCGATCAGGACGGCGATGGAGGTCGCTGGCAACCAGACGTTCATGATCAGCTGGCGCTTCGCCTTTGTCACAGGCGTGGTCCTGCTGCTGCTGGCCGTTGTTTTCCGCGATACGGTCAGGTTCAGAAACTGGGTGGTCCGCCTGGTGCTGACGGTCGCCTCCTGCATTTCGCTCGCGTTCTTCCTCAACTTCCTGTGGCAGGATGACACGGCGGACCGCCTGAAACTGAACAAATCGCTGTTCCGCCCGGTCCGCATGTACAGTTATGACGGCCTGGTGCTGAACTTTACGCTGAACCTGCGGTACATGACGATCAGCGCGCCTGAGGGCTATGATTCCGAGACCGAAGCCGAAGTGCTCGCCTCCCAGCCGGAAGACACGACGGAACTGCCCGAAGACCTGCCCAACGTCATCATCATCATGGATGAGACCTTCAGCGACCTTGCCGTCAACGGCGAGTTCCGGACGAACATGGATTATATGCCGTTCGTCCACAGCATCCTGAACGGCGAGGTCGAAAACACGGTAAGCGGCTATCTCTACGTATCCGTTCTCGGCGGAAATACCGCGAACTCGGAGTTTGAGGCCATGACCAGCGACAGCATGGTGTTCTTCCCGGCGGGTTCCGTGCCTTATCAGCAGTATCTGCTCCAGAATGATATCCATTCGCTGACGGAGGATTTCAACAACTGGGGGTATTACACCATCGGAATGCACCCCTACCTGGCTGCCGGATGGAACCGCAACAAGATCTATCCTCTGATGCATTTTGACCAGACGATTTTCCAGGAGGATCTTCTGGAGAACAACCTGTACCGCACTCTGCTGCGCCGGTACGTCAGCGATGAAGCGGATTTCAAGAACGTCGAGCTGCTGCTGAACCGCAACGACGACCCGGTGTTCATGCTGAACATCACGATGCAGAACCACAGCGCTTACGGCGGTTCCTACCTGAACTTCACGCCGCTGATCCGCGCGATCTTCTACAACACTTACACGACCAAGTACCTCAACCATTATCTCTCCCTGATCTATGAGACGGATAAGGCGCTGGAGGAACTGATCACCGACCTGTCGGAGAGCGATGAAAAAACCGTCATCCTGTTCTTCGGAGACCATCAGCCCAACGATTATGTCGTCGAGCCGATCTTCAAGGAAAACGGCCTGGACATCGACAACCGCACGCTGGACCAGGAGCAGAAGCGCCATATCACCCCGTTCTTCATCTGGGCAAACTATGACCTCGGACTGGACAGCGCGGTGACCGGCGTCGAGACCAGCGCCAACTATCTGGCTGGCCTGCTTCTGGATACGATCGGCTTCCCGAAGGACCAGTATCAGACTTATGTTTCCTCTGTCCAGGAGACGTTCCCGATTTTCAACGCTGTCGCCTACCGCAACACGGACGGAGAGTGGAAAGAATACTCCGAGATGACGGAGGAAGAGCAGGCTGTGTACGACGAGTACGAAAAACTGCAGTACTATCACATCTACGACCAGGAATACGAGGAGTACGAAGCCGGAAACTGATTCCGCGCGCCGGCCGGCCTGAAGCCGGATATGAAGCGAGCCGCCCGGGAAAACCGGGCGGCTCATTTTTTCCGAGAATTTTTCCTGAAGCCGCTGCTGTCTTTCCGGCTTTCTTCACCGGCCGCACAGAGCGCGGGACAGGCATATCGCAGGGCAAGCGCATTGCGTGGCAGGGACTGCGCGGGACAGGCATATCGCGGGGCAAGCGCATTGCGTGACAGGGCTGCACGGGACAGGCATATCGCGGGGCAAGCGTTGCGTGACAGGGCTGCACGGGACAGGCATATCACGGGAAAAGCGCATAGCTGGACAAAAGCGCCGCTGGACAGGGGCGGCGCAGTGAAAACAGCTGCGGCGCAGGGAGAACAGCCGCGGGGTCAGCTGTAGTCCACGCTGATCAGGCACAGCCCGCAGGGCGGCGCCGTGAGCCCGGCCTGTTTTCTGTCCTTCGCTTCGATCAGCGCCGGGATGGATGCCGGATCCCTCTTTCCGATCCCGCATTCGATCAGCGTACCGGTCAGGATGCGCACCATGTGCTGCAGAAAACCGTCGCCGTGGTAGGTGAAGGTGAGATAAGGCCCGTGCTGTTCAATGACAATGGAATCGACCGTGCGCACAGTTGATTTTTTCATGCGCGGATTCGCGCAGAAGGAAGCGTAGTCATGGGTACCGGCCAGGAACGACGCGGCTTCGCGCATCCTGTCCAGGTCGGGCTTCCACTCCGCGGGAATGTTCCAGACATACTTGCGGTCAAAAACCGGCTTGAGCGGCCCGGTATAGCAGGTGTAGCCGTACGTTTTGCCGACAGCGAGATAGCGGGCGTGAAAGCGGGGAGAGGCGTCCCGGACGTCCAGAACGCAGATATCCTCGGGCAGGTAATGGTTGCAGGCGTCGCGAAGCTCATCGGCGGACAGATCAGTTTCGAGATGGGCGTTGCACACCATGCCGCGCGCGTGGACGCCGGCGTCAGTGCGGCCGGCCCCGATCACTTCGACGGACTCCATGCCGGTGAGTTCAGCCAGCAGTTTTTCCATTTTTCCCTGGATGGTCATTTCTCTGCCCGGCTGCTTCGCCCAGCCGTAATACCGGGTGCCGTCGTAGGCAAGCAGAAAGCGGATATTTCTTTTCATTGCGCTGAAGGCCGCGTGCCGCCGGGCGGCGTGGGCCTGTTCTCCTTTCCTGTCCCCTGTCGGGGTTGAATGTCCCCATTATAGCCGGATGTTCCGCCGTTCCGCAAGAACCCGGGCCCTGCCGCGGATAACTCCTGACTTCTCCCCGATGAGACGCCGGCGGCCGCGGTGAGGAATAATACGGCGGCCGGAGGACGGGCTGCCCGTCACTGGAGCATGGTATCCCGGCCTGCAGGCCTGACGTCTGCCGGGGAACGGCCCCAGATGCCGCCCGTAAGGATATTGTAAGGAAAATTACTTGCACTTTTGGCTTAGTCAGGTATAATGATACAAGGTTATTTATGCCTGCGGAAGACGGTAAAACAGGCTTCCGCGGGATCGCAGACGGTCTCTGCCGGAACGGCCGGAGGCCGCGGAAGAACAGCCTGACGAACGGCCCGGGCAGCCTGTACAGCGCCTGTTCCCCGCGCCTTATGCGCCGCGGGATTTCTGTTTTATTCTGACACAGTTGATCATCGATGCAGTTTTACTGATACAGTTTCAGACCGGAAGGGCGTCCGCCCTGCCGCGCATCTGACAGGGGGTTGCAGATTCATGGGAGTTTCCACCGATATCGGGATTGATCTGGGAACAGCCAGCATTCTTGTATATATCAAAAACAAAGGCGTTGTGCTGAGAGAGCCTTCGGTAGTTGCCTACGACCGCAATACGAATGAAATCCGTGCGATCGGAGAGGAGGCCCGCATGATGATCGGCCGCACTCCCGGCAATATTGTTGCCATCCGCCCGCTCCGCCAGGGTGTTATCGCGGATTACACCATCACCGAAAAGATGATCCGCTACTTTATCCAGAAGGCGGTAGGCCGCCGCATCTTCCGCAAACCGCGCATCAGCGTGTGCGTTCCGAGCCAGATCACGGAAGTGGAGCGCAAGGCGGTGGAGGACGCGACCTTCAACGCGGGCGCCCGTGAAGTTTACCTGGTGGAGGAACCGCTGGCGGCGGCTATCGGGGCAGGGGTGGATATCTCCAAGCCCGCCGGCAACATGGTCGTCGACGTAGGCGGCGGTACGACTGATATTGCCGTGATATCGCTCGGCGGAACGGTCGTGAGCGAATCCATCAAGGTCGCCGGGGACGATTTCAACGACGCTATCGTGCGCTATATGCGCAAAAACCACAATCTTCTGATCGGCGAGCGCACCGGTGAGGAGATCAAGATCAAGATCGGCACCTGCTATCCGCGGGTGGACGAACTGGCGCTGGATGTGCGCGGCCGCGACCTCGTCAGCGGTCTCCCGAAGACGGTGACCATCACTTCCTCCGAGACGGAGGAAGCCCTGCGGGAGCCGACCAACCAGATCGTCGAGGCTGTTCACATGGTGCTGGAGAAGACGCCGCCGGAACTCGCAGCCGATATTTCCGACCGCGGCATCGTGCTCACGGGCGGCGGCGCGCTGCTGCACGGGCTTGAGCATCTGCTGGAAGAGCGGCTCGGAATCACCACCATGACGGCGGAAAACCCGATGAACTGCGTGGCCATCGGCACCGGCCGTTATCTTGACGTAATCAGTTCCATCAACGAAAATGAAGAGTGAATTTCAATCAGGCCTGCGTAACGGCGCGGCCATCAGCAAAGAGCTCCGGGGCAGGGAAAGCAGATTCTGCCCGGAGCTCTTTGCATAACAGCGGTTTTGCGCCGGCGGGCGCCGTTTTGCGAATCTGGCGGAGGATATTTTGACAGAACTTGAGGGTCAGGTAGAGAGAATCGTTTACAGGAACGAGGACAACGGATACACCGTGCTCGTTCTGGACACGGACGGCGGAGACGAGAGCGTGACGGGAATTTTCCCTGACGTCGCGGAGGGAGAGTATCTGCGCGTGAAGGGTGAAAAGGTCGTGCATCCGCGCTACGGGGAGCAGCTTAAAGCCGATTCCTGCGAGTTCGTGAGGCCGTCCGAGAAGAACGCCATTGAGAAATACCTGGCGTCCGGGGCGGTAAAGGGAATCGGGGAAGCGCTCGCGAAGAGAATCGTCAGAAAGTTCGGGGACGATACGCTGCGCATAATCGAGGAGGAGCCGGAGCGGCTGTCCGAGGTGAAGGGCATCTCGAAAAGCAAGGCGGTTTCCATCGCGGCGGAGCTCGCCGAAAAGCGCGATCTGCGGCAGGCCATGCTCTTTCTGCAGGACTACGGGATCAGCCAGAACCTTGCGATCAAAATCTATAAAAAGTACGGGGACAAACTCTACAAAATTCTTCGCCAGAACCCTTACCAGCTGGCGGACGACATCGACGGCGTCGGCTTTAAGCGGGCGGACGAGATCGCTCAGAAAATCGGCATCGAGGCCGACTCGGATTTCCGCATCCGCAGCGCGGTTCTTTATCTGCTGCAGCAGGGCGAGGGGGAAGGGAACACCTGTCTCCCGCAGGAGCTGGTGGAGAGCCAGGTTTTCCAGCTGCTGCAGATTCCGGAGCGGGACCTGGAACCGCTGCTGATGAACCTGGTTATCGACCGGAAAATCGCCATCAAAGAGGACGGCGGCCAGAAGATGGTTTACAGCTGGCGGGCCTACAAGGCGGAAAACTCGGTGGCGCAGATGCTTCTCAGCCTCAGCGTGGTCAGCAGTGTCCCGGAGGAAGAAATCGCCCGCCGGCTCGCAAAAATCGAGAAGGAAGAGCAGATCGTTCTGGATGAAAAACAGCGCGAGGCGGTGAACGCCGCTGTCCGCGGCGGGATCACGATCGTCACCGGCGGTCCCGGAACCGGAAAAACGACGATTATCCGCACCCTGATCCGCTACTTTGAAACAGAGAAAAAGACCGTGCTCTGCGCCGCGCCGACCGGCCGGGCCGCGAAAAGAATGACGGAGGCCGCCGGCCGTGAGGCCAGGACTATCCACCGGATGCTCGAGGCGTCCGGGGATCCGGACACAGACCGCACCGTGTTCAACCGGAATGAGGACAATCCGCTGGAGGCGGACGTTGTAATCATCGATGAAATGTCGATGGTCGACATCTATCTGATGCAGGCGCTGCTCCGCGCCATGGTGCCGGGGATGAAGCTGATTCTCACCGGAGACTCCAGCCAGCTGCCGAGCGTCGGGCCGGGCAATGTGCTGCGGGATATGATCGCGTCCGGCTGTTTCCGCGTCGTGAGGCTGGAGAAAATTTTCCGCCAGGCGGCGGGAAGCGATATTATCGTCAACGCCCACCGCATCAACGCCGGCGAGATGGTCGGACCCAGGCCCGGAAGCCGGGATTTCCTGTTCATTGAGCGCGACAATCCCGGGCAGATCAAGGGGGCCGTGATAACGCTGCTGACCCGGAAACTTCCGGACTATCTGGACACGGACTGGAGTGAAATCCAGGTGCTGACCCCGATGCGCAAAGGAGCGCTCGGGCTGGAGCAGCTCAACCTGACGCTGCAGGGCAACATCAACGGGCCGGATCTGTCAAAGATGGAGATGACGGTGGGAAGCACGGTGTTCCGGGAAGGCGACAAGGTCATGCAGACCAAAAATGATTACCAGAAGCCCTGGAAGATCCTCGACAGCTTCCGCACCGCGGTCCACGAGGGCCAGGGAGTTTACAACGGGGACATGGGAGTGATCCGGGAGATCAGCCCCGAAGAAGGGCAGATCACGGTGGAATTTGACGAAGGCCGGCGGGCCGTGTACTCGGGAAGGGAAGCCGAAGACCTGGAACTCGCCTACGCCATCACCATCCATAAAAGCCAGGGGAGCGAATTCCCTGCCGTGATCCTTCCGCTTCTCACGGGGCCGCGGATGCTCATGAACCGCAACCTGCTCTACACGGCGGTGACCCGGGCGAAAAAGTGCGTCTGCATTGTCGGGAGCGTTCAGACCTTCCAGTCGATGATCCGCAACGATGTCGAGCAGAGGCGCTACAGCGGTCTGGTCAGCAGGCTCCGGGATAACAATGGGCTTTTTGAGTGACCTGCTTTACCCGAGGCGCTGCCCGGTGTGCGGGGACGTCTTGCCGTACGGCACGTGGATCTGCCCGGAATGCCGGGAAAGCCTGGCGCGGGTAAAGGAGCCCAGATGCAAAAGATGCGGCCTGCAGATTTCGCGGGCCGAAGATGAGTACTGCCGCGGCTGCAGCCGGCGCGAACGGCATTTCGACGCCGGGATTGTCGGGTTCCGGTACAGCAGCAGGGCGGTGAGGGACCTGATATTGTCCGCGAAAGACCGCAACCTGAGGCAGAACTATGATTATCCCTGCCTTCTGATGGCGGAGATCTACCGGGAACGCGTGAAGAGCTTCGCCCCTGAATGCCTGATCCCGGTCCCTCTGTATCCGGCCCGGCGCAGGAAGAGAGGCTTCAACCAGTCGGAGGAGATCGCGGAGAGGCTCGGCGCGGCCTGGGACCTGCCGGTGGAAACCGGAATCCTGTTTCGCATCAGGGCGACGAAAGAACAGAAAACCCTGGACGCCGCCGGGCGCGCCGCCAATGTCGCAGGCGCTTTCACGGTGGCGGAAGGCGCGAGGGTTCCTCGCCGCGCGGCCCTGGTGGACGACGTCATTACGACCGGCGCCACGATGGACGCCTGCGCGCTGGCCCTGAAAAACGCCGGCTGCGGCGCGGTGATGAGCGTGGCTCTCGCCGGAAGTGGAGGCTATTCTCTTGAAGCTTAGACACAAACTGATTCTGTCTTTCTGCTGTATCATCCTGCTGCCGCTGACGCTGTCAGTGCTTCTCGGCGCCGGGATCTACCTGAATCACCGGGAAGCTTTCCGGCTGCGCTACGGGGTAACCCTGGAGCTTTCCGACCTGATTTCGGGGGATTCGGGCATCTCCGACCGCATCGCGCTGTCGCTGAACAGCGAACTTGAGGAAAAGGAACAGTCGGAATCGGATTTCTGGGAGGACGACGAGGCCCTGCGGGATTTCGCGGAGCAGAAGACGATCGAAACTTTTCAGGTGCTGGTCTGGCGGGACGGCGAACTGATTTCGGACAGCGCGGATCTGACGGAAGAAATGCTTGACCGCGCGGACGCCGTACTGCCGGACGCCAGCGGCGGGTGCA
Source organism: Lachnospiraceae bacterium (assembly GCA_050944455.1). Lineage (GTDB taxonomy): Bacteria > Bacillota > Clostridia > Lachnospirales > Lachnospiraceae > Anthropogastromicrobium. The sequence goes on from JBMNRC010000002.1 coordinate 62,470, forward strand.
CCGCGGTGCATACGTCAGGGGACGTCTGGTGGGTTTACGACGTTTACACGGCGGAGACCGACAGCGGAAAAGTGACGTTTCTCGGCCTGGTGGACAGCTCAAGGCGCTTCCCGCTGGGGAAAACCATCATGAGGCAGTTCGGCATCTCGATCGTCTTCATCCTGCTTCTCACAGCCGGCCTGTGCACGGTATGGATCTACCGTCCCACCATGATGGAGATCGGCGTGCTTGAGGACGCGGCGAAGCGGATCAGCGAAGGCGACCTCGATTTTCATATCCACGCGGGCGGGAAAGACGAGATGAGCGAACTCTGCCGGGCTTTTGAGAAAGCCCGGGAAAGGCTCAAACAGACCCAGGAGGAGAAACTGCAGGCGGACGCCGCGAACCGTGAGCTGATCCGGAATATCTCCCACGACCTCAGGACGCCGATCACGGCAATCCAGGGATACGTGGAGGGAATCCGCGACGGCGTCGCCAGCACGCCCGAGATGATGGACCGGTATCTGGGCGTCATCCTCAGCCGGACCAAGGAGATGTCGCGGCTGATCGATGAGCTGTCGTTCTACACGCGGATGAATTCCGAGGGAATCCCGTATAATTTCCGCGTTCTTCCGGCGGCTGATTTCATCCGGGACTGCGCGGAGGAGTTCGAAAGCCAGCTCGCGGCCGACGGGGCGGAGTTCACCTGCGAAAGCGAGGTTCAGCCCGGGACGAAAATCGCGGTGGATTCCGAGCAGATGCACCGCGTTTTCAGCAACATCATCGGAAACTCGCTGAAGTACGCGGACAAAACGCCCTGCCGCATCCGGCTTCAGGCCACGGAAACGAAGGATACGGTGAAACTGGTTTTCAGTGACAACGGCAGAGGAATCGCGGAGCAGGATCTGGAGCATATCTTCGAGCGGTTTTACCGCGCGGACGCGGCCAGGACGTCGACCGGCGGCTCCGGCATCGGTCTCTCGATCGTAAAGAAGATCGTGGAGGATCACGGCGGCACTGTCTCGGCCGAGAGCACCGTGGGGCAGGGCACATCGATGATCATTGAGCTGCAGAAATACACCGGGAAAAACACCGGCGGGACGAAATAATGAAGGCGTCCGGGGCAGGCTGAACTGCCCTGAGACAGGCAGACCGCCGCGCCGCGGGAAACCTGCCCGGCATCAGGAGATCTGCGCCGGGACAGGGATACTGGATGAAGTCCGGGAATTGCAGCGGCCCGGGAACGCTTCCGGCGCGGGCGGAAAAGCTTCCTGATTCCGGTATACCGGTTAAAACAGGGGATACCGCCCGAAAGCGCCGGTTTCATGGTATAATGAAATTCAACGGTCCGGCGTCGGGTAACCTGAGCATCCGCGGGCATTGGGCATGGGACCGGTCACATCTGTCCGGGAAGCACCGGAGGAGGTTATCCTGAGCGTTCATAAACAGGGGGCCGACCGCGCCTGTCCGGGAAGCGCCGAAGGAGGATAAACTGGGCGTCCGGGGACAGGGAGCAGCAAAGTGGCAGGCCGCGGGATCACTGTTGAAAATCGGCTGAGAGGGGAACGAAATTGGGTAAGATTCTGGTTATTGAGGATGATAAAAACATTGCGGAACTGGAGAAAGATTATCTGGAACTTTCCGGTTTCACCGTTCTGATTGAGGAGGATGGCAGCGCGGGTCTCCGCCGGGCGCTGGACGAAGACGTCGACCTGGTCATTCTGGACCTGATGCTGCCGGGAACGGACGGCTTTGAAATCTGCCGGCGCATCCGGGAGGTCAAGGATATCCCGGTGCTGATGGTTTCGGCCAGGAAGGACGATCTCGACAAGATCCGCGGCCTCGGGCTAGGCGCGGACGACTACATCACCAAGCCGTTCAGCCCCAGTGAGCTTGTGGCCAGGGTCAAGGCGCATCTTTCCCGCTACGAGCGGCTGGTCGGAGGCAGGGAAAAGAACGAGGTGATTGAAATCCGCGGCCTGAGGATCGACCGGACCGCGCGCCGCGTCTGGGTCAACGGCGAGGAGAAGCAGTTCACGACCAAGGAGTTCGACCTGCTCACTTTCCTAGCGGAGAATCCGAACCATGTCTTCACCAAGGACGAGCTGTTCCGCAAAATCTGGGGCATGGATTCCATCGGGGACATCGCCACGGTGACCGTTCATATCAAAAAAATCCGGGAGAAAATCGAGTTTGACTCGTCCAGCCCGCAGTATATCGAGACGATCTGGGGCGTGGGATACCGGTTCAAGATCTGACCGTTCAGTCCGGGAAGACAGGGATCACAGCCGGACCCGCGGGAGATCCGTACCGGCTGATGCAGTTCAGTCCGGGAAGTCAGGGATCACAGTGATGCCGGAGATGCTGAAAGCCGGCGGGAGAGAGAGGAAAAGAAAATGAAGATTTTTTTCTACTATCTGCGCGAATTTGACGAACTTGGCTACTGCAGGGAATTCAGGGAGAAGACGGGAATCGACTTCGGATACACTACGCAGTATCCGTCCATGGAAAACGCTGATCTGGCGGCCGGCGCAGACGCCATCAGCTTCACGCCCTGCGCGATGCCGGAAGAACTGATGAAAAAGTTCGCGGATCTCGGCGTCAGGTATTTCCTGTGCCGCTCGATCGGCTATGACCATGTGGACCTGAAAACGGCGGCCCGGCTCGGCCTGAGGGTTTCGAATGTCAGCTATTCGCCGGACGGCGTCGCGGATTACGCCATCATGCTGATGCTCATGTGCCTGCGCCGGATGGGACACATCCTCAAGCGTGTCGAACTGCAGGATTACACGCTGAAGGGAAAGATCGGCCGCGATATCACCCGCTGCACTGTCGGCGTGATCGGCACCGGAAGAATCGGGACGACGGTTCTGAAGCACCTTTCCGGTTTCGGCTGCCGGCTGATCGCCAACGATCTTTACCCGAACAGCGAGGCGGCCCGCTATGCGGAGTATGTGGACCTGGATACGCTCTGGCGCGAGGCTGACGTTATTTCGCTGCACGCCAACGCCACCGAGCAGAACTACCATCTGATCGGCGAAGAATCGCTGGCGAAGATGAAGGACGGCGTTGTGATCGTGAACACCTCCCGCGGGAAGCTGATTGACGACAAGGCCCTGATCCGGGCCATTGAAGCGGGGAAGGTCGGCGCCGCGGGACTTGACGTTGTGGAAAACGAAGCCGGCCTGTATTACTACAATCATATCGGGGATGTGATGAAGCGGGATGATCTCGCGATCCTGCGCTCTTTCCCGAACGTCATCATCAGCCCGCACACGGCTTTCTACACCGAGCAGGATGTGAGCCAGATGGTGGAAGGCTGTTTCACCAGCCTGCAGCTTTTCGCGGAGGGAAAGGAAAACCCGAGAGAAGTCAAAGCGGCGAAGTGATTGCGGCCGGAAGCTTCATTCGGCAGTCGAAAAGCTCCGTATTATTAACCCGTGCCAGGAGAACGCAGGAAGCGGCGTGAACCGGGAAAAGCGGCAGCCGGTATCAGCGGCGAGCCGGCATTGGGAATCTGAGATGGAGCGGCTGTTGAAATTCAGGAAGAACGGCAGCTGAAATCCGATATGGAGCATCGCCGGGATTCCGACGGCAGAATATCAGAAATTCCGAAAAGAAAAACTGAGAGACACCCAGAACAAACAGGAGCAGGATATGAAAATTGCGGTACCCTATGATAAAGACGGCAGCGTGTTCCAGCATTTCGGCCGCGCGGAGGCGTTCAAACTGTATGAAGTCAGCGGAGACACTGCGGTTCCCGGCGAAGTGATCGGCACGGAGGGCGCCGGTCATGAAGCCCTGGCCGGTTTTCTTGCCGGAAAAGGCGTGGAAGCGGTCGTCTGCGGAGGCATCGGACCAGGCGCGATGGCAGCGCTGGCGGATGCCGGGGTGAAAGCGGTCAGCGGCGCGGCCGGAAACGCTGATCAGGCGGCCGCGGCGTTCGCGCGCGGCGAGCTCACCGAAACCGAATCGCCCTCTTGCGGAGGCCATGAGGAAAACGGGGATTGCGGCGGAGAGTGCGGACATCACGGCTGCGGTGAAGGAGAGGACTGCGGCTGCGATTCCGGGTGCGGCGGAGGCTGCGGAAAATGCGGGAATCAGATGCCGCCAGTCGAGGGAAAAAATGTCGGGAAAACCGTCCGCGTCCACTATGAGGGGACCTTCAATGACGGCACCCGGTTTGATTCCTCGTATGAGCGCGGCGAGCCTCTGGAATTCGAGTGCGGCGCGGGAATGATGATTCACGGATTCGATCAGGCGGTGGCGGCGATGAATGTCGGCGATATCGTCAATGTCCATCTGATGCCGGAGGAGGCCTACGGGATGCCGGACCCGAACGCGGTAATGCGCTTTCAGACCAGCGAGCTTCCCGGCAGTGAATACGTGCAGGTAGGTCAGACAGTCCGCCTCAGCAACGGCAGAGGCCAGGCAATCCCCGTGCGCGTCATCCAGAAGGATGAGAAAACCATCACGCTGGACGCAAATCATGAGATGGCCGGTAAAGAACTGAATTTTAAGATTGAGCTGGTGGAAATCCTCTGAGCCCTGCAAAGATTCCAGGGCTTCAGCCGGAAGGCCGGGGGACAATGATACAGCAGAAGGATTTCACAGGATAATCACAGAATCATTCTTTTTTGAACACAATTCCGGGGTATCCTGTACTTGTCAGAAGGAAAGAACTTCTGAACTTTCTCATAAAAATCCCCCTTTGAAGAAAATGAATGTGAATGGCTCCCCGGAAGATGCGGCTTCCCGGGAGCCGATTTTTTTACGGAGCAGGGCTGAAAACGTCCTGTAAACCGGCCAGGGGGAAAGAATCCGATTTCACCGAATGGTCACAGAATCATTCTTTTTTGGACACATTCCGGAGGTATCCTGTAGTCGTCAGAAGGAAAGAACTTCTGAACTTTCTCATAAAAATCCCCCTTTGAAGAAAATGAATGTGAACGGCTCCCCGGAAGATGCGGCTTCCGGGGAGCTTACTTTTTTCGGAATAGGGCTGAAAACGTCCTGTAAACCGGCCAGGGGGGAAAGAATCCGATTTCACCGAATAGTCACAGAATCATTCTTTTTTGGACACATTCCGGAGGTATCCTGTAGTCGTCAGAAGGAAAGAACTTCTGAGCTTTCTCATAAAATCCCCCTTTGAAGAAAATGAATGTGAACGGCTCCCCGGAAGATGCGGCTTCCGGGGAGCTTCTTTTTTTGCCGCGGGATGGGCTGAGAAAATCCAGGCGTCTTTTCTGCAACATTCGGGGCGCCGCGTCTGTATACAGGGCGGAAGGGAAAAGAACAGACCGCGTCAGATTCCCTTCGGGAACCTAAGGCTTGACAAGCAGGCTCTGCCACAGAATCCGCGGAAGGCGGACGGGCTGCCTGATTGGACTTCAGCGGGAAAAGGGGGATATAATGAAAAAAAGGATACTGGTGAGAAAGTCCGCATGGATGATCGGAGCGGCGATGATCTTTTCGATGGCGGCCTGCGGCGGCGCAAACAGGAATGGAACCGGCGGAACAACTGCGGGGACGGCGGCAGGAACAGCGGAGGCAGCAACGGAAACCGCCGGGGAGAGCGCCGCGGCGGAAGAATCCTCAGAGGGCAGTATGGAAATGCCGAATCCTTTCTCTGAATATTCCAGCCTGGAAGAAGCGGAAAAGGACGCGGGATTCGAAATTTCGGTTCCGGACAGCATCGGGGATTCTGACCATTGTGTTTACCGGGTTCTTGACAGTGAAAATCCGATGATCGAGATTATCTATTTCGATGGGGAGAATGAAACCGCGAGAATCCGCAAGGCAGCCGGGGACGATGATATCAGCGGCGATTACGGCAGCTATTCCAGCCAGGCGGCGTGGGACGGCCCTGAGCGCTCCGGAAACTATTTCGGATCAGACGGGAAATATACCCTCGCCACCTGGACCTCGATCGACGGCTGGACGTATTCCCTTTCTGTAGAAGAACCGGTTTCCGCCGATGAGATGGACAGTCTGGTGCAGGCGGTAGAATGATTGAATAGCTTCGGCGGCGCATTCTCGCGGCTTCAGTCGTGTGAGGCTTCACAGAGACATACCGGATCAGCCGGGAAATGGCGGGGAACACCGATCATGAAAGCAATGCAGGAACAGAGACCGGCTGGCTGCTGGTTGTCTGTGCCTTATCTTCACTAAGGAGGAGAGAAATGAAAAACACGGAACATCTGTTGCGCGGCGGAAAAAGAATCACAGCGGCTTTTACGGCAGCCGGCCTTCTGCTGGGAGGGACTGTCTGCCAGGCTGCGGAGGAAACGGAGAGCGGCGCGGAGGGCGGCCTGACGTCTGTGGTGGCGGAACCGCCCGCTGAGTCCGGGGAGGGAATGGACGCCAATGAGTGGCAGATGACGCAGGAGTATCAGGACTGGCGTTCGGCGATGAATGAAAAAATTTCCGCCAGCCAGCAGATCCAGGATGAGATGATGCCGTATTATCAGAAGACGATGCGGGCATTCCTTCAGGACGAGGGCCAGAATGCCGTGTACTCGCCGGTCAATGTCTACATCGCGCTCGCCATGCTGGCGGAATGTACGGACGGCAGCACCAGAAGCCAGATCCTGGATCTCCTGAATGCCGATGACACCGATGAGCTGGAAGAAAAAGTGCAGGCTCTCTGGGAAGCCAACACCGTCAAAACGCCGATCGCCACGAAGACGCTGGCCAATTCGCTGTGGCTCAGCGACGATTTCAGCTGCCGTGAAAGTCTTCTCACGAAACTGGCGGAGATCTATCACGCCTCCTCCTTCACCGGCGACCTGTCATCGGATGAAATCAACGACGCGCTGCGCCAGTGGATCAACGGGAACACCGGCGGGCTTCTGCAGGACCAGGCGGAGAATTTCAGGCTGAATTCCGACACTGTCTTGGCCCTGGTTTCCACCCTTTATCTGAAAGCGGCCTGGACCAGCCAGTTCGACGAGGATGACACCACCCAGGAAGAGTTTACCGGGAAGGACGGTACACAGACCGTTTCGATGATGCACCAGACGATAAACGGGGCAATTTATTCCGGCGAAGGATTCAGCGCCGTAGGTCTTCCGATGGAGGACTGCGGAACCATGTGGATTTTCCTCCCGGATGAGGGACAGGACGTCCAGCCGCTGGTCGACGGAGACGACGTTTACTCCATCCTGTCGGAGGGAGACCAGTGGGAGGACATAACCGAGGCCGAGATCAGTCTGTCTCTGCCGAAGTTTGACGTGTCTTCGGAGATGAGCCTGAAGGAAGAGCTGGAGAACCTCGGCGTCAGCGAAGTCTTCGATGGCGACGCGGCAGATTTTTCACCGCTGACGGACGGCGGGTGCTATGTCTCCGAAATCACGCACGCGGCGAGAGTCAGGGCGGATGAGAACGGAACGGAGGCGGCAGCCTACACGGCGGTGCAGATTGGGGCAACTGCCTTTTTCGAGAGGCAGCAGGTGGACTTCACCGTCGACCGCCCGTTCCTGTTTGTGATCACGGGCGAGGACGGAAGCGTTCTGCTCGCGGGCATCGTGAACCAGCCGGACGGGTCGGCGGAATAAGGGATTGCATTTTCTCCCGGCAGGGCGGCCCGGCGCAGTGTATCGCGGCGCCGGGTTCGCCGCATCTGGCGCAATGATCCCGCTGCGGCCGTTTTCTTACAGTATGTGTATAGCGGCGCCGGGTTCGCGGTGTCCGGCGCCGCAGGCCTCAGACCGCGGGCCTTCACCGCATTGAGGTCCGGCAGCCCGGCGGGGCCGTGCGGAAGCGCGCGGACGGCGTGGCTTCGGGGCAGAATTGGCTTGACGCCTGTTGACCCCTGTGATACAATGCTAGGGCGTTTGGAAGACGCGGGTCTTTTTTTGATGCAAAAAAATGCCTGAAAAAGGCCAAACTGCTGACTGTTGGAATTTTATCATGGAGGTGGAAGTCGTGCGTACGAAAATTGTTTTGGCCTGCACAGAATGCAAGCAGCGCAATTACAACTGGACCAAAGACAAGAAGGCACATCCTGAAAGAATGGAAGTCCGGAAGTACTGCAGATTCTGCAGAAAGCACACCTTACATAAGGAAACCAGATAACTGGTGTAAGGAGTGAGTATGGCAGATTCGACAAAAAACGCCGGTAGTCCGGCAAAGTCCCCGAAGAAGGGATCCAAAAAGGAATCGAGGATCGCGACGTTCTTCGGCGGCGTTAAAACCGAGTTCAAAAAGATTGTCTGGCCCACGAAGGAAAGGCTGTGGCAGGAAACCCTTACGGTAATGATTATTTCCGTCATTCTCGGAGCGTTCATCCGCCTGTGGGATCTTCTCTGCCAGTATCTGGTCGACTTCATTAAGTAAAAGAGGAAATGCATGGAAGAAGCAAAATGGTATGTGGTTCACACCTTCTCCGGCTATGAGAATACCGTGAAACAGGATCTCGAAAATACCATCAAAAACCATTCCCTCCAGGATGTGATCCAGGATGTGATCATCCCGCTCGAGGAAGTTCATGAGACGACCGCGGACGGCAAGGAAAAGGTAACGAAACGAAAAATTTTCCCCGCGTATGTCCTCGTCAAAATGGTCATGAACAACGACACCTGGTATATCGTGAGAAATACCAGAGGCGTCACTGGCTTTGTGGGCCCGGGATCTGAAGCGGTACCGCTCACGGATGAGGAGATGGAAAAGCTTCAGTCCTTCATGGGCGGCGATATTGAAGCGCCGGTACCGTTCAGGGCGGGCGATTTCGTGACCGTCACGGGCGGCCCGTGGGAGGGAACCAGCGGCCGCATCAGTTCTGTGGACGCTGACAGAAAATCCCTTACCATTTTCGCAGATGTCTTCGGCAAGCAGACTCCGGTAGAACTCGATTTTAAAGATGTAAAAAAGGCGTGACGCCGATTGATCGTCACTGTGGGAGGGAAGTTCCCGCAATTACCACACTATTTCAGGAGGTGCCATTATGGCAAAGAAAGTTACAGGATATATCAAACTGCAGATCCCGGGCGGCAAGGCTACTCCGGCTCCGCCTGTAGGACCTGCCCTCGGACAGAAGGGTGTCAATATTGTCCAGTTCACGAAGGAGTTCAACGCGAGAACCGCCAAGGACGCCGGCATGATCATCCCGGTTATCATCACGGTTTATTCAGACAAGAGCTTCACTTTCGTGACGAAGACGCCGCCTGCAGCTGTTCTGATCAAGAAGGCGTGCAACCTTCAGAAGGCATCCGGAAACCCGAAGAACGATAAGGTTGCCACTCTGTCGAAGGAAGATCTCAGGAAGATCGCCGAGACGAAGATGCCTGACCTGAATGCGGCAAGCATTGAGGCAGCAATGAGCATGGTCGCAGGAACGGCGCGCAGCATGGGCGTCACGGTTGAGGAATAATTTCCGTGTCCAGCGGATTCCCCGGCACCCTGTCTTGCGCAGTGGGAGGGTTAAATCCCGCAAATACCACAGGAGGTAAATCATGAAAAGAGGTAAGAAATACCAGGACGCTGCGAAGCTTGTCGACCGCAGCACCCTGTACGGAGTCAGCGACGCGATGGCAATGCTGAAGAAGACTGCCACTGCCAAGTTCGATGAGACGGTGGAAGTCCACGTCCGCACCGGCTGCGACGGCCGCCACGCAGATCAGCAGATCCGCGGCGCCGTTGTCCTTCCGAACGGAACCGGCAAAAAGGTCCGTGTTCTTGTTTTCGCCAAGAACGAGAAGGTAGATATCGCAAAAGAGGCCGGCGCTGATTATGTCGGCGGCGCTGAGCTGGTTCCGAAGATCCAGAACGAAGGATGGCTTGATTTCGACGTTGTCGTCGCAACCCCGGATATGATGAGCGTTGTCGGACGCCTGGGCCGTATTCTCGGACCGAAGGGCTTAATGCCGAACCCGAAGGCGGGCACGGTCACCCCGGATGTCGCAAAGGCTATCCACGATATCAAAGCTGGTAAGATCGAGTACAGACTTGACAAGGCAAATATCATTCATGTTCCGTTCGGCAAGGCTTCCTTCACCGAAGAACAGTTAGCAGGCAACTTCCAGGCCCTGATGGACGCAGTCATCAAGGCAAAACCCAGCACGGTCAAGGGTACTTATCTGAAGAGTGTTGTCGTCAGCACCACGATGGGCCCCGGAATCAAGATTGATCCGGCGTCTCTCAGCTGATCAGGCAGAAGGCATGTACGGGCGGCCCTCCGGCCGCCCGGTTTTTTTGCTTTTTCCCGGCTCAGATACGCTTCGCCAGTGTCAGATTTGTTTTTGGTACGGCTTAGATGCGCTTCGCCAGCGTCAGATTTGTTTTTGTACGGGTCAGATGCGCTTTACCCGGGGCAGATGTGTTTTTTCCCCGGAGCAGACGCGTTCGCGGCAGCCGAAACTGAAGAAGAAAAGCCAAAAAACCGTTGACAGAAGTTTCCGGGCGGTGTATGATAATCGGCGTGTGAAAACATGCCGAAGACAGCAGGTGCCGAAAGGCGCAAGCATACGAAGTATCGCCTGCCGAGGAATCTGTTCTTTATTGAATGAAATCCTGACCCCGCAGTTTTCAGCGGGGCTTTTTCTTTGGCGAAATTCAAAGAAAAGGAGGTAGCAACATGGCAAAGGTTGAGTTAAAGCAGCCGATCGTAGATGAGATCAGCAAAGCCATCGACGGCGCCGTCGGCGTTGTCCTGGTAGACCACAGAGGCCTTACTGTCGAGCAGGATACCGCTCTCAGAAAGAGCCTCCGCGAGGCAGGTGTCACCTACAAGGTTTACAAGAACACCATGATCAACCGCGCGATCGCCGGCACCCAGTTCGAAGGCCTCAAAGATCTTCTGAACGGCCCGACGGCAGTCGCAGTCAGCAAGACCGACGCAACCGCTCCGGCGAGAGTGCTGAGCAATTTCGCGAAGGACAACGAAAAGCTTGAGATCAAGGGCGGCGTCATCGAAGGAGTCCTTCAGGACCCGGCCGGTATCGAGAAGATCGCGAAGATCCCTTCCAGAGAGGTCCTGCTTTCCAAGTTCGTCGGAAGCCTGCAGTCCCCGATCACCAATTTCGCCCGCGTACTCAAGCAGCTCGCGGACAAGGGCGGCGCAGCAGCTGCGGCAGACGCTTCCGCTCCTGCAGAAGCGGCAGCTCCGGCACCGGCAGCAGAGTAATTGTTTTCTGGCATCATGAAAATGCTGTTCCGGACCGGGACAGCGGCCGCGGGTTCGCGGCAGGGGCCGGTGGAATCCGGCATTTCCCGCAATCTTGAATTTTGGAGGAAAATGAAATGGCTAAGTTAAGCGCACAGGAGATTATTGATGCTCTCAAAGAGATGAGCGTTATGGAACTCAACGACCTGGTAAAGGCAGTTGAGGACGAGTTCGGCGTTTCCGCGGCGGCAGGCGTTGTCGTCGCAGGACCGGCTGCAGGAGCACAGGAAGAGGAGAAGACCGAGTTCAACGTTGAGCTGACTGAGATCGGACCGAACAAGGTCAAGGTCATCAAGGTTGTCCGTGAGATCACCGGCCTTGGCCTGAAGGAGGCCAAGGATCTTGTTGAGGCTGCTCCGAAGAACGTCAAGGAAGGCGTCGGCAAGGACGAGGCTGAAGAACTCAAGAAGAAGATTGAGGAGCAGGGCGCTAAGGTTACCCTTAAGTAATCAGTTCCCCGGAATCTTCATCAAAGGCCCCTGTGAAGTTCACAGGGGCCTTTTTCCATAGGAGCAATTGGCGCCGGCGCACAGCAGCCGGCGCCCATTGCTCCGCGGCGGCCGGACCGCTGCCGGATGCGCGGAAATCAGCGCAATAAGCAGAAAAACCCCGGCGGAAAAACAGACAGCCGCGCGCAAAAGCACAAAAAAACCGCACGGCCGAAACCGTGCGGATCAATTCGTCGGGGCGACAGGATTTGAACTTGCGACCTCATGAACCCCATTCATGCGCGCTACCAAACTGCGCTACACCCCGATGAACCGCATTATATCAGAAGGCGGCGCGGATGTAAAGCCCGTATTATTTATTTTTTCCGTTTCCCCCTTGACACCTTGACAGCGGAGCGGTATTATGGCAGATGCACTATCATGGAATTTTGTGCCCTTCATTGTGCATTTTCATGAAAACAGCGCATTGAACGGCCTCCCGCCATGGTACTTTATCTGCTGCCCCGCCTTACACGGATCGGGCACCCGCATCCCTGTCTCTTTTATACCGCAACAGAGACGCGGTTGCAAGCCCATTCCGAAAACTTTCGGGCAGGCGCGCGCAGATACAGCACAGCGGCTGCCGGCAGGGCGGATTCCGGGACACAGGCAGTTCATCATTCCCCTCTGCAGTCCGGGGGGCCTATCGCCTTTGACCAGACGAGTCAGCACGGCTGCATGGCAACTATTTCCAAATACATTACAGGGGTGAACAATCATATGGATAAAAACAGGATTCGAGCAGTCAAATCCGGCCGGACGTTCCGAATGAGTTTCTCCAGACATAAGGATGTGCTGGAGATGCCCAACCTGATTGCCATCCAGAAGGATTCCTACAACTGGTTCCTCACGGATGGCCTGAGGGAGGTCTTTGACGACCTTTCCCCGATTGTCGACTACAGCGGCAATCTCAGTCTGAGTTTCGGCGAATACAGGCTTTGCCCGGAAGAGATGAAGCCGACGGTCAATACGATCGAAAAGTGCAAGGAGCGCGACGCTACATACGCCGCTCCGATGCGCGTGAAGGTTCAGCTCTATAATAAGCAGACGGAAAACATCAAGGAGCATGAGATCTACATCGGCGATCTTCCCCTGATGACCGACACCGGATCCTTTGTGATCAACGGCGCCGAGAGAGTTATCGTCAGCCAGCTGGTCCGTTCCCCCGGCGTATACTTTACGATTGACCATGATAAAACCGGCAAGGAGCTGTTTTCCTCGCAGGTCATCCCGATCCACGGCGCGTGGCTGGAGTATGAGACCGATTCCAACGACGTCTTCTACGCCCGCGTCGACCGCACCAGAAAAGTTCCGGTCACCGTGCTGATGCGCGCCCTTGGACTCGGCACCAACGAGGAAATCATCGATTTCTTCGGCGATGAGCCGAAGCTCCGCGCGACGATCCAGAAGGACACTTCGGACAGCTACGCGACCGGCCTGATCGAACTGATGAAAAAAATCCGCCCGGGCGAGCTGATGTCCACGGAGAGCGCGGCCAGCCTCCTGGACGGAATGCTGTTCGATCCGAGGCGCTACGACCTGGCCCGCGTCGGCCGTTACAAGTATAATAAGAAGCTTCATTTCAGGCACCGCCTGACGGGCCACAAGCTGGCCGAGGATGTGGTGGATGAGAACACCGGTGAGATTCTCGCTGTCGCGGGCACCACGGTCACCAGAGAGATGGCGGACACCATCCAGAACGCCGGCATCCACGATGTTACGCTGGACGTCAACGGGCGCAGCGTCAAGGTCATCTCCAACATGATGGTGGACGCGGCTCAGTGGCTTCCGTTCGACCCGGCGGAGGCAGGCATCACCGAAATGGTTTATTATCCGGAGCTGCAGAGAATCCTCGACCTCAACCTGGACGAGGAATCCCTGAAGAAGACGCTCCGCGAGAACATCCATTCGCTGGTCCCGAAGCATATCCTCAAGGAGGATATCTTCGCTTCCATGAACTATCTGCTTCACCTCGAGCACGGCGTCGGCAATTCAGATGATATCGACCATCTGGGCAACCGCCGCATCCGTTCCGTCGGCGAACTGCTCCAGAATCAGTACCGCATCGGGCTCTCCCGCATGGAGAGAGTCGTGCGCGAGCGCATGAACACGATGGACCAGAATGACGCGACGCCGCAGGCCCTGATCAACATCAAGCCGGTCACGGCCGCGGTCAAGGAGTTTTTCGGAAGCTCCCAGCTGTCGCAGTTCATGGACCAGAACAACCCGCTGTCAGAGCTGACGCACAAGCGCAGGCTCTCCGCGCTGGGTCCCGGCGGCCTCTCCAGAGAGCGCGCCGGATTCGAGGTCCGCGACGTCCATTACACGCACTACGGGCGCATGTGCCCCATCGAGACGCCTGAAGGCCCCAACATCGGCCTGATCAACTCCCTGGCAAGCTATGCGTGCGTCAACAAGTACGGCTTTATCGAGGCGCCCTATCGCCTGGTCGACAAAACCGATCCGAACAACCCTGTGGTCACGGATGAAGTGCGCTATATGACGGCTGATGAGGAGGACGACTATGTCGTCGCCCAGGCAAACGAGCCGCTGGACAGCGAGGGACATTTCGTCAACCGCATGGTTTCCGGCCGTTTCCGCGACGAGACCGCTTCCTTTGAAAAGAGCAGCATCGACCTGATGGACGTCTCCCCGAGGATGGTCTTCTCGGTAGCGACCTCCATGGTCCCGTTCCTGCAGAACGACGACGCGAACCGCGCCCTGATGGGATCGAACATGCAGAGACAGGCTGTCCCGCTGATGATCACCGAAGGCGCTATTGTCGGCACCGCGATGGAGGACAAGGCGGCGTATGACTCCGGCGTGTGCGTCGTGGCGAAACACGACGGCGTCGTGGAGCGCTCCGCTTCCAACGAGATCATCGTGAACTGCGACGACGGCACTGTCGATACCTACCACCTGACCAAGTTCGAGAGAAGCAACCAGTCCAACTGCTACAACCAGCGGCCGATCGTCTTCAAGGGCGACCGGGTGGAGGCCGGCGAGGTGATTGCCGACGGGCCTTCCACCAAGGACGGCGAGATCGCTCTCGGCAAGAATCCGCTGATCGGGTTCATGACCTGGGAAGGATACAACTACGAGGACGCTGTCCTGCTTTCCGAGCGCATGGTAAAGGACGACGTCTTTACATCCATTCACATCGAGGAGTACTCCTGCGAAGCCCGCGAGACCAAGCTCGGGCCTGAGGAAATCACCCGCGATGTCCCGTCCGTCGGCGAGGATGCGCTGAAAGACCTCAACGAGGACGGTATTATCCGCGTAGGCGCCGAAGTCCGCGCCGGAGATATCCTGGTCGGCAAGGTCACCCCGAAGGGAGAGACCGAACTGACGGCCGAGGAGAAACTGCTCCGCGCTATTTTCGGCGAGAAAGCGAGAGAAGTCCGCGATACGTCCCTCAAGGTTCCGCACGGAGCCTACGGCATTGTCGTGGATACCAAAGTCTTTGACCGCTCCGACAGCGACGAACTGTCTCCGGGCGTCACCAAGGTCGTCCGCATCTATATCGCCCAGAAGAGAAAGATTTCCGTCGGCGACAAGATGGCAGGACGCCACGGAAACAAAGGTGTCGTTTCCCGCATCCTTCCGGTGGAGGATATGCCGTTCCTGCCGAACGGCCGTCCGCTGGATATCGTCCTGAATCCTCTGGGCGTGCCTTCCCGCATGAACATCGGACAGGTTCTGGAGATTCACCTGAGCCTTGCCGCTGCCGTGCTGGGAATCAAGGTTTCCACACCGGCGTTCGACGGCGCGACCGAGGAGGATATCACGGATATGCTCGAGCTGGCCAACGACTACGCCAACCTCGAGTGGGACGAGTTCTGCGCGAAGCACAAGGACGACGTCAATGACGACCTGATGAAGTACCTGGGCGAGCATCTGGAGCACCGCGCGCTGTGGAAGGGCGTACCGATCACCCGCGAGGGCAAGGTATGGCTCAGGGACGGCCGTTCCGGCGAGCTCTTCGACAACCCGGTCACCATCGGCCATATGCACTACATCAAACTGCACCATCTGGTGGACGACAAGATCCACGCCCGTTCCACCGGCCCGTACTCCCTGGTTACCCAGCAGCCGCTGGGCGGCAAGGCCCAGTTCGGAGGCCAGCGTTTCGGCGAGATGGAGGTCTGGGCCCTGGAAGCTTACGGCGCGGCTTACACGCTGCAGGAAATTCTTACGGTCAAGTCCGACGACGTCACCGGGCGTGTCAAGACGTACGAGGCGATCAGCAAGGGCGAAAACCTTCCGGTTCCGGGCATCCCCGAATCCTTCAAGGTTATGCTCAAGGAGCTGCAGGCGCTGGCGCTCGACGTCAGGGTGCTGCGCGAGGACGGCACCGAGGTGGAGATCCACGAGGACCTCGACGACGGCAACGGCGAATTCACGCCGGTCCAGGATGACAGCTACAGCCGCAGGTACAGCAATAACGAGCTCGCGAATTCCGGCTATACCCAGCAGGAGGTAGGCTCGGAAGGATTTGTGGACGTCAATCCGGAAGCCCAGGCGTCGGATTCGGAGGATGACGCCCCGCAGTCTCCCGACGAGGACCCGAAGTTCCTGAAAGGCATCCAGGATTCCGGAGAGCCCGAGGACGAAATTTCTTCGATCGACGAGGACATCGACGACACGGACAGCCTTGAGGGAGAGAATCATGAGCTGGACGACGGCGAATCTTCGGACGACCGGGATCTCGGAGAGGACTCCTACTCGGATACCGACGACGCTCAGTAAACAGATCAGCGGATTACTATAATCCCGCGGCCGGCCTGCCCGGCCGCGGGATGCAGAGAAAGGGAGTAAAGAATGCCTGAAACATATACACAAAACAGTTCCCAGTCTTTCAGCGCGATCCGCATCGGCCTGGCCTCCCCCGAAAAGATCAGAGAATGGTCCCACGGGGCGGTCACCAAAGCAGAAACCATCAACTACAGGACGCTGAAGCCAGAACCGGACGGACTGTTCTGCGAGCGCATTTTCGGACCGAGCAAGGACTGGGAATGCCACTGCGGAAAATATAAGAAAATCCGCTACAAGAATATAATCTGCGACCGCTGCGGCGTCGAAGTCACCAAAGCCATTGTCCGCCGCGAGCGCATGGGCCATATCGAACTGGCGGCGCCGGTCTCCCATATCTGGTATTTCAAGGGGATTCCGAGCCGCATCGGCCTGATTCTGGACGTCTCCCCGAGAGACCTGGACAGAATCCTGTATTTCGCGGCCTATATCGTCACCGATCCCGGCACCAGCGGGCTCGCCTACAAGCGCGTCCTGAGCGAGAGCGAGTATAACCAGTACAAGAGCAGCAAGGAGACGGCGGATTTCGAGGCCGGCATGGGCGCCGAAGCCATCCTGAAACTGCTGAAGGCCATCGATCTCCATAAGGAATCCGCGGCTCTGCGAGCGGAGCTCAAGGATGCCAGCGGGCAGAAACGCGCCCGCCTGATCAAGCGCCTTGAGGTTGTGGAGGCGTTCATCCACTCCGGAAACAAACCCGAATGGATGATTCTCACGGTGATCCCGGTCATTCCGCCGGATCTCCGCCCGATGGTCCAGCTGGACGGCGGGCGTTTCGCGACGTCCGACCTGAACGATCTGTACCGCCGGATTATCAACAGAAACAACCGCCTGCGCAGGCTTCTCGAACTCGGCGCGCCTGACATCATCGTGCGCAACGAGAAGAGAATGCTGCAGGAAGCGGTTGACGCCCTGATCGACAACGGCCGCAGAGGCCGCGCGGTCACGGGACCGGGGAACCGCGCGCTTAAGTCCCTGTCCGACATGCTCAAAGGAAAGCAGGGACGCTTCCGCAAGAACCTCCTCGGCAAGCGTGTCGACTACTCCGGCCGTTCCGTCATTGTCAACGGGCCTGAGCTCAAGATCTATCAGTGCGGCCTGCCCAAGGAAATGGCGATCGAACTGTTCAAGCCGTTCGTCATGAAGGAACTGGTCGAGCGCAAGTACGCCGAAAACATCAAGAGCGCGAAGAAAAAGGTCGACCGCATGGAGGACGAAGTGTGGGATGTCCTTGAAGACGTCATCCACGAGCATCCGGTTATGCTCAACCGCGCGCCGACACTGCACCGCCTGGGCATCCAGGCGTTCGAGCCGATCCTGGTCGAAGGCAAGGCCATCAAGCTTCATCCGCTGGTCTGCACCGCCTTCAACGCCGACTTCGACGGCGACCAGATGGCCGTCCATCTTCCGCTTTCCGTCGAGGCGCAGTCCGAGTGCCGCTTCATGCTCCTGTCCCCGAACAACCTGCTCAAGCCCTCCGACGGCGGCCCTGTCGCCGTGCCGTCCCAGGATATGGTCCTCGGCATCTATTACCTGACGCAGGACCGTCCCGGCGCGAAGGGCGAAGGCTCGTTCTACAAGGATATGAATGAAGCCATTCTCGCTTACGAGAACGGGTACATCAAACTGCAGTCCCGCATCTTCGTCCGCCGCACCGCGACGGACCCGGACGGAAATCCTGTCTCCGGCGTCATCTCCACCACGCTGGGACGCCTGATCTTCAACGAGTCCATCCCGCAGGATCTGGGCTATGTGGACCGCACGGATCCGGCCAACTCGCTTAAACTGGAGATCGATTTCCACGTCGGCAAGTCTGACCTGAAGAAGATCCTTACCAAAGTCATCAATATTCACGGCGCCACCAGAACGGCGGAGGTGCTGGACGCCATCAAGGCGATGGGATACCACTATTCCACCAGGGCCGCGATGACCGTCTCCATCTCCGACATGACGGTGCCGAAAACCAAAAAGGCAATCCTGGACAAAGCCCAGAAGACGGTTGACCAGATCGCTATGCACTACAAGAGAGGCTGGATCACCAACGAAGAGCGCTACAACCAGGTTGTCCGCACCTGGGAGGCGGCGGATGCCGAGCTCACGCACGATCTGCTTTCCGGCCTGGACAAATACAACAACATCTACATGATGGCGGACTCCGGAGCCCGCGGCTCCGACAAGCAGATCAAACAGCTTGCCGGTATGCGCGGACTGATGGCGAATACCACCGGAAAGGCCATCGAGCTGCCGATCAAGTCCAACTTCCGTGAAGGGCTGGATGTTCTGGAATACTTCATCTCCGCGCACGGTGCCAGAAAGGGACTTTCCGACACCGCTCTGCGTACCGCCGATTCCGGCTACCTGACCAGGCGTCTTGTCGACGTCTCCCAGGAGCTTGTCATCCGCGAGCCTGACTGCAACGCGGACGGCAAAAAGGGAATCCCGTACATGGAAGTCAGCACGCTCACGAACGGCAAGGAAGTGATCGAGAGCCTGCAGGAGAGAATTACCGGGCGATTTATCGCGGAGACCATCACCGACCCGGATACCGGCGAGGTCGTCATCAAGGAGGACACTATGGTGACGCCGCGCCGCGCCGAGAAGATCATGAAAGTGCTGGACAAGCTCGGCAAGACCACGGTAAAGATCCGCACGATCCTGTCCTGCCGCAGCAAGCTCGGCATCTGCGCGAAGTGCTACGGCTCCAACATGGCTACCGGCCAGCCGGTACAGGTCGGCGAGGCTGTCGGCATCATTGCCGCGCAGTCCATCGGCGAGCCTGGTACCCAGCTGACCATGAGAACCTTCCACACCGGCGGCGTGGCCGGCGGCGATATCACCCAGGGTCTTCCGCGTGTCGAGGAGCTTTTCGAGGCAAGGAAACCCAAGGGCGTCGCGATTGTCACCGAAATCAGCGGCATGGCCGAGATTCACGAGGACAAGAAGCACAAGAGGGAGGTTGTCGTCACTGACCCGGAGACCGGAAACAGCGAGACCTACCAGATTCCGTATGACGCAAGGCTGAAGCCGGTCGACGGAGTGATGGTGAAGGCCGGGGACCCGATCACCGAAGGAAACATCAACCCGCACGATATCCTGCGCATCAACGGCGTGCGCGCGGTGCAGGACTACATGATCAGCGAGGTCCAGCGCGTGTACCGTATGCAGGGTGTTGATATCAACGACCGCCATATCGAGGTCATCGTCCGCCAGATGATGAAGAAGATCCGCGTGGAGGACGCCGGCGACAGCGACCTGCTCGTGGGCACCACGATGGACAAGCTCGAGTTCGACGAGATCTGCGACAGGATGGCAGAGGAAGGCAAGAAGCCGCCGGTAGGCAAGCAGACCATGCTCGGCATTACCAAGGCGACTCTCGCGACGAATTCCTTCCTTGCGGCAGCGTCCTTCCAGGAGACTACCAGGGCGCTTACGGACGCCGCGATCAACGGGCGCATCGATCCGCTGATGGGCATCAAGGAGAACGTTATCATCGGCCAGCTGATCCCGGCCGGCACCGGCATGAGCCGTTACCGCAACCTGAAGATCAACACCGAGGTGGCGCCTGCCGACGTCATGATCACCGACGAGGAAGAGGAGAGCGCCGGGACCTCGGCGGAGGACCCGGTGATCTCAGAGGCCCAGGACGATCCGGTCCAGCCGACGGTGGAAGCCTGAAGCGGCGGGACGCCCGGACGGCCGGCTGCATCGCAGCGGGCACATCCGCGATGCGGCTGTCAGCTGTCCGGGAACATCGCGGCCGTACGGCCGCCCCGCGGGGGGAGACTGTGTTCATCCGGCAGAATGTCAGTCCGCGCTCTTCTGGGCGCGGGCTGATTTTGTCCTTCCGGGAACTTTCAAGCGGTTCAGGCCGGCCGGAAGGTGAAAAACAGGAAAAAAGTTGTCCAAATCCGCTCCGGATGGCCGTTTTGCCCCGGTCATCGCAGTTGACACCGGCGGAGGTTGGGAATATAATTACTCCGCATGCGCTCGGATGCCGGGAGGCACAGCCGCCGGGCGCACGCGTTCCTGGCACAGCACCAGACTGCTGCGCCGTGTATATTTTTCAGGAGGTGAATAGAATGCCTACATTTAATCAGCTGGTAAGAAAGGGCAGAGATACCTTTACCAAAAAGTCCGCTGCCCCGGCACTCCAGAAAGGCTACAATTCCCTGCAGAAGAAGCAGGTTGACCTGTCTTCTCCGCAGAAGAGAGGCGTATGCACTGCCGTCAAGACCGCGACCCCGAAGAAGCCGAATTCCGCTCTCCGCAAGATCGCCAGAGTCCGTCTCAGCAACGGAATCGAAGTCACAAGCTACATCCCGGGCGAGGGACACAATCTTCAGGAGCACAGCGTCGTGCTGATCCGCGGCGGCCGTGTCAAGGACCTTCCGGGTACCAGATACCACATCATCAGAGGTACGCTGGATACCGCCGGCGTCGCAAACCGCCGCCAGGCGCGTTCCAAGTACGGAGCAAAGAAACCGAAGGCCGCAAAGAAGTGACCGGCCCTCTGAGGCCCGCTCTCCGCGGCGCGGGTTTCCCTGCCTTCAGGCAGGCTCAGCCTGAATCTTTTCCGTTCCGGCCATATCCCTGATTCTTCAGGGAATCCGTTTTCTGCGCGGCAGAAAACGTCCGGGAGGACGGACGACGGCTTTCGCGGAACAAAACGTATCTCAACGAAATAAATTCATGTTGGCATTCGAACACCCCTGATGTCGGCTGCAGTCAGGGCGGGGCGTGCCCCGGGAAACAAGAACCAGCGCGAACACATATTTTGTGAGTACCGATGATATAACTGCCAGGGAGGAAAGAACATCTGTTCCTGCCCGGCGATAGTTAAGGAGGGAAGTAACGTGCCACGTAAAGGACATACCCAGAAGAGAGATGTGCTTGCCGATCCGATTTACGGAAACAAGGTTGTTACCAAGCTGATTAACAACATCATGAAAGACGGCAAGAGAGGAACAGCGCAGAAAATTGTTTACGGTGCTTTCGCCCAGGTAGAGGAGAAGACCGGAAAGCCCGCAAATGACGTATTCATGGCGGCGATGGACAACATCATGCCGGTTCTCGAGGTCAAGGCGAAGAGACTCGGCGGCGCAACTTATCAGATTCCTATTGAGGTAAAGCCTGACAGAAGACAGGCTCTGGCTCTCCGCTGGCTCACCGAGTTCTCCCGCCAGAGAGGCGAGAAGACAATGGTAGACAAGCTCGCGGGTGAAATCATTGACGCATCGAACAACACCGGCGCTGCTGTCAAGAGGAAGGAAGAGATGCACAGAATGGCGGATGCAAACAAGGCGTTTGCGCACTACCGCTTCTGATTCCTTTAAGGAGGAATAAATTTGGCTGGAAGAGAATATCCACTGGAGAGAACCAGGAATATCGGAATCATGGCTCACATCGATGCCGGCAAAACGACACTGACCGAGCGTATTCTGTATTACACTGGTGTCAACTATAAACTCGGTGAAACCCACGACGGAACCGCCACCATGGACTGGATGGACGAGGAGAAGGAGCGCGGCATCACGATCACATCCGCCGCAACCACCTGTCACTGGACTCCGCAGAAGTACGGCAAGAGGATTCCGGACGCCAAGGAGTACCGCATCAACATCATCGATACTCCCGGCCATGTTGACTTCACCGTAGAAGTCGAGCGTTCCCTCCGCGTCCTGGACGGCGCGGTAGGCGTGTTCAGCGCAAAAGGCGGCGTCGAGCCGCAGTCCGAGAATGTCTGGCGCCAGGCGGACAAGTACAACGTTCCGCGTATGGCTTTCATCAACAAGATGGACGTCATCGGCGCGGATTTCTACGGATCTGTCGAACAGATCAAAACCAGGCTCGGCAAAAACCCGATCATCCTCGATATCCCGATCGGCAAGGAAGATGAATTCAAAGGAATCATCGACCTGTTCGAGATGAAGGCATACTACTATGAGGACGCCAAGGGCGACGAGGTCGAGGTCGATGAAATTCCTGAGGACATGAAGCAGGAGGCGCAGGAACAGCGCGAGGAAATGATCGAGAAGATCTGCGAGCTGGACGAAAACCTCACCGACAAGTATCTGGAAGACCCTGACAGCGTAACCGAGGCTGAACTTCGCGCGGCGCTCCGCAAGGGCACTGTCGAAGGAACCGCCATCCCGGTTACCTGCGGAAGCGCTTACAAGAACAAGGGCATCCAGAAGGTTCTGGACGCGATCGTCGACTTCATGCCGGCACCTACGGATATCCCGCCGGTGGAGGGCACTGATCTGGACGGCAACCCGGTGACCCGCGACAGCTCTGATGAGGAACCGTTTGCGGCCCTTGCCTTCAAGATCATGTCCGACCCGTTCGTCGGAAAGCTCGCTTACTTCCGTGTTTATTCCGGAACCCTCAATACCGGTTCCTACGTCCTGAACTCCACGAAGAACAAGAAAGAGAGAGTCAGCCGTATCCTCCAGATGCACGCAAACAAGAGAATGGATCTTGAGAAGGTCTATTCCGGCGATATCGCCGCGGCGGTCGGATTCAAGTTCACCGTCACCGGCGACACCATCTGCGATGAGATGCACCCCGTTATCCTCGAGTCCATGGAGTTCCCGGAGCCGGTCATCGAGCTCGCCATCGAGCCGAAGACCAAAGCCGGCCAGGGCAAGCTGGGCGAAGCTCTCGCAAAGCTGGCCGAGGAGGATCCGACCTTCCGCCAGCACACTGACCAGGAGACCGGGCAGACCATCATCGCCGGCATGGGCGAGCTTCATCTGGAGATCATCGTCGACCGTCTGCTGCGTGAGTTCCACGTGGAAGCCAACGTCGGCGCGCCTCAGGTCGCTTACAAGGAGACCCTCGCGGGACCGGTCGACGTCGACAGCAAGTACGTCAAGCAGTCCGGCGGCCGCGGACAGTACGGCCACGCCAAGGTTCACTTCACTCCTCTGGACTACAACGATCCGGAACAGGAGTTCCAGTTCGTGTCCTCCGTCGTCGGCGGCGCTATTCCGAAGGAATACATCCCGGCGGTCGGGGAAGGAATCCAGGAGGCGACGAAGGCCGGCCTGATGGGCGGCTACCCGGTGATCGGCGTGAAGGCCGACGTCTACGACGGCTCCTATCACGAAGTCGACTCCAACGAGAACGCCTTCCACATCGCGGGTTCGCTGGCCATGAAGGACGCGATGAGAAAAGCGGGAGAGATTCTGCTCGAGCCGATCATGAAGGTCGAAGTTACGATGCCTGAACAGTACATGGGCGACATCATCGGCGACATGAACTCCAGGCGCGGACGCGTGTCCGGCATGGACGATATCGGCGGAGGCAAGATGGTCACCGGATTCGTCCCGCTGTCCGAGATGTTCGGCTACGCGACGGACCTCCGCTCCAAGACACAGGGCCGCGGCAACTACTCCATGTTCTTCGAGAAGTACGAGCCGGTGCCGAAGAACCTGGTCGACAAGATCCTGGGCAAGAAGGAAGAGCAGTAACTGCCCGCGCGGCACTGCCCGGGTGACTTCAGACAACCGGTCCGGAGGGGGCGGAAAGCCTTTTCCCGCCCGCCTCTGAGACCTTTCAGACTGTTAGACGTTTTACAGAAAAAGGCTTGAAAACTGGTATCCGTTATAGTATAATGGTTTCAGTTGTCGGCCTATGCCAAGACAATTATGGCCCCAAATCGGGAGCTATTATTCCTAAGGAGGATATTAAAATGGCAAAAGAGCATTTTGACCGTACGAAGCCCCATGTAAATATCGGCACGATCGGCCATGTTGACCACGGCAAGACCACTCTTACCGCTGCAATCACCCTTGTCCTTTCCAAGAGACTTGGCGGCCACGATAAGGCTGTCGCATTCGACATGATCGATAAGGCACCGGAAGAGAGAGCAAGAGGAATAACAATCAACACCTCTCACGTCGAGTATGAGACCGCGAAGAGACACTACGCGCACGTTGACTGCCCCGGACATGCTGACTATGTCAAGAACATGATCACCGGCGCTGCTCAGATGGACGGCGCTATCCTTGTTGTCGCTGCTACCGACGGTGTCATGGCTCAGACCAGAGAGCATGTCCTTCTTGCGCGTCAGGTCGGTGTTCCTTACATCGTTGTCTTCCTGAACAAGTGCGATATGGTCGACGATGAAGAGCTCCTTGAGCTGGTTGAGATGGAGGTCCGTGACCTTCTGAACGAGTACGGATTCCCGGGCGACGATACCCCGATCATCCGCGGCTCCGCTCTCCAGGCTCTGAACGATCCGGACGGCCCGTGGGGCGACAAGATCATGGAGCTTATGGACGCTGTTGACAACTACATCCCGGATCCGGTACGTGACAACGACAAGCCGTTCCTGATGCCGGTCGAGGATGTCTTCACCATTTCCGGACGCGGAACCGTCGCTACCGGCCGTGTCGAGAGAGGCACCCTGAAGCTCAACGATTCCGTTGAGATCGTAGGAATTTCTGATGATACCAGAACGGTTGTCGTCACCGGTATCGAAATGTTCAGAAAGACCCTCGATTTCGCTGAGGCTGGTGACAACATCGGCGCTCTGCTCCGCGGCGTTGCGCGTGACGAGATTGAGAGAGGCCAGTGCCTCTGCAAGCCGGGTACTGTAAAGTGCCACTCCAAGTTCACCGCTCAGGTTTACGTCCTGACCAAGGATGAGGGCGGCCGCCATACGCCGTTCTTCAACGACTACAGACCGCAGTTCTATTTCAGAACCACCGACGTCACCGGTGTTATCAAGCTTCCGGAAGGCACTGAAATGTGCATGCCGGGCGATAACGTCGAGATGACGATCGAGCTGATCCATCCGGTAGCAATGGAGGAAGGTCTCCGTTTCGCTATCCGTGAGGGCGGCCACACCGTCGGTTCCGGTTCCGTTGTCAAGATCCTTGACTGATTTTACGGTATTAAACATGCCCCGGGTTTTCCCCGGGGTTTTTTTTGATTGTATTTCTCCATGCTCTGTTTTTCCCGGATTCCGCGTGAACCGGCGTAAAACTGTGAGCATCAATCAGACCCGCTCAGACCGGGTCAGCTCGGGTGCGGAGATCAATCTGCTGCTGCATTTCTTCCCGAAGTTTGCCAGACCGGGTCAGCCCGGGTGCGGAGATCAATCTGCTGCTGCATTTCTTCCCGAAGTTTGTCAGACCGGGTTGGCCCGGGTGCAGAGATCAATGGGGCGGTCAGATCCGTTCATTCCGGGATTCAGCTGGCCTCGGAATTCCCTGTCTCTATAGAATTCCCTGCCTCTCTATGATAAAATTTAACCGGAAAGCCGTTATCGGGCGGCTGCGAAGACCGGTCAGCCTGTGACCGGACCGGGAGCAATCAATACAGGCTTTATTTGTGAATTACTCTGAGGAGGAAGAAAATGGAACACTGGTTCAGGGAAAAGTACTGCCCGTCCCTTCCGCTGGGAAAGGACGGAAGGCGCGTAACCGCGTCCGCGGAGCACATCGAGATTTCCAAAAAAGCGGCCGAGGAAGGCATGGTCCTTCTGAAAAACGACGGCGGAGTGCTTCCTCTGGCTGAGGGAAGCCGCGCCGCGCTTTTCGGCAAGGCGACGATCGATTTTGTCAAGGGAGGCGGCGGCAGCGGCGACGTGAACGTTCCTTATGTTCATAATCTCGCGGACGGTTTCCGCTGCCTTGGGAACAGGGTGTGCATATTCCCGGATACCATTCCGTTTTATGAGGAATACGTCCGGAAACAGTACGCGGAAGGATACCTGCCGGGCATGGTCCGTGAGCCGGAAATCCCTGAAGGCCTGATCAGAAAGGCGGCGGCATACGCGGATACGGCGATTTTCTCCATCTCGCGTTTCTCCGGGGAAGGCTGGGACCGCCGGAGCCCTGAGGAAGTCGGGAAAAAGCGCGGCAATACCGACAGCCGCCTGCTGAAGATGTCCGATGAGATCTTCGAGCGCGGCGATTATTATCTTTCCGCCGCGGAAGAGAAGGCGCTCACCGCGGTGGAGAACGCGTTCCCCAGGGTGATTGTCGTGCTGAACATCGGCGGAATCATCTCCGCCGCCCGGTTTGCCGGCGACCCGAAGATCCAGTCCGTGCTGCTGGCATGGCAGGGCGGCATGGAGGGAGGCCTGGCCGAGGCAGAGATGATCGCCGGGCTGGCCGAGCCGTCCGGGCGCCTGGCGGATACCTTTGTCAGGGATCTTTCGGACTATCCTTCGACGGCGGATTACCTGAAATCGGATGATTATCTGGACTATTCGGAAGATATCTACGTCGGCTACCGCTATTTCGAGACGGTTCCCGGCGCCGCCGAAAAGGTGGTCTATCCGTTCGGCTACGGCCTGAGCTATACTTCCTTCTCCACTGACGTGCAGAAAGCGGAGGTTTCCGGCGGGACCCTGACAGTGCGGGCTGAGGTGACAAACACGGGCTCCCGCCCCGGCAGGGAGACGGTGCAGGTTTACGTCGGCGCTCCGCAGGGAAAGCTGGGCAAGCCTTCCCGTGTTCTGGCCGGCTACCGGAAAACGCGCCGGCTGGCTCCGGGTGAGAGCGAGCTCGTGGTGATCGGGATCCCTGTCGGGACCTTTGCTTCCTATGATGATCTCGGGAAAGTGAGAAAGTCTGCCTGGGTGCTGGAAAAGGGAGACTACCATTTTTACGTCGGTTCCGATGTGAGACGCGCGAAGGAAACTTCATCTGTCTGGCATCTCGCCGAAGATATGGTTGTCAGCCAGCTCTCGGAAAAACTCGCGCCGGAGAAACTTCCCGCGAGAATGCTCTCCGACGGAACGATGGAAAAACTGCCGCAGAGGGACGCGGCGCCGAAGCCGGCGAAAGAACTGAAATACGACGGGCCTGCCTGGGAGGACGGCATGGCGCCGGCGGTCAGGGCCCGCGCGAGGCACAATTTCTGGGGCGGAGAGGACAAGCCGGTCCTGGCCGATGTGGCGGACGGGAAGCTCAGCCTTGACGAATTCGTCGGCACCCTGTCGGACGAAGACCTCGAATGGCTGCTCTGCGGACAGCCGAACACAGGCGTGGCGAATACGTTCGGCTACGGAAACAATGACGTCCGGGGCATCCCCGGAGTGATGACCGCAGACGGCCCGGCAGGCCTTCGGGTTACCGCCCAGACCGGCGTCCGGACAACGGCCTTCCCCTGCTCGACGCTTCTGGCCTGCGCCTGGGATCCCGCGGTGACCGAGACCGTCGGCGCGGCCGCGGCCTCCGAAGTCAGGGAGAATAACATCGCCTGCTGGCTGGCCCCGGCGATGAACATCCACCGCAATCCGCTGTGCGGCCGCAACTTCGAGTATTACTCCGAGGACCCGCTGCTGGCGGGAAAACAGGCGGCCGGCATGGTCCGCGGTATCCAGAGCCAGCGCATCGCCGCCACGGTCAAACATTTTGCCTTCAACAGCAAGGAGACGAACCGCCGCGATGTGGATTCCCGCGTGTCGGAGCGGGCGGCGCGCGAGATTTACCTGCGCCAGTTCGAGATTGTCGTGAAGGAAGCCCATCCGTGGTGCCTGATGTCCTCCTACAACAAGGCAAACAGCCGGAGAACCTCCGAAAACCGTGAGCTTCTCACGGATATCCTGCGCGGGGAGTGGGGATTTGACGGCATGGTGACAACCGACTGGTGGAACAAGGCTGAGCAGTACAAGGAAGTAGCGGCCGGAAACGACGTCAAGATGGGCTGCGGCTATCCGGAACAGCTCGCGGCGGCTCTCAGCCAGGGACTTCTCACCAGGGAAGACCTGGCGCGCAGCGCGCGCCGCGTGCTCGCGCTGATCCTGAAACTCGAATAATCTTTCAGAAGAGATCCTGAAACTCGAATAACCCTACAGAAGATGCGGGGGGACCGCGGAAAGCGGTTCCCCCGGAAAGGACTGAGGTACGATGGCGGATTTTTCGCTCACACTGAATCTGGCCGGCCGGACAGCCGGCGGAGTATCCTACACGGAGGCAAAAGGGTGCGGGCTTGTGGATCCCTCGCGGACGGCGGGAAAAACGGACAGTGAGAAGGCGCTGCACGCGGGCGGCTGGAATGCCCGCAGCCGGAGCGGGAATGATGGCATCCGGACCGGGAACGGCGTCTTCATGCAGGACCCGCGCGGCGTCGTGATCTGCCGGATCGACGTCCCGGAGTACGGGACCTACCGGGTCGGGGCGGTTCTGCGGGCAGGAAAAACGGCAGTTTCAGGCGCATACGTGTTCGCCGGCCGCAGAAATCTGTGCGCCGGGCCGGTCTCCATACCCGCCGGAGGCGCGGCGGAATGTTCGTTTTATACCTGCGTGACGCCGTATATCCCGGCGCTTACCCCGGTACCCTGCCTGGAAAAAGCCGTGTACGTGAGCGTGACCGGGGGAGCGGGGCTGGAAAAGGTGACGGTGTCCCGGGAGGACGTTCCAGTGATCTGGGTGGCCGGCGATTCCACCCTGACTGACCAGGACGCTCTGGCTCCGTACTGGCCGGCGGAGAGCTGCACCGGATGGGCGCAGGTCCTTTCCCGCTTCGTGCAGGGAGCCGCAGTATGCAATCAGGCCCACTCGGGGCTTACCACAAACTGCTTCAGGGACGACGGCCACTGGGAGATCATCCGGGACCGGATGAAACCGGGCGACGTGCTGATCGTCCAGTTCGGCCACAATGACCAGAAGCGGAGAAACCTTGCGGCATTCGGCGGCTATATCGACAACCTGCGATGGTACGCGCGGGAGGCGGAAAAGCGCGGAGTGCGCTGCGTGATCTGCTCGCCGATCAGCCGCATCCCGTTTATGGACCGGGGCCGGATGCGCTCTCTTCTGGAGTGGCACGCCGACGCGGCGCAGAAAGCGGCGGACGAGAGCGGGGCGGCTTTCATCGATCTTCACCGGCTGACGTTCGATTTCTGGTGCGCCGCGGGAGAGCGCGCGCGGCTGTACTTCCAGCCGGGGGACGGCACGCATACCTGCACTTTCGGCGGGGAAAAGATCGCGGAGATGGCTGTACAGGAAATCCTGCGGCAGTGCATTGATCCGCTGGACCGCTGGATCTGTATGCCGATGCCGGATTTCCCTGAGCCGGAGAGCGGCCAGGGCCGCGGCCCTCAGCCGGAAGAGAAGGGGGACAGCCGCCTGATCGATATCCCTTATGTCGATATCGCGGGAATTCCGCAGTACGACAGCTGCGTGAAAGCCCTGAGGCTCGGGCTCCTGGATCCGTGCGTAATGCATCTTCATCCGGCGGAACCGATGCCGAGAGGCCAGTTTCTGATGGTGTACCTGCGCGCCGCGGGGATGAGCGGAACGAGGCCGTACGAGGGCAGGTTCTGCGACCTGTCCAGGTATGAGTGGGGGAGCGATTTTGTCCAGACCTGCCTGAACGAACATCTGCTGGATCTGTCGACAGTGCCGGACGACCGGTTCCGCCCGGACGATCCCCTGACCGCGGGGGAGTTCGCGGATTTTGCGGTCCGCGCGCTGCTTCCGGCGGACCGCAGGGATCAGCAGACGATTGCGGCGTCCCTCGCGGAGGCTGTGCGCGAAGGGCTGGTTCCCGCGGGCGTCACGGAAAACCAGAGCCTCTGCCGCGCGGACTGCTACGCAGGCCTGGTACGGCTGATGGAACTTGAGCAGGAGCGGGGCAGGAAGATCGGGGCGGCGAAGCCGGTTCACCCGGCCGGCTGAGGAGGAAATATGTTTTTTCAGAAACACAGGAAGGAAGAAGTACAGAAGGACTGGAAGGAGCGCGGCCTTGTCCCGGCGATCCGTTCCAGCATCTGCACCGGTGAAAAAACGGTCGGCTTCAAAAATCCGAAAACCGGAGCTTTTGAGGACGTCGGCGTGATCCGCTCCGACGCGGATCTGGAGGAATTCCGCCGCAGGTACGGCGTGGAGGGAAAGATTGAAACCTTCTACTGATGACGGCGGAAGCGTGACATTCCGCAGAATCGCCCGCATCCGCACGGATTTTCCCGAGAAGTTCGGGATCCCGCGCCAGGGGCTTCTCCGTGATCTGCAGTCGACAATCGTCTTTGAGCCGGAGTTCCGCAATGAGCAGGCGCTCCGGGGAATCGAGGGGTTTTCACATCTCTGGCTTCTGTGGGAATTCTCGGAGAACGAGAAAAGCGGCTGGTCGCCGATGGTGAAGCCCCCGCGGCTCGGCGGCAACCGGCGGATGGGTGTGTTCGCCACCCGGTCGCCGTTCCGCCCGAATCCGATCGGGCTGACCGCGGTCCGGCTGATCAGGAAGGACCTTTCGTCGGAGGACGCGCCGGCCCTGATCGTCGCGGGGGCGGATCTGATGGACGGGACGCCGATTCTGGACATCAAGCCCTATCTGCCTTACGCGGACTGCATACCCGGGGCTTCCGGAGGCTTCACCGATACGCTTGCGGAGAAGCGGCTCAGGGTCGTGTTTCCGGAGGAATGGCTGGAAAAGTTTCCGCCGGAAAAGCGCGGCGCCGCGGTTGAACTGCTGAGCGAGGACCCGCGGCCGGCCTATCAGGACGACCCTGACCGCGTGTACGGGGCGGCCTTCGCCGGAATGGATATCCACTTTACGGTCAGGGACGGCGTCCTGACGGTCAGGGACGCTGTTCCCTACGTGAAAAAAGCCAGGCAGGGTAATAATCAGGACGCGGGAGGGCCGGCGGACTGACTGCCGCAGAGCCGGCGAAAGAATTCACAGGACAGCGGCGGAATTTCCCATGGCCCTGCCGGAATTCCCGGCAGGCGCACGGCAGGCTGCGCCCTGCCGCGGAACCGGCGTCCCCGTTCCGCCGATTCTTCTTCTCATTTCAGGCCTGTTGTGATAAGGTAGTGCCGTGTTCAGCAGGGCGGGGATTTCCCGGCCTGCGGCAGCGGGCGGCAGCCCGGCGCGGAAACCGCGGCGATCCCATGAATCCGCGGAAAACGCCCTCACCGAAAGGAGCGCATATGGAAAAAAGTTCACTCGCAGCAGAATTGTCCTCCACGGATTATCCGGGCAGGGGAATTGTCATCGGACGCTCGGAGGACGGCCGGTCTGCTGCCGCGGCTTATTTCATCATGGGCCGCAGCGAGAACAGCCGCAACCGTATTTTTGTCCCGGAGGGCAGCGGAATCCGCACGCAGGCGTACGATCCCGCAAAACTCACGGACCCCAGCCTGATCATCTACGCTCCGGTGAGAGTCCTGGGCAGCAGGACCATCGTGACCAACGGCGACCAGACGGACACGATCTATGAGGGCCTGAAGGCGGGCAGGACCATGGAACAGTCACTCCGCACCCGCGCCTTCGAGCCGGACGCCCCGAACTATACGCCCCGGATATCCGGCATGATCACACTGGAGGGCGGGACTTTCACCCTGATGATGTCTGTGATCAAGAGCGACTGCGGGCGCGGGGACGCCTGCTGCCGCCAGACGTTCTCCTATGAAAACATGCTGCCTGGGACGGCGCGCTTTATCCATACCTACCGCGGCAACGGAAACCCGCTGCCATCCTTCGAGGGGGAGCCGGTTCTGACCGATCTGCCGGGAAAGACGCCTGATGAACTGGCGGAACTGATCTGGAACAGCCTCGACCCGGACAACAAAGTGTCGCTGTTTGTGCGCTTCATCGATCTGACGGACGGCGGCACATCCGACAGGATCATCAACAAAAACGGATCCGGAATGTGAACAGCCAGGAGGGAGAAAAATGAACGAGATTCAGCTGAAATACGGATGCAATCCAAACCAGAAACCGTCCCGCATCTATATGGAGGACGGCAGTGACCTTCCGGTGACTGTGCTCTCCGGGAGACCCGGCTACATCAATTTTCTTGACGCACTCAACGGCTGGCAGCTGGTCAGCGAACTCAAAAAGGCTACCGGGATCCCTGCCGCGGCTTCCTTCAAGCATGTTTCCCCGGCCGGGGCGGCGGTCGGCCTCCCGCTCACGAAAACGCTGGCCGACATCTACTGGATTAAAAAATACGAGAATCTCTCGCCGCTCGCCTGTGCCTACGCGAGGGCCAGAGGCGCGGACCGCATGTCCTCCTTCGGGGATTACATCTCGCTCTCTGATATCTGCGACGAAGATACCGCGAAGCTGATCAGGCGGGAGGTTTCCGACGGCGTGATCGCCCTGGGATACACGGAGGAAGCGCTGGAAATCCTGAAGCAGAAGAAGGACGGCGCCTACAATGTCATCCAGATTGACCCGGCGTACGTTCCGGCGCCGATCGAGCGCAGGCAGGTTTTCGGCATTACTTTCGAGCAGGGCAGGAATGAGCTCAGCATTGATCACGCGATGCTGTCCAATTTTGTGACCGCAAACCGCGATCTCCCGGAGGATGCCGAGCGGGATATGAAGATCGCGCTGATCACGCTCAAGTACACGCAGTCCAATTCCGTGTGCTATGTGAAGGACGGCCAGGCGATCGGCATCGGCGCGGGACAGCAGTCCCGGATTCACTGCACCAGGCTGGCGGGGTCCAAAGCGGACCACTGGTGGCTCAGGCAGTCTCCGCAGGTTTTAAACCTTCCGTTCCTCCCGAAGACGAAGCGCGTCGACCGCGACAACGCCATCGACCTGTACGTCGGCAGCGATTACCGGGAACTCCTGGCGGACGGGGAGTGGCAGAAGGTCTTCTCCGAAAAGCCTGCGGTGTTTACGGAGGAACAGAAGGCGGAGTGGATGAAGGGCCTGACGGACGTCACGCTGGGGTCCGACGCATTCTTCCCGTTCGCCGACAATATCGAGCGCGCGCACAGAAGCGGCGTCAAATACGTAGTGCAGCCGGGAGGCTCGATGAGAGACGACGCGGTGATCGAATGCTGCGACCGGTACGGGATGGTGATGGTCTTCACGGGAATCCGGCTGTTCCATCACTGAACAGGAATTGAAAGTTTTTTGTAAGTTTTCAGGATTTTCGCGCGGTTGAATTCATTCTGCCCCGATGATATACTGAATGAACAAAAAGCCGGTACAGCGATTGACAGGCCGCCCCGCGGCCGCGGCAGTCTGCTGTCCGGCACAAGCGGGGCGCGTTTCCCGGAGCCCGGGACCGGCGCCTGGCAATTGTTTGACAGGAGGACAAAGAAATGATCTGTCCAAAATGCGGCGCCAAGCTGGTGTCGGGGACAACGGTATGTCCGATCTGCGGCACTAAGCAGAAAATTCAGCTGAGAAGTTCCAAGGGCGAGGGCAGCTCCGCCGGACGCAGGACAAATTCCAATTATTATACGGAAGCCGATGATTACAGGAGCAGCGGAAACCGCACGAGAAGAGCCTCGGCGGACGCCTACGGGGATTACGGCGGCGGGTCCGCCGGCCGGTCATCCCGCAGAAACAGCCGGTCCTCAGGGCAGGACAGCTATGATGATTACGACGATGATTATCAGAGCGGCTACGAGAATGACGATTACGGCGGCGACGGCTATCAGGACGACGGCTACGCGGACGACAGTTACGGGGACGACGGCTACGATGATGCCGGATATGACGATGACGAAGGGTACTACGACGATTCGGATAACAGCGGCGGAAAACACCGGAAGAGCCCGCTGATCGCGGTAATCATCGTCTGCGCGATCGCGGCGGCAGTCCTTCTGGTGCTGATTTTCTCCCTGCTTCGGAAAAACGGCCAAACGCCGAGCGTTCCCGAACTCCTGACGACTTCCGCGGAGACGACCGCATCGGAGACCGAAACAACGGCGAAAGCGACAACGCAGGCCGAAGATGCGGAGGAGGAATCCTCCTCATTGGATGAGGGCGAGGACATCACGGTCGACGGCAGCGTGTACCGCAGAAATGAGGACGGCGTCACGCTGGTGCAGTGGGGCGGCAGCGGCGATACCGCGATCCTCCCGGAGGAAGTCGGCGGGTACAAACTGACGGAGATCGGCGTTCACGCATTCTCGGAGGCCACGGACGTCCAGTACCTGCAGCTTTCCGACAGCGTGATCCGCATGGATACCTATTCGGTCTATGACCTGAAGGACCTGAAAGCCATCTACATTCCGGAATCAGTCACTGAAATCCGGACCTATGCCTTCAGCCGGGCCGAGATCGCGGTTACCCCGGAGGGAAGCTTCGCGTCGACCTATCTGCCGACCAGATATCCTTCCATCGAGATTGTCTACGGAGACAGCCTTGATGAGATTCTGGCCGAAGCGTCCACGGCAGTCCAGTCGGTCACCAGGGCTTCGTCCAGCACTGCTGCCACCGCAGCCACTGCGAACAGCAGCGCTGCGGCAAGCGCCGCGGCGAGCCAGTCAGCCGCCGAGAGCGCGGCGGCGAGCCAGTCCGCGGCAGCCGAAAGCGCAGCGGCCAGCCAGTCGGCAGCCGAAAGCGCAGCGGCCAGCCAGTCGGCAGCCGAAAGCGCATCGGCGAGCCAGTCGGCAGCTGAGAGCGCAGCGGCGAGCCAGTCCGCGGCAGCCGAAAGCGCAGCTGCAGCAAGCCAGTCCGCGGCAGACGAAAGCGCGGCGGCAAGCAAGTCGGCGGCAGACGAAAGCGCGGCGGCGAGCGCGTCCGCAAGCGAGAGCGCATCCGAAAGCGAGAGTGTATCCGAAAGCGAGAGCGTATCGGCAAGCGAGTCCGAATCGGTGAGCGTGTCCGAATCCGCCGAGGCAGCGACGACGGAGCGCACGGCTGACAGCGTGAAACAGCAGATCGCCAGCGCGGCCGGCGTGGACGTCAGCAGCGTCACCTCGATGGTTTACCAGAGCCTGACGGCGGGAAATCCCGAAGTCGCGTTCGCGGTTGTGCAGACCACCCAGGCGGACGGCACGGCAGGGCCGCAGGTGCTGTATTTCAGCAGCGAATCGATCCCGGCGGTCGAGATCGATACGTTCGACGCGGACGCCGCGGTCAGCATTACTGTCGCTGATCTCGGCCTCGGGACGAGCGTCATTGTCTCAGACGGAACGACGACGGATATCTACACCAGCGACGGCACGGATTTCAGCGCGGTTCTGAACGGATCGCTCAGCGGAACGCTGGATACGGGCACGATGACGCTGACGGACAGCACCGCCGGAACGACCGGATACCTGACCGTGAAGGACGGCCACTACGCAGAGTACGCGGCCGAAACCATCACGGAAGAGCAGGCTGCGTCCCTGACCAATGGAGCCGACATCATCAATCAGCTCCAGACCGCGGGTTACGACACGGCAGGCGCGACGTACTGGCACAGGTCGAACGATCTGATCCAGATCGCGTTCCCGACCGGAAACACTTACGTCAATCTGACACTGGATCCGGACAGCGGTTCAGTCACATGGGACGGGCAGGTGCTTACCGGCCAGGTGACGAGGGCTGTTGCGGAAGGAATTGTGGCGGAGGAGATAGAACCCGAAGACCTTCCGGAACCAGAAACAACGACACAGGCGTCTGAGACACAGACGTCTGTGTCTTCTTTTCCGGTGACAGATTTCCCGCAGGGCAGCGCGTCCGCCCTGACCTATGACTACAACGGCGACGGAACCGCGACAGCGCTCGGCTGGGACATTATTCAGCATTCGGACGGATACAACACCGCGGCATTTTATGACGGCAGCGGCACGAAAGTGTACGAGACCACGGCGGAAGGGACCTCTTTCACGGTCGCCATTGCGGATATCGACACGTCAGCCGCAGGCCTGAACCTGATCATTTACGCGCAGGACGGACCTTCGGGGAATACGTTCATGGTCATGAACGGAAGCTTTAACGAGATTCTTTCCCTGACTCCCGGGGCGTCGGTTCTGCAGGGACTCGGCACGTTCCAGGCAGTCAGTGCGGCTGACGGGCTGATCCAGAACGCGTCCGGCGACGGGAGCTTCCAGGTTGTGCTGCTCAATCCGATCGCGGGGATTACGTCGGGATACAGCTACGGCGTGAAGGTCACTTTCGTGGGCGGCCAGGAGCAGGCTGCCACGGATTATGAATTCGTGGACATTTCCGGCGCGGGTTCCTATGCGGCGGCCAGAGACCTGACCGGCGGTTCGTCCGTCGGCGCGTCCGACGTGACGATTCCGGCAGGAACCGGAATCACGCCGTCAGGAATCACTATAAACGGGGCGGCTTTTCTGCACATTTCCGCGCCGGCGGACTGCTATATCCCGGCGGACGCTTCTTCGTCCATCTACTGAGACCTGAAGCGCAGGCCTGAAAACCGTTGACCGCAGCCTTTTTGCAGTTTTTCCGGCCGCCCTGCCAGATGCCTGAAGCGCAGATCTGAAACCGCTGGCCGCAGTCTTTCCGAGGCCTTTCAGGCCGATCTGCCGGATACCTGAATGCGGGCCTTTAAACGGTTAAGAGAGAATGGCAAAGAAAGGGCAGCTGCATTTTCCCGCGGGGAAAATACAGCTGCCGGATTTTTTTTCTGAGAGGTCCGTATCCTTCCGGTGAACTGCCGATCTGCCGATACTGGCGGAGAAGCTTCCGTTTGAGCACCTGCCGCTGCTGCGGTCGGAAATTCTGCGCGGCGGGTTTTCCTGCTGACGCTGTTTTTACTGTTTCTGCCAGCGTCCGGAAGAGCCGCAGGGAAGCACGAGCCCGGTTTTTGTGACCGGGAGGCCGATCTCGGCGGATTCGACATGGCCGCCGAACCGGGACGCCACCTCGAGGCTGATCAGATAGGAAAGGACGGACGGCGCGAAGCCGGTTGTGTATCCGCTGATCAGGAAGAACAGCGGATGGTCGGAGAGAAGCCTGGCGCAGCTCTGTACGAGCGGATGGATGGCGTCCTCGACTTTCCAGATTTCACCGCGGGGGCCGCGCCCGTAGGACGGGGGATCCATGATGACCGCGTCATAGGTTTTTCCGCGGCGGATTTCGCGGTCGACGAATTTCTGGCAGTCGTCCACGATCCATCGCACGGAGGTTTCAGGGATACCGGAAATCTGCGCGTTCTCCTTCGCCCAGCCGACCATGCCCCTGGAGGCGTCCACATGCGTGACCTGCGCTCCCGCGGCAGCGGCGGCGACAGTCGCCCCGCCGGTGTAGGCAAAAAGGTTCAGAACGCGGACCGGATGGTCCTTCGGACGGTTCTCGGAGCGGATCAGCTCAGAGAACCAGTCCCAGTTGGCCGCCTGCTCGGGAAAGAGCCCGGTGTGCTTGAAGGAGAACGGTTTGAGCTGGAAGGTCAGCTGGCCGCGGTAGCGGATTGTCCACTGTTTCGGCAGGGAGAAAAATTCCCATTCGCCGCCGCCCCTGGAGCTGCGGTGGTAGACGGCGTTCGGCCGGTTCCATTCGGCGCCGCGCTCTGTCTGCCAGATCACCTGCGGATCCGGGCGCTGAAGGATATAGTTTCCCCAGCGCTCCAGCTTCTCCCCGCGGGAGCAGTCAATCACCTCGTAATCCTTCCATTGATCCGCTATCCACATAAGCATTCCCCTTTCGCCGACGGAGAGCCGCGGGCATTCCCCGCCGGGCACTGGTCTGCCCGCTCCGCCGGCAGTTCAGTGAGTCAGTATAGAAAAAGCAAAAGAAACTGTCAAGAAACCGCGCGGGGGACGGAAAGCACCATCGAAGCGATCCCGGAACGGAGAAGGAATGACAGGAAACGGCCCGGAGGCGGAAAGCGCAGTAAAACAGGAAAGCCGGCCTGAAGTCAGCCGGGAGAAAAGAGAACCCGGGCTGCCGCGCGGCGGAAATGGTCCAACAGCCCGAAGCCGGCCCCGCCGGACAGACGGAAAGAGGTGAACCGGTCTGGGGAACCGCCGCGGGGCGGGAAGCCCCGCCGGATTCTGTGAAATTTCGCTGAAATCCGTGAAAAAAGTGCTTGCAAAATTCCGGGGGAAAGAGTATAGTAGGGAAGCTGTGACATGATAGCTGTGAAACGAGAGGTTACTGCCGCAGGGCAGAGAACTCCGCGGAGCGAATGTCAAGTTAGAAACTGACGACAAGTCACTGTATACAGGTTATTTCTTTGCACCGATGGTTAACAGAGAAGTCCCGGTACTGTCTCAGGACACGCACGGGCACGTGTACAGTCACCGCTTGTCGTACGAAAAGTGCGAAAAGGAGGCGGCTTTTTTTATGGCAGCAAAAATCATGAGAATTACTCTCAAGGCTTACGATCACAGGCTGATCGATTCTTCCGCATCCAAGATTGTGGAAACTGTGACGAGGACCGGAACCCGCGTATCCGGACCGGTTCCGCTTCCCACAAAGAAGGAGGTCGTTACCATCCTCCGTGCGGTCCACAAGTATAAGGACTCCAGAGAGCAGTTCGAGCAGAGAACCCACAAGAGACTGATCGATGTCATCGATCCCACCCAGAAGACGGTTGACGCTCTTTCCCGCCTGGAACTTCCGGCAGGGGTAGCGATCAACATCAAGATGATCAGCAAGTGATTGCTGGACTTCCGGCAAAAGCCGGGAAAATTCGCTGTTAACAGATCATTTCTGTTAATAAAGCGGCAGAGATCAGCATGCCGCGATAGAAAATCCTGAATGCCGCGGATGCGGCTCTAGGATGACCGGGAAACCGGTCCGCTGTAGAAAAAACAGGAGGAAAACAGATGAAAAAAGCAATACTCGCAACGAAAGTCGGAATGACGCAGATCTTCGACGACAACGGTCAGCTCGTTCCGGTTACCGTACTGCAGGCAGGCCCGTGCGTAGTCACCCAGGTCAAGACGGTTGAAAACGACGGATACAGCGCAGTGCAGGTCGGTTTTACTGACAAGAGGGAGAAGCTCGTCAGCAAGCCGATGAAGGGAATGTTCGACAAGGCTGGCGTTTCCTACAAGAGATACGTAAGAGAGTTCAGGCTTGACGACGCTGAAAACTACAATGTCAAAGATGAGATTAAGGCCGACGTTTTCGCTGTCGGCGATAAGGTTGACGTAACAGCCATCTCCAAAGGCAAGGGATACCAGGGTGCTATCCGCAGACACGGCCAGTCAAGAGGACCGATGGCTCATGGTTCCAAGTACCATCGCCATGCCGGATCCAACAACTCTTCCACAACTCCCGGACGCGTTCCGAAGGGCAAGGGAATGCCCGGACATATGGGCGCTGTGAAGGTTACCGTCCAGAATCTTGAGGTCGTGCGCGTCGACGCTGCTGAGAACCTGCTTCTGATCAAGGGCGGAGTACCGGGACCGAGGAAGGCGCTTGTTACCGTGAAGAATTCCGTTAAGGCTCTGTAAGCCTAAACCTGAAACAGAAGGAGGACCAGACAATGGCTAGTGTAGCTGTTAAGAATATGCAGGGAGCCGAAGTCGGTACGATGGAGCTTTCTGATGCTGTGTTTGGCGTCGAAGTCAACGAGCATCTCGTAAAGCTTTCCGTACAGGCACTTCTGGCAGGAAAACGCCAGGGCACGCAGTCCGCGAGAACCCGTTCCGAGGTTTCCGGCGGCGGAAGAAAGCCCTGGAAGCAGAAGGGCACCGGTCACGCGAGACAGGGCTCCACAAGAGCGCCGCAGTGGACCGGCGGCGGAGTGGTTTTCGCGCCGAAGCCCAGGGATTATTCCATCAAGCTCAACAAGAAAGAGAAGAGAGCAGCCCTCTGCTCCGCTCTGACGAGACGCCTTCAGGAGAACAGGCTGATTGTCCTTGACGAGCTGAAGCTTGACGAGATCAAGACGAAGAAGTTCGTCGAAGTGATGAAGAACCTCAACATTGACGGAGCTCTCGTGGTTCTGGCCGAAAGTGACAAAAATGTCATGCTTTCCGCGAGAAACATCGACACCGTCAAGACGGCTCTGCCGAACACGATCAACGTGTACGACATCCTGAAGTACCGCAACCTGGTTGCTACAAAGGCAGCCGTCGAGAAGATTGAGGAGGTCTACAATGGCTGAGCTTAAGTATTATGATGTGATTCTGCAGCCGGTTGTCACCGAGAAATCGATGGACAAGATGCAGAACAAGCAGTACACCTTCCTTGTCAACCCGGACGCGAACAAGACCCAGATCGCCGAAGCGGTTGAGAAGACATTCCCGGATACCAAGGTCATCAGAGTCAACACCATGAACATCCCGGGGAAGGAAAAGAGAAGAGGCAGGACCTCCGGTTTCACCGCCAAAACCAAGAAGGCGATTGTAACCCTGTCTGAGGACAGCAAGGAAATTGAGGTCTTTGCCGGACTGTAAGGTTCGCGGATCCGGCGAACCGGCTAAGCGCACAAAAGCGCGACGATAAATGTTTAAAAGGAGATTCAGTCATGGGAATCAAAAAGTATACGGCGTATACACCGTCCAGAAGAAATATGACGGGTTACGACTTCGCTGAGATCACGAAGTCCAGGCCGGAGAAAGCCCTCGTTGTTTCCAAGAAAAAGACAGCTGGAAGAAACAACCAGGGAAAGATCACTGTCCGCCATCACGGCGGCGGCGGAAGAGTCAAGTACAGAATGGTCGATTTCAAGAGAAACAGAGACGGAATTCCGGCTGTTGTCAAGGCCATCGAGTACGATCCGAACCGCACCGCGAATATCGCTCTGATTGCTTACGCTGACGGCGTCAAGTCCTACATTCTCGCGCCGGAAGGCCTTGAAGTCGGAGCAAAGATCATGAGCGGCGAAAATGCTGAGGCAAGGGTAGGAAACAGCCTTCCGCTCTCCCGCATCCCGATCGGCGCCAATGTGCACTGCGTTGAGCTGTATCCGGGCGCGGGAGCCCAGATGGTCCGCAGCGCCGGCGCATTCGCGCAGCTGATGGCCAAGGAAAACGGCTACGCGACGCTCCGCCTTCCGTCCGGAGAGATGAGGCTTGTCTCCGAAAAGTGCCGCGCGACGATCGGCATCGTAGGAAACGGCGAGCACAACCTGGTGAAGCTCGGCAAGGCAGGACGCACACGCCACATGGGCATCCGTCCTACTGTCAGAGGTTCCGTCATGAACCCGAATGATCACCCGCACGGCGGCGGCGAAGGCAAGGCTCCGGTAGGACGCCCGGCACCGAGCACTCCGTGGGGCAAGCCTGCGATGGGCCTGAAGACCAGGAAGCACAAGAAGGCATCCAACAAGATGATTGTCAGGAGAAGAGACGGCAGACTGATGCAGTAAGCCGCGTGATCAAAGAGGAGGAAATTCATGGCTCGTTCATTAAAGAAGGGACCATTTGTAGACAGCAGCCTGATGAAAAAGGTTGAAGAGCAGAACAAGACCGGCAAGAAGGAAGTTATCCGCACCTGGTCCCGCCGCTCGACTGTTTTCCCGCAGATGGTCGGACACACAATTGCTGTATATGACGGAAGAAAGCATGTTCCGGTATACCTTACCGAGGATATGGTTGGTCACAAACTGGGTGAGTTCGTAGCTACGAGAACCTTCCGCGGCCACCACCATGACGATGCGAAGGCGTCTGTCGGCGCTCCGGCAGCAGGCGCGCCTTCCAGCAGCAACTAACTGAGAGGAGGGCAAACTTATGGCTAAGGGACACAGAACCCAGATCAAGAGAACAAGAAACGAGGAGCAGAGGGACACCCGTCCGTCCGCAACCCTGTCTTTCGCAAGAGTATCTGCAAGCAAGGCCGGCTATGTTCTTGACGCGATCCGCGGCAAGGACCTCAATACCGCCATCGGCATTGTAACTTACAGCCCCAGATATGCTTCCAGCCTCATCAGGAAACTGCTTGAGTCCGCAGCGGCCAATGCTGAGAACAACAACAGCATGAAGAGAGAGAACCTTTACGTTGAGGAGTGCTACGCAAACAACGCTCCCACGATGAAGAGAATCCATCCGCGCGCACAGGGCAGAGCTTACCGCATTCTGAAGAGAACAAGCAATATCACTGTGATTCTCAACGAAAAGTAATAGGAGGTCAGGATGGGACAGAAAGTTAATCCTCATGGCATGAGAGTCGGCGTTATCGATGACTGGGATTCCAGATGGTACGCTGATGATAAGCATTTCGCAGATTATCTTGTGGAAGACAACAAGATCAGAAAGTTCCTGAAGAAGAAGCTTTACGCTTCCGGCATCTCCAAGATTGAAATCGAGAGAGTTTCCGGAAGAACAAAGGTTATTGTCTACACCGCGAAGCCCGGTATTGTTATCGGCAAAGGCGGCGCTGAAATTGAGAAGCTCAAGGCAGAAGTCGCTCCGATGGTTACCGGCAAGCTTTTCATCGATATCAAGGAAGTCAAGAGACCGGATAAGGACGCACAGCTGGCGGCAGAGAATATTGCTTCGCAGCTTGAGAACCGTACCTCTTTCCGCCGCGCCATGAAGTCCGTCATGAGCCGCGCAATCAAGGCCGGCACTCTCGGTATCAAGACCAAGTGCTCCGGCAGACTCGGCGGCGCCGACATTGCGCGTTCTGAGTCTTACAGCGAAGGCACCATCCCGCTTCAGACGCTCAGGGCTGATATCGATTACGGATTTGCTGAAGCAAACACTACCTATGGAAAGGTCGGCGTCAAGGTCTGGATCTACAAGGGTGAGGTCCTCCAGGCGAAAAACCCGGCCCAGGAAGGGAGCGATAAATAATGTTAATGCCGAAGAGAGTAAAGCACCGCAAGCAGTTCAGAGGCTCCATGGCCGGCAAGGCTATGCGCGGAACGACTCTGGCTTACGGTTCTTACGGACTCGTTGCAACCGAGCCCGCGTGGATCAAGTCCAACCAGATCGAAGCTGCCCGTGCGGCCATCAACCGTTATATCAAGCGTGGCGGCAACGTCTACATCAGAATTTTCCCGGATAAGCCGGTCACCGCAAAGCCCGCAGAAACCCGTATGGGTTCCGGAAAGGGCTCCGTTGAATACTGGGTGGCAGTTGTAAAGCCGGGCCGTGTGCTGTTCGAAATCGGCGGCGTACCGGACGCTGACTGCAAGGAGGCACTCCGCCTTGCGTCCAACAAGCTTCCGCTCAAATGCAAGATCATTTCCCGTGAGAGCGAGGAAGGCGGTGAAAACAGTGAAAACAACTAAATATGTGCAGGACCTGAGGGAGAAATCCGTTACGGAACTTCAGGAAGAGCTTGCCGCTGCAAAGAAAGAGCTGTTCAATCTCAGATTCCAGAACGCGACCAACCAGCTGGACAACACCAGCCGGATCAAAGAGGTTCGCAGAAACATCGCCAGGATCCAGACGGTCCTCGCGTCCATGAACAAGTGACGCGCAGAAAGGAGACAACAGCGATATGGAAAGAAATCTTAGAAAAACCCGTACGGGCAAAGTAGTCAGCAACAAGATGGACAAGACCATCGTTGTGGCTGTTGTGAATAACGTCAAGCATCCGGTCATCGGAAAGATTGTCAAGCGCACCTACAAGCTGAAGGCCCATGACGAAGAGAACACCTGCAACATCGGCGACACTGTCAGAGTGATGGAGACCAGACCGCTGTCCAAAGACAAGAGATGGAGACTCGTCGAGGTTATCGAGCGCGCGAAGTAATCCGCCCGTCCCGCACTTCGGAGATCCACTAGAAAGGAGTTCATCATGGTTCAGCAGGAAACCAGACTGAAGGTTGCCGACAATACCGGTGCCAGAGAGCTTCTCTGCATCCGT
Organism: Lachnospiraceae bacterium; assembly: GCA_050944455.1. GTDB lineage: Bacteria > Bacillota > Clostridia > Lachnospirales > Lachnospiraceae > Anthropogastromicrobium. The sequence goes on from JBMNRC010000002.1 coordinate 106,282, forward strand.
GTCAAGGGCGGTTCAACCAGAAGATACGCTAATATCGGAGACATCATCGTTGCTTCTGTCAAAGACGCAACGCCAGGCGGTGTTGTCAAGGCAGGAGACGTTGTGAAGGCCGTTGTGGTCCGCACTGTCAAAGGCGTTCACCGCAAGGACGGCTCCTATATCAAGTTCGATGAGAACGCGGCAGTCATCATCAAAGATGACCTCACGCCGACCGGAACCCGTATTTTCGGACCGGTTGCCCGTGAGCTTCGTGACAGAAACTTCATGAAGATCGTTTCTCTCGCGCCGGAAGTTCTATAAGGAGGACGCACCGTGGCAAACAAGATTAAGAAGGGTGATACCGTAAAGGTTATTACCGGAAAAGATAAGGAAAGAGAAGGCAAGGTTCTTTCTGTGGACGTCAAGAACCACAGAGTCCTTGTCGAAGGTGTCAACAAAGTTTCCAGACACACCAAGCCGAATGCCCAGAACCAGCAGGGCGGGATTATCGAGAAGGAAGCTCCGATCGATCTTTCCAACGTTATGCTGAGCGTCAACGGCCAGACTGTCAGAGTCGGATTTGGTGAGAAGGACGGCAAGAAAGTCCGCATCAACAAAAAGACCGGCGAGGCTATCGACTGAGCCGAAGGGAGGATTTACAGGTGAGTGCCAGATTAAAAGAGCAGTATCAGAACGAGATCGTGGACGCCATGATCAAGAAGTTCGGATACAAAAATGTCATGGAAGTTCCGAAGCTCGAGAAGATCGTCGTCAACATGGGCGTCGGAGAAGCGAAAGAGAATGCCAAGCTGCTTGAAACCGCTGTGAAGGAGATGGAGACCATCACCGGCCAGCACGCTGTTACCACCAAGGCCAAGAAGTCGGTGGCTAACTTCAAGATCCGCGAGGGCATGGCAATCGGCTGCAAGACCACTCTCCGCGGCAACAAGATGTATGAGTTCGCGGACCGCCTGATCAACCTCGCGCTGCCGCGTGTCCGCGACTTCAGAGGAGTCAGCGCCAATTCCTTCGACGGAAGAGGCAATTATGCCCTGGGAATCAAGGAACAGCTGATCTTCCCGGAAATCGAGTACGATAAGGTAGACAAAACCAGGGGCATGGATATCATTTTTGTCACCACTGCCAAGACTGATGAGGAAGCACGTTATCTGCTTGCCCAGTTCGGCATGCCGTTCGCGAAGTAATCAGGAGGAATGACCGATGGCTAAAACATCAATGAAAATCAAGGCTGCGAGACAGCCCAAATATTCCACCAGAGCGTACACCCGCTGCCGTATCTGCGGCCGTCCGCACGCTTATCTCAGAAAGTATGGAATCTGCAGAATCTGCTTCCGCGAGCTTGCATACAAGGGTGAGATCCCGGGTGTCAGAAAGGCAAGCTGGTAATGAACGCCGGGCCCGCGCTGAGCGCGGCCGGGGTCATGCCGAATGAAAAAGGAGGAAAACAGATATGGCAGTAGTTAGCGATCCGATCGCGGATATGCTCACAAGAATCCGCAATGCGAATACGTCCAAGCATGATACAGTCGATGTCCCGTCTTCCAGAATGAAGGTCGCGATTGCCGACATCCTGGTAAACGAAGGATACATTGAGAAATACGAACTCGTTGACAACGGCAGCTTCAAGGATATCCACATCACCCTGAAGTACGGCAAAAACAAGAACGAGAAGATTATCACCGGCCTGAAGAGAATCAGCAAACCGGGTCTTCGCGTTTACGCGAGCGCTGACAAACTTCCGAAGGTTCTTGACGGACTGGGCACAGCGATCATCAGCACGACTGACGGCGTTATGACCGACAAGGAAGCAAGAAAGCGCCATATGGGCGGAGAAGTTCTGGCGTTTATCTGGTGATTGCTGTCGGGAGACAGGAAACGCCGCCTGAGGCGGCCCGGATAAGCGTGCTTACTGCGGCGCAGGTGCGCGAGCATACCACGCCGCTGCGCATAGAATATAATTTTTGGAGGTACAGGCATGTCACGTATTGGAAGAATGCCGATCGCAATTCCCGCAGGCGTTACTGTGGAATTAGCAGAAAATAATAAGGTGACTGTAAAAGGACCGAAGGGCTCCATTGAGAGAACCTTCTCACCGGAAATGACCATCAGGGTCGAGGACAACAAGATTATTGTCGAAAGACCGAATGATACAAAGAGGGTCAAGGCGCTTCACGGCCTCACCAGAAGCCTTCTGAACAACATGGTTATCGGCGTCACTCAGACCTTCAGCAAGACGATGGAAATCAACGGTGTCGGATACAGAGCGGCAAAGCAGGGCAACAAGCTTGTGCTCAACCTCGGTTATTCTCACCAGGTCGAGGTGGTTGATCCGGAAGGGATCACGACGAAAGTCGAGGACAACAGGATCATCATCAGCGGCGTCGACAAGGAAAAGGTCGGGCAGTATGCGGCTACGCTTCGCACCAAGCGTGCTCCTGAACCTTACAAGGGCAAGGGAATCAAGTACGATTACGAAGTGATCAGACGCAAGGTCGGCAAGACCGGTAAGAAATAATAACAGGAGGTCAGATAGAATATGGTTAGCAAAGTATCCAGATCTGAAGTTCGCAAAAACAAGCACTGGAGAATGCGCAGACATATTGTTGGCACATCTGAGAGACCGCGTCTTGCAGTATTCAGAAGCAACAATCATATGTATGCCCAGATCATTGACGATTCCAACGGCACAACGCTGGTTGCCGCTTCCACTACCGAGAAGGACGTGAAGGCAGAGCTCAAGAAGACCAATGACGTCGCGGCAGCTTCCTACGTAGGCACTGTCCTGGGAAAGAGAGCTGTTGAGAAGGGAATCACTGAAGTCGTGTTCGACAGAGGCGGATTCATTTATCAGGGCAAAGTGAAAGCTCTTGCTGACGCAGCGAGAGAAGCCGGCCTGCAGTTCTAAATCAGGGAGGAGTTCAAAATGAGAGATTTCATTGATCCCAGCCAGTTAGAGCTGGAGGATAACGTTGTTGCCATCAAACGTGTATCCAAGACCGTCAAGGGCGGCCGCACCCAGAGATTTTCAACTCTGGTCGTCGTTGGTGACAAAAACGGACACGTCGGCGTCGGCATGGGCAAAGCTGCCGAGATCCCGGAGGCAATCCGCAAGGGCAGGCAGGCGGCGGAGAAGAACATCTTCACCGTAGCCATGGATGATGTCGCAAGCATTCCGCACGATTATATCGGAAAGTTCGGAAGCGCCAATGTGCTTCTGAAGAAGGCTCCCGACGGAACCGGCATCATCGCCGGCGGCCCGGCCCGCGCCGTTCTTGAGCTTGCCGGTATCCGCAATATCCGTACCAAGTCTCTGGGTTCCAGCAACAAGGTCAACGTTGTTCTTGCTACCGTCGCGGGCCTCAAGTCCCTGAAGGTACCGGAAGAAGTTGCGAGACTCCGCGGCAAGACTGTCGAGGAAATCTACAACTAAGGGAGGTACGTAAAATGGCAACAAAACTGAGAGTTTCTCTTGTGAAGTCCCCGATCGGGGCAATCCCGAAGCAGAGAGCGACCGTTGAGGCGCTCGGGCTTCACAAGCTGTACAAGACGGTGGAGCTTCCGGACAACGATGCTGTCAGGGGAATGATCTGGCATGTCCGCCACCTTGTCAAAGTCGAAGAAGTGGATTAAGGAGGAATCGACATGGATTTATCTAATTTGACTCCCGCAAAGGGTTCCGTCCACAGCGGCAGCTTCAGAAAAGGCCGCGGTTATTCCTCCGGCAACGGTAAGACTGCCGGCAAGGGCAGCAAAGGCCAGAAGGCCCGTTCCGGACGTCCGAGAATCGGATTTGAAGGCGGCCAGATGCCCCTGTACAGAAGACTCCCGAAGAGAGGCTTCACGGACAGGAATTCCAAGAAGATCGTTTCCGTCAATGTCAGCGAGCTTGAGCGTTTCGACAATGACACCGAAGTGACGATTGACCTTCTTCTCGAAAACAAAGTCATCAAAGAGGTGTATGACGGCGTCAAGATCCTGGGAAACGGGGACCTTACCAAAAAGCTCACCGTTAAGGCTAATGCTTTCTCAGCTGGCGCAAAAGCAAAGATCGAGGCTGCGGGCGGAACTGCTGAGGTGATCTGATGTTAAAAATGCTTCAGCAGGCGCTCAGGGTTAAGGATATCAGAAGAAGGCTTCTCTTCACATTCCTTATGATGCTGGTGATGCGTTTCGGCTCCCAGCTGCCGGTGCCGGGCACGGATCCGAGCTATCTGAGCAGTGTGTTCAGCGGCGAGACCGGTGACGCGTTCAACTTTCTGAGCGCTCTCACCGGAGGCTCGTTCGAAAGCTTCTCTATCCTGGCCCTCAGCATTACGCCATACATCACGGCATCTATTATCATCGAGCTGCTGACGATTGCGATCCCGGCGCTCGAGGAAATGCAGAAAGACGGTCAGGAAGGCCGCAAAAAGATGCAGCGCATCACCCGTTACGTGACGGTCGGCCTTTCCCTGATCCAGTCCACTGCCATGGCAATCGGTTTCGGCCGCCAGGGCCTTCTGACCGATTACACCTGGTACAACGTCATCGTTGTGATCGTGTGCCTTACCTGCGGCTCCGCCTTCCTCATGTGGCTGGGCGAGAGAATCACCGACAAGGGCATTGGAAACGGTATCTCGATCGTACTGCTGATCAATATCATTTCCAGGCTTCCGGATGACGTCGTCACCATCTATGACACTTTCATGTCCGGCAGAACCGTTGCGGTCCAGGTCGTCGTTGCCGTATTCATCATCGCGATCCTCGCGCTGATCGTAGCCTACAACGTAGTCCTGAACGACGCCGAGAGAAGAATCCCGGTACAGTACGCGCAGAAGGTCGTCGGCAGGAGAAGCTACGGCGGACGTTCCACGTACATTCCGATCAAGGTCTGCACAGCCAACGTCATCCCGGTCATCTTCGCGTCCTCGATCATGTCCATGCCGGTTATGATCGCGTCATTCTTCGACGTCGACTACAACACATTCGGCGGATGGATCCTCCATATGCTGAGTTCCAGCTACTGGTTCCGCCCGAGCATGTGGTCCTACTCGATCGGCGCTGTCATTTATATTCTGCTGGTGATTATGTTCGCGTACTTCTACACGAACATTACCTTTAATCCGCTGGAAGTTGCCGACAACATGAAAAAATCCGGCGGCTTCATCCCGGGCATCCGTCCCGGAAAGCCGACCAGCGACTACCTGTCCGATGTGCTGAGCCATGTGATTTTCATCGGCGCTGTCGGCCTCGTAATTGCGTGCGTTTTCCCGATGGTTGTCACGGGAATCGGAAACATCAGCTCGCTGTCTCTTCTGGGCACGTCGCTGATCATTATTGTCGGTGTCATTCTTGAGACCCTGCAGCAGATCAACGGCCGCATGATTGACAGACAGTACGACAGTATTTTCTGATTTTGACAAAGCGGAGTTTTTCGCAGCAGTGCGGAAGGCTTCGCTTTGTTTACGGAAAACGGGAAACCGCGGTACCGCTGAAACAGATGGCATAGCCGCGTGAAGCGGCGGAGAAGGTATACAGGCAGTATACGGAAAGGAGGCATTGATGAAAATCGTGATGCTCGGGGCACCCGGAGCCGGAAAGGGAACGCAGGCCGACAAGATCGCGGCGAAGTACGGCATACCGCACATTTCCACCGGCGATATCTTCCGCGCGAATCTCCGCGAGGGAACGGAGCTTGGCAAAAAGGCCAAAGTCTACATGGACAGGGGAGAGCTCGTTCCGGATGAGCTGACAACCGACCTCCTGATTGACAGAGTCGGGAAGGATGACTGCCGGAACGGCTACATCCTGGACGGATTCCCGCGCACGATCGCGCAGGCGGAATCCCTGGAAAAAGCGCTCGCGGCGCAGAACACCGCCATCGACGCGGCAATTGACGTGGAAGTTCCGGATGAAGCGATTGTGGCACGCATGAGCGGCCGCAGGGCATGCCCGAAGTGCGGCGCGACCTATCACATTCAGTACATGCCTCCCAAAACAGAGGGCAGGTGCGACAAGTGCGGGTCCGAGCTGATTCTTCGCGACGACGACAGGCCGGAGACTGTGCTGAACAGACTCAGGGTCTATCACGAGCAGACACAGCCGCTGATCGATTATTACCGGAAAAAAGGCGTCCTGAAGACGGTTGACGGAACGAAGAGTGTTGATGAAGTGTTCGGATCCATTTCGGCTGTCCTCGGAAAGGAATAAGGAATATGGCCGTAACGATCAAATCGGAACACGAAATTGAGCTGATGAGGGTTGCCTGCAGGAATCTTTACGAAATGTTCGGCGAGATGGAAAAAATGATCAGACCGGGCGTTTCCACCTGGGAGATCAACCAGCGGGGCGAGGAGATCATCAGGGATTTCGGATGCACCTCCAACTTCAAGAATTACGAGGGTTATCCGGCTGCCGTGTGCGTCTCTGTGAATGAAGTCGTCGTCCATGGAATTCCCAGCAAAGACGTCATCCTGAAGGAAGGGGACATCGTTTCCCTGGACGCGGGCATGATCTGGAAGGGATGGCACTCCGACGCCGCGCGCACTTACGCCGTGGGCAGGATCAGCCCCGAAAAGCAGCAGCTGATCGATGTCACCCGCCAGTCTTTCTTTGAGGGAATCAGATACGCGAGAGCGGGCAATCACCTGCACGACATCTCCGCGGCCATCCAGAAATACGCCGAGAGTTTCGGCTATGGCGTGATCCGCGACATGGTGGGACACGGAATCGGCTCCCATATGCACGAAGATCCCCAGATCCCGAATTACAGGAGCCCGGGTATGGGCAGAGGAATCGTCCTCCGCCCCGGCATGACTCTGGCGATTGAGCCGATGATTGCCATGGGAACCTACAAGGGAGAGATCCTCGACGACGGCTGGACTTATGTCACGAAGGACAGAAAACCGGCGGCTCATTACGAAAATACGGTTCTGATCACGGACGGTGATCCTGAAATCCTGACGCTTCCGGGCTGGAAGCCTGAAAACTGATTACGGAGGTACTGCTAAGTTATGGCAAAAGGAGATAAACTGGAACTTCAGGGCAAAGTGCTTGAGAAACTCCCGAACGCGATGTTCCGGGTGGAGCTTGAGAACGGCCACGAAATTCTGGCGCACATCAGCGGGAAGCTCAGGATGAATTACATCCGCATACTCCCCGGCGACAGGGTCACGGTTGAGATGTCGCCGTACGATCTCTCCAAAGGCAGGATCATCTGGAGAGACAAGTAATTTCCGCGATGCCGCTGACGGCGCGGGACCCCCGTAAAGCCGGTCCGATCCGCGCGCTCTCAGGGCGGCCGGGAAGAGCGGCGGGGCTGTCGGATGCGGCAGAAGCCCGGCGCACGGAAAACCGCAGAAAAATACACGTCCCATTGACGTGAAAAGTTGATTTGTGGTACATTATACGCTGGACTTTTGTGAGGGAACATGATACAATACTGTTCCAGCTGTCTGAAAAGGCGGCTATACAGAAAGGAGTGTTTACTGTGAAAGTAAGATCATCAGTAAAGCCAATCTGCGAAAAGTGCAAGGTTATCCGCAGGAAGGGTGTTGTACGCATCATCTGCGAAAATCCGAAGCACAAGCAGAGACAGGGTTGATTAATCCTGCAAATTCGAAAGAAAATCGGAGGTAAAGGCACAAATGGCTCGTATTTCAGGCGTAGACTTACCGAGGGGCAAGCGTATTGAAATTGGCCTGACCTACATCTACGGCATCGGCCGTCCGAGCGCGGATAAGATTCTTGCGAAAGCAAACGTCAATCCGGACACCCGTACGGACGATCTGACAGATGAAGAGGTTGGAAGAATCCGTGACGTCATCGATGCAGAGTACACTGTCGAAGGCGATCTCAGAAGACAGACCGCTATGGACATCAAGCTTCTGCAGGAGATTGGATGCTACAGAGGAATCCGCCACAGAAAGGGACTTCCCGTCCGTGGCCAGAAGACCAAGACAAACGCGAGAACCCGGAAGGGTCCGAAGAAGACAGTCGCTAACAAGAAGAAGTAATTTCCCCTGCTCCGGGAAGTTATCTCTGGCTGTCGGGAGTTCAAACGGCTGCGGATTCCCGATCAACCGATGCGGCTGCACAGATTAAGAGATCAAAAGAAAGTAGGTTAGTTTTTAATGGCTAAGAATACACAGGCTTCATCCAAGAAAGTCTTAAAAAAGCGTGTAAAGAAAAACGTTGAACACGGGCAGGCTCACATCCAGTCTTCGTTTAACAATACGATTGTTACGCTGACGGATACCCAGGGAAACGCTTTATCCTGGGCAAGCGCGGGCGGCCTTGGTTTTAAAGGTTCAAGGAAATCTACTCCTTATGCAGCTCAGATGGCAGCAGAAACCGCAACAAAGGCAGCTTTAATACACGGGTTAAAGACCGTAGATGTTATGGTCAAAGGACCGGGATCCGGCCGCGAGGCTGCGATCCGTGCTCTTCAGGCAGCAGGCCTTCAGGTAACCAGCATCAAGGACGTTACACCGGTGCCGCACAATGGATGCCGTCCGCCGAAGCGCAGAAGAGTATAAGGAGGTATTAAAGATGGCAGTTAACAGAGTTCCTGTGCTGAAAAGATGCAGATCCCTTGATCTGGATCCGACCTATTTAGGCTACGATAAGAAGTCTACGAGAAATAAGACCAACAATAAGCGTAAGATGAGCGAGTACGGCCAGCAGATGCGCGAGAAGCAGAAGGCCAAGTTCATCTACGGTGTGCTTGAGGCTCAGTTCAGAAATTATTACGAGAGAGCATCGCGCCAGATCGGCGGAACCGTCGGCGAAAACCTGATGGTTATTCTGGAGCGCCGTCTGGACAATGTGATCTTCCGCCTTGGTTTTGCGAGAACCAGGCATGAGGCAAGACAGGTTGTCGACCACAGACATGTTCTTGTCAACGGCAAGTGCGTAAACATCCCTTCTTATGAAGTCAAGCCGGGCGATGTGGTAAGCATCAAAGAGAGCCTGAAAGACACTCAGAGATACAAGGATATCGCTGCTGTGACAGGGTCCAGACTTGTTCCGGACTGGCTTGATTCTGATAAGGCAAACTTTTCCGGTACCGTCAAGCAGCTCCCGACCAGAGAGATGATTGACGTTCCGGTAGACGAGATGGCTATTGTCGAGTTGTATTCCAAGTAATTTCAAAGGCTGGCTGGAAAAAGACGCCCTGCGTCTGTTTTCGCCTTGTGTTACTGCAGGGTACTACAGCGTTTAAGACCCACATAAAGGAGGGGCTGTATCAGTGTTCGATTTCGAGAAGCCAAAGATTGAAATTGCTGAGATTTCCGATGATAAGCGCTACGGCAGGTTTGTAGTAGAACCTCTGGAGAGAGGATACGGGCTTACCCTGGGCAATTCGCTCAGGCGGATCATGCTCTCCTCCCTCCCGGGCACGGCTGTAAGCCAGGTTCACATTGACGGTGTGGTTCACGAATTTTCTTCCATTCCGGGCGTCAAAGAGGATGTCACTGAGATCATCATGAACCTCAAGAGCCTGGAGATCAAGAATCACAGCGATTCAAAGGAGCCGAAGACTGCGTTCATCTCCTACGCGGGCGAGGGAGTTGTCAAAGCTTCCGACATTGAGACGGACTCGGACATTCAGATCATGAATCCCGATCTTGTCATTGCCCATCTGAGCGGCGGTGAAGACTGCCACCTGAATATGGAACTCACGATCACGAACGGCCGCGGGTATGTCGGCGCCGATAAAAACAAGACGAAGGATACCCCGATCGGCGTGATTCCGATTGATTCCATCTATACTCCGATCGAGCGCGTAAATATGAACATTGAGAATACCAGAGTCGGCCAGATGACCGATTATGATAAACTCACGCTGGAAGTATATACCAACGGTACGATCGGACCGGATGAAGCAGTGAGCCTTGCAGCAAAGGTTCTTTCCGAGCACCTGAATCTTTTCATCAACCTTTCCGACAATTCAGAGAGCGTTTCGATAGTGGAAAAACCGGAGGAGACCAGCTCCGAAAAGGTCATGTCGATGAATATCGACGAGCTGGAGCTGTCCGTCCGTTCCTTCAACTGCCTGAAGCGCGCCGGTATCAATACGGTGGCTGAGCTCTGCGACAGAACAGAGGAAGAGATGATGAAGGTGCGCAATCTCGGGAAGAAATCCCTGGACGAGGTTGCCGCCAAGCTCAAGCAGTATGGCCTTTCATTCAAGGCCAGCGAGGAATAAAACCGCCGGCTGCGGGAATCCGCGGCGGGCGCTGGATAGAAAAACCTGTACTTGTCCGTACGGGATGTTTACGGAGGTTGCAAAGTGGCTGGATACAGAAAGTTAGGCAGAACTTCTGACCAGAGAAAGGCTCTTCTTCGGAGCCAGGTCACCAGTCTGCTCTATAACGGCAGGATCATCACCACCGAGGCAAGAGCGAAGGAAGTCCGCAGAATTGCCGAGAGCATGATTGCGCTTGCCGTCAGGGAAAAAGATAATTACGAGACCGTCAAAGTGAACGCGAAGGTCCCGCAGAAAGATGCTGACGGAAAGAACATCAAGCAGGAAGTAGACGGAAAGAAAGTCAATGTCTACGATACTGTTGAGAAGGAAATCAAAAAGGATAAGCCTTCGAGGCTGCACGCGAGAAGACAGATGCTGAAGGTCTTCTACGGCGTGACCGAAGTTCCGACCAGCAATAAGGGAAAGAAGAAGAACACGAAGGAAGTCAATCTCCCGAACAAGATGTTCGACGAGATCGCTCCGAAGTACGTCTCCCGCAACGGCGGCTACACCCGTATCGTCAAGATCGGAAACCGCAAGGGCGACGGCGCCATGGAAGTTCTTCTTGAGCTTGTCTGATTAACGCGCGCGGCAGCAGTCACGCGGTTTCAGGCGGACGGAAGCTTTGCAGGAGGCGGAGACCCGGGCGGAAGCGCGGATGGAACCTTCAGGCGGGCGGGGTCCGTCTGTGGTGAAGGCACAGGCCGGTGCATTACGGTCTGTGCTTTTTTTGTACCGCATCACCCTGCCCGCTGGCCGCTGCTGTTTTCTGCAGCCGGCTTGTGACCCGTCCTGCGTGTTCAGTCTGCAGGGCCGGGCACAGCCTGTCTGTCCAGGCGCGGCCTGCAGTCAGGTATGGATCAGCCTGCTCCCGGATCAGGTTCAGCCTGTCAGGTTCAGGCTCAGCCGGCCGGGAATGCGCGGCGTTATCCGCCCGCAGGTTCCATCCTGTGGGATTTCAGACCTGGAGGAAGAGAATATTGCCGATTATTTCAGTAGATCATCTTCGCCATAATTACGACAAATACAATGATGAGGGTGAAAAAACCGGGGAGAGCACCGCGATCGAAGACCTCACCTTCGACATCGAGAAGGGATCTTTCGTCGCCATCCTGGGGCACAACGGGTCGGGCAAATCCACGCTCGCCAGGCACTTCAATTCTCTCCTTCAGCCCAGCGAGGGCATCGTCCACATCAAGGAATACGACACCAGCGACCCGGCGCATATCTTTGACGTCCGGAAAACAGCCGGGATGGTCTTCCAGAACCCGGACAACCAGATCATCGCCAATGTAGTTGAGGAGGACGTCGGTTTCGGCCCGGAGAACATCGCGGTTCCGACGGATGAAATCTGGAGGCGCGTAGATTACGCGCTGGAGAAAACCGGGATGACCGCGTACCGGCTGCGCTCCCCGAACAAGCTCTCCGGCGGGCAGAAGCAGCGCGTGGCGATCGCGGGCATCGTGGCCATGAAACCCGAGATCATCGTCCTGGATGAGCCGACCGCCATGCTGGATCCGAACGGGCGCCGGGAAGTGATTGAAACCATCTCCTCGCTGAACAAACAGGAACATGTCACGGTCGTCCTGATCACGCATTATATGGAAGAAGTGGTCGGCTGCGACCGGGTGATCGTCATGGACGAAGGCAGGCTGGTTCTGGACGGCACCCCGAGGGAGGTTTTCTCCCAGGTTGAGCTTCTGAACAGCATCAAGCTCGCGGTCCCGCAGATCACCGAGCTGGCGTGGAGGCTGAAAAAGGACGGCCTGGACCTGCCCGACGGTGTGCTGACCGCTGACGAGTTTGTCGCCCGGCTGAAGGAGCTGGCGGGGGAAACGTCCGGCGGAAGCGTGAGATCCGCGGCTGTGAATCCGGCTTCCGGCTCAAAGGCGGAACCGGCGGCAGAAAGCGCGGAATCCGCGGCTGCGAATCAGGCTTCCGGCTCAGAAGAAAAACCGACGGCTGAAAGCGGATCAGCCGCCCCGGATGTGACGCAGGAACCTGAGCCCCCTGAGCAGAAGGCTCCTGAATGCGGCGCTGCTGAACACGGAGCCCCGGAACATGACGCCGGGGCCATTCCCCCTCAGAAGGGGCTCTGCCTCGATCATGTCTCCTATGTCTACGATCCGGACGCGCCGAACCCGGTGAAAGCCATCGACGATGTGAGCCTCGTCATCCCGGAGGACCAGTTTGTCGGCGTCATCGGCCATACCGGTTCGGGGAAATCGACGCTGATGCAGCTGCTCAACGGACTGCTCAGACCGACGGCCGGCAGGGTGTATCTGGACGGGCAGGATGTGTTCGCGGAAGGCTACCAGATCCGGAACCTCCGCTTCAGCGTCGGGCTGGTATTCCAGTATCCGGAGCATCAGCTGTTCGAGGAAACCGTTTTTAAGGACGTCTGCTTCGGGCCGAAAAACCAGGGCCTCTCGCCCGAGGAACAGAAAAAGAAGGCTGAAGAGGCCCTCCGCCTGGTTGATCTCCCGGAGGAATTCTGGGACAGCTCGCCTTTCGAGCTCTCCGGGGGACAGAAGCGCAGGGCGGCCATTGCCGGGGTATTGGCCATGGAACCGCGGTACCTGATCCTGGATGAGCCGACGGCCGGCCTCGATCCCAAGGGCAGGGACGAGATTCTCGGAACCGTGGAGAGGCTGCGCCGCGAGCGCAGAATGACGGTCGTCCTGGTTTCACACAGCATGGAAGACGTGGCGGTGTATGCCGGTCGGCTGCTTGTGGTGGATCACGGGAAAATTCTTTTTGATGACACGCCGCGCAGCGTTTTCCGCCACAGGGAAACGCTGGAGAAAATCGGGCTGGCTCTGCCGCAGATGATGTATCTGGCAGGAAGGCTGAGGGACGAGGGCTTTGACGTCCCCGGAGACGTTCTCACAGTGCCGGAGGCGGAGCAGGCAATCCTGAGATGCCTGCGCTGACGGAAGGCGCTTTCGTGTTCCGCGGAAAGATACCCCGGGAGGCAGGCTCCGTGCCGGCGCTTCCGCAGGGCGCGCCGCGGCACAGAAAACGGAGATACGGATGCTGAAAGATATCACACTGGGACAATATTATCCGGTGGAATCACCGGTTCACGCGCTGGACCCGAGAGTCAAGCTGGCGGGAACGCTGGTTTTCATTATCGCGGCTTTTCTGGCCGACAGCGCGGTCGGATACCTGATTCTGATCGCGTTTCTGGTTTTTGCGGTCCGGATGGCCAGGATTCCCTTCAAATTCATGATGCGCGGGCAGAAAAGCATCATCATCATTCTTCTGATCAGCGTATCGTTCAATCTGTTTCTGACAGCCGGGACGCCGGTCTGCAGCCTGCCGGTCCTCAGCCACATCACCTGGGAAGGCATCCGCCGCGCCGTGTCCATGGCGCTCCGGCTCATCCTGCTCGTCATGGGTTCTTCCCTGATGACGCTGACGACCACGCCGAACACTCTCACGGACGGGCTGGAGAGCAGCCTGAACTTTCTGACGTTCTTCCATGTCCCCGTGCATGAAATCGCCATGATGATGTCGATTGCCCTGCGCTACATCCCGATCCTGATGGAGGAGACGGACAAGATCATGAAAGCGCAGGAAGCCAGAGGCGCGGATTTCCAGTCCGGCGGCCTGATCGCGAGAGCGAAGGCCATGGTGCCGCTTCTGGTCCCGCTGTTTGTGTCGGCATTCCGCAGGGCCTCGGACCTCGCGCTGGCGCTGGAGGCGCGCTGCTATCAGGGCGGCGTAAAGCGCACGCAGATGAAACCTTTAAGATATGGGAAGAAAGACGCGGCGGCCTATCTGATCCTGGCGGCGTTCCTGGCGCTGATGATCCTGCAGAGAGTTCTGCTCTGACAGGAAGCGGATGCAGGCCGCGGATACCGCGCGGAGCGCAGACAATCAGCCGGCGCGGCTGTTTCGGGGATGGCGGCAGCAGCCTGACGCGGACGCACGCAGCCGGGCATTCAGAAAATGCGGACGCCCCGCGGCCTCTTTTCCAGAACCGCGGCGGGAAGGAAAACTGCCGGGAAGTTTTGCAGGGAGATAGTTCAACATGAGAAGAATCCGCCTGGTTATCGCCTACGACGGGACCGGCTATGTGGGATGGCAGAGGCAGCCGAACGGCCTTTCGATTGAGGAAGTTCTCACGAAGGAACTGCGGAAAGTCCTGAAGGAAGACGTCACCCTGATCGGGGCCAGCCGGACGGATTCCGGCGTGCACGCGCTGGGCAACATCGCGGTTTTCGATACCGAAGCAAAGATGCCGGCGGAGAAAATCGCGATCGCCCTCAATACCGGGCTGCCGGATGATATTGCCGTGCAGAGTTCCGCCGAGGTGCCTCCGGACTGGCACCCGCGCAGGATCAACAGCCGTAAAACCTATGAATACCGGATTCTCAACCGGGCCGTACCGCTTCCGGCGGAAAGATTTACCTCGTGGTTTTATCACCATCCCCTGGACATCGGCGCGATGCGGGAAGCCGCGTCCTGTCTTCCGGGCGAGCACGACTTTAAAAGTTTCTGCTCCATCCACACCGATGTGGAGGACACGGTCAGGACGATTTACAGCGCGGAGATCCGGAAAGACGGGGACATGGTTGTTTTCAGGATCACGGGGAACGGATTTCTGTACAACATGGTCCGCATCATCGCCGGCTCGCTGGTTCAGGTGGGATGCGGCCTGAAAACGGCGCAATGGTTCCGTGAAGCGCTGGAAGCCCGCGACCGCTCAAAGGCGGGACCGATGGCCCCGGCCAGGGGCCTGACGCTGATTTCCATTGAGGAGGACCGGGAGCTGCCGGATGTTCAGGACGAGGATAACCCGCACTGGAGCTACCGGATTAATTATACGCTGCTGAAGGCGGGGAAAAGAATCGGCATTCCGCTCCCTCCGGGAGAACAGGGGGCTGTTCCAGACAGCCTGGAAGAACAGAAGCCTGCTTCCTGTGCCGCGGGAGAACAGAAATCCGTCTCCTCTGCTTCGGAAAAAGAGGAAAGCGCTCCGTTTTCAGCCCAAAAACGGGACTCTGGCCTCCTTCCGGAGATGGGACCGCGGACTCCGGTCTTTATCCGGATCCGCCGATGCGCTGACCCGGAGGACTGGGAACCGCTGCTGATCCGCCTGTGCAAGCGGGCGGTGCGCAACGGGGCGGACCTTGTTCTGGTGGAAGATCAGACCGGCAGGCTGTCGGAGGGGACGGACGCCTCCTATTTCCATTTCGACAGGATGCCGGAGGACCTTCTGCCGCGCGTTTCGGATGCCGCCGGGCAGCGGATTTCCGGTCAGATTTTCGTCACAAGAGACCGAAAATCCCGTTGACACCCTGAAAGAGCCGTAATATAATAATAGAGCTGTCAATTTCAGCACAGTATTCTTGGATTCGAGTTAGCCGGCTATCCTGCCCCGGTGTTGTCGGACTGTCCCGTATCAATGAATACCTCATCGTATGTGCTGTGAACACGGCGCGATACGAACTGTAATATCTGATTTTCAGGAGGAATTCGAATGGACACATATATGCCTAGCGGCAAGAGCATCGAGAGAAAGTGGTATGTCGTCGATGCTGAAGGACAGACCCTCGGACGTCTCGCATCAACCGTTGCAACAATCCTGAAGGGCAAGAACAAGCCGACCTACACCCCGTTCCTTGACATGGGTGACTATGTTATCGTCATCAACGCTGACAAGTTTGTCGTAACCGGAAAGAGGCTCGACAACAAGGTTTACCACAAGCACAGCGATTACATCGGCGGATACAAAACCGCTACTCTCAGAGAGCTGAAAGAAACCAAACCTGAACTGGTTATCGAACACGCCGTTGCTGGAATGCTCCCGAAGGGAACGCTCGGCAGAGAGATGCTCGGGAAGCTTCATGTTTATGCTGGAGCTGAGCATCCGCACGCAGCGCAGAAGCCTGAGAAATATGAACTCTGATCGGTGACTGGAAGGAGGAAAATACAGTGGCGAGCAAGTTTTACGGAACAGGAAGAAGAAAGAGCAGCATCGCGAGAGTCTATCTGGTACCGGGCAGCGGCACCATCACAATCAACAAGAGATCTCTCGATGATTATTTCGGCCTTGAGACTCTGAGAATGATCGTTCGTCAGCCGCTTGAGCTTACCCAGACAGCGGATAAGTTCGATGTTATGGTTACCGTCCGCGGCGGCGGCACAACCGGACAGGCAGGCGCTATCCGTCACGGCATCGCGCGTGCTCTGAATCAGGCGAGCGCTGAGGAGTATCGTCCCGCACTGAAGAAGGCGGGATTCCTCACCAGAGACCCGAGAATGAAGGAAAGAAAGAAGTACGGCCTGAAGGCAGCCCGTCGTGCTCCGCAGTTCAGCAAGAGATGATCGGAGCCTTACCGCTCACTTCAAAAGAAATATCCACGCACCCTGCAGAGCAGGGTGCGTTTTTTGGTGTGCCCGGCGCGGAATCCGGAGCGCTGGCCGGCTCAGCCGGCTGCCTGAAAACGAAAGAATTTCTTAAGGGTTGTTTCGGCGATTCTCTGCTATACTGAAAACAGTTGATAGCAATTCTGTGGACAAACCGTTGATCGAATTCGATTTTCTCCCGGCTGCCGCGGCCGCGGAGATTAACCTGAGGGGGTGCTGAAGTTGCTGAAAAGAGACGAATTTTCCATATTCTGGCTGATATCCGGGATCCTTTGGAGTTTTATCCTGCTGTTTGTTCTTGCGGGAGGGTTCAGCATTCTCAGCGCCGTCATCCTGGCCCTTGTGCTCGGGTCCTATGCCATGGCGATTTATCTGGTATCCGGGCGCCCGGTTTTCGGGGAGCCGGAGACCGTCCCGGTTCCCGCTGACGATCCTTATCTGGATCTGCTTTATCCGGACCGCAAAGAGGATGAATGAGAAGGGTTTCTGCCCTGCGGCAGGGACAATAACGGCCTATCGAAATATTCAATCGCCCGTGCAGTGACGGGCGATTTTTTTTGGCCCGGAGCCCGCGTGTGAGGAGCGGTGAAGCCTGCGGCGGAGCGCTGAGTCCAAACGACAGTCTGCCAGGTCCGCTCCTGAGGCGCGGTGAAGCCCGCGGCATTGCAAAAATTAAGCCTTTCAGTTATTCTGTATTCTGGTAACGTTCCGGACCTGGCCGCACACCTGCCGCACAACGGTGCGGAGACGCGCAAGAGGGAACGGGCCGAAGATTAAGAAAATCAATGAAAGAATAACACCCGGAATCTGGCTGGGGACCGAAGACGCCGGCGTTCCGGGGGACATTTTAAAGAAGAGACCAATGGCAGCAATCATCGATAAGAGCAGTTACAGAATCGACGTCAATTCCGACGCCCTGATCATCCTGGACACGCTTCACCGGAACGGCTTTCAGGCCTATGTGGTGGGCGGCTGCGTGCGGGACGCGCTGATCGGCCTCACGCCGCACGACTGGGACATCTGCACGGACGCCGTTCCGGACCAGGTACGCCGCCTTTTTGGCGAAAACCACTGCATTCCGACAGGCATTCAGCACGGCACCGTCACCGTGCATGCGGGCTCCGGGTTTCTGGAAGTGACCACTTTCCGCACGGAGGGCAGCTATTCCGACGGCCGCCATCCGGACAGCGTCTCGTTTATCCGCGATGTGCGGGAAGACCTGGCCAGGCGCGATTTCACCGTGAACGCGATGGCTTACAGCCCGGAGGAAGGGCTGATCGACCCGTTCGGCGGCGTGGAAGACCTGCTGGTCAACCATGTCATCCGGGCCGTCGGGGACCCGGCGGAGAGATTTTCCGAGGACGCGCTGCGCATCATGCGCTTTTACCGATTTGCCGCCCGGCTTGATTTCGCCTTGGACCCGGCAACGGAACAGGCGGCGCTCCGCCTGGCTCCGACGCTTGAGCACGTGTCCGCGGAGCGTATCCGCGACGAGCTGGTCAAGACGCTGCTGACCAGAGCGCCGTCCGGATACCTGCCCAAAGCAGTTCTGCGGCAGATTCTCCCGGAACTTGCCCTCGAGGAGGAGAGCGATTTCCAGAGAACGATGCGCCTCTGCGATCTCTGCCGGCCGAAAAAGAGCCAGCGGCTGGCCGCCCTGTTTTCCCGCCTCACCGGGAGCGGCGTGCCGGAGGAGCGGGCCCGCCGCGCGATGAGAAAGCTCAGGTTTTCCAATGAGGAAACCGACTCCGTGACGAGACTGGTGCGGCATCTGGCGGAAAAACCGCAGACAGGCGGTTACGGGCAGAGAGTCCAGGCCCGCCTTCTTCTTCGCGATCTCGGGGAGGAAGGCGCCCAGGATCTGACAGAACTGTGGGCGGCGGAAAAGCGGGCCGGTTCCCCGGCGGGGCAGCCGGAGACGGAAAACAGCCCGGAAGCCGGCCTGAAAGCCCTGATCCGGGAGATGGCCGCTTCGGGAGAATGCGTTTCCCTGAAACAGCTGGCACTGAACGGAAAAGAACTGATGGAGGCGTATCCGCAGATCAGGGGTAAAGAGATCGGGGAGACTCTGTCGGGGCTTCTGGACGACGTGATCCGGGAGAGGACGGCGAACGAAAAAAGCGCCCTGCTGGAGGACGCGGCCAGACGTGCCCGCGCCGGACGCACGGGACCGGACGCGCGGCCGGAGGACTGATCTGACCGGCAGAAGGATTGCTCTGTCCGGCAGGGCAAACCTTTAACCCATTACAATATTAACCTATAAAGCATTGCAAAATTAACATTCTGGTTAAATTCGGAAAAATCTATTGTGATTTGAATACCTTGAGATTATAATTGCTGTTGTTGCTGCAAATCTAACAGAACAATACAATTCCAGTATTCAGGAGGCAGCTCAGATGAACCAGTATGTTCAGAGTGTTATCGAAAATGTAAAGAAAAAGCACGCCGACGAGCCCGAGTTCGTTCAGACCGTGGAAGAGGTTCTCACCTCTGTCGCGCCGGTGGTTGACAGGCATCCGGAATATGAGAAGGCGGATCTTCTCGGCCGTCTGGTCGAGCCGGAGCGCATGTTCACTTTCCGCGTTGCGTGGGAGGACGACGAGGGGAAGATCCACACCAATATCGGATACCGCTGCCAGTTCAACGGCGCGATCGGACCGTACAAGGGCGGCCTTCGGTTCGCTCCGAACGTCTATCCGGGCATCATCAAGTTCCTGGGATTTGAGCAGACCTTCAAGAATGCTCTGACCACCCTTCCGATCGGCGGAGGCAAGGGCGGTTCCGACTTCGACCCGAAGGGTAAGTCCGACAGTGAAATCATGCGTTTCTGCCAGAGCTTCATGACCGCCCTGTACCGCTATGTCGGGCCGGACGTGGATGTCCCGGCGGGCGATATCGGCGTCGGCGGGCGTGAGATCGGGTATCTGTTCGGCCAGTACAGACGCCTCAAGGGCGCTTATGAAAACGGAGTCCTCACCGGCAAGGGAATGTCCTACGGCGGTTCCCTGGTCCGCCCGGAGGCTACCGGCTACGGCGCTATGTACTACCTGATGGAAGCGCTGAAGCATGACGGCCAGGACATCAAGGGCAAGACCATCGCCGTCTCCGGCTACGGCAACGTCGCCTGGGGCATCTGCAAGAAGGCTTACCAGGTCGGCGCGAAAGTCCTGACTCTGTCGGGCCGCGACGGCTACATCTATGATCCGGACGGCGTTTCCTCCTCCATGGAGAAGGTCAATTACATGCTTGAGATGCGCGAGAAGCACGGCAGCGTCAAGGATTACGCGGACAAATTCGGCGTCCAGTTCTTCCCGGGCGAGAGACCGTGGGGCGTCAAGGCGGATATCTGCATGCCGGCGGCCACCCAGAACGAAGTCGGGATGGAAGACGCGAAGAAGATCGTCGCCAACGGAACGAAGTACTACATCGAGGTCTCGAATATGCCGACCCCGAACGAAGTCCTCAGCTATCTGCAGTCTCAGCCGGGCATGGTTGTCGCGCCGTCCAAGGCTGCCAACGCCGGCGGCGTCCTTGTTTCCGCTCTTGAGATGTCCCAGAACTCCGAGCGTCTCAGCTGGAGCGCGGAAGAAGTTGATGAGAAACTCCACAGCATCATGATCAGCATCTATCAGAGCAGCCTGAATGCGGCAAAGAAATACGGCCTTGGAGAAAACCTCATCGCCGGCGCCAACATCGCGGGCTTCGAGAAAGTTGCGGACGCCATGATGGCGCAGGGAATTTTCTGATCCGCCGGGATCACCGCCCATCCGCGGGAATACAGACAGTTCTGTCCGGAAGCGCCGCGGCGCTTAACCGGAGGAAAACCAGTGAGCAGGGGACGCTTTCCCGGAAATCCGGGAAGGTTCTCCTGCTCTTTTCGTCAGGGCCGCCCGCATTGCCGGTAAATGAGGACGGAAAACGCTGAGCGGCGCTGCGGGATAGGAAGCCCCGGGCTGCGGGGCGTCAGGTTCTGCCGATACGGCAGAGGAGGAGCAGGCAATGAAAAGAAAGATTGATCTCAATGAATACGGAACTCAGATCCTCAAAGCGATTCCGCAAGGAGTTCTGCTGAACACGAAGGTCGGGCAAAAGTTTGACTCGATGGTGATCGGATGGGGAGGAATCGGCACGAACTGGGGGCTTCCAGTCTTCACCGTTTACGTCCGCGAAGGACGGTTCACCAGGCAGCAGCTGGACGCGAACCCGGAGTTCACGGTCAGCGTCCCCCTGGACGGAGTCAACGCGGAAATCGCCCGCGTCTGCGGAAGGAAAAGCGGCAGGAACACCGACAAGGTATCGGAAGCCGGACTGACCCTGGAGGAACCTGAGGTGAATCACGTTCCGGGCATCCGGGAGTATCCGCTCACCCTGGAGTGCAGGGTGCTCTACCGCCAGGCGCAGGAGCTGGACAGATACCCCGAGAAAGCCCTGAAGTTTTATCCGCAGGACGTCGGCAGCGAAAACTGCGGCGCGAACAAAGACGTACATGTCATGTACATCGGGGAGATAGTGGACGCGTACATCATCGGGTGAGGCGGCCGGGATCAGCGCCGGGATGTCAGAGAGCCAGCCGGGCTGACGGGGAACCGCCTGAAACGCCGCAAAGCCGCCTGGTCCGCAGAGAACCAGCCGCGCGGGCCTCAGGGGACCGGCTGACGGGCCGGTTGACAGATCCCGGCCGGAACCTCTATGATGAAATCGGAGTCCCGCGCCGCGGCCGGGTGTGACAGAGCGCTTCAGCGCAGTCTTTCCAGGGAGGAACAGCATGAAAATCTCAGAGATTTTATCTTCAAAAGACATCACGATCTCGATGGAGGTATTTCCTCCGAAGACGATGGACAATTACGAAAAGGTTTCCCGGGCCGCAAACGCCATCGCTTCCTACCGGCCTGACTTTATGTCCATCACCTACGGGGCCGGCGGCGGGACCAGCGAACAGACGCTGAACATCGCGCGGGAAATCAGGGACCGGCAGAACGTGGAGACGCTCTGCCATCTTACCTGCGTCTCCTCCACGCAGGAAAAAGTACACTCCCAGCTCGAAAAAATGAAGGAATACGGGCTTGAGAACGTCATGGCCCTCCGGGGCGATCTCCCGGCGGACGGGACGGCGGTTCTCTCGGACCACTACCGCCACGCTTCCGAGCTCATTGAGGAGATCCGGCAGGCCGGCGATTTCTGCATCGGCGGCGCGTGCTATCCGGAAGCGCACCCCGAGTCGGCCTCGAGAAAGGAAGACCTCCGGTACCTGAAAGAGAAGCAGGACGCCGGCTGCGATTTCTTTACGACGCAGATGTTCTTTGACAACTCCGCGATGTACAGCTTCATGTACCGGGCGAGGGAAGCCGGAATCACGGTTCCGATCGTAGCCGGGATCATGCCGCTCACCAGCGTGAAGCAGGTGGAGCGAAGCCAGGCGATGTCCGGCACTTTCTTCCCGGCGCAGTTCCGCACCATCGTCGACCGCTACGGCAGCAGCCGCAGGGCTTTCGCCGAGGCGGGCATCGCCTACGCGACGGAGCAGATCGTGGACCTGATCGCCAATGATATCACGCATATTCATATTTACACGATGAACCATCCGAAAACGGCGCGGGAGATCCTGAACCGACTGATGTACATCCTGGGCCGCGGGGATCTGGGACCGGCCGGGGCGGACGGCGGCGCGCCGGCGGGAACCCCGGAGAACCCCGAAGAATGACGGACCGGGGCAGAGCGGAAGGCGGCCGGACGGAAAACTCCGGAGCAGGAGACAGCAGAGCGGAAGGCGTCCGGACCGGAAACATCGGAGCAGAAGCCGGCGGAACGGGAAGCGGACAGATGGAAAACATCGGGGCAGCAGCCTGCGAAGCGGGAAGCGGCCGGACGGAAAGCAGCACAACAGAGGTTCTTCCTGGCGGTTTCGCGTACGCCCGGGCCGCTGACGTCGGCATACCGCGCAGGCAGCTTCTGTGGTACCTGGGCTGCAGGGGACAGGACCCCGGTCCGGCGGTGGACAGAAAGATCGCGAAGGTCTGCGGGGAACTGGAAAAGAACGCTGATCCGGCGCTTTTCTATCTGCGTTTTCCGCTGGAGCGGGATCCGCGGGGGTATCCGGTGATCGCCGGAGTCCGGATCCCCTCGGAGAATCTCAGGAAAAACCTGGCGGGCTGCGGGAGCGTGCTGCTGCTTGCCGCGACGCTCGGGGCGGCCACGGACCGGCTTCTCTACCGGTACGGCCAGACGGACGTCGCGGGCCAGGCGGTTCTGCAGGCCGCGTCAGCTGCGCTGCTGGAGGCTTTTCTGGACCGGGAGCAGGACCGCGCCCGCGCGCAGGCGGCAAAGGAAGGCCTGTACCTGCGCCCGCGCTTTTCCCCCGGATACGGGGATTTCGCGCTGGAGTCGCAGCGATGGATCTTTGACCTTCTGAAACCGGACAAAAGGCTGGGGATCACCCTGACGTCCGGGCTGCTGATGATTCCCTCCAAATCGGTGACGGCGCTGGCCGGGCTTTCGAAAAAGGATATCGGCTGCCGGAAAAACGGATGTGAGGAGTGCGCGCTGAAGGCCTGCGCTTTCCGGAGGGAATGACAGAAAGGCACGGGAGTGCCGGTTACCGCCGGAAAGCGTTTTGCCGCGCCGGACGCCGGCAGGGGAATGCGGAAACAATGGGAGACAGCGCGGGCAGCACCGCCGCGGACAGCGCAGAGAAAGGACAGCAATGAACAGATTTCTGGATCAGCTGGGAAAGAAAATCGTCGTCTGGGACGGCGGAACAGGCACTTATCTTCAGAACCGCGGCCTGAAGCCGGGCGAACTCCCGGAAACCTGGAATGTCCTGCATCCCGAAGTCATTGTGCAGATGCACCGCGAATATCTCCGGGCCGGCGCGGACGTGATCGACACGAATACCTTCGGCGCCCACCGGCTCAGGTACGGGGACCCGGAGGCGGGGCCGGGAAACCTGGCCTCTGTCGTGAGGGCGGCCCTGGACTGCGCGGAGGAGGCCCGCCGCCTCGAAAACCGTCCGGATGCCGCGATCGCGCTGGATCTCGGGCCGACCGGCCATATGCTTGCGCCGCTCGGGGATCTTTCTTTTGAGGACGCGGTGAGCCTGTACAAAGAAGTTATCGCTCTGGCGGAAGACCGCGCTGATCTCATCCTGATCGAGACCATGACGGACGCCTATGAACTCAAGGCCGCGGTGCTGGCCGCGAAAGAGGCGTCCGGCCTGCCCGTTGCCGCAACCTGCGCTTTCGGGGCCGACGAAAAGCTGCTGACCGGGCTTCCCCCGGAAGGGGAAGCTGCCCTGCTGGAAGGACTGGGCGTTTCGGTGCTCGGCGTGAACTGCAGCCTCGGGCCGAAACAGATGCGGAATATCGTGAAAAGGCTGCTCGCGGTTTCCTCGGTGCCGGTCGCCGCGGTGCCGAACGCCGGCATGCCGCGCGTTGAGAACGGCAGGACCGTGTACGACGTCGGCGCGGAAGATTTCGCGGAGGAAGTCAGCGCGATCGCCCGCGACGGAGCCTGGGCGGTCGGCGGCTGCTGCGGCACGACGCCGGAGTACATCCGCCGACTGAAAGAGGCAGTGAGGGACCTGACGCCCAAACCGTTTGCGCCGAAGCACCGCACGGCGGTCACGTCGTTCAGCCGTGTGCAGACAATCGGCCTGGATCAGGCGCCTGTGCTGATCGGAGAGCGGATCAACCCGACCGGAAAGAAAAAACTCAAAGAAGCCCTGACCGCCCGCGACTACGGGTATATTCTCCGCGAAGCTTCAAAGCAGGAGGACGCCGGGGCGCAGATCCTGGACGTCAATACCGGCGTTCCGGGAATCGACGAGGAGGAAGTGCTCACTGAAACCGTGGAGCGGCTGCAGAGCGTGAACCCGCTTCCCCTGCAGATCGACACCTCCGACATCCGCGCGATGGAGTCCGCCCTGCGGATCTACAACGGCAGGCCGCTGGTCAATTCGGCCAACGGCAGGGAGGAAATCTGCCGCCGGGTGTTTCCTCTGGCGGCGAAGTACGGCGGGGTGGTCGTGTGCCTGCTGCTGGATGAGCACGGCATCCCGGACACAGCGGACGGCCGGATTGCGATCGCGAAGAAAATCATCCGCATCGCGGGAGAGTACGGCCTGACAGAGGATGACCTGGTTTTTGACGCGCTGGCGCTGACGGTCAGCTCCGACAGCCGCGCCGCTTCCTGCACGCTGGAGACGCTCCGCAGGCTGAGGACGGAACTGCGGGTGAACAGCATCCTGGGCGTATCGAATATTTCCTTCGGGCTTCCGTACCGCGGCGCGCTCAATGCCGCGTTTTTCACCATGGCGATGGAAGAGGGCCTGTCCTGCGCCATCATCAATCCCTGCTCGGCGGAGATGATGCAGGCGTACGACACCTGGCGCACTCTGTCCGGCTATGACAGACAGTGCGCGGCGTATATCGGAAAATATTCGCAGCTGGAGAAGCGGCGGAAAGCTGAAGCCGCGGAGAACCGGAAAGCCAGGGAGGAGGCGGCCGAAGGCCGCCGCGCGGTCTGCGCGATGAGGCAGGTGGCGGAACTCGCGGCATCCGCGGGATTCGCGCCCGAAAGCTCCGCAGGTCCGGGAGGCAGTGCCAGTGCCGGGGCAGGCTTTTCCGGGCTGCCGCAAGATTCTGCCGTCTCCGGAAATTCATCCGGAGCGGGCCGTTCACAGACGCCGGGAGGGCCTGCGGAACCGAAAACACCCGCCGAACCAGGTACGGCGGCTTCCGCGGGTGAGGAAAAAAACGCGGGAAGCGGGGCCGCCGCGGTGAAGAGCCCGAAACTTCCCGGGGAGTCCCCCGAACTGATGGCCGCGGTGGGGAAAGGCCTGTCGGAGGACGCGGGAAAAGCAGCGGCGGCCCTCCTCGCGTCCGGTACGGACCCGATGGACCTGATCAGCCATTCGCTGGTTCCGGCGCTCAATCTCGCCGGCGCGGGATTTGAAAAGGGAACCGTCTATCTGCCGCAGCTTCTGATGAGCGCTGAGGCGGCGAACGCGGCGTTCGCCCAGGTGCGGGCTTTCTTCGAGAAGAACGGCACAAAACAGAAGGAGAAAGGCGTCATTGTCCTTGCCACCGTGAAGGGAGACATTCACGACATCGGAAAGAATATCGTGAAGGTGCTGCTGGAAAACTACGGGTACCGGGTGATCGACCTCGGGCGCGACGTGGAGCCGCGGAAAATTGTGGAGGCCGCGAGGGAATCCGGGGCGCCGTTAGTCGGGCTCTCGGCGCTGATGACGACCACGGTGGGAGCGATGGAGGAGACCATCCGGCTGGTCCACCGGGAACTGCCGGGAGTGAAGGTCATCGCCGGAGGGGCGGTGCTGACGCAGGAATACGCGGACCAGATTCACGCGGACGCCTACGCCGCGGACGCCATGGCGGCGGTCCGCTACGCGGAGAAACTGTTCGGCCGGGCCGGTTCCGGCGGGCAGCCCTCCCGGGAAAAGCGCTGACGGTCCGGAAAAGCCCGGCGCCGGTTCCGCCGGGAATCTCCGGCGGATGGAGAAAACGTTTGCGGTGATCAGATTTACAGAATTACAGCGAAAAAATGGCCTGATTTTCCGGAAAAATGAACAGACGGACGGACGTCGGATGAAAAAATCGGCAGTTCCGGGGAAAAGATTCCCCGGGCTGCCGTCAGTTTTTTATCAGGAGTTTCTTCGGACGGCGCTTTTTGGGACAGAATGTCCAGGGCCGGAGAAACAGCGAAAAAGAATTGATATTTTCCGGCCGGACGCATACAATACAGTCACATCCGGGCCCCGTTCCGGGGATTCCGGGCTGTTTATTCCAGGGACACTGCCTGGAATGAAAGCTGACTTTTTCCGATGACCTCTGCCGGCTGCCCGGCAGGAGGGAAATGTCAGCCTGAAGAAAGGAGTGAGCCGTTTGTGAGCAAAAAGAAGCGAAGAAAAGTTATCCTCATTCTGGCCTGCATTCTGGCGGTTCTGCTTGTCGGGATCATCCTGACAGACAATCCGGACGGAAAGTCCGAGACAATCCAGGAGGTCATGCGGGACGGCGTTCTGCATGAGACGGAAAAAGTGCGTTTCCTCGGGCTGATCGACGTCAACCCGGCGTTTATCTCGGCGGTGGTGCTGACCTGCGTGATCCTGGGAGCAGCCGCGCTGATCCGCGTATTCGTGATCCCGAAGTTCACCCTGGTACCGGGAAAATTCCAGCTGCTTCTGGAAGAGTGGGTCGGCCTGTTTGAAAACCTGGCAAAAACGAACAGCCCCTACCGCAACAGGTTTCTCGGCGGGTACATCTTCTGTGCCGGATCCTACATCTTTCTCAGCACAATCTTTGAACTGTTCGGAATCCAGGCGGTCACGACGGCGGGCGAGTCGATTTCGCTGCCGGCGCCGCTGGCGGATATCAACGCGGACATCGCGCTGGGCTTTCTGTCCTACGGCGTGATTATGTCCGGCGGCATCGCCGGGAACGGCATCCGCGGGGTCGGAAAAACCCTCAAGGATTTTTCCCTCCCGATTTCCATGAGCTTCCGTCTGTTCGGAGCCCTGCTCAGCGGCCTTCTGGTCACCGACCTGGTGTACTACAGCATCAAGCTGAGCTTTGTGCTGCCGGTGTTCGTGGGCATTATGTTCACCCTGCTGCACGCGCTGATTCAGACCTATGTTCTGGTCATGCTGACGTCCTACTTCTACGGCGAGGTAACCGCGCCGACAGGAAAGCCGCATGCCAGAAAAACCAAAAAAGCAGGAAAAGCCGCACAGCCGGCAGCCTGACCTGAGGAGGAAAATGAGATGAAAACAATGATGAAGTCTGTGATGAAAAAGGTATCCGTATTCGCCATCCTGGCCCTGATGATGATGGCTCTTGCCGCTCCGGTATTCGCGGAGGACAGCACCAGCGAGACGACGGCAGCGGAGGAGACTGTCACGGTTGAGGAAACAGAGGAGGACAGTTCCACCGGCACCAAAGCCGTATCCGCGGCAATCGCGATCGCGGTGGCTTCCGGAGTCGGCGCCGCCGCTATGGGCGTTTCCATCTCGAAGTCCGCGGAAAGCACCGCGCGCCAGCCTGAAGCCGGCGGGCAGATCCGCACCAGCCTGATGCTCGGCCTTGTCTTCATTGAGACCGCTATCATTTACGCCCTGATTGTCGCTATCCTGATTATCTTTGTACTGTAAAGGGCGGTGAAAGGTATGCCGTTAAATATTGACATTCAGCAGATACTTCTGCATCTGTTCAATTTTGTGATCCTTGCCGGCGGACTGTACCTTCTGCTCTACAGGCCGGTCAGGGATTTCATGGACAAACGGACTTCGCAGATCCGGGAGAAGAACGACGAGGCCGAGAAGAAGATGAACGACGCCAGGGAACTCGAATCCCGGTACAGCGCGAAACTCGCCGACGCCGAGAATGAGATTACCCGCAGGAAGCAGGAGGCTGCCGCCGAAACCGAGAAAACATCCGGGGAGATCCTGGACAAGGCCCGGAGCCAGGCGGACAAAATTCTTTCCGACGCCAGGGCCGAGGCCGAGGCGGAGAGAGCCAAAATCATCGATTCCGCCCAGAAGGACATTGCCGACCTTGCCGTGTCCGCGGCCGGAAAGATCGTAAAACAGACCATGGACAGCACATACGGCGAATTCCTCGACGCGGCTGCGCGGGAAGATGCCGCCGCGCGGGAGGGGAAAACGGATGGCAGACAGGAAAACTGAGGGCAGCCGGGCCTTCCTGTACAGCGCTGAAAAGCCGGAACCTGGGCGCTTTGCGCAGTTTGAGGCCTTCCTGAAAAAGAAATACGGCGCGGACGTCACGATGGAGTGGGTTGAGGACCATTCCATGCCGGACGGCTTCCGCCTCCAATACCAGGACGACGTCTACAACTGGACGGCCAGAAGCCGGCTCACCCAGCTGCAGAAACAGTGGAGGGACGTCGCGAACAGGGCGGATAAAGACACCGACATCATCCCGCTTCTCCGCGACAGCCTGCAGACCTGGACTCCGGAAGCCGTCATGGAGGAAGTCGGCACCGTCCTGACGGTCGGTGACGGAATCGTGACGGTCAGCGGAATTGACTCTGCCGAGTACGGGGAAATCCTGCTGTTCGACGGCGGCATCCGCGGAATGGTGCTGGAGCTCCACAGGGACTATATCGGCTGCATCCTCTTCGGCGACGGCGCGGAAATCGAGGAGGGCAGCGAGGTGCGCCGCACCTGCCGCACGGCGGGCGTGCCGGTGGGCAGGGAGCTTATCGGCCGCGTCGTCAACGCGCTCGGCGCGCCGATCGACGGAAAGGGCCCGATCACGGCGGAGGAGTATTATCCGGTGGAAAGCCCGGCTCCCGGAATCATTGACCGCCAGCCCGTCAACAAACCGATGGAGACGGGACTTCTGGCGATAGATTCCATGTTCCCGATCGGGCGCGGACAGCGCGAGCTGATCATCGGCGACCGGCAGACCGGGAAAACCGCGATCGCGGTGGACACGATTCTCAACCAGAAGGGCAAGAACGTGATCTGCATTTACGTCGCGATCGGGCAGAAGGAAAGCTCCGTCGCGCAGCTGGTGGAGAACCTCAGGAAGCGCGGCGCCATGGACTACACGATCGTTCTCTGCGCCAGCGCCGGCGAGGCGACGCCGATGCAGTATATCGCCCCGTACGCCGGGTGCTCGATGGGAGAGTATTTCATGAACCACGGCCAGGATGTGCTGATCGTCTACGACGATCTTTCCAAGCATGCGATCGCCTACCGTGAAATTTCCCTCCTTCTCGGAAGGTCTCCGGGCCGCGAGGCATATCCGGGCGACGTCTTCTACCTGCATTCCCGCCTCCTGGAGCGGTCAGCCCATCTCTCCGACGAGAAGGGCGGCGGCAGCATGACGGCGCTTCCGATTGTCGAGACGCAGGGAGGGGATATCTCCGCCTACATCCCGACCAATATCATTTCCATCACTGACGGCCAGCTTTTCCTGGAGAGCGACCTGTTCTTCTCGGGGCAGCGCCCGGCGGTCAACGTCGGCCTGTCCGTCTCCCGCGTCGGGGGCGACGCCCAGACAAAGGCCATGAAGAAGGCCGCGGGAACCCTGCGCCTGGCGCTCTCCCAGTACCGCGAGATGGAGGTTTTCACGCAGTTTGCCAGCGACCTGGACGAGACCACCAAAAAGCAGCTGGTCTACGGGCAGGGCCTCATGCAGATGCTGCGCCAGCCCCAGTACCACCCGATGAGCCAGTTCGGGCAGGTAGTCACGCTGACCGCCGCCCTGAACCACGTTCTGCAGACGGTTCCGATCAGTGAGATTCCCGGTTTTATCCGCGGGCTGACGGCCTACGAGGCGGAGAACCGGCCTGCCGTGAAGCAGGACATCGAGCGCACGGGCGACCTGACGGACGAAGACCGCGGGGAGATTCTCTCGGCAGCCCGGGATTACCTCAGCCAGTGGCAGGAATCGCGCAAATCGCAGGAGCCGTCCCGGGCGGCGGGCCAGGCCGGGTAAGGCGGTGGCACGATGACAAATACCAAGGAAATCAAGGACAGGATCCGGAGCGTCAGGGACACGCAGAAGATTACCAACGCGATGTATCTGATCGCCTCGACCAAACTCCAGAAAGCCAAGAGCGGCCTGGACCGCACGCGGCCTTATTTCAGGGCTGTCCAGGGCGAAATCAAGAGGATTTTCCGCACTTCCGCGCACGTCGAGAGCAAGTATCTTTACCCGGTCGAGGGAAGCGCGGCGCTGAACGGCACATACGGCATTCTGGTCATCACGGCGGACAAGGGCCTCGCTGGCGCCTACAACCTCAACGTCATCCGCAAGGTGCAGGAGATGAGGGACGCCCACCCGGACACCAAGCTGTTTGTGGTCGGGGAATACGGACGCCAGTTCTTCCAGCGCCACAATATCCCGATCGAGCGCAGTTTTCTGTACACCGCGCAGAATCCGACCATGCAGAGGGCGCGGGAGATCAGCGCCATCCTGCTGGACATGTTCGACAACAGGGAGCTGGATAAAATCTACATTGTCTACACTGACCTGAAGAACGGGCTGAACGAACAGACCATCGCGACGAGGCTGCTTCCGTTCCACCGGGCGCAGTTCGCCCCGGACGCGGAGGAGGTCGCGGTGCCCGAAACCTTCGAGTTCCAGCCGTCCATGACGGCGGTGCTTGACACGCTGATGCCGAGCTATGTCTCAGGCTTTATCTACAGCGCGCTGGTGGACAGTTTCTGCAGCGAGCAGCAGGCGCGCATGACCGCGATGGATTCCGCGAACGACAACGCGCAGAAAATCCTGGACGAACTTTCCGTTCAGTACAACCAGGTCCGCCAGGCGGCGATCACGCAGGAGATCACGGAAGTGTCGGCCGGCGCGAAAGCCCAGCGGCTGAAGCGAATGAAAGAAAGGGGTGGCGCATGACTAAAGGGAAAATTGCAGAAGTTTCAGGGCCGGTGGTCGACGTTGCCTTTGAGCACGGCCATCTCCCGAAGATCAGGGAAGCCCTTACCGTCACGGTCAACGGGAAGACCCGCGTGATGGAAGTGGTGGAGCATATCGCCGGCGATACTGTCCGGTGCGTCATTCTGGCGGAGAGCGAAGGGCTTTCCCGCGGCATGGAAGTGACCGCGGAAGGCCACGGAATCGAGGTGCCGGTCGGCGCCTGCACGCTCGGCCGCATGTTCAACGTGCTCGGGGAGCCGATCGACGGCGGGGAACCGGTTCCGGAGGCTGAACCACGCTGGGAGATTCACCGGCAGGCCCCGTCGTTTGAGGACCAGCGCCCCGCGGTGGAAATCCTGGAAACCGGGATCAAGGTGATCGATCTTCTGGCGCCGTATCCGAAGGGCGGAAAAATCGGGCTGTTCGGCGGAGCCGGCGTCGGCAAGACCGTCCTGATCCAGGAACTGATCCACAACGTCGCGATGGAGCACGGCGGCTACTCGGTTTTCACCGGCGTCGGGGAGCGCAGCCGCGAGGGCAACGACCTGTGGACGGAGATGAAAAACAGCGCCGTCGGCAGCAAGACGGCCATGGTTTTCGGGCAGATGAACGAGTCCCCGGGCGTCCGCATGAGGGCGGCTCTCTCCGGGCTGACCATGGCGGAGTACTTCCGCGACGAGGAGCACAGGGACGTTCTTCTCTTCATCGACAACATTTTCCGCTTCGTGCAGGCAGGCAGCGAGGTGTCGACCCTTCTGGGCCGGATGCCTTCGGCCGTCGGCTACCAGCCGACGCTGGCCAGCGAGATGGGCGCCCTTCAGGAGCGCATTACCTCGACGCGCAGCGGCTCTGTCACTTCGGTCCAGGCGGTTTACGTGCCGGCCGACGACCTGACGGACCCGGCTCCGGCGACCACGTTCTCCCATCTGGACGCGACGGTAGTTCTCTCCCGGAAAATCGCCAAGCAGGGCATCTACCCCGCCGTGGACCCGCTGGCCTCCAGCTCCCGCATTCTGGAAGCGGATATCGTGGGGGAGGAGCATTACGAGGTCGCGCGCAGAGTACAGGAAATCCTGCAGAAGTACAATGAACTGCAGGATATCATCGCCATCCTCGGCATGGACGAACTGAGCGACGAGGATAAGCTGACCGTGGCGCGCGCGAGAAAAATCCAGCGATTCCTGGCCCAGCCGACGTTCATGGCTGAGAAGTTCACGGGCATGCCCGGCGTGTACGTGCCGCTCAGCGAGACCGTGCGCGGATTCAGCGCGATTGTCAGCGGCTCGATGGACGACTGCCCGGAGGCGGCCTTCTACAATGTCGGGACGATCGACGACGTGAAGAAAAAAGCTCAGGAACTGAAAGCGGAGGAGTCCGGGAAGGAGTAAGCCATGGAAACCTTTCAGGTTCACATTCTGGCTGCCGACCGGCCTTTCTATGAAGGCCCGTGCGAGTCGATGGTCGTTCCGACATCCACCGGGCAGTACGGCATCATGGCCCATCACATCAACATGATCGCCGCGATCGTCCCGGGGACGATGACTTACAGGATTCCCGGGGAAGAAGCACAGATCGCCTCGATCTCCGGCGGGCTGATCAAGGTGGAGAACAACGATGTCCTGGTTCTGGTGGACTCCGCGGAACGGCCGGAGGAGATCGATATCAACCGGGCGCAGCGGGAGGCTGACATGGCAAAAGAAGCCATCCTGCAGAAGCAGAGCATCCAGGAGTACCGTTCGGCGCAGGCTGCGCTGGCGAGGGCCATCAGCCGGCTGAGAGTGAAGCACAGCCGGGACGCCAACAACTGAACCCCGGCCGAAAAGCCGGAAAATCTGCTGCCGTCCCGAATCCGGGAGCCCGGGCGGCGCGGCGGCCTTCGGGCCGTACCCCAACTCGCCTACCCTGAACCCTGCGGACAGCCCGGAAAAGTATTAAAACAAAATAAACAGCCGGGAAGTATCATAGACGAACACCTTTTCTTGTGGTATGCTGAATCAAATGCGTCCACGGGAGGAGGTGTTTTTTCATGGGCGGAGTAAAACCGGATGCGCGCCGCGGCGCGTCAGTGAAGAATATCTGTGTCGGGCTTCTCGCCCATGTTGACGCCGGAAAAACAACCCTGGCGGAAGCGCTTCTGTATCACACCGGCGCGATCCGCAGAGCCGGCCGCGTCGACCACGGGGACGCCTATCTTGACACCGATTCGATGGAGAAAAAGCGCGGAATCACGATTTTTTCCAAGCAGGCTGTGCTGACCGTCGGGGATTATTCGGTCACGCTGATGGATACGCCGGGGCATGTGGATTTCTCGGCGGAGATGGAGCGCACGCTCTCCGTGCTGGACGCCGCGATCCTCGTGATCAGCGGGACGGACGGGGTTCAGGCCCACACCATGACCGTGTGGAAACTGCTGGAGCACTATCGGGTCCCGGTTTACCTTTTCGTGAACAAGATGGACCTCGCCGGCGCCTCGAAGGACAGCCTGATGCGCCGCCTGAAGTCGGAACTTTCCCCGGACTGCATCGATTTTTCGGCGGATTCCCGGGGACCGGCCTGGGAGGAGAGCGTAGCCGTCAGCGACGAAGCGATGATGGAACGCTACCTCGGGGAGGGCGTGCTCCGGGATGAAGATATCCGGCAGCAGATCGCGAAACGGAGGATTTTCCCGGTATGGTTCGGATCGGCGCTCAGGGATCTCGGGATCGCGGAATTCATCGACGGGCTGTCCCGGTACCTTCCGGCGCCGGCGCCTTTGGCGGAGTTCGGCGCACGGGTTTTTAAAATTTCCCGGGATCCTTCGGGAAACCGGCTGGCCTGGATCAAAGTGACGGGCGGAGTCCTGAAGAGCCGCCAGACGGTTTCGGACCCTTCCGCCGGCTGGGAAGCCAAAGTCAATGAACTCCGCGTTTACTCCGGCGCGTCTTTCACGCCGGTTCAGGAATTCACCCAGGGCATGGCCGGGGCGGTCACAGGCCTGGATTCCGCGTGGGCCGGCGAGGGCCTCGGCGCGGAGAAGGGTTCGGTGCGGCCGGTGCTGACGCCGGTTCTGGTGTGCCGGATGATCCTGCCGGACGGCGCCGATCCCGCTCAGATGATGCGCCGCCTGCCGGAGCTCGCGGAGGAGGAGCCGGACCTCGGCATCGTATGGGATCCCGAGGCGCAGGAGATCCAGGTCCAGGTGATGGGACAGGTCCAGATCGAAGTGCTCAGAAATCTGATCGCTGAACGGTTCGGCGTGCAGGTGGATTTCGGCCCGGGAAAAATCGTGTACCGCGAGACAATCGCCTCCGAGGTGGAGGGCGTCGGCCACTTCGAGCCGCTGCGCCACTACGCGGAAGTCCATCTGCTGCTCACTCCGCTGCCGCGGGGCGAGGGCCTTGAGTTCGCGTCGGAATGCAGCACCGACCAGCTCGAGATCAACTGGCAGAGACAGATTCTGCAGCATCTGCGGGAGAAGAAGCACCGCGGAGTGCTGACCGGCTCGGAGATCACCGACATGCGGATCACCCTGGTCGCCGGCCGGGCAAGCGTCAAACATACGGAAGGCGGGGATTTCCGGGAAGCCACATACCGGGCCGTGAGGCAGGGGCTGATGAAAGCCGACAGTATCCTGCTGGAGCCAATGTACGATTTTGTCCTGGAAATTCCGCAGGAGTCGGTGGGCCGCGCGATGAACGACCTGCAGAAAATGGACGCGGACTTCAGCATGCCGGACACGGACGGGACGTCGGCCGTGCTCCGCGGTGCCTGCCCGGTTTCGACTATGCGAAACTATGAACGCGAGGTGACCGTCTATTCCCGCGGGAAAGGACGCCTGATGGTGTCTTTCCGGGGATATGAGCCCTGCCATAACGCGGACGAGGTGATCCTGGCCAGGCACTACGACCCGGAGGCGGATCTGGAAAACCCGGCGGGGTCGGTGTTCTGTTCACACGGTGCGGGATTTCCGGTTCCGTGGAATGAAGTGCCTCTGTACATGCACCTGCCGGCTTACGTGAGCCCCGAACAGCGCCGGAGGATCGTCGATTCCGGCCGCGGCGGAGACTCCGCGGGCGGTTCGGGAGACGGTTCGCCGGGAACGCAGGGCGGAAGCGCAGGCGTTCCCCCGGACGCGGCCCGCGCGGGAGGAAAGGACAGCCCGCTGTCCGGAACTTCCACGGCCGGGGAGAGCGGCGGGGATGCCGGGGCAGTTTCCGGCCGCGGCGCGAAAAAGAAAGGGAGCGGAACCGTATTTACCGCGCTCTCCGAGGACAGGGAACTGGAGGAGATCTTTACCCGGACCTACGGGGCCGTGAAAAAGGACGCTTTCCGCGAGAAGCGGGACGATGCGGCCCGCGCGCGGAAGAAAGCGGCCGGCAGCGGGGAAAGACCGGAGGACGTTCTGCTGGTCGACGGCTACAACATTATCTTCGCCTGGGAGCGGGAGGAGAATTTCACGGCGGAAGGCCTGACGGCGGCCCGCCAGGCGCTGATGGATATTCTGTCCAATTACGCGGGGCTCACCGGCGAGACGGTCATCCTGGTGTTCGACGCCTATCGGGTGAAAAACTATCCGGGCGAGGTCCAGAAATACAACAATATCTACGTCGTCTACACCAGGGAGGCGGAGACGGCGGATCAGTATATCGAGAAGACGGCGGCGCAGATACCGAAAAACCGCCGCGTCACCGTTGCCAGCTCGGACGGCATTGTCCAGGTGATTATCCTGGGAGCGGGAGCTGTCCGCATGTCCGCGGCCGGCCTGCTTGCCCGGGTACAGGAAGAAAACCGCCGCATGCGGCTGGAGTACACAGACAAAGATACTTCCATCCGGCACACGCTGTTCGACGGGGTGCCGGAGGAGATGGCGGAACATCTCGAGAGGATGAGACTGGCCGAAGATCCGGGAGATCCCGAAGATCCGGGAGGTCCCGGAGAGCCGGAAGATTCCGGAAAGCCGGATGATCCCGGGGAACCGGAGCCGCCGCATTAAGGTTCCCTGCCCGGCCGCGTCCGGGCGGGAATGCTGAAGAGCTCGTGAAGGCAGCATCGAGACCTGAGCCTGACCGCGTCCGGGCGGGGAATGCCGGTCTGCGTCCTGTCAGGGCGGATGCTTTGCCGGGAGGAAGATCCCGGGAAAGACATCCGCCCGGCGGAATCATAAAAGAGGGTATATGAAGAATCAGACAACAAAGCAGAAAAAGCAGTCCAACACGAGGCTGATCCTGAGTTACGTGGTACCGTGCCTGCCGCTTTTCGCGGCAGCTTTCGCGCTGTCTATCCTGAACACGGTCTGCCAGTCCCTGATTCCCCAGGTGATCCGGGTCGGCGTCGACGGCGTGCTGGGGCAGGATGAGAGTAAAATTCCCGCGGTTTTCCGCGGCCTGTTCGCGGGGACGGACAGCGTCGGGCGGATGCTTCTCTACTGCGCGATCGCCATCGTGATCATCGCCGCGGTGAACATCATCGGAAACTACGGCGCGCGCGTCATGTCGACAAAGGGATCGGAAAAATTCGTCAAATCCCTGAGGGACAGCCTGTTTGACCATATCCAGCACCTGCCCTTCAGCTGGTTTGTGAAGGAATCGACCGGGGATATCATCCAGCGCTGTACGTCGGACGTGGAGACGATCCAGCAGTTCGTCACCCAGCAGCTGATCGAAGTCATCCGGATTATCTTTCTGATTGTCTTTTATATGGCGATCATGTTCCGGATGAACGTCACCATCTCGGCGGCCGCCCTGGCCTTTATCCCTGTCATCGTCGGCTATTCGTTCATCTTCTTTAAGAAAATCGCCGCCCGCTTCCGCGACGCGGATGTGGCTGAGGGCCAGCTTTCCACGCTTGTCCAGGAAGATCTCACCGGCGTCCGCGTCGTCCGCGCATTCGGCCGGGAGCCGTACGAGCAGAAACGTTTTGACGAGAAAAACACGCATTTCGCGGATCTCTGGATCAGGCTCGGCCAGCTTCTCTCGGTTTACTGGTCCACGGGCGACCTGATCTCCGGCGCGGAAGTCCTGACCGTGACCGTCCTGGGCATCTACGAGGCCGTCAGCGGCAGGATTACCGTCGGCGAATACATCACGTTCATTTCCTACAACGCCAGCCTCACCTGGCCGATCCGCAGCCTGGGCCGCATCGTCGCGATGATGAGCCGCGCGGGCGTGTCGATCGACCGTATCGCGTACATTCTCAACGCGGAGGAGGAGAAAGACCTCCCGCAGACGGTGACCGCGGACATGCACAAAGACATCGTTTTCGATCACGTCAGCTTCCGGTACGAGGGCGGAGGACCGGTCCTGAAGGATGTTTCCTTCACTATCCCGGCGGGAAAGACGTTCGCGATCCTCGGCAACACCGGAAGCGGGAAGAGCACCCTGATCCATCTGCTCGACCGGCTGTATGAGCTGCCGGAAGACTGCGGAAAGATCACCATAGGAGGCGTGGACATCCGCAGACTGCCCGCGGATTATCTGCGCAGCCACATCGGGGTTGTCCTCCAGGAGCCTTTCCTGTTCTCCGGGACCATCCGGGACAATATCTGCATTACGGAGGATACCCCGGATGAGAACGCGATGCGCGAGGCCGCCCGCATTGCCTGCGTGGACAGCGCGATCACCAGCTTCACGGACGGGTACGACACGGTGGTCGGCGAGCGCGGCGTGACGCTCTCAGGCGGCCAGAAACAGCGCGTCGCCATCGCCCGCATGCTGGTGGAAAAAGCGCCGGTGATGATTTTCGACGACAGTTTCTCCGCCGTCGACACCGAGACGGACGCGATGATCCGCGAATCGCTGAAGGAGAGCATGGGGGACGCGACCGTCATCCTGATCGCCCACCGCGTGACCACCCTGATGCAGGCGGATACCATTCTGGTGCTGGAAAACGGCCAGGTGGCGGAGATGGGAACCCACAGCGAGCTGGTCAGGATCCCGGGCGGCATCTACCACCGCATCTACGATATCCAGATGGGAAACGAGGACAGCGCGGAAAATGCCGGGGAGGACGCACCCGGCGGCGAAGGCACGGCGGAGGAGGTGAAGCAGTAATGGCGATCGAAGAAAAAGAATATACGCAGGCTTTCGACTGGAAGATCTGGAAAAAGCTGGCGCCGTTCTTCAAAAACTTCAAGACGCGTTTTATCGTCTGCCTGGTGTTCAACACGCTGGCCGCGGTGGTCGACATCCTGCTCCCGCTTTACCAGCAGTACGCGGTCAATCATTTTGTCGAGGGGATGACCACCGACGGTGTCCTGCGCTTTGCCGCGGTTTATCTGGGAACGATCATCTTCCAGACCATCTGTACAGTCGTTTTCACGAGACAGGCCATGGTCATCGAGATGAACCTCGGCCGGGACATGAAGCGGGCCTGCTTCGTCCATCTCCAGGAGCTCTCGCTTTCCTACTACAACAAGACGCCGGTCGGCTACATCCACTCGAGAGTTCTCTCGGACTGCGGCCGCATCTCCGGCCTGGTTGCCTGGAACTTCACGGATATGCTCTGGGCGATGTTCTACATCGTCGGCATATTTATCGTCATGTTCTTCCTCAACTGGAAGCTTGCCCTGTGCGTGGCGCTGGTCCTGCCGGTGCTGATTCTGCTCACCTGGTATTTCCAGCCCAGGATTCTCAAATGGCACCGTGAGATCCGCCGGCAGAATTCCATGATTACCAGCGGCTACAACGAGGGGATCATGGGCGCCGAGACGTCGAAGGTGCTGGTTATCGAGGACAAGAACTGCCGCCAGTTCCACGGCCTGACCGAGACGATGCGCCAGGACGGCGTGCGCGCGTCCCGCATGAACGGCATTTACATTTCGCTGGTCGTCTTCGTGAGTTCGGTGGCGATCGCCATCATCCTGCAGAGAGGCGGCATGCTCGTCCATGAAAACCTCATGATGATCGGAACGCTTTCCGCCTTCACGACATACTCGGTCAACATGTTCGAGCCGATCCAGAATGTCGCGTCCAACCTCTCGCAGCTGATTTCCGCCCAGGCAAATATCGAGCGCGTCACCGGGCTGCTGGAGGAGGAGCCCGGCGTGAAGGATACGCCGGAAGTCGAGGAGAAATACGGGACCATCTTCAACCAGAAGCGGGAAAACTGGGAGCCGATCAAAGGCGACATCACGTTCGACGACGTCACCTTCCGGTATCCGGACGGCAATGAGAACGTGCTGGAGCACTTCAGCCTCCACATCCCGGCGGGAACGACCGTCGCCATTGTCGGTGAGACCGGCGCAGGAAAGAGCACGCTGGTCAACCTGGCCTGCCGGTTTTTCGAGCCGACGGAGGGGCGGATTCTCATCGACGGGGTGGATTACCGGGAGAGGAGCATTTCCTGGCTGCACAGTTCGCTGGGTTATGTGCTCCAGAGCCCGCACCTGTTCTCCGGAACCATCATGGAGAACATCCGCTACGGCCGCCTGGACGCCACCGACGAGGAAGTGATCGCGGCGGCGAAAGCGGTGTCCGCGGACAAGGTGGCGGCCCGGCTGGAAAACGGCTGGGACACCCAGGTCGGCGAGGGCGGGGATTCCCTCTCCACCGGCGAGAAACAGCTGATATCCTTCGCGAGGGCAGTCCTCGCGGATCCCGCGATTTTTGTTCTCGACGAGGCGACCTCCTCGATCGACACGGAGACGGAGCGCCTGATCCAGAACGCGACGGAATACCTGCTGAAAAACCGCACGTCCTTCATCATCGCGCACCGGCTTTCCACCATCCGGCAGGCGGATACGATCATCGTCGTGCGCGCCGGGAAGATCATCGAGCAGGGAACCCACGACGAGCTGATGGCGGCGAAAGGGTATTACTACAACCTGTACACGCAGCAGTTCCGCGAAGAAATGATGAAAGCCTTCAGCGACGAGAGATCCTCGGAACAGCAGGCGGCGGATCAGGACGGCGGGAACTGACACGGACGGTCCGGGGCCGCGCGGCCCCGGCCGCCGCGGCGCCCGGAAACGCCTGCGGCGCAGGGCTTTGTGATTCGTGAAAACGATTCGGAAGGAAGCGGGCCGCACGCTGTCAGCCCGCAAAAAAGCTGCCGTATCCGCTGGCGTTCAGGGCCAGCGGATACGGCAGCGCATTTTTTTCCGGGCGGCGGAAAGACGGGTTTACGATCAGATCGTCAGCCAACAAGGCTGCTGAAAGAAACGGTTTACGTCCATCCCCCGTCCATCGTGATCACCTGGCCGGTCAGATACAGCGGGGCGGAGGCGGTCAGCTCGATCATCCGGGCGGCTTCCTCAGCGGTGCCCAGGCGGCCCATCGGAATTTCGTCAGCGAGGGCCTGCAGGTCTTCCTCACTGAGTTCCTGCCGGTTCATCCGGGTGTCGATGGCGCCGAACGCGACCGCGTTGACGGCAATCCCGCTGGGCGCCAGTTCCTTCGCCAGCGCCTTCGTAAAGCTGTTGACGCCGCCCTTGGAGGCGGAGTAAACCGCCTCGCAGGAAGCCCCGACGCTGCCCCACACGGAGGAAACGTTGATAATGCGGCCGCTCTGCGCGCGCACCATCGGCGGAATCACGGCCCGGCACAGGCGGATGACGGAGAGCAGATTGACCTGGATCATCCGGTCGATATCCGCCGGATCCATTTCCTGCAGGAGGCCGATGTGCGAGGTCCCCGCGTTGTTCACCAGAAGATCGATCCTGCCGAAGCGGGTGAGGGTTTCGTCCACCAGCCTGGAGTCAAAATCAGGGTCAGCCACATCGCCCAGGAGGGGCAGAACTTCGCTTCCGGCTTTCGCGGCGGTTTCGGCAGTGCCGCGGAGGGCCTCCGCGCCTTTCCGCGCGCACAGAACCAGAGCGTGTTCCGGGGAAGCGAAGCGGAGGGCGGAGGCCCGGCCGATGCCGGAGGAGGCGCCGGTGATCACAATGATTTTTTTCATATTCTTCCATTCACAACCGCCGGGCTGCCGGCAGAATTCCGGCTGTCCCGGAAACCTGCGCGTCAGCCCGGCGTACATTCCCACTATTATTCGTTATCAGGCTCGATCAGGCCGAAAGTCCCGTCAGTTCTCTTGTAGACGACATTGGTGGCTCCGGTATCACTGTTGGTGAAGACGTAGAAACTGTGGCCCAGCAGTTCCATCTGCAGGCACGCTTCCACCGGATCCATCGGCTTGTAGGCGAATTTCTTGACTTTCGCGATTTTGATTTCTTCCTCTTCCTCCTCCGCCGGAACCTCAAGCTCCATGAAGGCTCTCGAGAAATTCTCGCCGCTCTGCCAGCGCTGGGTCAGCTGGCCTTTGTATTTTTTGAGCTGCCTCTCAATCACTTCTTCCACGAGGTCGATCGATACGTACATGCTGCTGCTGGCCTGCTCCGCGCGGATCGTCCGGCCTTTCACCGGGATCGTGACCTCGACTTTCTGTGTATCTTTCTGAACGCTCATGGTAACGTAGACGACCGTTTCGGGATTGAAGAAACGGTCCAGTTTCCCGAGCTTTTTCTCGACGGCGTCCCGAAGACTGTCGGTAATCGCGAGATTTCTTCCTGTGATGATATATTTCATAAGTCTCCTTTCCGGTAACGGTTTCCGGGGAGAACTGCCGGATGCCGGGGAAAAGGCTGCGCTGTTTCACCGGCGCAGCAGCCTTCCGCCATAAATCGTACCACGGATTTTCTTGTACAGTCAGTATATCATATAAAAATTGCGATGTAAAGAAAAATAATTCAGACAATTCAGAAACAATTTACCTGAATTTGGGGAATTTTTGTCATCGGAACCGCCGCGGGAAATCCGGTTCCGATGATCACCCCCCGGTTGAGATTCCGATCCTTTCGTGCTAAAATTACTCTGATATACTGCTGTCAGTGTATCCACCGGCCGGCATTCTGCCGGCCCGGAGCAATACCGGTCCCCGTCCTCCGGGAATCGGGACCTGTCAGGAGGTAATTCTATTGAGCATAGTGACCAAACTGTTCGGCACGCACAGCGAACATGAGATCAAGCGCATCATGCCGACGGTCAATAAAATACTCGGCATGCGCGACCAGATGATGGCGATGACTGACGAGCAGCTCGCTGCCAAGACGCCGGAGTTCAAAGAGCGCCTCGCAAAAGGTGAAACGCTGGATGATATTCTTCCGGAAGCATTCGCGGTTGTCCGTGAAGCGTCCCGCCGTGTGCTCGGAGAGGAGCACTACCCGGTACAGCTGATGGGCGGCATTATCCTTCACCAGGGCCGCATCGCCGAGATGAAAACCGGCGAAGGAAAAACCAACGTGGCTTCTCTCGCTTCCTATCTGAACGCGCTGGAAGGCAAGGGCGTCTATGTCGTCACCGTCAACGACTACCTGGCGCACCGTGACGCGGAGAACGAGGGCAAGGTCCACCGTTTCCTCGGGCTTACCGTCGGATGCGTCCTGAACAGCATGAACAGCGACGAGCGCCGCGCCGCCTACAACTGCGACATCACCTATGTCACCAACAATGAGCTCGGTTTCGATTATCTGCGGGACAACATGGTGATCTACAAGGAACAGCTGGTTCTGCGCGGCCTGCATTACGCCATCATCGACGAGGTCGACTCCATCCTGATCGATGAAGCCAGAACCCCGCTGATCATCTCCGGCCAGAGCGGCAAATCCACCAAGCTGTACGAAGTGTGCGATATCATCGCGAAGCGTCTGCAGCAGGGCGAAGCTTCGGCAGAGTTCTCCAAGATCAACGCGATCATGGGCGAGGAGATCACCGAAACCGGCGACTTCATCGTCAACGAGAAAGACAAGACGGTCAACCTCACCGAGCAGGGCGTTCACAAGGTGGAGCAGTTTTTCCACATCAAAAACCTGGCGGACGGCGAGAACCTCGAAATCCAGCACGGCATCATCATGGCGCTCAAGGCCAACTACATGATGCACCGCGACCAGGATTATGTGGTGAAGGATGACGAGGTCCAGATCGTCGACGAGTTCACCGGCCGCATCCTCCCGGGACGCCGCTACAGCGACGGACTGCATCAGGCGATCGAGGCCAAAGAGCATGTAAAGGTCAAGAGAGAGAGCAAGACCCTGGCGACCATCACGTTCCAGAACTTCTTCAACAAGTTTGAGAAGAAGGCGGGCATGACCGGAACCGCTCTCACCGAGGAGCAGGAGTTCCGCACGATTTACGGCATGGACGTTATCGCGATCCCGACCAACCGCCCGATGATCCGCGTAGACCATGAAGATGCCGTTTACAAGACCAAGAAGGAAAAATTCAACGCGGTCGTCAACGAGATTGAGGAGACGTACAAAAAGCAGCAGCCTGTCCTGGTCGGCACGGTCAACATCGATACTTCCGAGATGCTGTCCGCGATGCTCAAGCGCCGCGGCATCCCGCATCAGGTCCTGAACGCGAAGTACCACGAGCTCGAGGCGGAGATCATTTCGAAGGCAGGCGTTCACGGCTCCGTGACCATCGCCACCAACATGGCCGGCCGCGGCACCGATATCAAGCTGGACGAGGAGTCCAGAAAACTCGGCGGCCTCAAGGTCATCGGAACAGAGCGCCACGAGTCCCGCCGCATTGACAACCAGCTGCGCGGCCGTTCCGGCCGCCAGGGAGACCCGGGCGAATCCCGCTTCTACGTGTCCCTGGAGGACGACCTGATGCGCCTGTTCGGTTCCGAGCGCCTGATGAATGTGTTCAACGCGCTGGGCGTGCAGGAGGGCGAGCAGATCGAGCACAAGATGCTGTCCTCGGCCATCGAGAAGGCCCAGGAGAAGATCGAGGGGAACAACTTCGGCATCCGCGAGAACGTCCTCAAGTACGACGAGGTCATGAACGAGCAGCGTGAGATCATCTACGGCGAGCGCCGCCGCGTTCTGGATAACGACAACATGCGCGGTGTGGTCATCAAGATGGCCGACACGCTGTGCGAAAACTTCGTCGACCGCCTGATCGGCGAGCAGCAGGCCCCGGAGGAATGGGACCTGGTGAGCCTGAATATCGAGCTGCGGGAGATCATTCCGCTGGATGACGAGATCACCCTTAAAGGATATTTCCCGAACGGCGGAGCGACCAGGGATAAGCTGAAGGAACTCCTCAAAAAGAACACCGAAAAACAGTACGAAAAGAAAGAAGCCGAGTTTGACGATCCGAACAAGATCCGTGAGCTCGAGCGCATTGTTCTCCTGAAGACGATCGACCAGAAGTGGATGGACCACATCGACGATATGGATCAGCTGCGCCAGGGCATCGGCCTGCAGGCGTACGCGAACCGCGATCCGCTCACGGAGTACAAGATTGCCGGCTACGATATGTTCAACGATATGATGGCAAGCATCCGCCAGGATACGGTGCGGCTTCTGTTCCACGCGAGAGTCGAGGCTCCGGCAGAGCGCGAACAGGTGGCCAAGGTCACCGGCACCAACCGCGAC
This sequence comes from Lachnospiraceae bacterium, assembly GCA_050944455.1. GTDB lineage: Bacteria > Bacillota > Clostridia > Lachnospirales > Lachnospiraceae > Anthropogastromicrobium. Next base: position 150,665 of record JBMNRC010000002.1, read on the forward strand.
GATACCGAGGCCAAGGCTCCGACGCGCCGCAAGGCGAAGAAAATCCAGCCCAACGATCCCTGCCCGTGCGGTTCCGGCCTGAAATACAAACAGTGCCACGGCAGGTTCGCGGCGGGAGCGCCCGGCGTTCAGAACGCTGCCAATACCAAGCAGTAATGGGGAGGAAATATGCTGGAACTTGATCAGCTGAAACAGAAACTGGAAACCCTGAAGCAGCCGCTGAAAACCCTCGGCGATTCGCTGGACCTGGAACTCAAAAAGCAGAGGATTGCCGAGATCCAGCGCTACATGGAGGCTCCTGATTTCTGGGACGACGTGGAACGCTCCCAGAAGATGACCCGCGAACTGAAGTCGCTCCAGGATACAGAAAAGAGCTACGCGGACCTGGAAAACCGCTACAACGACATCGGGATGCTGATCGAGATGGGCAATGAGGAGAACGATCCCGAAGCAGTGGACGTGGTGAAGGAATCCCTCGATTCACTGACGCAGGATCTCGAGAAGATGCGCATGTCGATTCTGCTGGACGGCAAGTATGACAACAACAATGTCATCCTCCGCCTGAACGCCGGCGCCGGCGGCACTGAGGCCTGCGACTGGGCCGGCATGCTTTACCGGATGTACACCCGCTGGGCGGAGCGCCACGGCTTTTCGATCGAGGTGCTGGACGAACTGGAAGGCGAGGAGGCGGGAATCAAATCCGTCACCGTCCAGATCAACGGCGAGAACGCCTACGGCCTGCTGAAATCCGAAAAAGGCGTGCACAGGCTGGTGCGCATTTCCCCCTTCAACGCGGCGGGCAAGCGCCAGACGTCCTTCGTGTCCTGCGATGTGATGCCGGATATCAAGGAAGACCTGGACGTCGAGATCAGGCCGGAGGACATCCGCATCGACGTCTACCGTTCCAGCGGCGCCGGCGGACAGAAGGTCAACAAAACGTCCACCGCCATCCGCATCACCCATTTCCCGACGGGCATCGTGGTAACCTGCCAGAACGAGCGCTCGCAGTACCAGAACAAGGACAAGGCCATGGAAATCCTGAAGTCCAAGCTCTTCATGCTCAAGCAGCAGGAGAACGAGGAGAAGCTTTCGGGAATCCGCGGCGAGGTCAAGGAAAACGCCTGGGGAAGCCAGATCCGCTCTTACGTGCTGCAGCCGTACACCATGGTCAAGGACCACCGCACCGGCATGGCCAACAGCAACGCCAACGCGGTGCTGGACGGCGACCTGGACGATTTCATCGCGGCTTACCTGCGCTGGATCAAGACCGGTGAGAAGGTGTCGGACGACACCGGCAGCGACGATTAAAAATCCCGCTATTCATGCAGAATCCGGAGGACAGAAAATGAAAAAAGCTGCGGTACTTGGCTATGGCAATATCGGCTCGGGCGTTGTCGCCACCCTGATCGAAAACAGGGAGCACATCGCCATGATGGCCGGGGAGGAGATCGTTCCGGTAAAGGTTCTTGATCTGCGCAGTTTCCCCGGAGATGTGATGGAGAAAAATGTGGTCCGCGACATTCAGGAGATCGCCGGAGACCCGGAGATCTCCCTGGTGGTCGAGACCATGGGCGGAACCAATCCGGCTTTCCCGTTCGTGAAAGCCTGCCTGGAAGCCGGAAAGCATGTGGTGACCTCCAACAAGGAACTGGTCGCGGCGCACGGCCCGGAGCTTCTGCAGACTGCCGCGGACCATCACGTCAATTTTCTGTTTGAGGCCAGCGCCGGCGGCGCGATCCCGATCATCCGCCCGCTGGTCACGTGCGTGACGGGCGACCCGGTGGAGAAAATCTACGGGATTCTCAACGGGACGACCAACTATATGCTCACCCAGATGTCCGAGGCCGGCATGGACTACGACGCTGCGCTGAAGAACGCGCAGGAACTCGGGTTTGCCGAGCGCAATCCCAGCGCGGATGTGGAAGGGTTCGATACCTGCCGCAAGATCGCCATCCTGGCGTCCATGGCGACGCATGCCTTCGTCGATTTCCAGGAGATTCCGACCGAGGGAATCGTCCATATCACCACAGCGGACATGGAACTGGCCGAAAGGCTGGGATACGGCCTGCGCCTGCTCGGAACCTTCCGCAGGGAGAATTTCCGCATGTTCGCGAGAGTCTGCCCGATGCTGGTAAAGTCAACCCATCCGCTTTATTCGGTGAAAGGCGCGATGAACGCCGTGTTCGTCCAGGGAAGCCGGATGGGCGACCTGATGTTCTACGGGCAGGGCGCCGGGAAATACCCGACAGCCTCGGCGGTTGTGGCAGACCTGATTTCGTGCGTCCGCCATCCGCAGGGCGGTGAGATTCCGTTTACCCTCTCCGAGTCGCTGCACCTGACGGATGCTTCCATGGACAGAAGCCGGTGGTTTGTCCACTTTGCGTCCAACCCGGGCAAAAAGATCTGCACGGCGCTGGGCAGGGAAGGAAAAGCGGTATCCTCCGCGGACAGGGGGTTCGCCTTTATCACCAGCGAACTGGCGGAGCAGGAAATGAAGGAAAAGGCCGGGGAAGGCCTGATGTCGGCATACCGGCTTGCATGACGATGGAGCGGCACAGATGCGAAAAAGCAGCCGCGCCGGGGTGAGCAGAAGACCCGGCGGCCGCGCCGCGGCCGAGAAAGACCGGCGGCGTCCCCGGGAATGAATCGCCTTATCCGCGCTGCGGCCAGACCGCCCGGATGCGCGGCGTCCCCGGGAGAAAGAACGGCGGCAATGGGTGCCGGCCTTATTTTCGGAAGATGACTACAGAAAATACAGAAAGAGCAAGCCGCCCCCGGATGCCGGGGACGGGAAAAGTCGGAACGCCTGACGGGCAGAGAATGGCCGGAGAGAACCGGGAAAAGCAGAACCGGCTCCGGACGCCAGGGATGGGGCCGGATATCACGGAAGATCAGGTTTTCTGCCGGATTCTGGCGGGAACCCTGCTTTTTGCGTGCTGCTTCGCGGCCGTCATTTTCCGTCTTCACCTCCAGCACATCTTTTTCACCCCGTGCTGGTTTTACCGGACGGTGGGACTGTACTGCCCCGGGTGCGGCGGGACGAGGGCGCTGACTGCCCTGCTCTCGGGAAATCCGCTGAGGAGCCTCCGGATGAATCCGCTGGTTCTGCCGGCGGCGATCTGGATGGCAGTCTATCTCGGATCTCACTTCATCAGTTCCGTTACCCGGGGAAGAACGCCGGTGCTCCGCATCTCGCGGGCGCCTTTCATCGCGGGAGCCGTTCTGCTGGGAGTCAACTGGATTCTCAAAAACGCGCTGCTGATTTTCTGGGGAATCGACCTGCTGAATTAAAGAAGAACAGGAGAGGCCGGGCCGCAAAAGCGGTCCGGCCTCTTTTTGGCGGTGCGCCTGGCGGCATCCGTCAGGTCAGAGGGCTGGCGGACGCTGCCTGTGTTTCGGCTTCTGTCGCGGCTTCCGTGGTTTCGGCTGCTGTTCCCGCGTCAGGCAGCGGGAGAGCGCCGCTTCCGGAACCGCCGTTATTCAGCATGTTGTACAGCTGGTTGTAGTAGTCGGCAAATTCAGGATACTTTTCCAGCAGATACGGAAGAAGCACATACGTGATAATCAGGCTCCCGATGATCAGGATCAGGAGAACGATGCTGATGATCAGCGCGGCGATCGCCGGCCCCTGCATGCGCTTCCGGCGGTTGTTGGTAAATTTTGACATGATCGCGAGAACAAGCGCGAAGATCAGGCTGACGATGGACGCGTAAGGACTGCAGCAGCACAGCGGAATTGAGATCAGCGAGAGAAAAAGAGCGATCCTCGAAAGCCGGTTGGATTTTTCAGGAGGCGGCGGAACCGGGTGCCCCTCGTCGTCATAGTAGCGCTTCTGGTGGGCGCGTTCATAATTGTATTCCTTCCAGGGATCGTATCGGTCGGATTCGGAATAATCCTGACTTCCGCCCGCCGCGCTTCCGCTGCCGTCCGCAGGGCCGCCGGACTCCCGGGAACTGCCGGTATAGCTTCCGGAGTTTTCACCGGAATTCTGGGAACCGCCGGCATAACTTTCTGAGCCGGTGCTGGACCCCTGAGAACCGCTGCCATAACTTCCGGAGTTTTCACCGGAACCCCGAGAACCGCCGGCATAACTTTCTGAGCCGGTGCTGGAACCCTGGGAACCGCTGCTATAGTTTTCAGAATTGCCGCCGGCAGCGGTCCCGCTTTCGCCGGCGCCGCTGTCCCTGCCGTCCTGTGTCTCTCCGCGCTCACTGTCCTGCGCGTCAGTATTAAAAATATCATTTTCCCCGCTGTTCTTTTCCGGCCGGAAAAGATCGGAGTCTTTGTCATCGTTGCTGTCAGAACCCATGGTACCTCCAGATCTGAAAAAAGAATATTGTCTTCTGGTTTGAAACAGACAGACCTATTGTAGAAAAAAACACCGCCGAGCGCAAGCCCGGAGAAGGTTTCGCAGAACTTCCGCGGACAGGAGCCTGCGGAGAAACGTTTACCCCACAGGGTTATGATCTTTATTGTGTCCGCTTCCAGGCGCCCGCGGAGAGAACCGGATGGCCAGCGGGACCGCGCGGGAAGCGGCGGAAATCCTTCCAAGCTTTTCCGCACCTTTACAACTCCGCATTTTGCTGGTATTCTGGCTGTCGCCGGCGAAAAACCGGCGCACATTTTCGACAAAGGAAAGGTCAGCGCGGAATGCAGCAGAATGAAGAATGGATTGCGGAACAGATTGCCGATGAGCTGAATATCAGAAAAGAACAGGTGACGGCGGTGGCAGATCTTCTGGACGAGGGCTGCACCGTCCCGTTTATTGCCAGATACCGCAAGGAAGTCTACGGGGGCCTGGACGACGGGGTGCTCCGGAAACTCTATGAGAGGCTCAGCGAACTCCGCAGCCTCAATGAAAAGAAGCAGACGGCCCTGAACGCCATGGAAAAGCTCGGCGTTCTCACCCCTGAGCTGTCAGCGCAGATGGCGTCGGCCCGCACGGCGGCCGAAGTCGAGGACATCTACCGCCCGTACCGGCAGAAGCGCCGCACCCGCGCGTCCATCGCGAAGGAGCGCGGGCTTGAGGGGCTTGCCGTCTGGATCGCGCAGAATCATTATCCGGCCGGGCTTTCCGCGGAGGCACAGAAGTATGTCTCTGAGGAAAAAGGCGTGGCTTCGGCGGCTGACGCCCTGGCCGGCGCCTCGGACATCCTGGCTGAAAAAGCGGCGGACCGCGCGGATTTCCGCGCCGTCATCAAAAACCTGATCAATCAGCAGGGGTCGGTCGTTTCCGAAATCAGGCCGGTCAGGACAGCCGCGGACGGGAAAACACCGGCGGCGAAGGCGGGCAAAGAGGCTGACGGGGCGGACCGCACTGCCGCGGCCGCGGCGGAGCTGGACCCCGAGGGCAAATACGAAATGTACTACCATTTCCGCGCTGAAGTCCAGAAGGTGTCAGATCATCAGATCCTCGCCATGCACCGGGCGGAGAATGAAAAAGTGATCAGCGTTCATCTGGATATGCCGGATGAGACGATCGTAAACCTGATGAAATTCCGTACTGAACGGGCCGCAAAAGGGGACGGCGCGGCATTCCTGGAAAATTGTATCCGCGACGCCTGGAAGCGCCTGATCGCGCCTTCGGTGGAGCGGGAGATCCTGTCCGCACTGCTTGACCGGGCTCTTGACGGGGCGGTGAGAGTGTTCGGCTCCAACCTGCGCCAGCTGCTGATGCAGCCCCCGATCGCGGGGCAGGTTGTGCTCGGCTGGGATCCGGGCTATGCCCACGGCTGCAAGCTGGCTGTCATCGACGAGTACGGAAAGCCGCTGGATACCACGGTTGTCTACCCGAGATTCGACAAGGACGGCGATCCTTCCAAAACCAGGGAGAACGGCTCCATCCGCGTACTCAAAGACTGGATCCGGAAATACCACGTCACCCTCATTTCCATCGGAAACGGAACCGCGTCGCGCCAGTCCGAGGAACTCATCGCGTCGGCCATCCGGGAGGAGCATCTGCCGGTGCAGTATATCATCACCAATGAGGCCGGAGCCTCCGTCTATTCCGCGAGCGAGCAGGGGGCGAAGGAACTGCCGGACTATGATGTGGAGGGAAGAAGCTCAATCTCAATCGCGAGGAGAGTCCAGGATCCGCTGGCTGAGCTCGTGAAAATCAGCCCCGAAGCGATCGGCGTCGGACAGTATCAGCACGACTGCGATCCGGTAAAACTGTCCGAGACGCTTAACGGAGTGGTGGAGGACTGTGTGAATGAAGTCGGAGTCGACCTGAACACCGCCTCGGCGGCGCTGCTCTCCCATGTGTCCGGGATCAGCGGCGCGGTAGCCGCGAATATCGTGGACTACCGGGAGAAAAACGGCGCTTACACTGACCGGTCAGAGCTCAAAAAAGTTCCCAGGCTCGGGCCGAAAGCCTTTGAGCAGAGCGCCGGCTTCCTCCGCATCCGGGACGGGAAAAATCCGCTGGACGCGACGGCGGTGCACCCCGAAAGCTACCCGGCGGTGAGGGCCCTCCTGGACAGGCTTGGCGTGAAGGAAGAGATGATCGGGACCGAGCAGGTGAAGGGGATCGGGAAGCGCGTGGATATTCACCGGATGTCAGAGGAACTCGGAATCGGCGAGATGACCCTGGCGGATATCGTGTCCGAGCTCGAAAAACCGTCCCGCGACCCGCGGGAAGAGATGCCAAAGCCGCTGCTGCGCAGCGACGTCATGCAGATGGAAGATCTCAAACCCGACATGATTCTGAAGGGAACGGTGCGGAACGTAGTGGATTTCGGCGCTTTTGTCGATATCGGCGTGCATCAGGACGGCCTGGTGCATATCACGGAGATGCCCGGCCGCCCGTCGTCGCCGCAAAAAGTCGTGAAAGTCGGCGACGTCATCACCGTCCGGGTGAAATCCTGTGATCTGCGCAGAAAGAGAATCGCGCTGAGCATGAAGAACATTCCGGCCGGAAGCGCCGCCGGACCGGACTGACGGCCTGCGGCGAAGATCCGGCCGGCAGCCTCTGGTGCGGACGTCATCACATTGCGCCGGATTTTCCGGCATTTCCGGCGGGCCGGCTGCCTCTGGAGCGGACGTCATGGCACAGGCGGGCGCCGGATACCTTGACAGTGCCGCGCAGAAGGGGTAAGATTTAACCGATTTCTTAGGGGAAGGGTGAGAATCCTTACCGGCGGTACAGTCCGCGAGCATAAGCAGATCCGGTGTGATTCCGGTACCGACAGTGTTGGTTCCCGCGGGAGCAGGAGCCTGAGTCTGGATGGGATAAGAAACGAAAAACGAGGGAGGCACAGATTCCCGATGTCCGAAAGCGTCGGGGTGAGCGCAGGCTTCCCGAAAAAATTCGCGGTCCCCGGAGGAAACTCCGGGGATTTTTATCCTGATGGGATCCCTCAGAAAGACAGTTTCTTGTATGCCGGGGCAAACGGAGGGCGGAAACCGCCGGTTCCGCCCGGCAGCCGGCGGGAGACATCAGGGTACGCTGTTCTCCCGCGGTACAAAAACAGTACTTACTGAAAGGAGAACAACATGAAAAAAATCACCGTACCGTTTCTGGCAGGAGCCGCAGCAGGGCTGGGGCAGACCGTGAGGGTACTTGCGGACGAGGCAGGAAGCGAGGCGGAAACCGCGGCGGAAACAGCCGCGGAGGCTGCTTCGGAAAACGCTTCCCCCACTCTCTGGTCACAGATCGCCCAGAACGCCGGCTTTGTCGGCATCGCGCTGGCAGTGGCGGTGGCACTGATCGTTCTGGCAGCCCTTCTCGAAAAATTTTTCTGCAAGGATACAAAACAGGTCTCTCCAGCATTCCGCGTCACTCTCACAGCAATGCTTTCCGCGCTGGCCCTGGTGCTGATGCTGCTGGAGTTCCCGGTCCCGTTCGCGCCGGGATTCTATAAACTGGATTTCTCCGAGGTTCCGATTCTTTTCGTGGGATTTTTCCTTGGGCCGGTAGCCGGCGTAACTTCCGAACTGATCAAGAATGTTCTTGAAGTCCTGATCCGCGGAACCAGCACGGCGTTTGTCGGTGAGTTCGCCAACTTTGTGGTGGGCTGCAGCCTGGTTCTCCCGGCAACGGTGATTTACTGGAGAAAGCGCACGAAGAAGAGCGCGCTGATCGGGTGCGTCGTCGGAACGGTCGTGATCGCGGTTGTCGGATCGACGTTCAACGCGGTTTATCTGCTCCCGGCATTCTCAAAGCTGTATGGAATTCCGATGGATACCCTGATCGGCATGGGAACCGCGATTTTCAGGAGTGTCAAAGGAGTCTGGAGCTTTGTGATCTTCTGTGTCGCTCCGCTCAACCTGCTCAAAGGCGCGATGGTTTCCCTGATCGTGATGCTGATTTACAAGCCGATCAGCCGGGCGATCACACCTCTGATCCGCAAAAAGTGATAACCCCAGGTAACCCCTGGAAGACTGCCCGGGGTGAGAGAACCCGGCGGCTGTCCGTCCGCAAGCCCGGTTCCGCTGAAGAGCGGAACCGGTTTTTTTTCAGAAGCGCGCCGGCCGTGAAGCCACGGCCACGAACGGAACGGAGAGATTTCCCGGCTGAGGTCCGATCCGTCCGCGGGTGGTAAATCCGGCGTTGCGGCGGAGCAGCACTTCGAAGGCGCGGCCCGATCCGTCCGCGGGTGGGAAATCCCGATGACGGTAAGTCCCCAGGCTTTCTGAAGCCGATCCCGCGCGGGCGGAGCAGCCCGGGGACGGACAGCCAAAGCCGCGGATGACGGGTATCCGCGGATATGGTATAATATACAGAACGGGCCGCACGGAGAATCCGGCGGCCCGTTTACACGGAGGATGGAAATGAAAAGAATGCTGGAAACGCACAGCGCTGAAGAGACGTACGCGCTGGGAAAGAGTTTCGGGGAAAAAGCCGGGCCGGGGCAGATCATCTGCCTGGAGGGCGATCTCGGAACCGGGAAAACGGTCTTCGCGCAGGGATTCGGCGAAGGGCTGGGTATCAGAGAGATCATCAACAGCCCGACGTTCACGATCATTTCCATCTACGAAAGCGGGAGAATCCCGCTGTACCATTTCGACGTTTACCGGATCGAAGATCCGGACGAGATGGATGAAATCGGCTATGAGGATTACTTTTACGGGAACGGCGTGGTGCTGATCGAGTGGGCGTCCCGGGTCAGGGAGCTCATTCCGGAAAACGCCGTCTGGGCAGAAATTTCCAAAGACCCTGAAAAGGGCGATGATTACCGCAGGATAGTGATCACCGGGGAGGAGAAAAGTTGCTGATTCTGGGAATTGAGAGTTCCGCGGGCCCCTGCGGGGCAGCGCTCGTCAGGAATGGAAAATGCATCGCGGATTTCAGGCTGAACAATCAGAAAACGCATTCACAGACGCTTCTGCCGATGATTGACGGGATGTTCCGCCAGTCCGGCTGCGGCCGGGAGGAACTGACAGCGATCGCGGTATCTGCCGGGCCCGGGTCCTACACAGGCCTGCGGATCGGAAGCGCGACCGCGAAGGGCATCGGACTGGCGCTGGGAATCCCGGTCATCCCGGTTCCGACGCTGGAATCCCTGGCGTTCGGCGCCGGTTCCGCCGGCACGGTCGTGTGCCCCCTGATGGATGCGCGCCGCAGAGAAGTTTTCACCGCCCTCTACCGGACCGGAACGACCGCGGATGGACGGCCTCAGGAACTGGAAGCCCCGAAATGCGTGCCGATGGCTGAACGGCTGCGGGAACTGGCCGATACCAGCGAAACCATCCTGTTCTGCGGCGACGGGGCGGATCTGTATGAGCAGGAAATCCGCGGGGCGTCGCCGCGTTTCGCCGTCGTCCCGGCGCATATCCGCGAGGCGGACGCCGGCGCGGCAGCGGTTCTCGGGGAAATCCTGTACGGCGAGGGTATTTATGAATCGGCGGACCTGCATGTTCCGCGCTATCTGAAAAAGTCGCAGGCGGAGCGGGTGCGCGAGGGAAAGATGACCGGGAACGCCGGGGAACAGCCTAAAAAATAAGGATAGAGGGAGAACAATATGGCTGCCATAGATAAAATGACCATTGCGGATCTGGACGAAGCACAGGCAATCGAGAAGAGCAGTTTTTCCAATCCATGGAGCTGGAAAAGCATGGAAGACGCCCTGCTCTCATCCCGGTACGTTTTTATCGCGGCGCGCGACGAGGGAAAGCTGATCGGTTTCGCGGCGGGCAGTTACGCCGCGGACCAGATGGACATCGTGGACATCGCCGTAGACTGGAAATATCGTCAGATGGGCGTAGGAACGGCGCTTCTCAAGGCACTGCTGGAGATCGCCTTTTCCAACGGGATTCTGGAAACCTATCTGGAAGTGCGCGAGTCCAATGAGGCGGCGGTCGGCCTCTACAAAAAGTTCGGCTTTACCGGAAGATACCGCCGGAAGGATTATTACAGCGACCCGACCGAGGACGCCATCGTGATGAACCTGTCCCTGGAACAGTGATAAAGGAGTCTGAATGCTTGATGTTTGTCTGCTGGGAACCGGCGGGATGATGCCGCTTCCCTACCGGTGGCTTACCTCCCTGATGATGCGCTACAACGGGAGCACGATGATGATTGACTGCGGCGAGGGAACGCAGATCGCGGTGCGGGAGAAAGGCTGGAGCGTCAATCCCGTGGACGTGATCTGCATCACGCACTACCACGGGGATCACATCGGAGGGCTGCCGGGCCTTCTGCTGACGATGGGCAACGCCGAGCGCAAAGAGCCGCTCACCCTGATCGGCCCGCCGGGGCTTGAGCGCGTGGTCAGCGCGCTGCGGGTGATCGCCCCGGAGCTGCCTTTTCCGCTGGTTTTCCGGGAGATCCGGGAGCCCGAGCAGGATTTTCTGGTCAAAGGGTGGCATATTCACGCCTTCAGGGTTGTCCACCGGGTGACCTGCTACGGCTACAGCGTCACGATACCGAGAGCCGGCCGGTTCAATCCTGAGAAAGCGAAGGCGCTGGGACTGCCGCTGCCGGCCTGGGGACGGCTGCAGCACGGGGAAACGCTGGAGATCGAAGGAAAAACCTATACGCCGGATATGGTGATGGGAGCCAGCCGGCGGGGGCTCAAGGTGACTTATGTCACGGATACGAGGCCCACGCCGGCGATCACGGCGAACGCCGCGGGATCCGATATCCTGATCTGCGAGGGCATGTACGGGGACGATGCGCTCCAGCCGAAGGCGAAGGAAAAGAAACATATGACGTTTTCGGAGGCGGCGGAGCTGGCGAAGGCCGCGGACCCGCAGCCGGCCGAACTGTGGCTGACGCATTACAGCCCGTCCATGATGCACCCGGAAGATTACCTCGGACCGGTCAGAAAAATTTTCGCGAACACCATTGCGGCAAAAGACGGAAGAACGAAGGTACTCAATTTTGACGACGAATGATAAAAAAATCAGGCTGCTGGCAATCGAGAGCAGCTGCGACGAGACGGCGGCGGCCGTTGTGGAGAACGGCCGGACGGTCCTCTCCAATGTGATTTCCACACAGATTCCGATCCACACGCTGTACGGCGGCGTGGTCCCGGAGATCGCGTCGCGCAAACACATGGAGCGCATCAACCAGGTGGTGGAAAAAGCCCTGTCGGACGCGGGCACCGGACTTTCCGAAGTGGACGGCGTCGCGGTGACTTACGGCCCGGGACTTGTCGGAGCCCTTCTGGTGGGGACATCGGAGGCCAAGGCGCTGGCCTGGGCGGCCGGCAAGCCCCTGATCGGCGTTCACCATATCGAGGGCCATATCGCGGCCAACTATATTGAACACCCGGATCTGGAGCCGCCGTTCCTGTGCCTTGTGGTTTCGGGAGGGCATACGCATCTGGTCATTGTGCGGGATTACGATCAGTTCGAGCTGATCGGCGGGACCCGCGACGACGCTGCCGGCGAGGCTTTTGATAAGGTCGCCAGGGCGATCGGCCTCGGATATCCGGGCGGCCCGAAGATTGACCGGTGCGCAAAGGAGGGAAATCCTGACGCGATCGCTTTCCCGCGGGCGAAAGTGGACGGATCCCCCTACGATTTCAGCTTCAGCGGCATCAAATCCGCAGTCCTGAACTACCTGAACCATGAGAAGATGCAGGGGCGTGAGATTGTGCGGGAGGATGTCGCGGCGTCCTTCCAGAAAGCGGTGGTGGATGTCCTGGTTGACCACGCCGTCCGCGCCGCGGTGGAATACGGTTTTGACCGCGTGTGCATGGCGGGAGGAGTCGCGTCCAACTCGTGCCTTCGGGCTGAGATGCGGGAACAGTGCGCGAGGCATCATCTGGGGTTCTGCTATCCGTCGCCGATCCTCTGCACGGACAACGCGGCGATGATCGGGGCGGCCGGCTATTACGAATTTATCCGGGGACGCCGCAGCGGATGGGACCTGAACGCGAATCCGTCGCTGAGGCTGGGAGAGAGATAAACATGGAATTGCAGGACGGCAGAAAAGTGTCTGTAAGCGCGGTGATTCTCGCGGCCGGAAGCGGAACGCGGATGAAAAATCCTGTACCGAAACAGTTTCTTGAAATTCTCGGCAAACCGCTTTTCCTCTACAGCCTCGAAGCTTTTGAGAGAGACGCCGATGAAATCATCCTGGTGACGGGGCCGGACGATCTGCCGCGGATGAAAGAGATTCTGCGGAGGTACGGCTATCCGAAAGCGAAGCCGGTTTTGGTGACTGAAGGAGGCAGGGAGAGATCGGATTCTTCCCTGAACGGGGTCCGGGCCGCAAAGGGAGATATTGTGATGATCCACGACGCCGCCCGCTGCTGCGTCACGGAGGAGGTTATCCGGGCAAGCCTGGAGAGCACTCTGCGCTATGGAAGCGGCGTGGCCGCTGTTCCCTGCAAGGATACGATCAAGATCGTCCGCAGAGTGTCAGACCCGGCCGGAATCCGGGAACTCCGGTATCCATATGGAGCGGACCGGGCGGAACATGATAAGGCGCACCGATCGGAACCAGGCGTCAGGCTGAGCCCGGAGGGCAGAGGCCTCACGGAATCCGCTCCGCGGGAATCCGGGGAAGGAACGGCAGAGGAGGAGCGCGCGGCCGACGAACAGGGAAAAACGGTGACAGTGGCGGAGAAAACCCCTCCGAGAGCCGATATCGTAAGCGTACAGACGCCGCAGAGTTTTTTCAGAAATGAGATTCTGGAAGCTTATGAGCGGTACCTGTCTGATCCCGGGCGCGCGGCGGTGACGGACGACTCCGGCGTCCTGGAGAAGTATGGAAAACGCAGGGCGGTTATCTCGGAGGGAAGCTATGACAATATCAAGGTTACGACGCCGTCCGACCTGATGATCGCGGAGGCGATCCTGAAGAAAAGAGCGGACTGCAGGGCCTGAAGCGCGTCCGGAACACCCCGCGTCCCTGAAAACAAGCGGAAGGCGAGCAGAAAAACAGGGAAAAACAGGGAAAAACAGGCCCGGAACCGGATTGTCGTGCTGCCGCAGCCCGTTTCGGGTTCCGGGAAAGCGCCTTCCGGCGGAATACAGCCGCCGCCTGCCGAAAAAACTTTCGGAAAGTGTTGAAAAAGCGGTTGACAAGGCCTCCGGGAAAGTGATATTATAAGCGCTGTCGCTGTGAAAGACAGCCGTTAAATCAGGCGGATATTCCGCGTTCCGGGAAAAATGCTTGACAGAGCTGAGCGTTTGGTGCTAAGCTGAACAAGTACCTTTGGAGAGGTGTCCGAGTGGTTTATGGAGCTGGTCTTGAAAACCAGTGATTCCGCAAGGAACCGTGGGTTCGAATCCCACCTTCTCCGCTGGAAACAATTTCATACAGGATGGACTGCTGATTACAAGGCAGTTTATATCCAGTCATACGGTAGTAGGCTGATTGGGAGAAGTACCCAAGAGGTTGAAGGGGCTCCCCTGGAAAGGGAGTAGGCGGCTAATACCCGTGCCGGGGTTCAAATCCCCGCTTCTCCGCTGTCCCGAAAGGGACATTTTCGCACCTTGATAACTGAACAGTATAACCAATCCCTGAAAATTCTTTTGAAAAGCAAAGAAGATTCAGAAGATTTTCATTTGCCCGCAGCAATGCGGGATTCGAGTGAATAATCCCAGAGGCATCGAGAGATGCCGCAGTAAAGTAACGGGAAAGAACCAGAAGCCAGCAATGGAGAAGGTTCTGTACCGGGACGAAATCTTAACATGAGAGTTCGATCCTGGCTCAGGATTAACGCTGGCGGCGTGCCTAACACATGCAAGTCGAACGGGA
>JBMNRC010000003.1:0-159726 GCA_050944455.1 Lachnospiraceae bacterium
GGACTACTATGCCGAAAGGCGTGTCACTTGTTAAGTTGATTGAACCGCCGTGTGCCGAACGGCACGCACGGTGGTGTGAGAGGTCGGGAAACAGTCCACTGGACTATTTCCCTCCTACTCGATTTGCTGTCTGCTCCCGCGGACAGCAGGGCTGCGCGGCGGAACAACCGGGATTCGCGGCAAAACAGATGGGGCGGGCGGCGGCCGGCGCCTGACAAGGACGGAACTGCCGGCAAATTCGCCGCACGGCAGAAGGAGAGTATCGCTATGATCATGACGATGAGATGGTACGGACCCGGGCATGACACGGTCACGCTGGAGCAGATCCGTCAGACAGCCTATGTAAAAGGCGTCATCACGACGCTTTATGACAAAATGCCGGGGGAAGTCTGGGAACTGGATGAAATTCTTCACCTGAAGAAGATCGTGGAGGACGCCGGCCTTTCGCTTCCCGGAATTGAGAGCGTCAATGTCAGCGACGCTATCAAGACCGGTTCCAAAGACCGCGACAGGGATATCGACGCTTATATCAAAACCCTGGAGAACCTGGGCAAGGCGGATATCCACATGGTGTGCTACAATTTCATGCCGGTATTCGACTGGACCAGGACAGAGCTCGCGAGACGCCGGCCGGACGGCTCCACGGTTCTCGCCTACCATCAGGCGACTATCGACAGCATTGATCCCGACAAGATGTTCGCGTCCATCTCCGGAGACATGAACGGAACCGTGATGCCCGGCTGGGAACCGGAGCGCATGGCAAAAGTGAAGGAGCTTTTTGAGCTTTATAAGGATATCGACGAGGAGAAGCTTTTCGCCAACCTCAAATATTTCCTCGAAGCCATCATGCCGGTCTGCGACAAATATGACATCAACATGGCCATCCATCCGGACGATCCGTCCTGGAGCGTGTTCGGCCTGCCCAGAATCATCAACAACAAGGAACACATCCTGCGCATGATGAAGATGGTGGACAACCCGCACAACGGCGTGACTTTCTGCACCGGTTCCTACGGGACCAACCCGGACAACGATCTCCCGGACATGATCCGCTCTCTGAAGGGAAGGATCCATTTTGCCCATATCCGCAACCTGCAGTTCAACGACGGGCGCAATGATTTCGAGGAGGCAGCGCACCTGTCCTCCGACGGGTCCTTCGATATGTACGCGATCGTCAAGGCGCTGTATGACACAGGATTTGACGGCATCATCCGCCCGGATCACGGCAGAATGATCTGGGGCGAGAAGGCAATGCCGGGCTACGGCCTGTACGACAGGGCGCTCGGAGCAGCCTACATCTCCGGCCTCTGGGAGGCAATTGACAAGAACGAAAAATCCGCCCGCTGACAGCGGCCGCCTTATGGAAAAGTAGCACAATATTCCGGGAATGAAAAATTCCCGGCCCCAAAAAGAGCCTGCCTGCCGGTATTCCGCCGGACGGCAGGCTTTCTTATAGAGCAGTCTTTGCGGATCCTTCAGATAATATTCAATTTCTTTACAAAATCTTTAGACAGAATAGCTAACGATTGACCCGATGAGGAGAGACATTTTGTGGTTTCGTTTTCTTTGCGCTTTCCGGCGGTTATGCTATACTGAATATGATTCAGTTCCGGCGGGGTGACCGGACTTATCAGGCGGCTGCTTCCGACGGAGTAACTTATCTATCCTGCATGGAGGGTGAAAAATGAGAAAGCTGTTAGGTGCTGTACTTGCCGGGTGCCTTGCTCTGAGCATGAGCGCCGGCGTGTACGCCGGGGAAGAAACGACCGAGGCTGTCAGCGAATCCGAGGAACGTGAGGTTGTCTACACTCCGGTAGACACCGCTGACATCAAAGTAGGGTTTATTTTCGTCGGCGACGAGAACGAAGGGTACACCGAAGCTCACTGGAACGGCGCACAGGAAATGATGGAAGCGCTCGGGCTTTCCGATGACCAGGTTATCGTAAAGTGGAGCATTCCGGAAGACGAGAGCTGCTATGACGCCGCTGTGGACCTGGCTGACCAGGGCTGCAACATCATCTTCGCCAACAGCTTTGGCCATGAGGATTACATGATCGAGGCGGCTGAGGAATATCCGGATATCCAGTTCTGCCACGCTACCGGTTTCCAGGCAGCTTCCAGCGGCCTCGAAAATATGCACAACTTCTTCGACAACATCTACGAAGCCCGCTATGTCGCCGGAGTTGTCGCCGGAATGAAGCTCAACGAGATGATTGACGACGGAACCATCACTGAGGATACCGCCAAGATCGGCTATGTCGGAGCTTATCCGTACGCTGAGGTTGTCTCCGGCTACACTTCCTTCTTCCTGGGCGTCCGCAGCGTATGCCCGTCCGCGACGATGGAAGTCAGGTACGACAACAGCTGGGCGTCCTTCGATCTGGAGAAAGAGCTTGCCGAAGCGCTGATCGCCGACGGCTGTGTGCTCATCTCCCAGCATGCGGACACAACCGGCGCTCCGACCGCCTGCGAGGCTGCCGGCGTTCCGTGCGTAGGCTACAACATTTCCATGCTGGAGGTTGCCCCGGATGTCGCCCTGACCTCCGCGTCCAACAACTGGGGACCCTACTACACCTACGCGGTAGATTCCGTCATCCACGGCTACGCGATCGATACCGACTGGAGCAAGGGCTACAGCGAAGGCGCTGTCTGCATCACCGAACTTGGTGATTCCGTCGCGGAAGGCACCGCTGAAGCTGCCGCCGAAGCCGAGGAGCAGATCAAGAGCGGGGAACTTCATGTGTTCGATACTTCAACCTTCACGGTTGACGGACAGAGCCTTGAGGATTACCTCGCGGCGAATGACGACGTCAACGGGGAGCTGGGGAAGTACGTCTATGACGGCTATTTCCACGAATCCGACGTCGACGCGGGCTTTGGTTCCGCTCCGGCATTCAATATCGTGATTGACGGCATCACCGTCGCTGAATAAATCGGACGCCATTCTGAGGGCGGAGCCTGAAACGGCTTCGCCCTTTTCTGGTGATACGGAATGGAACAGCTTTGACGGTGACGCGGCTCCCGGCAGCGGCGCGGAACCGCAAGGCTGTAGGAAACCCGGGCGAAAGAGGTGGAAATGGACGAGAATTACGTGATCGAACTGCGGCATATCTCCAAGCGTTTCGGTTTGGTGGCGGCAAACGACGATATAAACCTGAATCTGAGGAAGGGCGAGATCCTGGCCGTTCTCGGCGAGAACGGGAGCGGAAAGACAACGCTGATGAATATCATCTCCGGCATTTACTATCCGGATTCCGGAGAGATTTTCGTCAGAGGAAAGCAGGCGGACATCCGGAATCCCGCGGATTCTCTGGCCCTTGGCATCGGGATGGTTCATCAGCACTTCAAGCTGATCGACGTGCTGACCGTGGCGGAGAACATCATCCTCGGGATGGACGGCGGCATGGTGCTGCACATGGACGAGGTAGGCGCGAAAATCCGGGATCTCTGCAGCCGGTACGGGTTTGACGTCGATCCGGATAAAAAGATCTACGAGCTTCCGGTCTCCGGTAAACAGACGGTGGAGATTGTCAAACAGCTGTATCGCGGCGCTGATATCCTGATCCTCGACGAGCCCACCGCGGTTCTAACCCCGCAGGAGACGGAAAAGCTTTTCGACGTTCTTCGCAACATGCGCAAGGCCGGAAAGTCCATCATCATTATCACCCACAAGCTGCGCGAGGTCCTCGAGATCTCCGACCGCGTTTCCGTGCTGCGCAAAGGCAGGTATGTCGGCACTGTCGACACGAAGGACGCCAGCGAGAGCCTGCTCACTGAAATGATGGTAGGCCGCAGGGTTGAGCTCAATATCGAGCGTCCTGAGCCCAAGGAACGGGAACTGCGGCTGAACGTGAAGAACCTGACGGTGATCAACCAGGAGAAGGTGCGGACGCTGGACAATGTGTCCTTCCAGCTGTATTCCGGCGAGATCCTCGGCGTCGCGGGAGTGGCCGGCAGCGGGCAGAGGGAACTCCTGGAATCCATCGCCGGTCTGCAGAATGTCGTTGAAGGCCAGATCCGCTATATTCCGCCGCAGGGCGAGTGGGAGCACGAGCTCACCAACCTGGCTCCTGACGCGATCCGCAAACTGGGAATCCGGCTGTCCTTCGTCCCGGAAGACCGCCTCGGGATGGGCCTGGTTGGGTCCATGGGTATGACCGGCAATATGATGCTCCGCGGGTACAATGAAGGCCGCGGAATTTTCACGGACCGCAAAAAGCCGCAGTCCCTCGCGGAGCAGATCATCGATGAGCTTCAGGTGATGACGCCTTCCGTGTCGACGCCTGTGAGAAGCCTCTCCGGCGGCAATGTCCAGAAGGTTCTGGTCGGCCGTGAGATCTCGGTGAAGCCCAAAGTGCTGATGGTGGCCTATCCGGTCCGCGGCCTTGACATCAACTCATCCTACACGATCTACAGCCTGCTGAACCGGCAGAAAGAGGCCGGCACCGCAGTCATCTGCGTGGGTGAGGATATCGATGTGCTGCTGGCGCTGTGCGACCGGATCATGGTGCTCTGCGGAGGGCAGATCACCGGGATTGTGGACGCCAGGAAAGCGACCAAAGAGCAGATCGGGCTTCTGATGTCCGGAATGAGGGAGGAAACCGCAAATGGCTGATTCTGGAACCGCAAGAAAATCCGGCGGATTCGTACTGTCCCGCCGGGAAAAAATTTCTTTCTGGCATTCCGCGCTGATCAGGGTCATCGGCGTCGCGCTGGGCCTTCTGGTCTGCGCCGTCGTGATTGTCCTGCTGACGGGAATGAACCCGCTTGACGTCTACAGCGGCATTGTTTCGGGAGCAGTCGGAACAAAGCGGCGCCTCTGGGTGACCATCCGGGACACCATGTTCCTGCTGATTATTGCGGTCGGTCTCGCGCCGGCCTTCAAAATGCGGTTCTGGAACATCGGGGCGGAAGGCCAGGTGCTGGCCGGGGCGGTGATGACAGCCGCCATCATGATTCATTACGGGGATGCGATCCCGGCGTGGATTCTCTTCCCGGTGCTCTTCGTGACCAGCGCCGCGGCGGGAGCGGTGTGGGGAATGATTCCGGCTTTCTTCAAGGCGCACTGGGGGACAAACGAGACTCTGTTTACCCTGATGATGAATTACGTCGCTTCACAGATTGTCAACTACTGTATTATCCAGTGGGAAAATCCGGCCGGATCCAACACGGTCGGAACGATCAACCGGGCAACGAAGGCAGGCTGGTTTCCCGAGCTTTTTGGGACGGACTACGGCTGGATCGTGCTGATCGTCATGGCGGCAGCAGTCCTGATGTTCTTCTATCTTCGGAGCACCAAGCACGGGTATGAGATCGCCGTCGTCGGCGAGAGCGAAAACACAGCCCGCTACGCCGGCATCAGCGTGAAGAAAGTGATCATCCGGACGATGGCGCTTTCCGGCGCGATCTGCGGCCTTGCCGGTTTTCTGATCGTCGCGGGTTCCAGCCACACCATTTCCACCAGCACAGCGGGCGGCCGCGGATTTACGGCGATTATCGTCGCCTGGATGGCCAAATTCAACACCTTCTGGATGCTTCTTGTATCCTTTTTCCTTGTTTTCATGCAGAATGGAACCATCCAGATCGCGTCCCAGTTCAACCTTTCGGAGAACATCGGCGACATCATCACCGGAATCCTGCTGTTCTTCATCATCGGCAGCGATTTCTTCATCACTTACCGGGTTCACCGGGCGGCGAAGGAGGCTTAATCATGGGACTGATCCTGATTTTTATTGAAAAAGCCATCGGACAGGGGATCGCGATTCTGTATGGCGCCATGGGCGAGATCCTGACCGAGAAATCCGGCAACCTGAACCTCGGCATTCCCGGTGTCATGTACATGGGCGGCATCGCCGGTCTGATCGGGGCGTTTCTCTACGAGGGCAGCACCGAAAACCCGAATCCGCTGATCGGCTTCCTGATTTCCCTGGTATGCGCGGTCCTGTGCGGGGCTCTCGGCGGACTGATCTACAGTTTCCTGACCATCACGCTGCGCGTAAACCAGAACGTCACCGGCCTCGCACTTACCACATTCGGAACCGGTTTCGGAAACTTTTTCGGCAGCTCCCTGGCGAAGCTCGCCGGCGGCGCGGGACAGATTTCCGTAGCGGTCACGGCTTCCGCCTACCGGACGGGAATTCCGGGGCTGAAAGACATTCCCGTGATCGGAGAACTCCTCTTTTCCTATGGTTTCCTGACCTATCTCGCGATCGCCATCGCGATTGTCATGAGCTGGTTTCTGTTTAAAACGAGAAAAGGCCTGAACCTGCGCGCCGTCGGAGAAAATCCCGGAACCGCGGATGCGGCGGGAATCAACGTGACGAAAACGAAATATTACGCCACAGTGATCGGCTCGGCAATCGCCGGGCTGGGCGGATTGTTCTTCGTCATGGAATACTCCGGCGGGACCTGGACCAACAACGGTTTCGGCGACCGCGGATGGCTGGCCATCGCACTGGTGATCTTTGCCCTGTGGAAACCGGTTAACGCCATCTGGGGATCGATGATCTTCGGCGCCCTGTATATCCTGTATCTGTATATTCCAGGGCTTACCCGCGACACGCAGGAAATTTTCAAGGTGCTTCCGTATCTGGTGACAATCATTGTCCTGGTTTTCACCAGCATGAGGCAGCGGAGAGAGGATCAGCCGCCGGCGTCGCTGGGGCTCCCGTATTTCAGGGAGGAACGGTGAGAGGCCAATGCCGCTTTCGCCGGAATTCAGGTATTTCAGAAAGAACGCTGAGAAATATGCCGCGCACATCGGTGCGCGGTTTTTTTGGCCTCTGCGGGGGCGGGTTTTTGGGCTCTGCGGCGGCGCAGCCGGCACCGTGCGGCGGCTGAATTCAGATGACGAAGGTGATTGCCGGGATGGGCAGCGGTATTCTGCGGGCCTCCGGCGGGATTCGGAGAGGTGCAGCGGTTTCTGTGCCGGGCGGGTCTGGCTGACCGCCGGGAGAGATTCGGTTCCCTGATGGGCAAGTTGTTGAGAAAGCGGTGAAAATCGATTATAATGCAGATGGAGTGCGTCCGTGGGGAAAATCCGAACCCTTCGGCCGCACAAATTTTATACAGCTGGCAGCGACGGCCCGAAAAGCGCCTGCCCGCGGAGAGGTGATTTCATTGGGTGAAAGGCTCACAAAAAGCGATGTAGAAAAAATTCAGAAGGAGATCGACTACCGCACGCTGGAACTGCGGCCGAAGGAAGTCGAAGCGGTCCAGGAGGCGCGCGCGCAGGGCGATCTCTCCGAGAATTTTGAATATTACGCGGCGAAGAGAGACCTGCGGCGGAACAACAGCCGCATCGATTACCTGACCCGCATGCTCAAAAACGCGACAATCGTCTCAGACGAATCCGATGACGGGGTGGTCGGCATCAACAAAGTCGTCGAAGTTTATTTTGAGGATGACGACGAAACGGAAACGTTCAAACTGGTCACTTCCGTCCGGACGGACTCCATGGCGGGAAAGATCAGCATCGAATCCCCGATGGGAAAGGCCATCAACCATCATAAGGCCGGGGACCGGGTGCTGGTGAAGATCGATGACCGGACGAGCTATTATATCCAGATCAGGTCCGTCACGCAGGGAGACGACTCAGACGATACCATCCGCCCGTACTGACCCGGTCGGACAGGCGGACGGGAGTCCCGTTTTTTTCAGAACCCGAAACCGGACCGCTGATTCCGGCTGTCCGGTTCTTCCGGCAAAGGTTACAGGATCAGAGAAAAAGCAAAGCGAGGCAAAGATATGAGAGAATACATTGGCGTAGACCTTGGGACGTCCGCCGTAAAACTTGTGCTGATGCGCGAAGACGGCGCTGTGCTGAAAACCGTATCGAGGGAATATCCCCTGTCATTCCCGCACCCGGGATGGTCGGAGCAGAATCCTTCCGACTGGCTCGCTGCGGCTTCGGATGGGATCCGTGAGCTGACGGCTTCGTCGGAGGACGCCTCCGCGATCCGCGGTCTCAGCTTCGGCGGCCAGATGCACGGCCTGGTCATCCTCGACGAGAACGACGAGGTGATCCGACCGGCAATCCTCTGGAACGACGGGCGCACGGGCGAGGAGACCGACTATCTGAATCATACGGTCGGCGAGGAGAAGATCGCGGCATATACCAACAATATCGCGTTTGCGGGGTTCACCGCACCGAAGATTCTCTGGCTCAGGAAACACGAGCCGGAAAATTTCGCGCGGATCCGGAAAATCATGCTGCCGAAGGATTACCTTGCCTATAAACTGACGGGACAGTTTGTGACGGACGTTTCCGACGCCTCCGGGACGCTGCTCCTGGATGTGAAGAACCGCGTGTGGTCGGAGGAGATGTGCCGGATCTGCGGCGTATCCGCGGAGCAGCTGCCGGCGCTGCATGAAAGCTACGACCGGGTCGGCGAGATCCTGCCTGAGCAGGCACGGGCGCTGGGACTTCCCGAGCATGTGATCGTGGCGGCAGGCGCCGGAGACAACGCCGCGGCAGCCGTCGGGACAGGAACCGTAGGAGAAGGGCGGTGCAACATCTCCCTTGGGACGTCAGGAACCGTATTTATCTCCTCAGAGACATTCCGCCCGGTGTCCAACCACGCGGTTCACTTTTTCGATCACGCGGACGGAAGCTACCACCTGATGGGCTGCATGCTGAGCGCCGCGTCCTGCAACAAATGGTGGATGGATGAGATCATCGGGACAAAGGATTACGCGGCGGAGCAGGCAAAGATCGGCCGGCTCGGCGAAAATCACGTATTCTTCCTCCCGTACCTCATGGGTGAGCGCTCCCCGCACAATAACCCGAAAGCCAGAGGAGCCTTTGTCGGAATGACCATGGACACCTCGAGAGCGGAGATGACCCAGGCCGTGTTGGAAGGCGTCATTTTCGGCCTGAGAGATTCCATTGAGATCGCGAGAAAACTGGGCATCCAGGTCACCAGCACCAGAATCTGCGGCGGCGGCGCGAAAAGCCCGCTGTGGAGACAGATGACGGCAGATATCATCGGGATTCCGGTCGAAGTGCTCACCACGGAAGAGGGCCCGGGCCTCGGCGGGGCAATGCTGGCTGCGGTTGCGGACGGCGTGTACGGGAGCGTGGAGGAAGCCGCGCAGAAGATTGTGCGCGTGAAGGAAACCGTTTACCCGGACGCCGGAATCACCGCGAAATACGAACAGAAATACAGAGTGTTCGACCAGATTTATCCGGCCTTGAAACCCGTTTACGATCTGCTCTGAACGGGAGCTGCGGCGGGATCCTGTCCCGGGCGGCCCACAAAAAGAGGAACAGCAGGTTGAGAGTTTATGGCAGAACTGAGTGATGAGGAAAAGAAAATCCTGAAGCAGGCGGATGAGATCAGGGACCGGCAGATGGCGGAAAAGCTGGAGGCCGGGGAAATCACGCTGGAAGAAGCGGAGAGGATGTCTCGTCTGGAGAGGGCAGAGAACGCCGCAGTTTCAGGAAAACCTGACGGCCGGAACGGCAGCTCCGCCCGCTCCGGGACCAGGAGGAGAATGACGCCCGCGGAGGAGAGACGCCGCAGAAGAAACGCGGAGACAGGAGACAGACCGAATGCCCGGAATTCGGCGGGACCTCAGGCGGTCAGATCCCGGCAGCTCCGCCAGCATGGCTCTGCGGCGGACCGCAGGGACGAAGAGGATGATCCGTCGGCCTGGAGACGCCCGGCTGCTGACAAAACGCTTCCGGAAATTCAGGTGCCCGGACAGGACAGAGAAACCGGAAAAGAAGGCGCACAGGAGGAGGCGTCTGCCGCCGGCCCCGCATCAGCGGCACAGGATGCTTCTTTTCAGGCCGCAGATTCCGGGCTGTCTGCCGCAGCGGCGTCGGCATCGGCCGCCGGCGGCGTTCCCGGCAGGGAAAGCGAATCCGAAAATGTAAAAAGTTCCGCCCCGGAAAACGGTCCTGAAGGCCGGGATCCCGCGGGAGCGGCGGATGTCCGGCCGGAAGATAATTCCGTGGCTTCCGCTGCGGCAGGTGCCGCTCGGAAGAGTGCGCAGCCCAATCCGGGAGAAGGAGCCGGCAGAAGGCCGGAAGGCAGGCCACACGGAGCCGGCGCGGACGAAGCTCCGGACAGGGAAAACCGGTTTGACGGCTACCGGCTCACCAGGAGAGAGCGCAAAGATCTCGAAAAATATGAGAAGGAACGCCGGAAAAGGCTCCGCAGAGAAGAGGAGGCCTATCGCAGGGCAGAGAAGAAGAGAAGCCGGAGACAGGCGGAGAACAGTCCGGGATATCCGGAGAGACAGCCGGGCCGTGGAGAACAGCGCAGGGCGGATCCGGAACGATACAGGGCAGCAGCGCCAGTCCCGGCAGCAGCCGGGAGGGAGATCCGCAGGCCGGAGCCGGGTATCGCGGAGGACAGCCGCGGCACAAAACACCGGAAGGACAAAAAGAAGTCCTTCGGGAGAAAACTCAGAAACATCCTGCTGGCGATCATCCTCGTCTTTGTCCTCCTGCTCTGCGCGGTCCTGATCTATATGCGCGTGGCCGTGACCGCTACCAACTATTCGGCCTATGATCCGGCTGAGACCCGGAGCGAGGGAGTGTACAGCGAAGCAGGCGTCACCAATGTCCTCCTGATCGGGACGGACAGCAGGACGTCTGACGACGCTTCCCGTTCTGACGCGATGATCCTTCTGTCGATCAATAATAAAAAGAATAAAGTTGTGATGACGTCGATCCTGCGCGACAGCTATGTCAGCATACCGGGGTACGGCCAGAACCGGCTCAACCACGCCTACCAGATGGGAGGAGCACCGCTTCTGATCACCACCATCGAGAACAATTTCGGCGTCGCCGTCGATTATTATGTGACTGTCGATTTCTACAGTTTCATCGACGTCGTTGACGCCTTTGGGGGAGTTTACCTCACGATCACGGATGAGGAACTGCCTTATGTAAATGGATACGTCAGCGAGCTGAACCACATTGAGGGCCTTCCGGAGGGAACCAGTTTTCTGGATCAGTCCGGCTATCAGCTGTGCGACGGACGCCAGGCACTGGGGTATTCCCGCATCCGCTATATCGGAACTGATTTTGCCCGCACCGAGCGCCAGAGAACGGTTCTGAAAGCGCTGCTGGAAAGGGTGAAGCAGTGTCCGTGGAAGATTTTCGAGGCGATGAACCGCGTGTTCCCCGACCTGACAACCAATATCGGGGACAACCGCATGGAACTTCTGTTCCTGCAGTTCATTCCGCCCGCGCTGGCCGGCCGGATCTCCCAGTTCAGGGTCCCCGCGGACGGGTGCTGGAGCAACGCTTACACCGAAAGCGGCCAGGAAGTTCTTGAAATTGATTTTGAGCAGAATAACGCCCTGCTCAAAAGCGCGATCTACGACTGAGATGAAATCCAATAACAAGGAGACAATTCTATGGGACGATATTTTGGAACAGACGGCTTCAGAGGAGAAGCCAATGTAGGCCTCACGGCAGAGCATGCCTGGAAAGTAGGTAAATTTCTCGGCTGGTTCTACGGCCAGAAGCACAAGGCGAAAATCGTCATCGGCAAAGATACCCGCCGCAGCAGCTATATGTTCGAGTACGCGCTGGTCGCCGGGCTGACCGCGTCCGGCGCGGACGCGTACCTGCTTCACGTCACGACGACGCCCAGCATTTCCTATGTCGCCAGAACAGACGGCTTTGACTGCGGCATTATGATCTCAGCGAGCCATAACCCGTTCTATGACAACGGCATCAAGCTGATCAGCGGCACGGGCGAGAAGATGCCGGAGGAAGTCATTGCCAAAGTCGAGGATTACCTGGACGGCATCACGCCGGAGGTGCCCTACGCCACCCGCGACAATATCGGCCGGACCGTGGACTACGTCGCCGGCCGCAACCGCTATGTCGGATATCTGATTTCACTGGCGGTCCATTCTTTCCGCGGGCTCCGGATCGGACTCGACTGCGCCAACGGAAGCAGCTGGATGATTGCCAGAAATGTTTTTGAAGCGCTCGGAGCGAGAGTCTATGTGATCAATAATGAGCCGAACGGACTGAATATCAACCTGAACTGCGGTTCCACGCACATTGAGGGACTCCGGAGATTTGTGATGGAAAATCACCTCGATATCGGATTCGCGTTCGATGGAGACGCCGACCGGTGTATCTGCGTGGATGAGCTCGGCCAGGTTGTCAACGGCGACAAGATCATGTACATGTGCGCCAAATATATGAAATCGAGAGGAGAACTGGACAACAATACGGTCGCGACCACAGTAATGTCCAATTTCGGCCTGTACAAGGCTCTCGATGCGGCCGGCATCGGCTATGTCAAAACCAAAGTCGGCGACAAATACGTATACGAGGCCATGCAGGCCAACAATTACAAGATCGGCGGCGAGCAGTCCGGCCATATCATTTTCAGCAAGTATGAGGCGACCGGCGATGGCATCGTCACAGCGCTGAAGGTTATGCAGACCATGCTGGACTCCAAGCGCACCGTGTCCGAGCTGACCGCTCCCTGCCGGATGTATCCGCAGGTTCTGGAAAATGTGCGCGTAAGCGACAAGGAAGCCGTCCTGGCGGATCCGAGAGTGAAAGAAGCGGTACAGAAGGTAACGGACGCTCTCGGGGACACCGGCCGCATTCTTGTCCGCGCGAGCGGAACCGAGCCTGTCGTCCGCGTGATGGTGGAAGCGGATACGGAAGATATCTGCCGGAAATATGTCGATGATGTCTGCGCAGTCATCCATGACTGCGGATACGGCATCTGACGCGCTCCGGTGCGCAGAGCTGACCGCGTGACAAAGCTGACTTCCGGGTTGACAGATAGGGCGCGCCCTGGTGCGCAGAGCTGACCGTCGGTACAGAGGCGGCGTATCTTCAGATTTATCGGAAGATAACCGGTTATACAGCTGGACAGCGGGAAAACGTTTTGCATCAGATCGACCCTGAGAAACAGGGCTGATCCGAAAAGATCTCCGCGCTGCGGGGATAAAATGCCGCCGGGGGAACCCGGGGAGAGGATTCGCATGCAGGGAACAAACTGCGAGGACTGTGAATACTGCGACTATGATGAGGAGTTCGACAGCTATACCTGTGAATTCCTGGAGGACGAGGACGACGCGGCCAGGGCTGCTTATTGCGGAGCCCGCTATGTCTGTCCCCATTTCTCCTATCGAAATGAGTACAGAGTCGTCAAAAAGCAGAATTGACTGACTGTGTACGGACAATAAAAATCCCGCCTGTGAAGTGAGCCTGTCCGGCTGGTTTGATCCAGTTTCCGGGCTCTCCCTCACAGGCGGGATTTTTTGTCTGTTCATCCGTATCCGGATGTTACCAGGGCTGTTCCATCATTCTTTTCTCCGATATTCGGGTTATCTTTCCCGGTTCAGGCTTCCTTACCTTAGCCGGGATTGACTGCTGTACCAGAAATTTCTGCCGCGGCATCCGCATCAGGGATTTTCCATCGGTTCAGAGATCCCCGGCGCATCAGAAATTCCTGCCGGGTTCAGGATCTTCCCCGGGATCGGAGTCATCACCGGTTTCAGGTTCTTCCTCGTATTCGGAATGTTCATCATCATATTCCGGATCTTCCTCATATTCCGGCTCTTCATCGATATCAGATTCTGGATTCTCCCCGGATTCCGGGTCGTCTTCCTCATCATATACTGAATCTCTTCCGGATTCCGGATCTTCCCCGTAATCCGGATCTTCATCGGAAACGTAATCGTCATCGGATTCCGTTTCCCCGGGACTTTCTTCCTCTGTGAGAGGTTCCGCGGCAGCGTCCCCCGGCCCGGATCCGCCGGGCGATGTTCCGCCGTAGGAGGCCAGTTCGTCGACCGCTTCGCTCTCCGCGTCATCACCCGATATGACAGCGGCTTTTCTGTGTGTTCCGGGGCCTCCGTTCTCCCGGAGCGTTTTTCTGAGGAATTCGATCAGGATGAGCAGCGCGATGCAGATCAGGGAGAGCAGTGCGCCGTCCCGGAAACCATTCGGTGTGTATTTGAGCGTCACGGTATGAGTGCCTTCCGGAACAGCGATGGAGAGGAACGTGTCTTTCCACGCTGAGACCGCGACGGGTTTGCCGTCGATTTCCGCCGTCCACCCGCTGTCATAGGGGATGGACAGAAACAGGGTTTTTGCGGAGGATGTCTCGATGGTTCCCTCCAGGCTGGTGGAAGACCATGCGGTGATCTGCAGCGGCTCCTCGCTCAGAGCGTCGTACATTTCCGCCAGGACATCCTCGTCCATCACGTACGCGTTGAGCGTTACGTTGGAGGCTGTGTCGTCAGTGCTGGTCACCGTGATGATGGTCCCGGCGTCCAGCGACGAATCGGAGGTGATGAAGTAGCTCCGGTTGAGGTTGTCCCACGTTTTCGAAACGCCGTTGTAGGTTACGGAAACTTTGTTCGAGCCGGCTTTGTTCGAGTAGATGTAGACATATCCCGGATCGCTTGTGACGATCGAGACGGACGGGGAAACGTTGTTGCTGACGTTCGTCTGCTCGATGAACAGATCTTTTCCGGTCAGCTCCTGGGAAAGGCTGTTCCAGTTGACGGCCGGATTGACGTCAGCGGTGCTCCACTCGGTTTCCAGCGAGGTGTCCATCGCGAAGCCGATCGGAAGCGCGTAGGTATTCCGGTAAACATAGACGCCGTCTTTGGAGTCGAACAGAGTCCTGAGACTCTCGTCGTCGTTCAGGGCGGACATCGAGATTGAATATTTGACGCCGAGAAGCATCAGGGCAGGCCAGGACTGTCCGGTGCTGCCGTAGGCGTTGGTGGAGGATTCCATCCCGATGCACTTGTAAAAAGCAGTCAGCTTGGCGTTCGCCATCGAGGAAAAGATGGAGATGGAGTGGTAATTGAACCACGCTCCGTCGTTCTTGGTCCGGTTGGATACCCTCTCCTCGCGGACAAGATCTCCTCCTTCCGCCTCGTTGACCTCACTGATCAGGCTGCGGACCGTCTCATCATCCTTCACATAGACGCTGCGGCTTACGGTGGTCACAGAGGTATCCAGCATGTTGATGGTGGATTCCAGGAAAACCGAGGCGACGGCAGCGCAGATCAGGATCTTTTTCCAGTATTTTTTCGCGGCCATCCAGGCCCTGGTAAGTATCCCGTAGATCAGGACGAAGAGAATGCTGAGGTAGAAGCTGTACCAGACATAATACTGGTCGTTATTCGCGTTGAGTTCCGTGTAGGTGTACTGCGAGTTCACCTGTTCTTCCACAGCGATGAAGATCAGGGCGAAAGCCACGGCGAGAGTCAGGTCTTTCCCGGAACGGTTTTTCACGTCCCGGAAGGCTTTGTAAGACATGGCGATAATCAGGAAAATGTACGCGAAAGACTGACGGCACGGGAGAGAGTTCGGATAATGGAATCCGTGCCAGATAAAGTTGAGTTTGTTCAGGCTGAAGCTCAGCAGATAGAAGATAATCAGGAAGGCGCAGGCCGCCTTCTCGCGGAATGGAATTCTGCGGCTGGTCGCGAACAGCGGAATAAATATGAGCACACCGACGCCGCAGTAAATATTCGGCCAGTGGTCAAGGCCGATTTCCACGGCGGTATTCATGAGATGACGCCCCAGCATCTCCAGAATGCTGAAATAGGAGGTGAAGGACTGCGGGAAAGTGATGTTGCCGGACGCGGTCGTGGAAAGCGCCGCGACTTCGGGCATCAGCATGATTCCCGCGATGCCGCCGGCAAGCAGCGAATACAGGAAGAAAAACAGAACCTTCCTAATATAGTGATTGTCCTCAGGTTCCAGAATGACCATCATCGCTGCGAAGAACAGGACGACGCTCAGGCAGACCATGATGGAAATGTAATAGTTGGAGTAGATGCACAGGGCAAGGGTGATGCAGTAGAGCAGGCCCTTATTGTGAAGAATGAGGTCCTCCAGCCCGCAGATAATCAGCGGGAACAGAAAGATGCAGTCCAGCCACATAATGTTCCAGCTGTAAGCGGCCATATATCCGGAGAGCCCGTAGAATATCCCGAAAAGCGCAGAGGACAGGCGGGGCGACGGATTTCTCCGGTCAAGATAGAAAGTCATCGTTGCGCTGGACAGAGACATGCGCAGCACGATGCCGTAGGTGATAAACTCGATCACACCCGAGCGCGGCCAAAGAATCAGAAGCCAGTTGATGGGGCTGGACAGATAGTAAGCGTACAGGGACAGGAAGTTGGTTCCCAGCCCGATATTCCAGGTGAAGAAAAGGCTTTCCCCGTTCGCAAGCTTGCGCTTGTATTCCTGAAAGAACGGCGCGTACTGGTGATACAGGTCGGTCCGCAGGAAACTGCGGTCTCCGAACGGATAGATCCCGTCGATCATGAAAATAACCAGCATCGCGGCGAATGTGATCGCGAACGCGATCAGGCATGGCGCGATTCTGCGTTTGAGGAAAGGAATCTTTTTCTTTTCTTTTACAGCCTTCTGGGTTCCGCGTCTGAACGGATGCACTGCTGCCACTGAAAAATGTACGCTCATAAATACTCCTTCAGGGATGGTTGAGTAAGACGACAGCGTCCGCGGAAAACTGGCGGACTTGCCGTGACCGGCCGCGGGCTGTGCGAATCAGCGGCCTGGATATCTTTACAACAAATCAAATCTAATTTATAATAAAAAAATGTGTTCAGCGGTGCAGCGGCAGACAGATCAGCCGGAACCCGCGCCGGATGTGGAACACGCATACCGTGTATTATAAAACAGCGGTGAGATAAAAGCAATTCATGTTAATAATCTGGAGGTGCGGATGGACATCGAAGAGCGCCGGAGACTTTTCATGGCTGCCGTCGGGAAAAATCCGGACGAAAACGGAACAGCCGACACAGCCGGGAATGGCGCGGACGCGGATGGCAGAGAGGCCGCGGAAGCGGCCGGAAAACACCGGAGCGGAAAGCGCGGCGCGGCGGCATCCGAAACTGCCTTACAGAATCACAGACGGGATCGGTCCTGGAGCGAAAGAAATGCTTCCCCGCGGGAAAAACCGGATTTCCGCCGGCAGAACGGCAGACCCGAGACCATCCGCGGCGGCGCGGGCAGGAGCCAGAGCCGGGAAGACAGAAACCGGAGAAGAGCGGATTCTTTCCGATACTACCGCAGATATCTTGTGATCATGCCCCTGTGCGGGGCGGCGGCTGTGCTGATGGCAGTCGGGCTGATTTCCGTCGCCAGTTCGAATGACAGGTCGAAAGTCGCGGACGGGGCAGGAAATGTTGAGGAAATCCAGTATGTAATGACGGCGGCAGACAGCGGCTCCGGCGATGACAGCAGCGCGGATGCAGCACAGGACGCGGGAGCATCTGCAGTCACCGCGGCGTCCTCAGCCCCATCCGCTGACAACGCAGCGTCGGGAACAACAGCTGCTGCGGTATCCACAGCAGCGGCCACGGTCAGCGGCG
The DNA here is from genome assembly GCA_050944455.1 of Lachnospiraceae bacterium. Lineage (GTDB taxonomy): Bacteria > Bacillota > Clostridia > Lachnospirales > Lachnospiraceae > Anthropogastromicrobium. The sequence goes on from JBMNRC010000003.1 coordinate 17,359, forward strand.
GCGTCGATATCTCGAATATCACAATGCCTTCCTGGATACAGGTCGACCTGATCCGGCCGAATCCCTATTCACGGCCGATGATCCCGCTCCAGTCAGTCGATTATATCGTCATCCACTGGGTGGCCAACGCGGGCACCACGGCTGAAGCCAACCGGAATTATTTTGATAACCTGGGAAATCCCGACGATCCGTATTACGCGGACCGGAAAGCCAGCGCGCATTTTGTCGTAGGACTGGACGGAGAGGTTATTCAGTGCGTTCCGCTTAATGAGCTCGCCTATGCGCAGGGAGATGAGTACAATCCGGTCAGCATCAGCATCGAAGTGTGCCATGCTGGTGATGAAGGAGAATTCTCCGAGACAACCAGGCAGGGGCTCGACAGGCTGACAGCCTGGCTGATGCAGCAGTTTGACGTGGATATCGATCATGTTCTCCGTCATTACGACTGCACCGGGAAAGACTGCCCGAAGTATTATGTCGACGAAACCCGATGGGCAGCCCTGAAGAGCGAGATTGAAGCCTACTATGAAGCAAACCCCTCAATCCGGTAATGTGAGGGTGCCGCAATTCCGGGCGAAATAACATTTCAGCACGCTGAGCGGCAGGATTTGCGCCGCACTCAGCAGCATTCCAACGCTAAACATTCCACTATTATAAAAAATACCGGGCCCGGCCCGGAAACAACCAACAGGAGGAGAACATGAAGGTACTGGTAATCAACTGCGGAAGTTCATCCCTCAAATATCAGCTGATCGATTCGGGCTCCGAGGCAGTTCTGGCCAAGGGACTCTGCGAGAGAATCGGCATTGAAGGATCCAAGCTCACCCACAAGGTTCCGGGGAAGGAAGACTATGTTGTCGACACCCCGATGCCGGACCACAGCAAGGCGGTGTCCCTTGTCTTTGAGGCTCTCACGGACGCGGAGCACGGCGTGGTGAAGAGCGTCGACGAAATCGGCGCGATCGGCCACCGCGTACTGCACGGCGGCGCTACCATCACCGAATCCTGCATCGTGGATGAGCATGTAAAGAAAGTCATCCGCGACTGCTTCGATCTCGGACCTCTGCACAACCCGGCAAATCTGATGGGCATTGAGGCCTGCGAGAAGGTTGTCCCGGGAAAGAAGAACGTCGCCGTCTTCGATACGACGTTTGGCATGAGCCTTCCGGAGAAGGCTTATTATTACGCGATCCCGAAAGAATATTATGACAGGTACGGGATCCGCCGCTACGGCTTCCACGGAACCAGCCATATGTTTGTCTCGCGCGAGACCATCCGCTTCGGTAAGCTCAACCCCGAGACCGCGAAAGTCATCGTCTGCCACCTCGGCAACGGAGCGTCGGTTTCCGCGTCGATCGGAGGAAAGGGCGTCGATACCTCCATGGGCCTTACCCCGCTTGAAGGGCTGATCATGGGAACCCGCTCCGGCGATATTGATCCGGCGGTTGTCCAGTTCATCTGCAACCACGAGCATAAAACTGTGGACGAGGTCCTGACCATCCTCAACAAGAAGTCCGGCATTCTCGGAATCTCCGGCGTTTCCTCCGATTTCCGCGATGTCGGCAAGGCCGCAAAGGAAGGCAATCACATGGCGCAGGTTGCGCTGGACGCTTTCCGCTACAGAGTAGCCAAGTATATCGGCGCTTACGCGGCGGCCATGAACGGCGTCGACGCCATCTCCTTCACGGCGGGCGTAGGTGAGAATGATGCAGAGACGAGGGCTGAGATCGTGAACAATTACCTCGGCTATCTCGGCGCAAAGCTCGATCCGGAACTCAATAAGACCAGAAGCGAGCAGGAGATTTCCGCGGCGGATTCCAAAGTCCGCCTGTTTGTCATCCCGACCAACGAGGAACTGGCTATCTGCCGTGAAACCGTCCGCCTTGTCGGAGAGAACTGAGTTAATTTTGAATGTCGAACAGAAGACTCCGGGCGCAGACCGTCCGGAGCCTTCGTTTTAAGACAGCGAAACCGGAAACAGCAGGAAAGGAACGGGTAATCATCCGTGAGTGATCTTCAGAGCAGAATCAGGAATTTCTGTATTATTGCCCACATCGACCATGGCAAGTCAACGCTGGCTGACCGTATCATAGAAAAAACCGGCCTGCTGACCAGCCGCGAAATGTCAGACCAGGTGCTCGACAACATGGAAGTTGAGCGGGAGCGCGGTATTACGGTCAAATCTCAGGCAGTACGCACGGTTTACCATGCCAAGGACGGCAATGACTATATCTTCAATATGATCGACACACCCGGCCATGTCGATTTCAACTATGAAGTGTCCAGAAGCCTGGCTGCGTGCGACGGCGCTATCCTGGTCGTTGACGCCACCCAGGGCGTGCAGGCGCAGACGCTGGCCAATGTTTATATGGCGATCGACAACGACCTGGAAGTTTTTCCGGTGATCAACAAGATCGACCTGCCCAGCGCCGATCCGGACCGCGTCGCGGATGAGATTGAGGACCTGATCGGGATTGAAGCCCAGGATGCCCCGAGGATTTCAGCCAAGAACGGCATCAATATCGAGGAAGTCCTTGAGGATATCGTCAAACAACTTCCCGCGCCGAAGGGTGATCCGGAGGCGCCGCTCAAGGCCCTGATCTTCGACTCCAAATACGATTCCTACCGCGGCGTTATTATTTTCTGCCGGCTGGTCGACGGGCGCGTGAAAAAAGGAACAAACATTCTGCTGATGAACACCGGCGCTGTGGAGGAAGTTACGGAAGTGGGAACGTTCGGGGCAGGCAGATTCAACGCCTGCGACGAACTCTCGGCGGGCATGGTCGGCTACATCACAGCCGGCATCAAGAATATCCGCGACGCGCGGGTCGGCGATACGGTGACCGAGAAGGAACGCCCGGCTTCGGAGAGGCTTCCGGGTTACAAAAAAGTGCAGCCAATGGTCTACTGCGGGCTGTACCCGGCGGACAGCGCCCATTACGGAGACCTGAAGGATGCCCTGGAAAAGCTGCAGCTGAACGACGCTTCCCTTCAGTTTGAACCGGAGACGTCCCAGGCGCTGGGATTCGGGTTTCGCTGCGGTTTTCTCGGGCTGCTCCACCTGGAAGTAGTGCAGGAACGCCTGGAGCAGGAGTACAGCCTGGATCTGGTCACGACGGCGCCGGGAGTCGTCTACCGGGTCTACCTGACCGACGGGACGATGGTGGAACTGACGAACCCGTCCAATCTTCCGGATCCTTCTGTAATTGATCATATGGAGGAGCCGATCGTCAACGCCGAAATCATGGTGACTTCGGAATACATCGGCGCCATCATGAAGCTGTGCCAGGAACGGCGCGGCGTCTACCAGAGCACGGAATACGTGGAGACAAACCGCGCGGTGCTCAAATATGAGATGCCGCTCAACGAAATCATTTATGATTTCTTTGACGCCCTGAAGTCCAGGTCCCGCGGTTACGCGTCGCTCGATTACGAACTCAAGGGATATGTTCCCTCGAAGCTCTGCAAGCTCGACATCCTGGTCAATCACGAGCAGGTAGACGCGCTGTCGTTCATCGTGTTTGAGGACAGCGCCTACGAGCGCGGCAAAAAGATGTGCGAAAAACTGGTCGGCGAGATCCCGAGACAGCTGTTCGACATCCCGATCCAGGCGGCGGTCGGAGGGAAAATCATCGCGAGAACAACCGTCAAGGCTTACCGCAAGGATGTTCTCGCAAAGTGCTACGGCGGCGATATCAGCCGCAAGAAGAAACTTCTGGAAAAACAGAAGGAAGGGAAAAAGCGCATGCGCATGGTGGGGAATGTGGAAATTCCGCAGAAGGCTTTCATGAGCGTGCTGAAGCTGGATGACGAATGACGGAGATAACGGCGATGAAGGCGGAAACCGCGGGACCGGACGCGGAGAAAAAGAAAGCCGGACAGGCTGCGCCGGAGAGCGGCGACAATACGGGCCGCACGATGGGGCTGTATCTGCACATTCCGTTCTGCGTCCGCAAATGCGGCTACTGCGATTTTCTCTCACGCCCGACGGACAGCCGGCACATTGAGGAATACACAGAGCGGCTCTGCGCGAGAATCCGGGAGATGGGAAAACTGGTATGCCTTCCGGCGGAAACGGTTTATATCGGGGGAGGAACGCCGTCCATCCTTTCAGCAGACCAGATTTCCCGCATACTGAAGGCTCTGCGCGCGAGTTTTGAAATCCTGCCCGGAGCGGAGATCACGCTGGAGTGCAATCCGGGGACGGTCTCGCCGGAGAAGCTCGAAGCCTGGCGGGCCGGCGGCGTCACAAGACTGTCGGTCGGGTGCCAGTCGCTCTCCGACGATCTCCTGCGGCGGATCGGCCGGATCCACACAGCCGGGGATTTCTTCCGGACTTTTTCGGACGCGCGGGCGGCCGGTTTTGACAATATCAGCGTGGACCTGATGAGCGCGCTTCCCGGGCAGACGATGGAAACTCTCCGGGATTCCGTTGAGCAGGCGGTTTCGCTCGGGCCGGAGCATCTTTCGGTCTACAGCCTGACTCTGGAAAAGGGGACTCCGATATACGCCGAGTGGGAACAGGACAGCGCGGAATTTCCCGATCAGGACACTTCGGCGGAGATGGATCGCATGGTCCGCGGACTGCTCGGGAAAGCCGGGTATGAGCATTATGAAATTTCCAACTTCGCGAAACCGGGATTCCGTTCCCGCCACAACGAGGGATACTGGCGGCAGAAGGAGTATCTCGGGATCGGGGAAGGCGCTGTTTCAGGGATCCGCGCTGACGGAGGCCTGGGAACTCTTTCGGAGGATACCGGGCTGATGAGCTGCCTGAACCGCGGAACGCAGCGGATTATTCTCAGGGAGCAGGAGCGGATGGGCGGGAGAATTCCGTGGATCCGCTTCCCGATGGACGCCTCGTTCCGCCCGGTCTATGCGGAAGGCGAAATCCTGTCCCTGGAATCAGAGATGGAAGAGTGCATGATGCTGGGACTCCGCACGTCAGATGGCGTGTCCCTGTCCGGGTTCCGGCGGAAATTCGGCGTCCCGGCAGAACAGATTTACGGCGAAGTGATCGGACGATATGAATCCATGGGATTCCTGAAGCGGTCGGAGGATGAGGACCGGATTTTCCTGACCGGGGACGGGATGGAAGTGTCCAACGCGATTCTGCTGGAATTCCTGCTGGATAAAACGCTGGAAGACAAAACTTTCGCGGAACAGCCGCGTCGGAGGGAAGAAGATGTATAAACTGAATCATGTGATCAGACTGGACCAGAAGGAATTTTACGATGTTTCCGTCTGGAATCTCTACTGCAGGACAGGAATGTATTCGTTTCTCGTGCTGGCGGTACTCGCCCTGGGGCTCGGGTCGATCGCCTCGGCAATGCCGGCCCTGAAGCGGGGCGACACCAACCAGTTCATCCTCAACGCCGGGATCGGCGCCATCATTGTTTTTGTGGAAATTTATATGTGCTGGAAGCGGGTCGACCAGTTCAAACGGGAAAGCCGCAACGAGGAGCAGCTCGCCAAAACCGAGAAGCACATCAAGATGGATGACGACCAGATCATCAACTACCGTTCCTCGATCGACGAGCAGGTGATCTACAAGTGGGCCCAGGTGGACGCGATGTACGACCGCCCGAACGAATATATCATGTCCATGAAAGACAAGCAGATGCTGATCTTCGTGAAGGCGAAACTGCAGCCGGAGGAAGCGGCGTTCCTGAAACAGAAGGGAGACGAACTGAAGCTCTGGAAAAAGGACGTCCCGAAAGTTCTTCTGGAAGTCCTTCTTGCAGTGATCATCATATCCTGCGTGGCTTTCGGCGTCATGAACTATATTGCCGCGTGACCGTGTTCCTGCTTCGCCGCGATGATCCGGTGATATTCCCGGGATCATAACCTTCAGCGGGATCGTCCGAAGTGATGCAGATGTATGCGGCAGATACCAAAAATATAATCCGCGCCAAATCATCCCGCCGCGGACAGATATCAGGTGACGCAGCAGAAGAACATCAGAATCCGCTGCCCGGAACTGATCCGGACAGCGGATTTTTTGCGCAATAAAACAAATTTTTCCGAAAAATTCAAAAAAGGGGTTGACAGAGGCTGCCTGCGGATGTATATTATCGTTAGCACTCAGATAGATTGAGTGCTAATAAGGAAAGGGAGTGAGCCAGATGGATGAGCCGGTGCTGGATGATCGAAAATGGACGATCTTTACTGCCATCATCAAGAATTATCTTGAGACCGGCGAGCCTGTCGGTTCACGTACCATCGCCAGATATACGGACCTGAACCTCAGTTCCGCGACGATCCGGAACGAGATGTCAGACCTGGAGGAGATGGGGCTGATTATCCAGCCGCACACCTCCGCAGGACGAATCCCCTCCGACAAGGGCTACCGGCTTTATGTCGACCACCTGATGAAACAGGAGGACAGGAACGAGAAAGAAATCAATAAGGTCCTGATCAACCGTGTCGACCGCCTCGAGCTTGCGCTCCGGCAGCTGGTGCAGATTCTGGCGCAGAACACAAATTACGCGGCCATGATCACCGGGCCGCAGTACGAGGGCAGCAAGCTCAAGTTCCTCCAGCTTTCCAAGGTGGATGTGAACAAAGTCCTGCTGGTGATTGTCGTTGAGGGCAATATCGTGCGGAATTCCGTGCTGAGCCTCGACATTGACGTGACGTCGGATGAACTGCTCAAGCTCAACGTGATGCTCAACAGCGCGCTGACAGGTCTGACGATCGACCAGATCAACCTGAGCCTGATCACACAGCTGAAAAACCAGGCCGTACCGCAGCATAAAAAACTGGTGGACGCGGTCGTGGACGCTGTGGCCGAGGCAATCCGGTATGACGCCGAGAGACCTCAGATCTACACGAGCGGCGCAAACAATATTTTCCGCTATCCGGAGCTTTCCGACCAGGAGAGCGCCAAGAAGCTCATCACGACCTTTGAGAACAAGGAGGAGCTGGCGCAGTTCATGAACCAGCCTGCCGGGAAGGACGGCAGTGACGACGACATTCAGGTTTATATCGGGGACGAATCCCCGGTCAAAAACATGAAGGATTTCAGCGTCGTCACGACCAAGTACAATCTGGGACACGGCGTTCAGGGAACGGTCGGAGTGATCGGCCCCAAACGCATGGATTACGAAAAGGTAGTCGGCACCCTGAAGACCATGAAAGAACAGCTTGATGAAATTTACGGCGGTTCCGGTTCGGCGGGCGGCCCGTCCGGCAGCAATGAGAGCAGGACCGCCGGGTCCGGGAGCGATTCCGGAAACAGGAATAAAAGCCCTGGCGGAGGGAAGAACGCCGAAAGCTCGGAGAAATCCGACGGAAGCTGAGCAGAAACCGATCCCTGATCCGCGGCACACGCGGGTTTCGGAGATCTGAAAGGTGGAATTGAATTTTGGCTGATGAGATCAATATAGAAGACGGCGACGCCGAGGCAAAAGCAAAAGCTGCCCAGGCGGATGCCGCAGGAGATAAAGCGCCGGAGAAAGAAAACACGGCAGAAGCTGATACCGCAAAACAGCCGGAAAGCGGAAAGCCTGCCGGAACGGACAGCAGCAGCGGCAAGTCTTCCGGGAAGGCTGAAGCGGATACGCAGAAAGCTGACCGGAAACCGGACGGAGAAAACGGGAAGGCTGAGGAAAACGGAAAGACAGAAGCCGGCGGGAAACCCGCGGAAGACCGCAAAAAAACTTCAGGCGCTGAAAAGGAAGATACCTCTGCGGGGAAAGGAAAATCTATTTTCCACAGAGACAAGAAGGACCGCGAGATCGACGAGCTGGCCAAGAAGAACGCTGATCTTACGGACCGGTACAAGAGGATGATGGCGGAATACGCCAACTACCAGAAGCGAAGCGAGAAGGAAAAAGCTTCCATGTTTGACATGGGAGCGAAATCCATCATCGAGAAGGTCCTGCCGGCGCTGGATAATTTCGAGCGCGGGCTGGGCGGCCTGAAGGACGAACAGAAGTCGGATCCTTTCGCCCAGGGAATGCAGCAGGTTTACAAATCCCTGATGAAGGATCTGAATGACGCCGGTTTGGAGGAAATCGAAGCGCAGGGAAAGCCCTTCGACCCGAATCTGCACAACGCTGTCATGCATGTCGATGACGATTCGCTCGGAGAGAACACTGTCGCGGAAGTTTTCCAGAAAGGCTATACCTGGAAAGGCACTGTCGTCAGGCACGCGATGGTCAAGGTCGCGAACTGAGAATAGCCGGGAGAGCCGGAAGACCAGTCCGCGAATCCCGGAATCCGCGCAGCGGAACCTCCGGAAAAATAAGATTACAGGATGCTGCGGATTTTCCGCGGTATTTTCAATACGGCCGACAGATCGGCCAACAGTGAAAAGGAGATTGAATTATGGGTAAGATTATTGGTATCGACCTTGGTACTACGAATTCATGCGTAGCGGTCATGGAAGGCGGAAAGCCGGTGGTTATCGCCAATCAGGAAGGCATCCGTACCACCCCGTCCGTTGTCGCGTTCACAAAGAACGGTGAGAGGCTTGTCGGCGATCCGGCGAAGCGCCAGGCAATCACAAACCCCGACCGTACTATTTCTTCGATCAAGAGACACATGGGCACCGATTATAAGGTGAACATCGACGGAAAACAGTACACCCCGCAGGAAATCTCCGCGATGATCCTTCAGAAACTGAAGGCGGACGCGGAGGCTTACCTCGGTGAGAAAGTTACCGAGGCGGTTATCACCTGCCCGGCATACTTCAACGACGCGCAGCGCCAGGCAACCAAGGACGCCGGCAAGATCGCCGGCCTGGACGTAAAGCGTGTCATCAACGAGCCGACCGCCGCGGCTCTGGCTTACGGCCTTGACAACGAGAAAGAGCAGAAGATCATGGTGTACGACCTCGGCGGCGGCACCTTCGATGTCAGTATCATCGATATCGGTGACGGCGTCATCGAAGTTCTGGCAACCAACGGCGACACGCACCTCGGCGGCGATGACTTCGACCAGCGCATCATGGACTGGATGATCGACGAATTCCGCAAGAAGGAGGGCGTGGATCTTTCCAAGGACAAGATGGCCGTCCAGAGACTGAAGGACGCGGCTGAGAAAGCAAAGAAGGAACTGTCCTCGGCTACGACCACGAACATCAACCTTCCGTTCATCACGGCTACCCAGGACGGGCCGAAGCACCTGGATATGACGCTGACCAGGGCTAAGTTCGACGATCTGACCAGAGACCTGATCGACCGCACGGTCGCCCCGGTGCAGAACGCTCTGCGCGACGCCGGCCTGACCGCCGCGGATATCTCCAAGGTTCTGCTTGTCGGCGGATCCACCCGTATGCTCAGCGCGCAGGAGAAAGTCCGCGAGCTGACCGGCAAGGAACCGTCCAAGAACCTCAACCCGGATGAGTGCGTTGCCATCGGCGCCTGCATTGAAGGCGGCAAGCTCGCCGGCGACAAAGGCGCAGGAGACATTCTTCTTCTGGATGTCACCCCGCTTTCCCTGGCTATCGAGACCATGGGCGGCATCGCGACCGTGCTGATTCCGAGAAACACCACCATCCCGACCAAGAAGAGCCAGATTTTCTCTACCGCAGCAGACAACCAGACTGCCGTAGATATCAACGTTGTCCAGGGCGAGCGTAAGTTCGCAAGAGACAACAAGTCCCTCGGCCAGTTCCGCCTGGACGGAATTCCGCCCGCAAGAAGAGGAGTTCCGCAGATCGAGGTTACGTTCGATATCGACGCGAACGGTATTGTCAATGTATCCGCAAAGGATCTGGGGACGGGCAAGGAGCAGCATATCACCATCACCGCGGGTTCCAATATGTCTGACGCCGATATCGAAAAGGCTGTCAAAGAGGCTCAGGAATACGAGGCGCAGGACAAGGCCCGCAAGGATGGCGTCGATGCCAGAAATGAAGCCGAGAGCATGGCTGACCAGACGGAGAATGCCCTGAAGGAAGTCGGAGACAAGGTTGACGCTTCCCTGAAGAGCACGGTTGAAAAGGACCTTGCGGATCTCCGCGAGACTATCAACAAGACGGATATCAACAATGTCACTCCGGAGCAGACCGAAGAACTCAAGGCCAAGAAGGAAACCCTGATGAACAGCGCCCAGCAGCTGTTTGCGAAGATGTATGAGCAGACTCAGCAGAACGGATCGCAGGGCGCGGGCCCGAATCCGGGAACCGGAAGCGGCAGCAATACCAGCGGCACCGGAAACAATGGAAACAATGATGATGTTGTCGACGGCGATTACAAGGAAGTCTGATCTTCCGGATTCCGTTCATCTGTGATATGATAGACGCCGGAGCCGCGGCTGACGGGCCGCGGTTCCGGTACTGATCAGCAGAAGTAAGGCGGGAGTACGGTTTCAGAACGCGGCTGCCCGGTATTGGGCAGAGCCTTGCGCGGTTTCAGGTTATTTGCCAGACGGTCAGCAGCAGATGTTTTCCGTCTGGCTTCTTCATGTAAACGGGAACAGAAGACGGAAGCGCCGGTCAGGCAGCAGGGGAGAATATGGCAGAGAAAAGAGATTATTACGAAGTGCTCGGGGTACCTCGGGACGCGGATGACGCCACAATCAAAAAAGCTTATCGTGAGATAGCGAAGAAGTGCCATCCGGATATCGATCCGAGCCCCGAAGCGGCGGAAAAATTCAAGGAGGCCTCCGAGGCTTATTCTGTGCTGAGCGACAAGCAGAAGCGGGCGCAGTACGACCAGTTCGGCCAGGCGGCCTTTGAAAACGGCGGAAATGGTTACAGCGGCTATTCGGCTGCCGACTTCAGCGATCTTTTCAGCGATCTTTTCGGGGACTTTTTCGGCGGCGGCATGGGCGGAAGAACCCGCGGAGCCAACGCCGGACCCCAGAAAGGCGACAACGTGCGCACTGCGGTGCGGATTTCCTTTATGGAGGCGGTCAAGGGCACTGAAAAAGAGCTCGAGCTGAACCTGAAGGACGTCTGCCTTTCCTGCCATGGGACCGGGGCGAAAGCGGGAACCTCACCCGTCACCTGCCCGAAGTGCAACGGCACCGGCCAGGTGGTGTACCGCCAGCAGTCCATGTTCGGCATGGTCCAGAACATCCAGGTGTGCCCGGACTGCCATGGAACCGGAAAAATTATCCGGGAGAAGTGCCCGGACTGCCGCGGGCTCGGGTACACGGTCAGCCGCAAAAAGATTTCCGTCACAATTCCGGCCGGAATTGACGACGGACAGAGCATCAGGCTCCGCGGAAAGGGGGATCCGGGAAAGAACGGAGGCGAGTGGGGCGATCTGCTCGTTCAGGTGTCGGTTTCCCCGCATCCGGTGTTCAAGAGAAGAGATTACGATATCTATTCCACGGTACCGATTTCCTTTGCGCAGGCGGCGCTCGGCGCGGAAATCAAAATTCCCACGATCGACGGTGAGACGGAGTATACGGTCAGGCCGGGAACCCAGACGGATACCCAGATCAGGCTCCGCGGGGAGGGCGTTCCGAGTCTCCGCAGCAGAAATGTGAGGGGAGATCATTATGTAACCCTCGTCGTGCAGGTGCCGACTTCGATGAACCGGGAGCAGAAGGAAGCCCTGAGAAAGTACGACGAGCTGATGACCGGGAAAGAGCCGTCAGATTCCTCCGCGAGCCGCAAAAAGAGATCGTTCAAGGATGTTTTCAACTGAAAATCTCCGATGCGGGTTCAGGCTGAAATTTATGCCACGGTAGAAATACCGTGGCATTTGTTATATAATACGATGAACATCATCCCGTTTTTCTGCAGGCCGGGAAGCTGTCCGGAAAGCGGTATCCCGATCCTGAGAACGTCAGCCTGCCGATAAGCGGGGATTCCGCCCGTGAGGACAGATCGATCCGGAAAACGGACGGCCTGATATGGCCTGGGCCCGCGTCACCGGGGAAACCAGATCCGCTGAGAGGCGGAAAGCACATACGAAAGGACGAAAATCAGGCGGCGCAGCTGCCGGAACAGAAGGAGGAAGCCATGGAAAAACTGGTAATGGCTCTTGACCAGGGAACGACCAGCTCCCGTTGTATCCTGTTTGACCGCAAGGGACAGATCATCGGCTCGGCACAGAAGGAATTCAGGCAGTTCTATCCGAATCCCGGCTGGGTGGAGCATGACCCGATGGAGATCTGGTCATCCCAGATGAGCGTCATGACAGAGGCGATGACGAAAGTGGGAGTTACCGCGAAGGACATTGCGGCTCTGGGTATCACCAACCAGCGCGAGACGACCATTGTGTGGGACAGGACTACCGGAGTCCCGGTCTACAACGCGATCGTCTGGCAGTGCCGCAGGACAAGCGGGATGATCGACCGCCTGAAAGCGCAGGGCTATTCGGAAATGATCCGCGAAAAGACGGGGCTGATCGCGGACGCCTATTTTTCCGCCAGCAAAATTGCCTGGATTCTGGACAATGTCAGCGGCGCGCGCGAGCGCGCTGAGCGCGGTGAACTGGCTTTCGGCACGGTTGACAGCTGGCTGATCTGGAAACTGACCGGCGGGAAAGTCCATGTTACCGACTACACCAACGCTTCCCGGACGATGCTCTTCAACATCCATACGCTGCAGTGGGATCCCGACCTTCTCGCACTGTTTCACATTCCAGCGTGCATGATGCCGGAGGTAAAACCGAGCAGCTGCCTTCTGGGGACGACTTCCCCGGAGGTGACCGGATATCCGATCCAGGTGGCCGGCGCCGCCGGAGACCAGCAGTCGGCGCTGTTCGGACAGTGCTGCTTCAGCAGAGGCGAGATGAAGAATACCTACGGCACCGGCTGCTTCCTGCTGATGAACGCCGGGGACAGACCCGTGACTTCCGCGCACGGCCTGGTCACCACGCTGACAGCGGGAGCGGACAGTCATCCGGGGTACGCGCTGGAAGGCAGTGTGTTCGTTGCCGGCGCAGCAATCCAGTGGCTGAGGGATGAGATGGGAATGATCCGCACGGCTCCCGAGACCGAGCAGATCTGCGAATCCGTACCGGACACCGGCGGGGTGTACCTGGTTCCGGCCTTCACCGGACTCGGGGCGCCGGTCTGGAACCAGTACGCGAGAGGCACGGTGATCGGACTGACGAGAGGAACGACGAGAGCTCACTTTATCCGCGCCGCGGTGGAATCCCTGGCGTATCAGACGATGGACGTCGTCAGCGCTATGGAACAGGACTGCGGGGTTACCCTCTCCGGACTGAAGGTAGACGGAGGAGCCAGCGCCAACAACTTTATCCTGCAGTTTCAGTCCGATATCCTCCGCTGCACGGTCGAGCGGCCGGTATGCACGGAGACCACAGCTCTCGGAGCCGCCTACCTGGCCGGCCTGGCTGTCGGGTTCTGGGGGAGCCTGGATGAACTCCGGTCCAACTGGAAGCTGGAGAGAAGCTTTACCCCGACTATGGAAATCGGACGGCGCGATGAACTGGTTCGCGGATGGAGGATTGCGGAGAAGTGCGCCTGCTATGCCGCGGAAGAGTACAGAAAAACCGAGTGAGAACGGTGAAGCCGCGCTCGCTGCCGGCAGCCGCCGGACAGGGCAGATCAGAAGATCCGGAGGGACCCGGACAGCGCGCGGATAACCGGCGGCCGGGCGGCACGCGAAAACTTGACGGTTATGATATGATAAAACTGCTGAAAAAACGGAGACTGCGTGCGGCCGGCAGTCCGCCGGAACCCCGTTTTTTCCTTAATTTTTACTGATTTGTGCTGATAACAGGAGGATCTGCCGTGTTTTTTGATGATGACGACAATGACAGTGGGTACCTCGGCGAGGATAAGGACCGAGAGCGTCCTGAAAGGCGTCCCGACAGGCCCGGCGGAGACAGCGGCGGTGGGACGCCGAAGCATTTCTGGCTGATTCTGATTATTACGCTGGTCGTAGCTTTCCTGATTGTCCGCGGCCTGCAGAGCCTGGTGAGCAGCCAGACTACCAGGGAGGTAAACTACAACGAGTTCCTTGATGAACTCGATGCTGGAAATATCAGCGATGTCAAAATTTCCACAACAAGAATCACCTACCATCTCGACAATAATTCCTATATCGACTATTACACGGTTTACCTCAATGACCCGTCCCTGCTGGCGCATCTGGAGGCGGCCGGCGTCGATTTCCGCGGTGTTGAGAACGACGACACGGCGGCTACCATCGTCTATCTTCTGGCGCAGCTCATTCCGCTGGTTATCTTTGTCGTCCTGCTGATGCAGATGATGCGGCAGGTAGGCGGGAAAGACGGAATGATGGGGATGGGCCGCTCCAATGCCAAGGTCTTCATGGACAAAGATACCGGCGTGCGTTTTTCAGACGTCGCCGGCGTTGACGAGGCGAAGGAATCCCTGACCGAGCTGGTTGATTTCCTTCACAACCCCCAGAAGTATGCGGCAATCGGCGCGAAGCTTCCGAAAGGCGCGCTTCTCGTCGGAGCTCCGGGAACCGGAAAGACGCTGCTGGCCAAGGCTATCGCCGGGGAGGCGCATGTCCCCTTCTTCTCGCTGGCTGGTTCCGACTTCGTGGAAATGTTCGTCGGACTCGGCGCGTCCCGCGTTCGCGACCTGTTCAAGCAGGCGTCGCAGAACGCGCCGTGCATCATCTTCATCGATGAGATCGACGCCATCGGAAAAGTGCGCGACGCGGGCATTTCCGGCAGCAACGACGAGCGCGAGCAGACGCTGAACCAGCTTCTGTCCGAGATGGACGGCTTCGACCCGTCCAAGGGCGTGCTGGTGCTGGGCGCCACCAACAGGCCGGAGATCCTGGATCCGGCGCTTCTGCGCCCCGGCCGTTTTGACCGCCGCATTGTGGTGGACCGCCCGGACCTCAAGGGCCGCATCGCGATTCTCAAAGTCCACGCCAAGGATGTGCGGATGGACGAGACCGTCAATTTTGAGGAACTGGCGCTGGCCACCGCCGGCGCAGTCGGCGCTGACCTGGCCAACATGATCAACGAAGCCGCCATCACAGCGGTACAGAGAGGGCGCACCGCCGTCTCGCAGAAAGACCTTATGGACGCGATGGAGACGGTCCTGGTCGGCAAGGAGAAAAAAGACCGCGTGATGAGCCAGAAGGAGAGAAAGATCGTGTCCTACCACGAGGTCGGCCACGCCCTGATTTCCGCGCTGCAGAAGGACGCCGAGCCTGTCCAGAAAATCACTATCGTGCCGCGCACGCAGGGCGCGCTGGGGTATGTGCTGCAGACACCGCAGGAAGAGCGTTTCCTGCAGTCCAAGGAGGAACTGCTGGCGGATATCACGGTCGCCCTCGGCGGACGCGCCGCTGAGCAGCTGGTTTTCGGAAGCATCACGACAGGAGCTCAGAACGATATTGAGAGGGCCACGCAGGTCGCCCGGCAGATGATCACCATGTACGGCATGTCCGATGAGTTCGGCATGATGGCCCTGGAAACGGTGCAGAGCCAGTACCTGAGCGGCCGCACGCAGATGAACTGCTCCGACAGCACTGCCGCGAAAGTGGATGAGGCTGTCCGCGTCCTGCTCGCGGACCGCTACAAGATCGCTTACCAGATGCTTTCGGAAAACCGGGAGATCATGGACGACATCGCCGCGTTCCTGATCCAGAGGGAAACCATAACCGGCAAAGAGTTTATGGATATTCTGCATGCGGACCAGGAAAAGAGAAAGCAGAAATCAGCGGAGGAGCAGAAGGCGGCCGCTGAGCCCGCCTCCGATGCGGCAGCCGCTTCGGATAACACGGCCGCTTCGGATAAGGCGGAGGTTTCGGACAAAGCAGCCGCTTCCGATGCCGGGGGCACTTCCGGAGCCGACGGCGCGGAAACCGTGCCCGACAGTGAGAAGGACGATGCAGCAGGCCCGTCCGGGGAAGCGGCAGATGAACAGAAACCGGAAACATGATTCCGGTACAGTAACTATTTTTCAGCCCATGCACCGCGTATCCGCGCGCCGCATGGGCTGACTGCGTAAAGGAGATTTCCGGCCTGTCCGGGCCGCGGGACAGAAACGCTTTCGATGCCCGCTGTTTCAACCGGAGTCAGGCCGCTGTGGATATGGAATTTGACCTGAAGGAAGAACTCAAAAAGATTCCCGCCAAACCCGGCTGCTACCTGATGCACGGGGAGGACGACGAGATCATCTATATCGGGAAAGCCAAGGTGCTCTGCAACCGCGTGCGCCAGTATTTTCAGAATACGAAAAAGCCCAGCGCCAAGGTTGAGCAGATGGTGTCCCATGTCGCATGGTTTGAATATATCGTGACCGACTCCGAGATGGAGGCATTTGTCCTCGAAGCCAACCTGATCAAGCTTCACCGGCCGAAATACAACACGGTGATGATGGATGACAAGGCCTACCCGTACATCCGGGTCACAGCGGACGAAGATTTTCCCCGCATTACGATGACCCGGCGGAGATTCCGCGACAAGGCCAGGTATTACGGCCCTTATCCGGTCGGCATCAATATCGGGGAAACCCTCGACCTGGTCCACAGCCTTTTCGGGATCCGCACCTGCAGACGGGTTCTGCCGCGCGACATCGGGAAGGAACGGCCGTGCCTGAATTACTATATCGGAAGATGCTGCGGCCCATGTACCGGAAAGGTGAGCCGTGAAGATTACGCGGAAAGAATCGCCGGCGCCGAGAACCTGCTCTCCGGAAATTACCAGAAAACAGTCCGCGGCCTCGAGGAGAAGATGAAGGAGGCCTCGGACAGCCTGGAATTCGAGAAGGCGGCGCGGTACAGGGATCTGGCAGCGCAGGTGAAAAAGGCGGCCGAACAGCAGAAGATCACGGACAGCAGTTCCCTTGACGACCGCGACGTGATCGCGTGCGCGTGCGAGGCGGAGAACGCCGTCGTACAGGTGTTTTACGTGCGCGAGGGAAAAATGATCGGCCGCGATCTTTTTCACATCACGGTTGCGATCGACGACACGGTCTCCGCGATCCTCACGGATTTTGTGAAACAATATTATGCGGGGACTCCGTTTATTCCGGGTGAGATCCTGGTTCAGAAGGAACTGGAGGATCAGGAGGCCATCGCCGGCTGGCTGTCCCAGAAGCGGGGGAAAAAGGTGACGATCCGCATGCCGCAGCGCGGCCCCCGCGGGTATCTGATGAAGATGGCGGAGGAAAACGCCCGCATGGTTCTGGAAAAGGATTCTGAAAAGCTACGCCGCGAGAAGGAGAGGACCGCCGGCGCGGTGCACGAGATAGCGCGGCTTCTGGACCTTCCGACAGTCTATCGGATGGAGGCCTATGATATCTCGAATACCAGCGGCCTGGAATCCGTCGGATCCATGGTAGTTTTTGAGGGCGGCAGGCCGAGAAAGAGCGATTACCGCAAGTTCCGCATCAAAACCGTCCAGGGTCCGAACGATTACGCTTCGATGACGGAGGTGCTCACCCGGAGGTTTACGAGGGGCATTGAGGAACAGGCGGAAGGAATGCCCGAGAACAGCTTCACCCGGATGCCCGACCTGATCATGATGGATGGCGGGCGCGGACAGGTTCATATGGCGGAGGAAGTGCTGAGAAAACTGTCGCTTGACATCCCGGTTGTCGGCATGGTCAAGGACGACCGGCACCGTACCCGCGGCCTGTATTACCACGACGGGGAGGTGCCGATCGACACCCATTCGGAGGGATTTCACCTGATCACGCGCGTGCAGGATGAAGCGCACCGGTTCGCGATCACCTACCACCGGGGCCTGCGCGGAAAGGCCCAGATCCATTCCGTGCTGGATGATATCCCGGGGATCGGGGAAAAGCGCAGAGCCGGCCTGATGCATACCTTCGGGGATATCCGGGCGATCAGGGACGCTCCGGTTGAAGATCTGGCAAAGGCTGAGAACATGAACCGCGCCGCTGCCGAATCCGTCTGGAATTTCTTTCACAGGCCGGACACGCGGGACAGCTCCCCCGGAAACGGCGCGGATTGACGGAGCACCTGCGCTTTGTTACAATAATTGAGATGTGACAGAGCAGGAAAAAGAGCCGGCACGGAGCTGTCCGCAGGGAATTTCCTGCAGTACAGAACCTGCCCGGCGCGGGATTACCGGACAGCGCGCCGGGACTCATGGCCAGGGTTTCTGGGGCCTGCAGCCGCCGGGCGGAAGGGAGACGGAATGAGCGGAGTGACGATCACGGCGCTGATCAACAAGATGAATCTGCAGCTGCTCACCAAAGAAATCGATACGGACAAAATCCGGCTGTATCACCCGGATGTCAACAGGCCGGCACTGCAGCTGGCCGGCTATTATGATTATTTCGACAAGGAAAGAATCCAGATTATCGGCCTTGTGGAGTATAATTTCCTGAAAACGCTGGACCCGGCGCTCCGCGCCGGGAGATCCGACAGGCTTCTGCAGAGCGGGATACCGGGGATTATCTTCAGCCGGGGCAATCTTCCGGACAGCCATTTTCTGGACACCGCGGAACAGTTCTGCGTGCCGATCATGGTTTCCGACAAGACGACTTCCCAGCTGATGTATGAAATTATCCGCTGGCTCAACGTCGAACTGGCGCCGACGATCACCATTCACGGAGTCCTTGTCGATGTTTACGGCGAAGGGGTTCTGATCACCGGTGAGAGCGGCATCGGAAAAAGCGAGACGGCCCTGGAACTGATCAAGCGGGGTCACCGGCTGGTTTCGGACGATGTCGTGGAAATCCGCAAAGTCAGCGATGACACGCTGGTAGGCTCCGCCCCGGGGATCACCAGGCATTTTATTGAGCTGAGAGGCATCGGCATCATCGATGTCAAAACATTGTTCGGCGTCGAGAGCGTGAAGAACACCCAGTCGATCGACATGGTCATCAACCTGGAGGACTGGAATAAGGACAAGGAGTATGACCGCCTCGGCCTGGAGGATCATTACACCGAATTTCTCGGAAACAAAGTCATCTGCCACAACATTCCGATCAGGCCGGGCAGAAATGTAGCCATCATCGTCGAGTGCGCCGCGGTCAACTACCGGCAGAAGAAGATGGGTTATAACGCGGCGCAGGAGCTTTACAACCGTGTGCAGGCAAATCTCACCCGCGGCAGTGAGGACGGGGAAGGCCGGGACTGATCATGGACAGATTTCTGATTCCGGCGGCTGATGAGTGTCGAAACATTGTTGCAAAAGAGGATTACGCCGAAAACGTTTCTATGGCGCAGCTGTGCACGTTCCAGGCGGGAGGACCGGCAGCCTGCTTCGTTTCGCCGGACGGTGAGGATCAGCTCCGGGCTGTCCTCGGCGTCTGCAGAAAGTACGGAGTCCCGCATCAGATCTTCGGGCGGGGAAGCAATTTTCTTTTTGCCGATTCCGGATACCGCGGAATTGTGATCGGCATGAGAAAACACTTTTCAGGCCTCTCGGCGGACCCGGAGACAGGGATTGTCACCGCCCAGGCCGGGGCCCTTCTTTCGGCCGCGGCGCAGAGCGCCCTGGCCGCGTCCCTGACAGGGCTGGAGTTTGCTTCCGGGATTCCCGGAACGGCGGGCGGAGGCGTGCGGATGAACGCCGGAGCCTACGGCGGAGAGATGAAGCAGGTGCTGATCGATGTCACGGCGATGGACGAGGGGGGTAAAATCCATGCGGTTTCTGCGGAGGACGCGGATCTGTCCTACCGGCACAGCCTGTTCGCGGAAAACGGCTGGGTGATCCTGTCCTGCAGAATGCAGCTGGCGCACGGCGATCCGGAGGCAATCAGGGCTGCGATGAATGACCTGAACAGCCGCCGGCGGGCGAAACAGCCGCTCGAATACGGGAGCGCCGGGAGCACATTCCTGCGCCCGGCCGGCCATTTCGCCGGGCAGCTGATTGAGCAGGCGGGGCTGATGGGATATACCGTCGGCGGCGCGCGCGTCTCGGAGAAACACGCCGGGTTTGTGATCAACGGGGGCAATGCCACAGCCTCCGACATCATGGCGGTGATCCGTCATGTCCAGGCGGAAGTTCTGCGGACTTCGGGCGTGAGACTTGAGACGGAAGTATGCCTTGCCGGGGATTTCGATGAAGAGTAGAGCGGCGCGGAAGCAGCCCGTCTGAGGCTTTCAGGGGGAAAAGGGATCATGGATATTGTCATCGTTACGGGAATGAGCGGAGCGGGAAAATCAACTGCCATGAATTTTCTGGAGGACTTCGGCTATTACTGTGTGGACAACATGCCGGTCCCTCTGATCAGCACTTTTATCTCGCTCGCCATGACTTCCTCGGGAAAGGAGTACCAGCGCATCGCCCTGGGCATCGACATCCGCAGCCGGAAAAATCTGCCCCGGCTGGCCGGCGTCATCGATGAGCTGAAACAGGACAATGTCGGGTGCAAGATCCTGTACCTTGACGCCCCCGACGATGTGCTGGTCAAACGCTACAAGGAAACCCGGCGGACCCATCCGCTGGCGGCCGACGGCGGGAAGATGAGAATTGAGGACGCGATCGCCGCCGAGCGCAAAAGCATGGAGCCGCTCCGCCGGAGGGCGGATACAGTGATCAATACGGGCCATCTGCTCACCAGGGAACTCCGGAGCCAGCTCACGGATATTCTGTTCAATGGGGAGAAGTTCAACAATCTGTCTGTCACCGTCGTGTCCTTCGGATTCAAATACGGCATTCCGACGGACGCCGACCTGGTGTTCGATGTCAGGTTCATGCCGAATCCCTATTATTATGACAATATGAGGCGTCTCACCGGCCTGGACGAGCCGGTCAGGAAATTCGTGCTCGGCTTTCCGGAGGTGCAGACGTTTCTGGACAAGCTGGAAGACCTGCTGGTTTTCCTGATTCCTTCGTACATCAGGGAAGGAAAAACCCAGCTGGTGATCGGGATCGGATGCACCGGCGGACAGCATCGCTCGGTAACGATCGCTGCGGAAATTTCCGAACGCCTCCGCAAAGTGGAAGGATGCGGAGTGAGCGTGGATCACCGCGATATCTACAAGGACCTGGAAAAGAATCTGGCAAGACCCGGTCATCCGGCCGGAAGGTAAGGAGAACCGATATGTCTGATTCCTTTTCTGCAAAAGTAAGATCCGAGCTGCTGAAGGAGGTTCCCGATTCACGGAGCGGCCGGCTCGCCGAGATGAGCGCGGTGCTCATGATCTGCGGAAAAATCGGGCTGGAAGAGAACGGCCCGGTGCTGGTCATCCACGCGGAGAATGAGGAGCTTCTCAGAAAATGCTTTACAATTTTCTCCAAAGCATTTACACTTAGGAACGCTGACGCTGTTTTCACGCCGGGGAGGCTGAGAGTCCTTCCCCCGGCTTCCGAAAAGATCCTGATGGCGGTCAAGTGGCAGAAAGGTGACGGATTCTGCCGCAGAGACACGGCCGACAGGCGCCTTCTCACCGAGGACAGCAGCCGCAGGGCATATCTCAGGGGATGTTTTCTGACCTGCGGGTCGATCACCAATCCGTCGAGATTCTATCACTGTGAATTCGCCTGTCCGTCAGAGGATACGGCGGCGCAGATTATCAGCGTTCTCAGGGAATTCGGCATCGAGGCCCGCACGGTCATCCGCAAAAAACAGCATGTGGTCTACATCAAGGAGGGCAATCAGATCTCTGATCTGCTCAAGGTGATGGGAGCCGACGAGGCTATCCTGGCATTCGAAAATGTCAGGGTGATCAAAGATGTCCGCAACCGTGTCAACCGCAGGGTAAACTGCGAGACGGCGAATCTGTACAAGACTTCGGCCGCGGCCGCGGCACAGCTTAAGGACATTGAGATCATTGAGAAATCTGGCGGCATTGATTCCCTGCCGGAAAATCTGGCGGATGCCGCGGAGGCAAGGCTCAGCTGTCCGGACGCATCGCTCACGGAACTCGGCGGGATGATGAACCCGCCGGTGGGAAAGTCCGGTATGAACCATCGTTTCAGAAAAATCCATGAAATCGCGGAACAGTCAGAATTCCGGCAGGAGGTAGTTTCACATGACTGAGAGAGAAGTGGTCGCAAACATCGCGAACGGAACGGAAGCCCGCCCGGTCGCAGTCCTGGTACAGCTGGCAAGTGAATTCCAGAGCCATATCATGCTCGTGTGCGGTACCCGCAAGGTGAACGCAAAAAGCATTATGGGCCTGATGGCGCTCGGCCTCCGCACGGGAGACAGCGTGAAAGTCCAGGCGGAAGGGCCGGACGAAGAGCAGGCGGCCGAAAAAATCGCGGGCTATCTGTCCGGAAAGCCCGGGAAAAAGCAGTGAGACCGCTGCCGCTGCAGGAAAACGCGGCGGAAGGACATGACACGGCAGATGTCCGCCGCTGAACGTGGCGGTGCGGGCCGTCGGAAACTCCGCCGGCAGCGGCTGCCGCGCAGAGGGATTCAGATAAAGATCAGCGCAGTTTTGCGCGGGGAGAATACCGAATATGGATCAGAATGAACAGGAACCGGAGTCAGGAAAGGAACTGGAGGAGCAGGCCGGGCAGACACCCGGAAAAGAGAAGAAGAACAGGCCGAAGAGCACTCTGAGAAATGTTCTCGACTACGTCATCTGGATTGCGGCAGCCGCCGCGATCGCCCTGTTTATCAACAGTTTTATCCTGCTCAACGCGAGAATCCCCAGCGGGTCCATGGAGAATACGATCATGACGGGCGACCGCGTTTTCGGTTTCCGCCTGGCCTATGTGTTTTCAGAACCGCAGCGCGGAGACATCATTATTTTCAAGTACCCGGATGATGAGTCGCAGAACTTTATCAAGAGAATCATAGGGCTTCCGGGAGAAACCCTGGAGATCAGGGAGGGTGTGGTCTACATCGACGGGGAACCGCTGGACGAGCCTTACCTGAAGGAAACACCCGCGGCTGAAAACCTCGGCCCGTACGAGATTCCCGAGGGGTGCTATTTTGTGATGGGTGATAACCGCAACAATTCCAGGGATTCGCGCCGATGGACAAATACCTATGTCGCGAGGGATAAAATCCTGGCGAGGGCCGTGTGGAGGTACTGGAAAGGCTTCAAAGTTTTCGGCCATCAAAGCTACGATTAAAGGCAAACTCCCAAACCACGCGGTTCGGGAGTTTTTTTCAACACATTTCGGCAGCGGAGATCAGAAATGGCATTTACGCATCTTCATGTGCACACAGAATACAGCCTGCTGGACGGCTCCTGCAAAATCCCGGAGCTGATCGCGCGGGCGAAGGAACTCGGGATGAAAAATCTCGCGATCACGGACCACGGCGTGATGTACGGCGTCATCGATTTTTATAAGGCGGCCGTCGAAGCCGGGATCAATCCGGTGATCGGCTGCGAAGTGTATGTGGCTCCGGGGTCCCGGTTCGACAGGGATCCGGCGCGGTCCGCGGATACCCGCTATTATCACCTGATCCTTCTGGCGGAGAACGACCTCGGATACCACAACCTGATGAAGATTGTCTCGAGGGGATTCACCGAGGGCTACTTCTATAAACCCAGGGTGGACAAGGAACTTCTGCGGGAATTCCACGACGGTCTTATCGCGTCGAGCGCCTGCCTGGCCGGGGAAATCGCGAGGGACATCACGCGCGGCCTGTATGAGGAGGCCAGGAACGCGGCGCTGGAGTATCAGGATATTTTCGGGGAGGGAAATTTTTATCTCGAACTGCAGGACCACGGACTGCCGGGACAGCAGGAAGTCAATCAGGCACTGCTGCGGATTCACGCGGAGACCGGCATTCCGCTGATCGCGACCAACGACGTCCACTACATCAGCGAGGAGGATGCGGGACCGCACGACGTGCTGCTCTGCCTGCAGACCGGAAAAAAACTCTCGGACGAAAACCGGCTGCGCTATGAGGGAGGCCAGTTCTACCTGAAGTCGGAGGAGCAGATGCGCGCGCTGTTCCCTTACGCGCAGGAGGCGATCGACAACACCGAGAAGATCGCGGAACGCTGCCATGTGGAGATCCGGTTTCACGAGAGAAAACTGCCGAAGTATGCGGTACCGGAAGGTTATACCTCCTACGGGTACCTGGAATCGCTGTGCCGGAAGGGCATGACAGACCGCTACGGGGAAAATCCGCCGAAGGAACTGTGGGACCGCCTGTACTATGAACTCGGCGTCATCAAAAACATGGGTTTCGTGGATTATTTCCTGATCGTCTGGGATTATGTCAATTTCGCCAAGAGCCATGAGATCATGGTAGGCCCCGGCAGGGGATCGGCGGCCGGGAGCATCGTTTCCTACACCCTCAAGATCACGGACATCGACCCGATCCGCTACCAGCTGATTTTCGAGCGTTTCCTGAATCCCGAGCGTGTTTCCATGCCGGATATCGACGTGGATTTCTGCTACGAACGGCGGCAGGAAGTGATCGACTACGTGGTGCAAAAATACGGCAAGGAGGAAGTTGTCCAGATTGTCACCTTCGGTACCCTGGCGGCGAAAGGTGTGATCCGCGATGTGGGCCGCGTAATGGATCTGCCCTATTCGCGCTGCGACCAGATCGCCCGGATGATTCCCAATGAGCTCAATATCACAATAGACAGGGCCATGGAGGTCAACAGCGAGCTGAAGAGCCTGTATCAGTCGGACCCTGAAGTCCACAAACTGATCGATACCGCGAAGCGGCTCGAAGGGCTGCCGCGCCACACCTCCATGCACGCGGCCGGCGTCGTGATCGCGTCCAGGCCCGTGGAGGAGTATGTCCCGCTGTCCCGCGGGACGGACGGTGCCGTGACCACCCAGTACACGATGACAGCCCTGGAAGAACTGGGCCTTCTGAAGATGGACTTCCTGGGGCTCAGAACCCTCACGGTGCTGCGCGACGCCTGCCGGAACATCACGCGGACAACCGGCCGGAAATTCACACTGGATGAAATCAGGATGGATGACGCGAAAGTCTTTGACTATATCGGGACCGGAAACTGCGAAGGCATTTTCCAGCTTGAGAGCTCCGGGATGAAATCTTTCATGAAGGAACTCCGCCCGTCGTCCCTGGAAGACCTGATCGCCGGCATCTCGCTGTACCGTCCGGGCCCCATGGATTTCATCCCGCGCTATCTCGAGGGAAAGAACCACCCGGAGACGATTCATTACGAATGTCCGCAGATGGAGCCGATCCTGAAGGCGACTTACGGCTGCATTGTCTATCAGGAGCAGGTCATGCAGATCGTCCGCGACCTGGCAGGTTTTTCGATGGGACGAAGCGACCAGGTGCGCCGCGCCATGTCCAAAAAGAAGACAGCCGTGATGAACGCGGAGCGGCAGAATTTCGTGTATGGAAGCGAGGAGCTCGGCATCCCCGGCTGCGTCCGCAACGGAATCGACGAGCAGACCGCCAACCATATTTACGACGAAATGATCGATTTCGCCCGGTACGCGTTCAATAAAAGCCACGCCGCCTGCTATGCCGTCATCTCGTTCCAGACGGCCTGGCTCAAATATTACTATCCGGTGGAGTTCATGGCCGCCCTGATGACCTCGGTGATCGACAATCCGGCCAAGGTCTCGGAGTATATTCTGGTGTGCCGGCGCATGGGGCTGACTCTTGTTCCCCCGGATATCAATGAGGGCGAGCGGGGATTCTCGGTGGCGGATGGAAAGATAGTGTTCGCCCTTTCGGCCATCAAAAGCATCGGCGGCGGGGCAATCGACCAGCTGGTGGAGGAGCGGAGGAAGCACGGCGCTTTCCGCAGTTTCAGCGATTTTCTGTCCAGGATGCAGGGGGCGGACCTGAACCGCAGGGCAATCGAAAACCTGATCAAGGCCGGCGCCTGCGACAGCCTTCCGGGCAACCGGAGGCAGAAGATGAACGCGCTCCCGGTGATGATGGATCAGCTCGCCAGAGGCAGCAAAGAGATAATTGCCGGCCAGATGAGCCTGTTCGACCTGCTGGAGGGCGACGACCGCGAGCCGTTTGAGGAGAAGCTGCCGGATCTGCCGGAGTATGACAGGGGAACCCTGCTGGCTTTTGAGAAAGAAGTGCTCGGGATTTACCTGTCCGGCCATCCGCTGGAGGAGGACCTTCCGCTCCTGAAGCGCAACTGTACGGCGGCGAGCACGGATTTCGCGGTTGACGGGGAAACCGGGAATGCAAACGTCTCCGACGGGGATTATGTAGTCGTGGGCGGAATGATCGCCGGGAAGAGCGTGAAAACGACGCGCAATGACCAGCAGATGGCCTTTGTGACACTGGAAGACATCAGCGGAACCCTGGAAATTCTGTTTTTCCCGAAAATGTATGAAAAATACCGGCCGTACCTGACGGATGACCGAAAAATCCTGGTGCGGGGCAGGGTCTCGCTGGGGGACGACGCCCAGGGAAAGCTGATCTGCGACAGCGTGAAAGCGTTCGATGAAA
Organism: Lachnospiraceae bacterium; assembly: GCA_050944455.1. Classification (GTDB taxonomy): domain Bacteria; phylum Bacillota; class Clostridia; order Lachnospirales; family Lachnospiraceae; genus Anthropogastromicrobium. The sequence continues at coordinate 43,525 of JBMNRC010000003.1, forward strand.
TCCCGAAGGAGATCTGGGTTCGTTTTTCGGACTACCAGGCGTATCAGGAAGCTGAGCCCAGGCTCCTGCGCGACATCCGTGAGAACAGGGAGTACGGCGCGGGGAAGGACAGGATTGTCGTGTATCTGGAGAAAGGAAGACAGTACCGGAAACCGGAGAACGGGCGCGGTGTGTCTGCCGATCCCGGGTTCCTGGACCGGCTCAGGCAGGATTTCGGCGAGAAGGAAGTGGCGGTTGTGACGGAGAAAGTCAGCTGGCGGACCGGCGGCTGACGGAAAAGGAAGCGGCAGCAGTACTTTTTTATTGAAATCTTCCCCTGAATGCCGTATGATAGGGAAGAACTGAAAAGATTACAGGCGCAGACTGACTGTCGGCGGCCGGCCCCGCGGATATGGCATCCATTTCGGCAGGCGCGCGCGTTTCTCCCCGGCCGGCGGACAGTTCTGCGGAACTTACAGAATCCGGAGGTCATCAGTATGGCAGCAAAGATAAAAACAATCGGTGTTCTTACCAGCGGAGGCGACGCGCCGGGCATGAACGCGGCTATCCGCGCGGTGACCCGCGCAGGTCTTGCCAAGGGCATGAAGGTCAAGGGCATTATGCGGGGATTCGCGGGGCTTCTGAAGGAAGAGATCGTGGATCTTGATTCGCGCAGCGTCGCCGACATCATCCAGCGCGGCGGCACTATCCTTTACACAGCCCGCTGCATGGAATTCATGACGCCGGAAGGGCAGCAGAAGGCGGCTGACATCTGCCGCAAACACGGGATCGAGGGAATTGTCGTCATCGGCGGCGACGGGTCTTTCCGCGGCGCCGGAAAACTGGCGAACCTCGGGATCAACACCATCGGAATCCCGGGAACCATCGACCTGGACGTGGCCAGCTCTGACTACACAATCGGATTCGATACCGCGGTCAACACGGCCATGCAGGCTATCGATAAAATCAGGGATACCTCCACTTCCCACGAGCGCTGCAGCATCATTGAAGTCATGGGCAGGAGCGCCGGCTACATCGCCCTGTGGTGCGGCATCGCGAACGGCGCCGAGAACATTCTTCTGCCGGAACAGTACGACGGCGACGAGCAGGAACTGATCAACGAAATCATCGAAGGCCGCAAGAGAGGCAAGACGCATCACCTGATCGTCAACGCCGAGGGCGTAGGGCATTCAACCAGCATGGCCAAGAGAATCGAGGTGGCCACCGGCATCGAGACGAGGGCTACCATCCTCGGCCATATGCAGCGCGGCGGCAGTCCCACGGCGAAGGACCGCGTCTACGCTTCCACGATGGGCGTGATGGCCGTGGATCTTCTGGCGGAGGGAAAGTCCAAGCGGCTGATCGGCTGGAGAAACGGAAAATTCTACGATGTCGATATCAACGAAGGCCTGGCAATGAAAAAAGAGCTTCCGCCGTATCAGGTGGAAGTCGCGAAACTTCTCTCGCACTAATGCGGGCGGACCGGCGGCAGGGCGGCATTCCGGAAAGAGGAATGCCGCCTTTTTGCGGGTGCGGGAAAACGGGGAAAAGGAACAGGATATGAACCAGCAGCAGAAAGAGATCATCACTCTTCAGAGAAAAGCCTCGGAGAGGCGGAAAACAGGGCTGTTTGTGGTTGAGGGAGTGCGCGCGTACCGGGAAGTCCCGCCGGAGCGCATTGAACAGACCGTGATTTCAGAGAGCTTTTCCAGGCAGAAAAAGTCCCGTGAACTGACCGGGCAGCAGCGATGCACCGTCGTGCCGGACGGGATCTTCGCCGCTCTGTCGGATACCAGGACGCCGCAGGGGATTCTCGCGGTGGTCCGCCAGATTCCGTGGAAAAGGGAGGATCTCTTTCCCGCAGGGAAAAAGCCCCTGCTGATGATTCTGGAAACCCTGCAGGACCCGGGCAACCTTGGCACGATATTCAGGGCCGGTGAAGCCGCGGGCATCACGGGAATCGTCATGAATGCCGAAACCTGCGATCCATGGAGCCCGAAAGCAGTCCGGTCGACCATGGGGAGCATTTTCCGGGTGCCTTTCCTAACCGTGCCCGACCTTAAGGCGGAGACGGATGAACTCAGAAAAGCCGGCGTCCGCGTGTGCGCGGCGGACATGGACGGCGAGCTGGACTACACGCGGGCGGATTATACCGGAGGCACCGCTTTCCTGATCGGAAACGAGGGGAACGGGCTTTCGGAGCAGGCTCTGCGGATGGCGGATACCCGGGTGCGCATCCCGATGTGCGGCAGGGTGGAATCCCTGAACGCCGCGGTAGCCTCGTCTGTTCTGATGTTCGAGGCTGCGAGACAGCGGAGAACACAGGACTGAGGATGTATTTCCTGTTTTTGACCAAAAAGTTGACAACATGTTTCTCATATGTTATCATCCTCGTAATAAATCTGTAATAATTTCCACAGATTTGATATAAATGGCATCAGGAGGATTGTACTCATGAGAAACAGCAGAAGATATCTGCTGGGTACCGCAGCAGCGATCTGCGGTCTGGCGGTCGCCGGCGGTGCGCTTCTGGCTTCGGTCAGGCAGCCGCAGCGCAGCGCAGCCGTCCAGCTGGCCGCTGCCGGGGCGGTCCAGTCGACAGACATGGTCCTGACGCAGGACAGCACCGTAAATACGGAAGCATCCGAGGAGACTACCGAGACGGATACGGAATCCGAGGCGGAGACAGCAGACACCGAAGAAAGCAGGGTTTACGCGATCAACCTGTCGGAAACCGCAGCTGTCTCTGAGGAAGGCGGAGAGGCGGAGGCGCTTTCCGTCTATTTCGAGGATAAAGCCATCGTCAACCCGGAACTGGCCGCGAACGGACTGAATATCCGTTCGGCGGAGGATGAATCCACCGATGATAACATTGTTGCGCAGGCGGATACCAACGACATCCTGACCGTTGAAAGCAGAGACGGCGCCTGGACCGAGGTCAGCAGCGGAAGTACGCGGGGATATGTGAAAACCGAATATCTGCTGTTCGGCAATGACGCCGCAGAAACCGTAAAACAGAGCGCCGAAGCCTACGCGCAGGTTTCGGTGTCCAGCATGAATATCCGCATGAATCCCTCCACGTCTTCCGATATCCTGGATACCGCGGTGTACGGAGAGGCTTTTCCGCTGATTTCCATCGAGAACGGGTGGGCGAAAGTCAGCCTCGGCGGAGGGATGACCGGCTATATGGCCGGAAACTGCGTGACACTCAATTATGTGTGGAACGGCATCATCATCGCCTCCAACGTCGCCGGCGCGGCGGATGACGAGGTAATCGACAGCGCGGCGCAGACACAGGCGGCGGAGGTAGACAGACCTGAGACAGAAGGACAGTATCTGGCGATGATGGCTTCCCAGACCGCGGCGGAGACAGCTGCTGCCTCGCAGTCGGAAACCGTGACATCCGCGGCGGAGCAGTCTGCTTCCGCGGAATCCTCTGAAACAGCGGCGGCTGCCAGCACAGCCCAGGATACAGGGACAGCGGCCCAGACGGAACAGACCGCGGCTTCCCAGACCGTGACGGCATCCGAGGCGCTTTCCGTGACAGCGATCGAAGCTTTTTACACCGGAGCGCCGAAAACCGAAGGGGACGTCGTCTCCCGAAGTGAGATTTCGGTCACGGTCCGCTGGAGCGACGGAAGCTTCACGACCGTGACGGACGGCTGGGAGAGCAGCGATATCGGAATGATTCTCCACGCAGGCACCGAAGTGATTTCCGTGAGCTACGCGGGATTTACCTCCAATATCGAACTTCCGGTCGCGGCGGCGGAGACGGCTGCGGCATCTACAGCTGCGGCGGCTGAGACGACGGCCGCGGCGGCAGAAACAACCGCGGCAGCCGCAGAGACCACGGCAGCCGCGCCTGCGGAGACGACAGCTGCGGCCGCAGAAACGACCGCGGCAGCCGCGGAGACAACAGCGGCAGCCACGGAGGCGGCAACAACTGCCGCCACAGAGGCGGCGACGACCGCGGCCACCGAGGCGGCGACGACGGCGGCAACGAACACCGCTTCCGTCACCAATGTCACCCTGAGCGGCGAACTGACCTACTACACGATCCAGCTCTGCAATCAGTACGGCATCGACTATTCTGTCGTATTCTCCGTGATGTATCAGGAGAGCCGTTTCAACGCGAACGCGGTGGCGGCCAGCGGATCCGGCGCGACCGGGCTGATGCAGATTATCCCGCAGTATGCCGCGGCACGGATGGCAAAGCTCGGCGTCACCAACCTGTTCGATCCCGCGCAGAATATCCTGGTGGGCGTCGATATGCTCGCCGAATACTATTACTCCACCGGAAGCTGGACGGCGGCGCTGACCATGTACCGTTACGGGACAACCTCCGGCTCAAGCGACTATGCGCAGCTGATTCTCAGCAGAACCAGCATGTTTGTGCTTCAGTGACCGGACCATGCCGGGATGTCAGGCGCCGGAGGCGCGGATACTCCGGGAAACGGCTGATCCCGGGAAACCGGCGGGAATCCGGCGGATACGCTGGCAGACCGGGAGACAGAACAGATGTCTGAAGCCAACCGGAGTCCTGAAAACGGAGAGAACGGGAACCGGGAGAGATCCCGCAAGGCGGATCAGAGAAGAAAATACTGACTGAAGCCCAGCCCCGGGCCGCGAAAAAGCGGCCCGGGGCTTTCTGTACATTCCGATTTCCGTATGTTATAATTTTTTACCGGCGTTTCCCTGGATGCCATGGCGGGAACGTCAGCCGGATGGCTGATTCAGCCGCTCCTTCCGCAGGAAGAGGAGGATAAACGCCGCGAATAAGCCGCCCCGTACAGGCGGACATGAAGGAGAACATCATGGAAGTTTCAGATTTTGACTATGAACTGCCCAAAGAACTGATCGCCCAGGATCCGATTCCTGACCGGTCTTCTTCGAGACTGATGATACTGGATAAAAACACGGGTGAGACGCAGGACAAAATCTTCCGCGACATCGTAGATGAGCTGAATCCCGGCGACTGTCTGGTCATCAACGACACCAAGGTTATCCCGGCCCGCCTTCTCGGACAGCGGGAGGAAACCGGAGGCCGCGTCGAAGTTCTGCTGCTGAAGAGGCAGGAGGGCGACGTATGGGAATGTCTTGTCAGGCCGGGAAAGAAATGCCGTCCCGGGACCAGGCTGACTTTCGGGGACGGAAAGCTGAAAGCCGAGATTCTTGAAGTAGTCGACGACGGGGACCGCCTCATTCACTTTACCTACGACGGGATTTTCGAGGAAATCCTCGATGAACTCGGCCAGATGCCCCTTCCGCCGTATATCACCCATGAGCTGAAGGACAAGAACCGCTACCAGACGGTCTACGCGAAGTACGAAGGATCCGCGGCAGCCCCGACCGCGGGCCTGCATTTCACGAAAGAGCTGCTGAAGCAGATCGAGGATAAGGGCGTCACCATCGCAAGAATCACGCTGCATGTCGGGCTCGGCACGTTCCGCCCGGTCAAAGTTGACGAGGTCGAAGACCACCATATGCATTCTGAAATCTACCGCGTCACGCCGGAGGCGGCGGAGAAGATCAACCGGACAAAGCAGGCTGGCGGCCGCGTCATCGCGGTCGGGACAACCAGCTGCCGCACTCTGGAATCCGCGACCGGCGACGACGGCATCCTGCGCGCTGAGACGAAATGGACGGATATTTTCATTTATCCGGGCTATCATTTCAAGATGGTGGACGCGCTGATCACCAACTTCCATCTTCCCAAGAGCACCCTGATCATGCTGGTCAGCGCGCTGGCGGGCAGAGAGCACATCCTGAACGCCTATAAGGAGGCGGTGGAAAAGAAGTACCGCTTCTTCTCGTTCGGGGACGCGATGTTTATCCGCTGAGAGGTCAACCATGGAGAATGAGAAAGTCAGGCTCAACAAGTACCTGAGCGAGCAGGGTGTCTGTTCCAGACGGGAAGCCGACCGGCTGACGGAGCAGGGAAAGATCACGGTCAACGGGGTTCCCGCCGTGCTGGGCATGAAGGTTTCCCCGGATGACAGCATCACCGTCAACGGCAGAAAAATCGCGCACACACACGTCCGCCCGGTGCTCATCGCCGTCAACAAACCGGTCGGGGTCGTGTGCACGACCGCTGAGTTCCCGGGGGAATACAATATTGTCGAGATGGTCAACTACCCGACCCGCATCTACCCGATCGGGCGTCTGGACAAGGACTCCGAAGGCCTGATCCTGATGACCAACCAGGGGGAGCTGGTCAATGACATCCTGAAGAGCAGCGCCGACAAGGAAAAAGAGTACAAAGTGCGAATCCAGGAGGTCGTGACGCCGGAGTTCATCCGGCGGATGCAGTCCGGTGTTTACCTTCCGGAACTGGAGGTCACGACAAAACCCTGCAGGGTCCGCCAGACAGGCGTGCGTGAATTTTCGATCATCCTGACGCAGGGCCTTAACCGGCAGATCCGCAGGATGTGCGAAGAACTGGGCTGCCATGTGGTATCGCTTCGCCGTGTGCGCATCATGAACATCCGCCTCGGCAACATTCCCTCCGGCCATTACCGCAACGTGAGTGAATCGGAGTTTGAGGAAATGGTCCGGGAATTCTGAGGGACGGGGTCCGAAACAGGAACATCCAGAAGGATTGAGGTAAAACGATGGACGAGAAGCAGAAAGCCCGCATGGCGGAGCTCACAGCGAAACTGGACGAAGCCGCGAGAGCGTATTACACCGAGAGCCGGGAGATCATGTCCGACCGCGAGTATGACGCCCTGTACGACGAACTCGCAGCGCTGGAAAAAGAGACTGGCATCGTGATGGCGAAGAGCCCGACTGCCCACCCCGGATACGAAGTGCTGAGCAGCCTGCCGAAGGTCACGCACGTCCGGCCGATGCTCTCCCTGGACAAAACCAAGGAAGTCCCGGTTCTCCAGGCGTTTCTCGGCAGCCAGACGGGTCTCCTGTCCTGGAAGATGGACGGACTTACGGTGGTCCTCACCTATGAAAACGGTGTTCTGACGCAGGCGGTCACCCGCGGGAACGGGATCGTCGGCGAGCTTGTCACGGCCAACGCAAGGCAGTTTATCAACATTCCGGCAGTCATCCCGTTTAAGGGCAGGCTGATCCTCCGGGGCGAAGCCGTCATCTCGTACGCGGATTTCAACCGCATGAACGAGGAGATGGGCGACGCGGACGCGCGATATAAAAATCCCCGCAATCTCTGCGCGGGGTCGGTGCGGCAGCTGGACAGCTGGGTTACGGCGCAGAGAAATGTCCGCCTGATCCCGTTCGCCCTGGTTTCGGCGGAGGAGCGGCGGGAGAACGGAACCGCTGTGCCGGTTGATTTCGGGAATTCGCGCGAGCGGCAGTTTCAATGGATGTCCGCCCAGGGATTCGAGGTGGTTCCGTACCGCCGGGTGACGGCGGAGACACTCCCGGACGCGGTCAGGGCCTTCGCCGATGAAATCCGGACTTTCCCGCTTCCGAGCGACGGCCTGGTACTCCTGATGGATGATATTGCCTACGGGGAGAGTCTCGGGGAGACCGCCAAATTCCCGCGAAACGCCATGGCTTTCAAATGGCGGGACGAGACGGCGGAAACGGTTTTGAGAGAGGTGGAATGGAGCCCCTCCCGCACCGGCCTGCTGAACCCGGTCGCGGTTTTCGACCCGGTGGAGCTCGAGGGGACGACCGTATCGCGGGCCAGCCTGCACAACGTCTCCATCGTGAAATCAATGAAATTCGGGCTGGGGGACCATATCACCGTCTACAAGGCCAACATGATCATTCCCCAGATCGCCGAAAATCTCACGCAAAGCGGCACCCTCACGATCCCGGACGCCTGCCCGGTGTGCGGTTCGCGCACCGAGATCCGGACGACCAATGAGGAAGAGGAAGTACAGGTTCTGATGTGCCCGAATCCTGACTGCCCCGCCAAACAGATCGGAAAGTTCGAGCTGTTTGTCAGCCGCGGAGCGATGAACATCGACGGGATTTCCACCGCGACTGCCGAGCGGCTGGTGGACGCCGGCTTTGTGAAGGAACCCGCGGATTTCTACCATCTGGACCGCTACAGGGACCGAATTGTCGCTATGGACGGCTTCGGTGAAAAATCCTACGAAAACCTCGCCGCTTCCATCGAGCGGTCCAGAAAGGTACAGGCGGGAGCCCTGCTGTACGCGCTGGGCATCCCGGGCGTGGGAACCGCGACAGGGAAAATCCTGGCGGACGCCTTTGACGGGGACATCGGAGCGATCAGAAAGGCTTCGCCGGACGAATTATCGGCTGTCGAAGGCATCGGGCCGGTGATGGCCGCGGATATCAGCCGGTGGTTCGCCGATCCCAAAAACGCGGAGATGCTGGATCATCTGCTCGCGGAGATCACGGTGCAGAAGCCGGAAAAACGGGAGGACCAGCCGCTCGCCGGGTGCACCTTTGTCATCACCGGTTCGCTCCGCCGGTTTGAGAACCGCGACGCCCTCAAAAAGTGGATTGAGGAGCGCGGCGGGAAAGCGGCGGGCAGCGTTTCGAAAAAAACTACCGCGCTGATCACCAATGACACGGAATCCGGATCAGCGAAAAACCGCAGGGCGGCGGAGCTGAAGATCCCGGTGCTGTCGGAGGATGAATTTCTGGAGAAATATGACCGGTAAATGACCGGCCTGTTTCAGGCGGATATCCGGCAGAAACCTGACCGGCGGCCGGAGGTCAGCGGATGAGCACTGAATGATTGATCAATAACCGACGGATGGCCGATATTACGGCTGATTCAGAAAGGCAGGCGGCGCAAGAATGCCGATTCGTGTGGATGACGATCTCCCCGCGCGGGAGATTCTTGAAGCGGAAAATATTTTTATGATGGGGCAGTTCCGGGCGGATACCCAGGATGTCCGGCCTCTGGAGATTGTGATTCTCAACCTGATGCCGGTCAAGCCGGATTACGAGATCCAGATTCTGCGCGCCCTCTCCAACACCCCGCTGCAGGTAAACGCCACTTATCTGACGCTTTCCACGCATCAGTCCAAAAACACTCCGGCAAGCCACATCAACCGGTTTTACGAGCTGTTTCCGGCCGTGAAAAGCCGCTATTTCGACGGGATGATCATCACAGGAGCCCCGGTGGAGCATATGCCGTTTGAGGCGGTCAACTACTGGGATGAGCTTACGGGGATCATGGACTGGACGCGCACGAACGTAACCAGCACGCTCTATATCTGCTGGGGAGCCCTCGCGGGCATCTATTATCACTACGGCATCGACAAGGAAAAACTCCCGCGCAAACTCTCGGGAATTTACCGCCACCGGCTGCTGGACAGGAGAGACCCGCTGGTGCGGGGCTTCGATGACGTTTTTTACGCGCCGCATTCGCGCTACAGCGGCGTCAGGCGCGAGGACATCCTCAACCATCCGGATCTGCGGCTTCTCGCGGAATCCGATGAGGCCGGCGTTTACCTGTGCCGGAGCAACGACGGCAGGGATATTTTCCTGTTCGGGCATCCCGAGTACGACCGGATGACGCTGGACGGCGAATATAAACGCGACCTGGCCAGAGGACTGAATCCGGATATCCCGGTGAATTACTACGAAAACGATGATCCCTCGACCACGCCGCTTCTCACCTGGAGAGCGCATGCCAACAGCCTTTACACGAACTGGCTCAATTTCTTCGTCTACCAGGCGACTCCGTACAAATTCGGGAGCTGACGGCGCGCGCGGCGCGGAAGTTCCCGGCGGGGACGCCGTTGAAAACCGGTATTCAATATGCTAGAATAAACTGACACTGAAGAATGCCGGACCGGAAACAGCCGGCACAGACGTACAGGAACAGGTCACAGATTCCGGGAAAGTCCGGACAGTCAGGAGATATGATGGCGAAAGCAAAGAGAGTAATGCTCAAACTCAGCGGCGAGGCTCTGGCCGGTGAGAAGAAAACCGGTTTTGACGAGGCGGTCGTCAGGAACGTCGCGCGCCAGGTGAAAACCGCGGTCGACGAAGGAGTCCAGACAGGGATCGTCATCGGAGGGGGGAATTTCTGGCGCGGCCGCACGAGCACCGCTGTTGACCGCACGAAAGCGGATCAGATCGGTATGCTCGCGACGGTGATGAACTGCATTTACGTGTCGGAAATATTCCGCTCCGAGGGGATGCAAACCGAGATCTTCACCCCGTTTGTCTGCGGTTCCTTCACGCAGCTGTTCTCCAAGGACGCGGCGGATGCCGCGCTGAACCAGGGCAAAGTGGTATTCTTCGCGGGCGGGACGGGCCACCCGTATTTTTCCACGGATACCGGCGTCGTTCTCCGCGCCATTGAGATGGAGGCCGATCGGATCCTGCTGGCCAAGGCAATCGACGGCGTGTATGACAGCGATCCGGCGGTGAATCCGGACGCGAAAAAGTACGACGAAATTTCCATCGAAAAAGTCGTGGATGAGCGCCTGGGAGTGATTGACCTCACGGCCTCTATCCTCTGCATGGAAAACCACATGCCTCTGGCCGTTTTCGGGCTCAAGGGGGAGAACAGCATCGCGGACGCGCTGCGCGGAAAGATTTCCGGGACCATTGTGACCGCCTGAAAGGCGGAAAGCCGGCGGCATTCCGCTTCCGGAGCGTCTGTCCGGCAGCAGGGCCTGACCCGGACAAAGAAGGATTCTGCACGACGGCCGCCTGCAGGCGGGTTTCCCTTTCAGAAACAGGAGTTTCTGTGAAAGAGGGAAGACCGCGGCGGTGCGCGGCCGGGAGTGTAAAATATAGGAGGAACATGAACAATGGCTGACGTACAGAAAGATTCCGAGAAAAAAATGGAAGGCGCGCTGAAAGCGCTGAACGAAAGATTTGCGGCAATCCGCGCTGGCCGCGCGAATCCGAACGTCCTGAACCACATCGAGGTGGAGTATTACGGCGTAATGACGCCGTTGCAGCAGGTGGCCAACATTTCCGTGCCGGAAGCCAGGGTGATCGCGATCAAGCCTTATGACAAGAGTCTGCAGAAGGCGATCATCAAGGCAATCCAGATCTCGGACCTGGGGATCAACCCGACCAGCGACGGAACGAGCATTCTCCTGGTGTTCCCGCAGCTGACGGAGGAGCGCCGCAAGGAGCTGGTCAAGGAAGTGAAGAAGGAGAGCGAGCAGGCCAAGACAGTTGTCCGCAATATCCGCCGCGAGGCAAATGACGCCCTGAAAAAGGCGCAGAAGGCTTCCGAGATCACCGAAGACGACCAGAAGGACGGCGAGGAGAAAATCCAGAAGCTGACCGACAAATACATCGCGAAAATCGATGACGCTGTCGCGGACAAGACGAAGGAACTGATGACCGTATAACCCTTGGCAGAAACTGGCAGAGGGCAGGGGCGACCCTGCCCTCTGTTTCGGATGGGGAGAGCGCCGCGGCCGGCAGGCGGCAGGCATACGAAGGGAGAAAAATGGCGGATACGCAAAACCTGAAACTTCCGAATCATCTGGCTATCATCATGGACGGCAATGGGCGCTGGGCGCAGAAACGGGGACTCCCCCGCACCGCCGGGCACTCAAAAGGCTGTGAAGTGCTGGAGCAGACAGTGCGCGACTGCGCCGACATCGGCATCCGTTATTTTACGGTGTACGCGTTCTCCACGGAAAACTGGAAACGCTCCGTTGAGGAAGTTTCCGGCCTGATGCAGCTCTTCCGCGTGTGGATCAAAAGGCTGCAGAAGGTAGCGATGGAAGAGAATGTGCGTGTGCGCGTCATCGGCGAGCGCAGCCGTTTCGCGCCTGACCTTGTCGCTTCGCTGAATGAAATTGAACTCAAAACGAAAGACAACACGAAGATGACTTTTGTGATGGCCATGAACTACGGCGCGCGGGACGAGATGCGCCGCGCGGTCACGAAGATCGCGAAAAGAGTCCAGGCGGGTGAACTTTCCCCGGATGACATTACGGAACAGACGATCTCGGAAGCGCTGGACACCCGGGATATCCCGGATCCTGATTTTCTGATCCGCACGAGCGGCGAAAAACGCCTGTCCAATTTTCTCCTGTGGCAGTCGGCCTACACGGAGTTCTACAGCACTCCGGTGCTCTGGCCGGATTACAGCAAAGAAGAGCTTCTGAAGGATATCGCGGTTTACGGGAGCCGCGACAGGCGTTTCGGGGGAGTAACAAAAACCGGCGGGACCCGCTGAGATCCCGGCCGGGAAACAGGGGCGGCATCCCGGTGAGGGGACGCCGCGTTTAAAAGAGAAAGGACAGATCTTCAAATGTTTATGACGAGGCTCATCAGCGGGGCTGTTCTGCTCGCGCTGACCATTTTATTCGGTATTCTCGGAGGACCGGTGCTGGTCATTGTCAACGGAGTGATCGCCGTCATCGGAATGTATGAACTGTACCAGGCGTTCGGCATCGAAAATGAAGTGACGGCGGCTGTCGGGTACATCGGCGCGGCCGCTCTGTATGTCCTTCTGATCATGGGCCATCTTGAACTGACGGCGCTGGTTGTCATCCTGGTATTCCTGTGCATGATGGGAGCCTTCGTTATCCGTTTCCCGAAGATCGAGACCAGCGAAGTGCTCGAAGGCTTTTTCGGTTTTTTCTACGCCGGCGTCCTTCTGTCCTACATCTGCCAGACACGGCTGAGCCCTGACGGGCGCTGGACCTTATGGCTGATCTATCTGTCAGCCTGGGGCTGCGATACAGCGGCTTACTGTGTCGGAAAGCTCATCGGAAAGCATCATATGACGCCTGAGCTTTCCCCGCACAAAACCGTGGAAGGCGCCGTCGGAGGCGTCTGCGGGTCAGCCCTGTTCTGCCTGATTTACGGTCTTTTCGTGCAGGACAATCTGAAGATGTTCTCCCATCCGGTTCTTTCCTGCGTGCTGATCGGCACGGTCGGCGCGGTCATCTCTATGTTCGGGGATCTTGCCGCTTCCGCGGTGAAGCGCAAAGCGGGCATCAAGGATTACGGCCATCTGATCCCGGGACATGGCGGAATCATGGACCGCTTTGACAGCGTCGCTTTCACCGCGCCGGGGATTTTCTGGCTTACCGTGCTGCTGCAGGGATAAACTGATCTGGTCTTCCGGAGAGAAGGAGGAATGGCGGGATCCGCCGGATAAAGTTCCGGCGGGGCGGAGGAATCCTGCGTTGCCATGAAAAAAATAGCGATTCTCGGGTCAACCGGTTCAATCGGGACACAGGCGCTGGAAGTGATTGCCGCGAACCCGGACATGCAGGTGACGGCCCTTGCGGCCAGAAGGAATATCGACCTGCTGGAAAAACAGATCCGTCGGTTCCATCCGGAGATCGTATGCGTTTATGACCGCACGGCGGCTGAGGAAATCCGGGTGAGGATCGCCGATACCCCGGTCCGGGTAGTCTCAGGTATGGAAGGCCTTGTGGAAACGGCGGTCCACAGAAACACCGATGTCGTTCTCTCGGCCGTCGTCGGAATGATCGGCATCCGCCCGGCTATCGAGGCAATCCGCGAGGGGAAGGACCTGGCGCTGGCCAACAAGGAAACCCTGGTGACCGCGGGGCATCTGATCATTCCCCTGGTGAAAGAGTACGGCGTGCGCCTGCTTCCTGTCGACAGCGAACACTCGGCCATTTTCCAGTGCCTCCAGGGAAACCAGGGAAACCGGATTGACAAAATTCTCCTCACGGCTTCCGGCGGCCCCTTCCTCGGCAAAAAGAAAGAGGAACTGGCCGATATCCGCCCGGAGGACGCCCTGAAGCACCCGAACTGGGTGATGGGGCCGAAGATCACCATCGATTCCTCGACCATGGTGAACAAGGGCCTAGAAGTGATGGAAGCGAAATGGCTGTTCGGCGTGACCTACGACCAGATCCAGATCGTGATCCAGCCGCAGTCGGTGATCCACTCGGCGGTACAGTTTGAGGACGGGGCGGTGATGGCGCAGCTCGGATGCCCCGACATGAAGATTCCGATTCAGTACGCGCTCACGTATCCCGAGCGGAGACCGCTTGCCGGTGCCCGGCTCAATCTCGCGGCGCTGGGAAAGATCACTTTCCTCGACCCGGATCCGGAAAACTTCCCGGCGCTCCGGCTGGCCGACCGGGCAGGCAGAGCCGGCGGAAACCTGCCGACGGTTTTCAACGCGGCCAACGAGGAGGCGGTCGCCCGCTTCCTGAATCATGAACTTTCGTACCCCGGGATTGTTGAGGCGATCGAAGCCGCGATGGACCGGATCCGGTACATCGGCGACCCGGATCTCACGCAGATCCTGGAGACAGAAGCAGAGACGCGGGAATTCCTCCGCGGTTTCTGGGAAAACGGAGGAAAATGAGTCTGGCGTTCAGCATACTGGCGCTCGTTATCATCCTGGGGCTGGTAGTCATTGTCCATGAGTGGGGGCATTACCTGCTCGCGAAGCTCAACGGCGTAGGCGTCGTCGAGTTTTCCGTCGGTTTCGGGCCCCGGCTTGTCAGTTTTGTCAGGCATGGCACAAGATATTCCCTGAAGGCGATTCCCTTCGGCGGATCCTGCCAGCTGCTCGGAAACGATTACGGATTATCGGGGGACGACCCTGACGTCGTCCGGGATGAGGAGCATTCCTTCGCAGGAAAAAATGTCTGGGCCCGCATATCAATCATCGCAGCGGGCCCGGTTTTCAATTTTATCCTGGCTTATGTTCTTGCGGTGATCATCATCAGCTGCGCCGGCATCGACCGCCCGGTCGTGGCGGACATCGTGGACGGCTACCCCGCGCAGGAAGCCGGGCTTGAGGCCGGCGACCGGATCACTCGCATCAACAATACTTCGATTCACCTTTACCGGGACATCCAGCTCTACACCTACATTCATGAGGGGGAGGAACTGGAGGTTGCCTATGTCCGGGACGGGGAAACCCGCACAGCCGTCATCACGCCGGAATACAGCGAGGAGGATGACAGGTACCTGCTGGGCATCTACGGGGGCGGCCGCACTTCGACAAACTGGTACGAAACGCTGGGATACAGCTGGCAGGAGCTCCGGTTTAATGTCCAGGAGGTCCTGGACGCGCTGGGAATGATCCTCACAGGCAGAATGCCGCTGACTTCCTTCTCCGGACCTGTCGGAATGGCAGGGGCCGTGAGCGATATCGTCGACGAGGTAGGCGAGGACACGGCAGGCCAGGGCGCTTCGGTAACCGCGTACTACATGTTTCTGAATCTCGCGGCCTTTGCCCTGATGATCTCCGCCAACCTCGGCGTGATGAACCTGCTGCCGGTTCCGGCGATGGACGGCGGCCGGCTGGTTTTTCTGGTGATCGAGGCGATCCGCGGCAAACCGGTTCCGCCCGAGAAGGAAGCCGTGGTCGACACCGCGGGAATTCTGTTCCTGTTCGGGTTTATGGTTTTTGTGATGGCTCATGATATCTGGTCAGTGTTCCAGTGAAGGACTTTCACAGGTCTGGCTGTCTGTGTCCGGTTAGTCCGGGGAAAGCGGGAGTATGACATACAGAGAAAAGACGAAGGTTATCCATATCGGAAACCGCGTGATCGGCGGGGGAAATCCCATCCTGATCCAGTCGATGACCAACACCGAGACAAAAGATGCGGACGCGACGGTCGACCAGATCCTCAGGCTGGAAGAAGCGGGATGCGAACTGGTGCGCTGCACGGTGCCGGACATGGAGAGCGCCAGAGCGCTTTCGAAAATCAGGCAGCGCATCCATATCCCGCTGATCGCGGATATTCACTTTGACTACCGCCTGGCGATCGCCGCCATGGAGAACGGCGCGGACAAGATCCGCATCAATCCCGGAAACATCGGGTCGGAAGACCGGGTGTACAAAGTCGTCCAGAAGGCGAAGGAATGCCGCGTGCCGATCCGCGTGGGCGTCAACTCAGGATCGCTGGAAAAAGACCTGCTGGAAAAATACGGCGGAGTCACCGCCGAAGCGCTTGCGGAGAGCGCCGAAAAACAGGTGCGCCTGATTGAAAGCATGGGATACGATCAGCTGGTGGTCAGCATCAAATCGTCCGATGTGCTGATGTGCTATGAGGCTTACCGCCTTTTTGCCGGGAGAACGCCGTATCCGCTTCACGTCGGGATCACGGAGGCCGGGACCGTCACTTCGGGCAATATCAAATCGGCGATCGGCCTGGGCCTGATCCTGCACGAAGGGATCGGGGACACGGTGCGCGTTTCGCTGACGGGCGACCCGGTGGAGGAAATCCGCTCGGCGCGGATCATCCTCCGCACGCTGGGGCTTCGGAAGGGAGGCGTAGAGATTGTCTCCTGCCCGACCTGCGGGCGGACGAAAATCGACCTGATCAGCCTTGCCGACCAGGCGGAGAAAGTGGCGGCCGGCTATCCGGACCTGAACCTGAAAGCTGCCGTGATGGGCTGCGTGGTCAACGGCCCGGGGGAGGCTGCGGAAGCCGATTTCGGGATTGCCGGGGGTGACGGGTTCGGTGTTCTGATCAGGAAAGGAAAGGTCGTCCGAAAGGTACCGGAGGACCAGCTCCTCACCGTGTTCCGGGAGGAACTGGACAGGGCGCGCGAGGCAAAACGGCAGGATCAGGACAGGGAACAGCGGGAGCCGAATCAATAACTGCTGGGGCAGAAGCATGAGAACTGACCGCCGTACCGACAGATACGGCGGATCCGGAAGGTACGGAACAAAAACCGCAGGGAAGTCCGCGGCCGGACGAGGCAGCGGAACCGGCGGCGTTCACAGAAAGTACGGGGGATATTTTGTCAAAGCCATTTCCTGAAGTGTTTCCGACGCTGAAACTGTCGGATGAAATGTCAGGCCTGATGTCGCACTGCGAGGTGACGTCGGTGCGGTACAACAGGGATAAGACGCAGATCCGGATCCACCTGACAGCGGAGAGGCTGATCGCGAAGCAGGACATCTACGATCTCGCGAAAACCATCGGGGATCAGCTTTTTCCCGATCACAGTCTGAGTGTGGCGATTGTCGAGAACTTCCGCCTGTCCGAACAGTATGACCTGGAATATCTGGTCGGACATTACAGGGACAGTATTCTGACGGAGCTGAAGCAGACCGATCTGATTTCCTACCATATCCTGAACCACGCCGTGTGGCAGGTACAGGACGGAGAGATCGTGATTACCGTTCCGGACGGGGCGGTGGCCAGGTCGCGCGCGGCCAGGCTCGGCGGATGGATCAGCGGGCTCTTCGAAAACCGGCTCGCCGTGAAGGCCAGGACGGTATTCCGCTACAGCGAGCCGGACACGGAGAAAAAGCGTGAGCGGAGAATGGCCGAGGAACAGCACGAGGTGGAAAAAATCCTCCGGAACGCGGAACGCTCCGCGGAGCTTCTCCCCGCGGCGGGAGACGAAGCCGCGAAGGCTTCCGGTTCCTCCCGCCGCGGTCCGGCTGGCGCCGGCGCGCAGACGGGAAATTATTCAAATGGCGGGAAAACAGCAGCGGGAGGTTTCTCCGGCGGCCGCGCTTTCCAGCCTTCATCCGGAAAAACCAGGCGCAGGGGCAGAAGGTTTGAGGGACCGGATGGGAAAAAGGTCCTGGTCCGCGGGAAAAATCCCGGCCTGATCTACGGACGTGATTTTTCCTACACCGAACTTACCCCGATCTCCGATATCCAGGAGGAGATGGGCGACGTCGTCATCAAAGGCGTCATCCTCTCGATCGATGAGCGGCCGCTCCGCAGGGGCGGAGCGACGATCTGCTCCATGGCCGTGACGGACTATCAGGATACCATCATGGTCAAAATGTTCATCGACGACGAAGTGATCGAGGAATTCCGGAAGAATTTCACCGCCGGCCAGTGCGTGATCGTCAACGGGCGCACAGTGCTGGACACCTATGACCATGAGATCGGGATCAGCTCCGTCATCGGAATCCAGAAGGGAACCTGGGACGCCGGGGAAACCCGCGACGATCTCGAGCCGGTGAAGCGCGTGGAACTGCACTGCCACACCAAAGCCAGCGAGATGGACGCGGTCACGGACGTCGATGTGCTCGTGAAGCGCGCCCATCAGTGGGGCCACCGCGCCATGGCCGTGACCGACCACGGCTGCGTGTACGCCTTCCCCGAGGCGGCGCACGCGCTGGACAAGGATCCCGCGCAGGGGAAGGACTTCAAGGTTCTGTACGGCTGCGAGGGGTATCTGGTCGACGATGAAAAGCATATCGTCACGAACTGTCAGGACAGCTCCTGGCCGCTGCGGGGAAAGTTTGTCGTTTTCGACCTGGAAACGACAGGCCTGAATTCCCGCAATGACCGCATCATCGAAATCGGAGCCGTCAAAGTTGAGGAAGGCCGGATCACGGACCGCTTCTCGGAATTCGTGAACCCGGAGAGGCCGATTCCTTATAAAATCGAACATCTGACCTCGATCAGCGACGATACCGTGAAGGACGCGCCGACGATCGACGTCATTCTGCCGAAATTCCTTCAGTTCTGCGAGGGCTGCGTCCTGGTCGCCCACAACGCGGATTTCGATACGGGCTTCGTAGCCGCGAACATGGAGCGGCTCGGGCTCGGGCATTTCGATACCGCCTACGTGGACACGGTAGGCCTGGCGAGGTACCTGCTGCCGCATCTGCACAGGTTCAGGCTCGACACGGTGGCGAAGGAACTGGACGTCTCCCTGGAAAACCATCACAGGGCTGTGGACGACGCCGGGGCGACGGCGGATATCTTTGTCAGGATGATTGAAATGCTCGCGAAGCGCGGGATCACGACCCTGGGAGACCTGCAGGAAAAGGCCGTGCTTTCGACCGAGGCGATCATGCACATGAAGACTTACCATATCATCCTGATCGCCGCCAACGAGGTGGGACGCGTCAACCTGTACCGGCTGGTGTCGCTGGCGCATGTGAAATATTTTTCCCGCACGGCGCGTTTCCCGCGGTCGGAGATTGAGAAATACCGCGAGGGAATCCTCATCGGTTCCGCCTGCGAGGCTGGCGAGCTGATCCAGGCTATCGAGGACCAGGCGAGCGACGACGAGCTGGTGAGGATCGCCGGGTTTTACGACTACCTCGAAATCCAGCCGACGATGAACAATCAGTTCCTGCTGCGCAAGGAGGATTCCGGCTATAAGACCGTCGAAGACCTGCAGGGCATCAGCAGGAAAATCGTCGAGCTCGGCGAACTGACAAACAAACCCGTCTGCGCCACCTGCGACGTTCACTTTATCGATCCCCAGGATGAAATCTACCGCCGTATCATCATGGCCGGGAAGGGGTTCGAGGACGCGGACATGCAGCCGCCGCTCTATTTCAGGACCACGAGGGAAATGCTGGATGAATTCGCGTTCCTCGGAAGCGAGAAGGCGTACGAGGTCGTCGTCACCAACACGAACCTGATCGCGGATATGTGCGATACCATCCAGCCGACGAGGCCGGACAAGTGCCCGCCGGTGATTGAAAACTCCGAGCAGGACCTGCGCGACATGTGTTTCAAAAAAGCGCACGAGATGTACGGGGACCCTCTTCCGCAGATCGTTCAGGAGCGCCTGGACAAAGAACTGCATTCCATCATCGGAAACGGCTACTCGGTGATGTACCTGATCGCCCAGAAACTGGTCAACAAGTCCAACGCGGACGGCTATCTGGTCGGTTCCCGCGGATCGGTCGGATCCTCGCTGGCGGCGACCATGGCCGGAATCACGGAGGTCAACCCCCTGCCGCCGCATTATTACTGCCCGAAATGCCATTACAGCGATTTCGATTCTCCGGAAGTGATGAAGTATCGGGGAATGGCCGGCTGCGACATGCCCGACAGGAAGTGCCCGAAATGCGGGACAAAACTGGTCAAGGACGGATTTGACATTCCCTTCGAGACTTTCCTTGGATTCTACGGGGACAAGGAGCCGGACATCGACCTGAACTTCTCCGGGGAGTACCAGAGCAAGGCGCACGCCTACACCGAGGTGATTTTCGGCGCCGGGCAGACCTTCCGCGCCGGCACCGTCGGCACCCTCGCCGACAAAACCGCGTGGGTCTACGTCAAAAAATACTTTGAGGAGAGAGGCGTTCAGAAGCGCGGCTGCGAGATCTCCCGTCTGGCGCAGGGCTGCACAGGCGTCAAGAGGTCGTCCGGCCAGCACCCGGGCGGTATCATCGTCCTTCCCAACGGGGAGGACATCAACACATTCACCCCGGTGCAGCATCCGGCCGACGATATGTCCACCCCGACCATCACGACCCATTTCGATTACCATAAGATCGACAAGAACCTGCTCAAGCTGGATATCCTCGGACATGATGACCCGACGATGATCCGTATGCTGCAGGACCTGATCGGCGTCGACCCCAGAACGTTCCCGCTGGACTCACCGGAGGTGATGAGCCTTTTCGAGAGCACGGAGGCGCTGGGCATCACGCCGGAGCAGATCGGGGGAACGAAACTGGGCGTTCTCGGCCTGCCCGAGTTCGGCACCGATTTCGCCATGCAGATGGTTCTCGACGCAAAGCCGAAGCATTTTTCCGACCTGATCCGGATTTCCGGCCTGGCACACGGAACCGACGTGTGGCAGGGCAACGCGGAGACCCTGATCAAGGAAGGCAAAGCGACCATTTCCACCGCCATCTGCACCCGCGACGACATCATGACTTTCCTGATCTCCAAGGGAATGGACAAGGGCCTGTCATTCAGGATCATGGAGTCGGTCCGGAAAGGCAGGGGCCTGAAGCCCGAGTGGGAGGAGGAGATGAACAAACATGATCTTCCGGACTGGTACATCTGGTCCTGCAAGAAGATCAAGTATATGTTCCCGAGAGCCCACGCGGCGGCCTACGACATGATGATGTGGCGCATCGCCTACGCGAAGGTTTTCTACCCGCTGCAGTTCTACGCGGCATGGTTTTCGATCCGCGCCACGGGTTTCTCCTACGAGCTGATGTGCAGGGGGCCCGAAGAGCTGGAGCGCAATATGGCCGATTACAAAGCGAGAATGGATACCCTTTCCGACAAGGAAAAGGATACCTACCATGACATGCGCCTCGTGCAGGAGATGTACGCGCGCGGGTTTGAATTCGTGCCGATCGAGATCGACAGGGTCCAGGCCAACCGGTTCCAGGTGATCGACGGGAAACTGATGCCTTCGCTTTCCTCCATCGAGGGAATCGGCGCGAACCAGGCCGAGGCGATCGTGGACGCCAGAAAGGACGGCCCGTTCCTTTCCCGGCAGGATTTCCGCGAGCGCGCAGGCGTCGGCACGGCGATCTCCGACAAACTCAACGAACTGGGAATCCTGTCGGATATTCCGGAGACAAACCAGCTGTCCATCTACGATTTTCTCGGGACAGACGCCGCGGAAAGCCTGTAAGGCGCGCCGCGCTTTCACAGCGGGCCCGCCGGTTTTCCTCGCTTGACGGAATACGGCTCTGATGATAGAATGCGGTTGCGATGAAAGGAGAGCTGAATGGAGACTTCTGAACCGAAAGAATACACGTTTGAAGACAATATTCCTGTCGGCCCGCTGAAGATTGCCGCCCTCGCCGGAGCCAGAGAACTCGCCGAACAGGTGGACAGCCATATCGCGGCGATCCGCCGGGAAGACGGAACCCTCCGGGAGCAGCGCCTGAAGGATCCGATGTACGACGGCTATTACTGCGATTCCTATCTTCTGGATTTCGACTGCACCAGGTTCGGGAGCGGCGAGGCGAAATGCGTGCTCAATGAGTCGGTCCGCGGCAAAGACGTCTTCGCGATGGTGGATATCACAAATTTCAGCCTGACGTATTCGGCCTGCGGCCAGATGAACTACATGTCCCCGGACAACCATTTCCAGGACCTGAAGCGCCTGATCGGCTGCTGCGGCTCCGCGAAGCGCGTGAGCGTCATCATGCCCTTCCTTTATGAAGGCCGCCAGCACAAGCGCCAGCGCCGCGAATCCCTGGACTGCGCGATTGCTCTCCAGGAACTCGTCTCGATGGGCGTAAACAATATCATCACGTTCGACGCGCACGACCCGAGAGTCCAGAATGCCGTCCCGCTGAGCAGCCTCGACAGCTTTATGCCGACCTACCAGTTTATCCAGAGCCTCCTTGAGCGTGAGAAGAATCTCCAGATTGACAAGGATCACCTGATGATCATCAGCCCGGACGAAGGCGCGATGTCCAGAAGCGTCTATTTCGCCAACAACCTGGGCGTCGATATCGGCATGTTCTACAAGCGCCGTGATTATTCGACCGTTGTCAACGGCCGCAACCCGATTGTCTCCCATGAATTTCTCGGGCAGAGCGTGAAGGGCAAGACCGTCATCATCGTCGACGACATGATCAGTTCCGGCGAGAGCATGCTGGATACCTGCCGTGAACTGAAGGACCGCGGAGCGGCCAGAGTGGTTATCTGCTGCACTTTCGGCCTGTTCACGGACGGCCTTGAGAAGTTCGACGACTATTATTCCCAGGGCTATTTCGATTATGTGATGACGACAAACCTGGTCTACCGGATTCCGGAACTCAAAACCAGGCAGTGGTATATTGAGGCGGATATGAGCCGTTTCCTGGCTGCCATCGTCAACGCGATGAACCACGACGTTCCGATGGGCGACAGCCTTTCTCCGACCAGCCGTATCCAGAAGCTGCTCCGGAAGTACAGGGCGGAGCAGGGCAAAGCATAAAGATATTATTTTCCCCGGTACGGTGCCATGCATTGTATCCGGGGAATTTTTGTATCACTCCGCGGACAGGCCTTGAGCGGGGAGATACAGAAGGATACTGAAGATAACGGAACAGAAACGATAGAAGACAGAGACAGACACAGGACAGCAGAAAGAGAAGAACGAAAGACAGAGAAAGGAAAGCAGAAGGATGAAAATCACGCATCTGAAGACGAACCATCTGGTCAATCCCCTGGGATATGATTTCGGCGTCCCCTCCGTCACCTGGGCGGTGGAGGAAGCCCTCGGAAAAACGCAGGCGGCGGCGCGGGTGACCGCGGCGGCCGATCCGGATTTTCAGGAGATTGTGTTTGATACCGGCTGGGACCCGGATCTGAAGAACACCGGGACGGAACTGAAGTTCAGTCTGGAGCCTTCAACACGATACTACTGGAAAGTAAAAGTCAGGAGCGACGCCGGCGAGGAGGCGGAGAGCGAAACCGCCTGGTTTGAAACGCCGAAAGACAGCCGCTGGGAGGCGGAATGGATCACGCCGGACGCGGACCGGAGCCTTCAGGTGTGCATGCTGAAGGATTTCACCCTGGACCAGCCGGCTGTCAGGGCCCGCATGTACATGGTGGGACTCGGGCTGTATGAGTTTTCCCTGAACGGAGAGAAGCAGGGGGAGGAATGCCTGCTGCCCGGCTTCTGCAATTACGACGCCTGGATTCCGTACCAGACGTTCGACGTGACCGGAAGCCTGAGACAGGGGGAAAACCACATCGAAGTGATGCTGGGAGACGGCTGGTACAAGGGCTGGTACGGCCTGCACAAAAAGCACGACAATTACGGCACCCGTCTCGCGCTGATCGCGGAACTGCGCATCCGCCTTGCTGACGGAACAGAAAAAATCGTTGCTACAGATGAGTCCTGGCAGGCCAAAAAAAGCCCGGTCACTTACTCGGGCATCTATCCGGGCGAAGTGTACGACCCTGGTATCGACGACAGCGCGCGGTACGCGGTTAAGCCTGCTGATCTCGGGCTTGCGAGACTGTCTCCCCGCCTTGATCCGCCGATCGTCGTCAACGAGCATCTGAAGCCTGTCGGGCTGATCCACACCCCGGCCGGCGAGACGGTTCTCGATCTCGGCCAGAACATGGTCGGATGGCTTCAGTTCCGGTGCTCGGCTCCGGCTGGGAAAAAACTGTTTTTCCAGTTCGGCGAGATTCTTCAGGACGGCAATTTCTATCGCGGCAACCTGCGCTCCGCAAAGGCCGAATTCACTTATTATTCCGACGGCACTGAAAGGCTCGTGCGCCAGCACTTTACTTTCTACGGATTCCGCTATGTGAAAATCACCGGCTGGGAAGGCGATCCAAATCCGGACGATTTCGAGGGACTGGTCATTCACTCGCAGATGGAGCGCCTCGGAAACATCGAGACTTCCGACCCGCTGGTCAATCAGCTGTTCCACAACGCATGGTGGGGGCAGAAAGGCAATTTCCTGGATATCCCGACGGACTGCCCGCAGAGGGACGAGCGCTACGGCTGGACCGGCGACGCCCAGATATTTTCCGGAACAGCCTGCTTCAACGCGGACACGAGCGCTTTCTACACAAAATACGGGAAGGATGTCTACAGTGAGCAGAAGAACCTTGACGGCGCCTGCCCGGATGTTGTGCCGGTGTGCAACTATCACAGCGCCATCTCGACGGCATGGGGCGAAACCGCGACCGTGATCCCGTGGAATGTCTATCTGCACTACGGGAACGTTGAAATTCTGCGCCGCCAGTTCGACAGCATGCGCGCCTGGGTCGACTACATGAAGCGTCAGGACGACATTGGCGGCGCGAAGAGACTGTGGCTCAACGGCTTCCACTACGGCGACTGGCTTGCCCTGGACGGAAACGTGAAGGGCGGCGTGTACGGCGCGACGGACCCGAATTACATCGCTTCCGCCTACTATTATTACTCGACCCGGATTGTCGCGAAGAGCGCTGAAATTCTCGGAAAGAAGGAAGAAGCCGCGAAGTACGGCAAGCTCGCGGATGAGATCCGCGGCGCGTTCTTCCGCGAGTATTTCACCCCGGCCGGAAATCTCTGCGTCGATACGATGACCGGGTACGTGATCGCGCTGTACATGGACCTGGTTCCCGAAGGCGCGAGGGAGAAGGTGTGCGGCGGGCTGATGAACAAACTGCGCCGCAGCCGCTATCATCTGGAGACCGGGTTTGTCGGCACGCCGTACCTCTGCCGCGTTCTCTCCGAAAACGGCATGAATGAGATGGCGTACCATCTGCTGCTGGAGAAAGGCTATCCGGGCTGGCTGTACGAGGTGCTGATGGGCGCGACCACGGTGTGGGAGCGCTGGAATTCCGTGGAACCGGACGGAAAGATCAGCGGAACCGCGATGAACTCCCTGAATCACTACGCCTACGGATCCATCGCGGAGTGGATGTACCGGGAGATGGCAGGAATCCAGCCGCAGGAAGATCACGGCGGATTCACGCGCTTTACGCTTTCCCCGAAGCCGGACTACCAGATGGGATGGGCGAAGGGATCGCTCCGCTCGCCGTCAGGAATGATCAGGAGTTCCTGGAAACTTGAGAATGGGAAGCTTGCGTTCAGCTTTACGGTTCCCTTCAACACGAAGGCCGATCTGGTTCTTCCCGACGCGGAAGAGAGCGTTATCCGCGGACAGGCGGCGGGACAGGACGGCGTTTCCGATATCCGGCAGGACGGCACCGGCGTGAAAGCGGTTCTTTCCGCGGGTATGTATACGTTCACCTATGAGCCGACGAGGCCATACCGCAAAACCTACAGCATCGATTCTCCGTGGGAGGAGCTCAAGGCGAACCCGAAGACAAGGGCGATCCTGGACGAGTATTATTTCAGATACCGCAATAACATTCCTTTCGAGGATGAGCTGTATACGTTCCGGGAGATTCTCCAGGGGCCGTTCACGAGCCTTCCGCAGGACAGGCAGATGGAGATCGACCGGAAACTGAGAGAAGTTACCGACTGAGACTGTGAGAAAAGAGGACACCTGAAAGAACCGGTGCCTGCGGACCCGCGGAGCGGTCGATTCCCTTGAATCGCGGCCGTGCGGATCCGCGGGCCGGATCGGAGAGGAGCGCGGATTGATGAAAGAGAAAAAACTGGCCAGCGTGAGACTGCGCGAACTGGCCGCGGAAGCAGACCCGCTTCGCATCGGCACCGGATGGAAGCCGGAGGACCTGTCCAAACCGCAGGTTTTTATTGAGAGCACATTCGGAGACAGCCATCCGGGTTCGGGGCATCTGGACAAACTGGTCGAGGCGGCGAGGGACGGCGTCGCCGCCGCCGGCGGACACGGAGCCAGATATTTCACCACGGATATGTGCGACGGGGAGAGCCAGGGGACGGACGGCATCAACTATTCGCTGGCAAGCCGCGAGATGATCGCGGACATGATCGAGATCCAGGCGAACGCCACGCCTTTTGACGCCGGCGTGTTCATCGCCAGCTGTGACAAGGGTATGCCGGGAAACCTGATGGGCCTCGCCCGCGTAAATATCCCCTCGGTTGTGGTGCCGGGGGGAACCATGGCCGCAGGGCCCGAACTCCTGACGCTGGAACAGCTCGGAAAATATTCCGCGGAGTATGAGCGGGGCGAGATTACCAGGGAACGGCTCGACTGGGCAAAGCGCAATGCCTGCCCGGGCTGCGGCGCCTGCTCGTTTATCGGAACTGCCTCGACCATGCAGATCATGGCGGAAGCCCTGGGCCTGGCCCTGCCCGGGAGCGCGCTTCTCCCGGCGGATAGCCCGGATCTTCTTAATTACGCGCGCAGGGCAGGGGAGCAGGCGGTAAAGCTCGCGCTGTCCGATCACATGCGTCCTTCGGATATCGTGACGAAAGAAAGTTTCGAGAACGCCATCCTCGTTCACGCGGCCATTTCCGGCTCCACCAACGCGCTGATGCACATCCCGGCGATCGCGCATGAATTCGGCATTGAGATCACCGGGGATACCTTCGACCGCATGCACCGCGGCGCGCATTACCTTCTTGACGTCAGGCCCGCGGGCAGGTGGCCGGCGGAGTTTTTCTATTACGCCGGGGGTGTTCCCGCCATCATGGAGGAAATCAGAGGCTACCTGCATCTCGACGCGATGACCGTCACGGGAAAGACGCTGGGTGAAAACCTGGATGACCTGAAGCGCAGCGTGTACTACGACCGGTGCGCGAAACTTCTGGAGGATTCCAACCGCAGACGCGGGCTTCACCTGACCCGGGAAGATATCATCCGCCCGTTCGATCATCCGCTCGGCTCCAACGGCTCGATCGCGGTTCTGAAAGGAAACCTCGCGCCGGAGGGAGCGGTCATCAAGCACACTGCCTGCCCGAAGGAAATGTTCTCGGCTGTGCTCAGGGCGAGACCGTTTGACAGCGAGGAGGAGTGCATCGACGCCGTTCTGCATCACCGCGTGAAGCCAGGCGACGCCGTGTTCATCCGCTACGAGGGCCCGAAGGGATCCGGCATGCCGGAAATGTTTTACACGACGGAGGCAATCTCGTCCGACCGGGAACTCGGAAAGAGCATTGCCCTCATCACGGACGGAAGGTTCTCCGGCGCATCCACAGGCCCCGTGATCGGTCATGTCAGCCCGGAGGCGCAGGCCGGCGGCCCGATCGCCCTGGTGGAGGAAGGGGACCTGATTCATCTTGATGTGAGGGAGAGGGTGCTGGAGATAGTCGGCGTGAGAGGCGTCCGCAGAACGCCGGAGGAGATGGAAGCCATTCTGGCTGAGCGCAGGAAAAACTGGAAGCCGCATCCGATGAAATACAAATGCGGGGCGATCCGGCTCTTTGCGGAGCACGCGGTATCTCCGATGCGCGGAGCCTGGATGGATTTTGATAGCTGAACTCCGGCGGCAGGCGAACTGCCTGCCGCAGCCACGGTGTATTTCAATTCATACGGCAGGACTGGAGGTTTTATGCAGGAACTCCGAACAGCGTTTCCACGGACCATTCCGGTGATGGCCGGATATATCTTTCTGGGAATAACCTACGGCATCCTGATGGTGACGAACGGTTTTCCTTTCTGGCTTCCCGTTGTCACGGCCATTGTCGTTTACACCGGCTCCATGGAATTTCTGCTTGTGGAAATCCTGCAGTCGGCATTTAATCCGGTTTCGGCTTTTGTCACCTCGCTGATGGTCGGCGCCAGGCATATCTTCTACGGCCTGGCCATGCTGTCGAAATACAGGGGAACCGGGAAGGTGAAGGCATACCTGATTTATGCATTGTCCGATGAAACTTTCGCCGTCAATTATTCGGCGGAGATACCCGGGGACTGCGATAAATCCCGTTTTTACCTTGCTGTTTCGGCGCTGGACCAGATTTACTGGGTCACAGGTACCGCGCTCGGCGCTTTTTTCGGTTCGCTGGTTCCGGTCAGCACCAGAGGCCTGGATTTCATCATGACAGCGATGTTTGTATCCATCTTCATGAACCAGTGGGTGAATGACTCGGATCAGCTCAAAAAGTGGTCGCGGGACTCCGGAAAGAAGATCACAGGGAAGGACTGGCTCGGGGTCCACGGAAGCGAGCTTACGGGAACCGCCGGTTCCGTGCTGTGCCTTCTGCTTTTCGGGCCGGACCGCTTTATCATCCCGTCCATGATTCTGGTCCTCGCCGCGCTGACTGTCTTCCGGAAGCAGCTCGACCCCGTGAAAACTGCGGAGAACTTCGGAGGCGGAAAAGCGGCTTCGGCGGAGAACCAGGCGGAAGGAGGAAACTGACCATGACCGGAGAGCAGATGTTTGTGACAGTCCTGATGGCCGCGGCGGGAACTGTGACGACACGGTTCCTGCCGTTCATCCTTTTCCCGGAAGGGAAGGAAGTCCCGCCGTATGTCCGGTATCTCGGGCGGGTGCTGGGATCCGCCGTTTTCGGCATCCTGGCAGTCTACTGTTTCAGGAACACGGATCTGACGTCTTCGTTTCAGAGCGGAGGAACCCATGGGATTCCGGAGCTGATCGGGCTTGCCGCGACCGCCGCGTCATTCCTGTGGAAGAGAAAGATGGCGCTTTCCATGGCTGTCGGCACGGCGGCGTACATGATCGTCCTCAACCTTTTTTTCTGAGTTCTGAATCTGTTTTTCCGGGCAGAGAACCTGGAAAAACCCTATCAGGGGAGGATAATGGGCTGTTTCATCCAGGCAGGCTGCAGCTTTCAGCGATATCAGGCAGCCGTGAGAAAGGAGGCGTCCTGATGATTTTCCATGTGATTGTCAACCCCGCGGGAGCATCCGGGAAAACCGGGAAAATCTACCGGCGCCTGATGCCGTACCTGAAAAAGAGCAGGCACCGTTTCGTCGTGCATCTTTCCTCGGAAGAGAAGGGAATTGAGGAAGTCACGAGAGAGGCGGTACGGGAAGCCCGGTCCGGTCAGCCTGCAGCCCGAACGAAGAAGGAACCGGTCAACCTTATTGTCCTCGGTGGGGACGGGACGCTCAACGAGGTGATCAACGGGATTGATGATTACTCGGACGTCCGCATCGGATTTCTTCCCGCCGGGTCAGGCAACGATCTGGCCCGCAGCCTGAAGCTGCCGAAAAACCTGAAAGCCCTTTCGGACCAGATCCTTGAGGGGAGGACCGTTCGGAGGATGGACGTCGGCGAGGTGATCTGCCATGACGCGGGTCAGGAGGCAGACCGCGGCTGGCGCCGCCGTTTCCTGAGCAGCTGCGGGGTTGGATATGACGCTGCGATCTGCTATTACGCGGGCCGTTCTCCGTTCAAAAAAGTGCTCAACCGCCTGCATCTCGGAAAACTGATCTATCTGGTGTACGCCTTCAGGCTGATCTTAAGCTACCCGAACACGGGACAGGTGATCTATGAGTCCGGCAGAGTGCTCGAAACGTTTCCAAACTGCCTGTTTTCGGTCTACATGAACAACCGGTATGAAGGAGGCGGAATTCAGTTCTGTCCCCATGCGGACAACAGCGACGGCATCCTGGATTACTGCGCGGCCGACCCGAAACGAAACAGCGAGTTTTTCCTGATCGTTCCGTTTACTTTCAGCGGGAAGAAATACCCGTTTTTTGCGAGGACCATGCACCAGGGGAGAGCCGGGCGAACTGTGCGGGTGAAGGCGTCGGTTCCCCAGTGGGTGCATACGGACGGCGAAGTGAAGCGCCGTTCGGCGGATCTCACGGTTCGGATCCTGCCGGAGAAGCTTCAGATGCTGGACTGACCGCGAAACTGTGCCGGCCCGTCCGGGCCTGAACTGAAATTGCCCGGAAGATATCGGGCCGCGGCGGTCAGGCGGCGGATGGAAAAGACCCCGGCCGGGCAGCGCGCGAAAGCCTGACGCGCGGTGAAAAGTATTCACTTTTCGGGGAGGTTTTGTTATACTGGAAACAACTGAATCACGGAAGGAGAGGTATTCGGTATGGACGAAAAGTATAAAAAAATTGTTACTGCCGGAACGGCAGCTCCGCTCAAGGTGATCAAAGGCCATTTTGCGACAAACCACTCGCATATCAATTACTACCTTGACCTGACGACGCTCAAGACCAGGGCCAGCGAGGCGCGCTCCATCGCGGCATCCCTCGCGAAGATGTATCTGTACGGCACGACCATCGACACGATTCTCTGCATCGAGGGGATGGAAGTGATCGGCGCGTACCTCGCGGAGGAACTGGTCCAGGCGCATGTGCTCAACACCAACGCCCACAAAACGATCTATGTCATCACGCCGGAGTACAACGACAATTCCCAGATCATCGTCCGCGGGAACATCCGCCCGATGATCCGCGGCAAGCATGTCCTGATTCTCGCCGGCACGGTCACCACCGGAAAATCGGCAAACCGCGCGATGGAAGCGATCGGCTATTATGACGGCATCCTGGCCGGCATTGCGGCGATTTTCACGGCGATTGACAAAGTCGGGGACGTTCCGGTTCTTTCGGTCTACAGCAAAAAAGACCTGCCGGATTACGGCGACTGGGATTATCACAGCTGCCCGCTGTGCCGCGCAGGGGTTAAAGTCGACGGCCTGGTCAACGGCTTCGGCTTCTCATTCCTGTAATCCTTTCGTACATCTGACCTGATCTGATTGTTCCGGCGAGGGCGTTTCAGACAATGCCGCGCCGGAACTTTTGTGCGGTCCGGATCCGGGCTGTCCCGGGCGACGGTTCGGCGGCAGGGCTCCGGGTTCCGACGGCCGCGGCAGACGGAAGTGTCTCCCCGGAGCCGCCTGCCCTGTTCCGCGGGGAGAAAATGATCTGCGGCTGGTTCCGCGGAGGCACTGTCAACCATAGTATCAATACCTTACAGCATGTTCGGGTGCGATTCCCGAATGAAGGAGATTTCATGACACAGAACGCTGAAGCTCAGGTATGCGAGGAGAAAGGGCCGATCACGGACGAACTTCTCACAAAAATGAACGCTTACTGGCGCACGGCCAACTATCTGGCGGCCTGCCAGCTCTACCTGCTGGACAATCCGCTGCTGAAGAAGCCGCTCACCCGCGACATGGTCAAAAAGAAGATCGTCGGCCACTGGGGGACGGTTCCCGGCCAGAATTTCGTGTTTACGCACCTGAACCGCGTCATCAAGCGCTACGACCTGGACATGATCCTTCTGTCCGGCCCCGGCCACGGGGGAAACTTTTTTATCGCCAACGACTATATCGACGGCACCTACAGTGAGATCTACCCGAACATCAGCGAGGATGAGGAAGGCCTGAAGAAACTATTCAAACAGTTTTCCTTCCCGGGCGGCGTTCCGTCCCACTGCGCGCCGGAGACGCCCGGATCCATCAATGAAGGCGGTGAGCTCGGCTACTCCATCGCCCACGCTTTCGGCGCCGTGTTCGACAACCCTGACCTGATCGCTTCGGTTATCGTCGGCGACGGCGAAGCCGAGACCGGGCCTCTGGCTACTTCCTGGCAGAGCAACAAATTCCTGAATCCTGTGCAGGACGGCGCGGTTCTCCCGATTCTCCACCTGAACGGCTATAAGATCGCCAACCCGACGATCTTCGCGAGAATGTCCCACCAGGAAATCACCGATTTCTTCCACGGCTGCGGCTGGGAGCCGTACTTCGTGGAGGGAGATGACCCGATGGCCATGCACCGCAGGATGGCGGAGACCATGGACACGGTGATCGAGAGAATCCTCGCGATCCAGAAGAACGCCCGCGAGAACAGCGACACCACCCGCCCGGTATGGCCGATGATCGTTCTCCGCACGCCGAAGGGATGGACGGGGCCGAAATTTGTGGACGGCAACAAAATCGAGGGGAATTTCCTGGCGCACCAGGTCCCGATCATGATGGACAAGCCCGAGCACACCGCAATCCTGGAGCAGTGGCTGAGAAGCTACAAGCCTGAGGAGCTGTTCACGGAGGACGGAAAGATCCGCCCGGAGATCAAAGAACTGGCTCCGAAGGGAGACCGCCGCATCGGCATGAATCCGCACGCGAACGGCGGAAAACTACTCCGCGATCTCCGTATGCCCGACTTCCGCGACTACGCTTTCGATATCGGCGGAAAGCATGGGAGCCGCGACGGGCAGGATATGACCGAGCTCGGAAAATTTATCCGCGATATCTTTAAATTGAATGACGGAAATTTCCGCATCTTCGGGCCGGATGAGACCAACTCCAACCGGCTCAACGCGGTCTTCGAAGTGCAGAACCGCGACTGGAACTCCGCGCGCACCGATGAGGACGATCATCTCGATCCGTACGGCCACGTGATGGACTCCATGCTCTCCGAGCATATGTGCGAAGGCTGGCTGGAGGGTTATCTGCTGACCGGCCGCCACGGCTTCTTCGCCACCTACGAGGCATTCGCGAGAATCATCGATTCGATGGCCGCGCAGCACGCGAAATGGCTGAAGGTGTGCAATCAGCTTCCGTGGCGCCAGAAGATCGCCTCCCTCAACCTGATTATGTGCTCCACCGTGTGGCAGCAGGACCACAACGGATTCACGCACCAGGATCCGGGCTTCATGGATCACATCGCAAACAAGAAAGCCGACGTCGTCCGCATCTATCTGCCGCCGGATACCAACTGCCTGCTTTCGACGATGGACCACTGCCTGAGAAGCCGCAATTACGTCAACGTCATTGTCGCGTCCAAGCACCCCAGGCCGCAGTGGCTGTCCATGCAGGAGGCGGTGAAGCACTGCACGCAGGGCATCGGCATCTGGGAATGGGCTTCGAACGACCAGGGCCAAGAGCCGGATATCGTCTTTGCCTGCGCCGGCGAGACGCCCACGCTGGAGGCGCTGGCCGCGGTCTCGATCCTCAATAAAGAGCTGCCGGAGATAAAAATCCGCTTTATCAATGTCGTGGACCTGTTCAAGCTGCAGCCGGCGAGCGAGCATCCGCACGGCCTGACGGACGAGGAGTACGACATGCTCTTCACGAAGGACAAGCCCGTGCTCTTCAATTTCCACGGCTACGCGTCGCTGGTCCATGAGCTGACGTACCGCCGCCACAACAACCGCTGGATGCATGTCAGGGGCTACAAGGAGGAAGGCACGATCACCACGCCGTTCGATGTCCGCGTGCAGAATGACATCGACCGCTTCCATCTGGTCCAGGAAGCGCTCAAGTTCCTCCCGCAGCTCGGGAACCGCGGGGCTTACCTGTACCAGAAGATGAGCGACAAACTGGTTGAGCACAAGCAGTACATCGCGGAGTACGGTCAGGATCTCCCGGAGATCGTCAACTGGAAGTGGGAGCGCTGATCAGAATCCGCTGTCTTTCGCTGAACAAAACGGCAGGAAAACAAAAACCCGGGACAGCGGAGATAACTTGAAAAACATGTTATAATCTAGACGCCGGAATGCGGAAACGTATTCCGGCGTCTTGGCTGTCTGCTCAGCTGCGGACGGCGGAGTACCGGAGACCGGCATCGGCAGCCGGAATCAGCCGGCAGGCTTTTGCGGCCCGCCGCAGTGAAATGAATGATTGGGAAGCAGTCTTTTGCAGACGCCTGCA
The DNA here is from genome assembly GCA_050944455.1 of Lachnospiraceae bacterium. GTDB lineage: Bacteria > Bacillota > Clostridia > Lachnospirales > Lachnospiraceae > Anthropogastromicrobium. The sequence goes on from JBMNRC010000003.1 coordinate 76,981, forward strand.
CGGCAGTCTGTTTCCGGCAATGATGGCAGAGGTTTGACAGTCCGATGGCAGAACTTCAGAAAGAAGAGCGAAAGAATTATCTTTTCACCGATGAATATCTCAAAAAACTGATCTGGCCGCTTGTGCTGGAGCAGCTCCTTTCGGTGACGGTCGGCATGGCGGACACCATGATGGTGTCCAACGTCGGGGAAGCGGCAGTTTCAGGCGTATCCCTGGTCGATATGATCAACAACCTGATTTTTGCGGTTTTCTCGGCGCTGGCGACGGGAGGCGCGGTTGTCGCCACCCATTACCTCGGAGCCGGGAAACAGGAGGACGCCTGCAGGAGCGCCAATCAGCTGCTGCTCACGGTAGCGGCGTCCAGCGTGATTATCACCGCGCTGTCCATGGTTTTCTGCCGTCAGGTTCTCCGGCTTCTGTTCGGAAAGATCGATGACGACGTCATGGAGAACGCGATGATCTATTTTATGATCTCGGCGCTGTCCTTCCCGTCGCTTGCCATCTACAACGCTGACGCGGCGCTGTTCCGGTCCATGGGAAACTCCAAAATCACGCTGGTAGTGGCCGCAATCGTCAATGTAGTCAATGTTACCGGAAACGCGATCTGCGTTTTCGGGCTGCATATGGGGACCGCCGGCGTCGCCGTCCCATCCCTGATTTCCCGCACTCTCGGTGCCGTGATTCTTCATATCCTCCTTCTGAACCGTAATCTGGAAGTTCACTATGTGAAGGGATACCGGCCGGATTTTCCGCTGATCAGAAGGATTCTCTACATCGGGGTGCCCAACGGGATTGAAAACGGGATTTTCCAGCTCGGCCGCGTGCTCGTCGTCAGCATCATCTCCGGTTTCGGAACCGCGCAGATCGCGGCGAACGGGGTGGCCAACAGCCTGGATACCTGCGGCTGCCTGATCGGCTCCGCGATCAGCCTGGCCATGATCACCGTGATCGGGCAGTGCGTCGGCGCGCAGGATGAGGAGCAGATCAGATATTACACGAAAAAACTGCTTGTGATCGATTACATTGCCTCGGCGATTGTGATCGCCGGCATTCTGATCTTCCTGAAGCCGATTCTGAAAATTTACGGGCTTTCCCCCGAGGCGGAGAGGCTCTCCTGGATCCTCGTGATGATCCACAACGGCGTGGCCGCATTCCTGTGGCCTCTCGCCTTTGTCCTGCCGAACATGCTCCGCGCCTGCAATGACGTGAAGTTCACAATGATCGTTTCCATCGCTTCCATGTTCATTTTCCGCGTCGGGTTCAGCTACGTGATCGGGGTGAACATGGGTATGGGGGTGATCGGCGTCTGGATCGCGATGGTGATCGACTGGATCTGCCGGATCACTTTCTTTGTCGGAAGGTATCTCAGGGGAACCTGGAAGAAGACCATGCGCAGAATGTGAGTTCAGTCCGATTATCACAACCGGACACGGAAGAGAAAGGATTGGCGGTATGGCGGAAAATTCATATATCGCAATAGACCTGAAATCCTTTTACGCTTCGGTGGAGTGTGCCGAGCGCGGCCTGGACGCCCTGGACACGATGCTCGTGGTAGCGGATGAATCCCGCACCGAAAAAACCATCTGCCTCGCCGTCTCGCCGTCGCTCAAAGCTTACGGGCTTCCGGGTAGGTGCCGGCTTTTCGAGGTGAATGAAAAAGTCAGGGAAATCAACGCGGAAAGGCTTGAGAAAGCCCCCGGACGCCGTTTTTCCGGGGAATCAGCGTCCGCGGCGGCGCTGGCTGCCGATCCGTCCCTGAAGCTATCCGTGGTCATAGCACCGCCGCGCATGTCCCTGTACATGAAGGTCAGCACGGACATTTACCGGATCTATCTGAAGTACGTCGCCCCGGAGGATATCCAGGTCTACTCTGTCGACGAGGTTTTCATTGATGTGACCCATTATCTGGGCGTCTACCGGCAGACCCCGCGTGAACTTGCCGTCCGGATGATCCGGGATGTGCTTGCCCGAACGGGAATCACCGCGACTGCCGGGATCGGGACAAATCTTTATCTTGCCAAGGTCGCGATGGATATCGTGGCCAAGCATGTCCGCGCCGACAGGGACGGGGTGAGAATCGCCGCGCTGAATGAGAGAAGCTACCGGGAACAGCTGTGGGGCCACAGACCGATCACGGATTTCTGGAGGGTAGGCGGAGGAACAGCCCGGAGACTGGCCGGCGTCGGCCTGTATACCATGGGCGATATCGCCCGCTGTTCCGCAGGCCGCGAAGGAGAATTTTACAGCGAGGAGCTCCTGTACCGGTTGTTCGGCGTCAACGCGGAGCTCCTGATCGACCACGCCTGGGGATGGGAGCCGTGCACGATCGCTGACATCAAAGCTTACCGTCCTGAGGAGAACAGCCTTTCCACCGGACAGGTGCTTTCTGAACCGACAGGCTATGCCCAGGCGCGCATCCTGGTGCATGAAATGGCGGATGAGCTGACCATGATGCTTCTGGACAGGGGGCTGGAGACGGACGTGGTTGCGCTCTCGATCGGCTATGACCGGAAAAGCCTGGAAGATCCCGTGACTGCGCAGCATTATCGGGGCGAAGTGAAAGCCGACCGGTACGGAAGAACGGTCCCTAAACCCTCGGAGGGAAAGGAAAGCCTGGGCGGTTATACTTCCTCAGCAAGAAAAATCACTCAGGCGGTTCTGGCGGTCTTCGACCGGGTGATGAATCCGGATTTCTACGCCAGGCGGCTCAATGTCATCGCGGTTCACGTGATTCCCGAGAGCGAGGCCGGGAAGAGAAGAAGCGCGTCTTTCGAACAGATGGACCTGTTCACTGATTACGCCGCGAGGGAAGAGCAGAAGGAAAAGGAAAACCTGGCTCTGGAGAAGGAAAAATCCGCGCAGAAAGCCGTTCTCGAACTGAAAAGGAAATTCGGCAAAAACGCCGTCCTTCGGGGTATGGATCTCCAGGAAGGCGCGAACGCGGAGGAGAGAAACAGCCGGATCGGCGGCCATAAAGCGTGACCGCACGGCGCCGCAGCCGGATCCCGGACAAATCCGCCGAGTAATTCCTTTTTTGGCGAAACGGTTCCCGCCGGGGCGTGAGGAAGCAAAAACAGCTGAAAAGCGTTTTATCAGGCGAAGCGGTCCCCGCGCGGGCGGGAGCCGAGAACCGGGTTTTTGAACAGCCCAAATGGAGGGCGAAGCGGTCCCCGCCCGGGCGGGAGAGCAGAACAGAAGACCGGAGGCACAGAAAAACGGATGGGAACGGACCAGGATCAGCATCAGTATGATGATATCATCAATCTTCCGCACCACGTATCCGTCAGGCATCCCAGAATGTCCAGCCGCGAGCGGGCGGCGCAGTTCGCACCTTTCGCGGCGCTCACGGGATATGAGGATATGATAGAGGAGACCGCCAGGTACGTTCCGCGGAAACCAGAGCTGTCCGAGGAACAGAAGGCGGATCTGGACCGGAAACTGGAAGAACTGAATGAAGCGCTGAACAGGGGAATCCGGGAAGATTCCCTTTCGGAAGGGATTCCGGCCCGGCTGGATGTTTTCGTGCCAGACCGCCTGAAAGACGGAGGATGCACAAGGGAAATGGCCGTCTTTGTGAAGCGCGTGGATTACCCGGGGAAACGTCTGATTCTCGCGGACAGAGCGGAAATTCCCCTTGAAGATATCCTTGGCATGGATCTGCAGCCGGCGGATGAAGACGGGGACGGGATGGAGGCGCCCTGAGAGGCACAAAGACTGGGAATCCGGCACACAGATCTGCGGAGAAGGCGGATGCCGTGGATGGCGCTGTGACGCCCTGAGACCAGAAAGACGGGAATCCGCAGTACGGATCTCCGGGATGAAATAATACGGAGAACAGGGTGCGGATTCCTGTGATGATCAGGTAAGTGGAGATTATTATAGATGGATAAACGTGAAGCTTTAAGAAAAAATCTGGAAAATCTCGGCAATGTGGCTGTCGCCTTCTCGGGAGGCGTCGATTCCACCTATCTGCTGAAAACCGCGCACGACGTTCTGGGAGACCGGTGCATCGCGCTCACCGCGGAGTCGGCGTTCACCCCGCAGAGGGAGCTTGCCGAAGCGAAAGAATTCTGCCGGAATGAGAAGATCCGGCAGATCATATTTGACCCTCATCCTCTTCAGACGGAAGAACTGCGCGGTAATCCGCGGAACCGCTGCTATCTCTGCAAGCGGGCGATGCTGTCGGAAGCGCTCCGCATCGCGGAAGAGAACGGGATCAGCGCCGTCGCGGAGGGAACAAACTGGGATGACCAGGGTAACTACCGGCCCGGGATGCGCGCGGTAAAGGAGCTGGGTGTGGTAAGCCCGTTGCTGGACTGCGGTCTGACGAAGAAAGAAATCCGCGCATTTTCCCGGGAACTGGGGCTCACGACCTGGGATAAACCTTCGTCAGCCTGCCTTGCGACCCGGTTTCCGTACGGGGATCCCCTGACAGAAAAGAAACTGCAGATGGCGGACCGCGCGGAAAGAGTTCTCGCGGACCTTGGCTTTTCGCAGATCCGTGTGCGTGTGCACGGGGACGTCGCAAGAATCGAGATTCTTCCGTCGGAATTCCCGCGGATACTGCAGGAAAAAATACGGGCGGAAATCTGCGGATCACTGAAGGAAATCGGGTTTTCCTATGTGACGCTCGATCTTCAGGGATTCCGCTCCGGCAGCATGGACAGTCCTCCGGCCGGATCTCCGGACGGCAGGAGCTGAATTCCAGGGCTGACTGTCCGGTTTCAGGCAGCTGTCCGTTTATTCACCGGTTTTCGGGTGGTTGATCCGGCTGGCCAGGAAACCCGCCCCGAAGCCGTTGTCGATGTTGACCACGGAAACGCCGCTCGCACAGGAATTGAGCATGGAAAGAAGGGCGGACAGACCGCCGAATGAGGCTCCGTAGCCGACGCTTGTGGGCACCGCGATGACAGGGCAGTCCGCCAGCCCGCCGATCACGCTCGCGAGCGCGCCCTCCATCCCGGCGATGGCGATGATCACGCTGGCGCTCATCAGTTCATCGAGGTGGGAGAGCGTCCGGTGGAGGCCGGCAACGCCGACGTCATAGAGGCGGTTCACCCGGTTGCCCAGAAATTCGGCTGTCAGCGCGGCTTCCTCCGCGACAGGAATATCGCTCGTGCCGCCGGTCGCGACGACGATCGTCCCGATCCCGTCGGGTTCCGCGGCTTTCCCGACGATTCCGATCCGGGCGTCGGCGTGATATTCGAGAGGGCAGGAGAGCGATACGGCTTTTTCTGACTCCTCCGACAGCCGTGTGATCAGGATGTTCTCCTGGCCGTGTTTTTTCATCGCCTGAATAATCCCCGCGATCTGTTCCGGTGTCTTGCCTGACCCGTAAATCACTTCCGACGTTCCCTGGCGGATTTTTCTTTGCAGATCTACTTTCGCGTATCCGATATCTTCGTAAGGGGCCTCCCTGAGCTGAAGAGCCGCGTCCTCAACCGACAGTGTTCCTTCCTTCACCCTGCCCAAAATGTCTTCAAGTTCTGACATGATTCTCAACCTGCCTTTCTATATGTTCCCGTGTTTATTCGAGTCAGCCGGGCAGCATGCATCTTTCCAGTCATGCTGTGTATTATTATATACTTAAATTCCATGTATCAGTTAAAGATCTGAAAGGTTCTTCGACAATAAGAACAGCACTGTCCTGCCTTCAGACGGTACTGCCTGTCAATAATACGCAAATATCTGCCGGTTTGTGTCAGTGACAATCCTGACAGCAAAGATCAGGCTATGCTGCACAGATGGCTTCTCATTTTTGACAGTCCCTGTCCGCAATAGGATATGTCACTTCTTCACCGTATTTTCCGAGTCGAAGCGCGGCCGGATAATTATACAGCGGATTATCGCTGCCGGAACTTCGGAATATGCACGCGTCTTCTTTATGAAAGATAACAAGAATAGCCTCCCAAAAGCCTGTAACAATTCAGTAAAAATACGACAAAATCCAAATTCAAATGGCGCATATTTGGTAAATATGTCGAACTTCGTTTGACAGCCGATGAATCTGGCTGTATCATGCTGACAACAGTAAATGAGAATGGACAATAGTACAAATCCCAATGATATTTGTCTGTTCGATTTAAAAAGGAGGATTACCTATGAAAAAAATTATTGCTATCGGACTGGCAGCGGCAATGGTGCTCTCCTGCGCACCGGTGTATGCGGAAGGGACAACGGAAGCCGACAAGGAATACACCAACAATGTGAACGACCCGGACTACGAGTGGCCGGATTACTCCGGTGAGACTCTCCGCATCATGTGGTGGGGCTCCGATACCCGTCATCAGATCACCCAGCAGGTTCTGGATCTCTACACGGAGAAGACCGGTCTGGAGTTTGAGCCGGAGTACATGGATGGAGGCAGCTACTTCACTTCATTCACCGCAAAAATGGCTGCAAACGATCTCCCCGACGTGTTCCAGATGGGCAACAACTGGCTTACGTATTACGACACCATCCAGCCGCTCAACGAATACATCGAGAGCGGTGTGATCGACACCGCGGATATTCCCGAAACGCTCCTGAATGTTACCAAGAATTTCGCGAACGGCGATATTACGGGAATTTCCAACGGCACCAACACGAGATGCTTTGCTTACAACCCGGCGATCTTCGACGAGGTGGGTCTTGAGTATCCGGACTACTACTGGACCTGGGAAGAGTTTGCTGCTGACGCCAGGGCGATCACTGAGTATACCGGAAATCCGGCTATCACAACGCTGGAATACAACAACCTTGTCTTCAGCGTTGTGACCCAGTGGAAAGAAGGCTACAACTTTTTTAACATGGATGGCACAGGCTTTGCGTTCAACGGAGACACCGAACCGATCGCTTACATCCTGGATCTTCTGAACACGCTTCAGCAGGAAGGCGTGATCGCAGACTTCGGCATCCAGAACGAGATCGGAAGCAACGTCGAGGCCGATTGGATCGCTTCCGGAGACGCGGCCATGATGATGATCGCCAGCAATCAGTTCCTGGCTCTGTCCAATGTCGCTGCTGAAAACGGCATCACGCTCAACCTGACCACAATACCAAGAGTCAGTGCTGACGGCCAATCCGGGATGAGCATCCGTTCTTCTCAGGAACTGTGCATTTCCGCAACTTCCGAGAAGAAAGACATCGCTGCCAACTTCCTGAACTTCTGGGTGAACAGTATTGAGGCCAACGAGATTCTCAACTGCGAGCGCGGCGTTTCCATCAACACCGCAGTCCTGGCTGATCTGCAGGCAAATTCCGAACTGACCGACGAGACTACCTCCAAGGTTTACCAGCTGATCGCCGATGTCAGCGCAATGCCGGATATTGCCAACACAAGCATGGCGGAACCGGCTGCTACAGAGGAAATTACAGATGTCCTGAAGAAGACCTATATCCAGGGCCTCGCGAACGGCGAGTTCGCTTCAGCTCAGGAATGCGCGGATGCCTTCTGGGCGGAGGTACAGGAAATCTGGGCAAAGTTCGAGGCTGAGTCAGAAACTGAGGCCGAGACCGAATAATCAGGCTGCCATTTAAGGAGCGCCCTGAAGTTCACTTCAGGGCGCCTTCCTCTGCAAATCCGCGGCAGAGTCGGATGTGTATCGTGTTATCGGTTCAGTTTTGTGAGAAAAAGCCGACGATTGCCTCTGCTTCTTGTCGATTTTTCATTTGGCTGAACGAACCTGGCGGCGCGGATTGGGTGAGCCGGATTTGTATCTGGCCGAAAAGGCCGGAGTGTCAGCGGGAAACCGGGAACATTTCTATGAAGGAGTCGGCAGGAGTATAATCCGACGGATTTTCTGCTTCAGGAATTCCGGAATCGACTCAGCCTCAATTGCCTGTGAAACTGGAAAATTTCCATATTTACCTGAAATTATTACATATTGACGATAAAAACTGTAAAATTGTTGTTCTTGTTTGTCTAATATGTGCATATGTGATTGACAAGTGCGGAATCATGTTGTTTGATGAGTACATCAGCAAACAGAGACGGACAAAATTCGCAATAATTATCCAAGTCAAAAGAGTCTGTCTGCTCAAAAAGGAGGATTTACCATGAAAAAGATTGTTGCCATGGGACTGGCAGCAGCAATGGTGCTCTCCTGCGCGCCGGTGTACGCAGAAGAGACCACGGAAGGCGACAAGGTATACACCAACAATGTAAATGACCCGGATTACGAGTGGCCGGATTACTCCGGCGAGACTCTCCGCATCATGTGGTGGGGCTCCGATACCCGTCATCAGATCACCCAGCAGGTTCTGGATCTCTATACCGAGAAGACCGGTCTGGAATTTGAGCCGGAGTACATGGATGGAACCAGCTACTGGACATCCTTCACCGCGAAGATGGCCGCGGATGATCTGCCCGACGTGTTCCAGATGGGCAACAACTGGGCAACATATTACGACACTATCGAGCCGCTCAACGATTACATTGACAGCGGCGTGATCGACACCACCGATATCCCGGATACCCTTCTGGACGTCACCAAGAACTACGCAAACGGCGATATCACGGGAATTTCCAACGGCACCAACGCGAGATGCTTCGCTTACAACCCGGCGATCTTCGACGAGGTAGGCCTCGAGTATCCGAGCGAAAACTGGACCTGGGATGAATTTGCGGCTGACGCCAGAGCGATCACCGAGGCTACCGGAAACCCGGCTATCACCACGCTGGAGTACAACAGCCTGGTGTTCAGCGTTGTGACCCAGTGGAAAGAGGGCTACAACTTCTACAGCATGGACGGTTCCAGTTTCGCTTTCGACGGCGACACCGAGCCGATCGCTTACATCCTCGACCTTCTGAACACGCTTCAGCAGGAAGGCGTGATCGCCGACTTCGGCATCCAGAACGAAATCGGAGCCAATGTTGAGGCCGACTGGATCGCTTCCGGAGACGCGGCCATGATGATGCTCTCCAGCAACCAGTTCCAGGCTCTGTCCAATGTCGCTGCTGAAAACGGCATTACGCTCAACCTTACCACGATCCCGAGAGTCAGCACCGACGGCCCGTCCGGAATGTGCGTGCGTTCTTCACAGGAGATGTGCATTTCCGCAACTTCCGAGAAGAAAGACATCGCTGCCAACTTCCTGAACTTCTGGGTGAACAGCATCGAGGCCAATGAGATTCTCAACTGCGAGCGCGGCGTTTCCATCAACACCACTGTCCTGGCTGATCTGCAGGCAAATTCCGAGCTGACCGACGAGACTACCTCCAAGGTTTACCAGCTGATCGCCGACATCAGCGCTATGCCGGATACAGCAAACACCAGCCCGGCAGAACCGGCTGCCAACGAGGAAATTTCCGATGTCCTGAAGAAGACCTACATCCAGGGCCTCGCGAACGGCGACTTCGCTTCGGCTCAGGAATGCGCGGATGCCTTCTGGGCAGAGGCACAGGAAATCTGGGCAAAGTTCGAAACTGAATCAGAGACAGAAGCTGAGACCGAATAATCAGACTGTCTTTTGAGGAGCGCCCTGAAGTTCGCTTCAGGGCGCTTTCTTTACAAATCCGCGGCAGAGCCAGGCGCGTAACAGCGTGTCCGTTCAGCTTTTTGGGAAGCAGCCGACGATTGCCCTTTTTTCTCGTCTGTTTTCCAGTCGGCTGAACGGCCCTGGCGGCGCGGATGGGCAAACCATATCTGAATCGGGCCGAAAACCGGCCGGAGTGTCAGTGTCAGCGGGAAACCGGTAGCGCAGTCCTGAAAAAGGGGAGCGGCAGCCGGAATCCGGAACGGCAGTCCGGCGTATTTCCGGCTGTCTAAGAGGGAGAAATCATCCTGCCGTGCGGCGGAGAGCGCGCAGCCGGCGGATCACGTTTCTCCGGAAAGGATTTCTGATGGCAGAAAATACTGCAAAAGCAGGCCGCTCGCCGGCCCGCCAGAAAAAGAATTTCTGGTACAGAGACAACACTGTCGGCTATGTTTTTGTTATGCCGTTTATCATCAGCTTCCTTTTGCTGACGCTGGTGCCGATGGCGCTTTCTCTTTATTATTCCTTCTGCAACTACAAAATCGGGAGCACGCCCGAGTGGATCGGACTTGACAATTTTGTCAACCTGTTCCGCGACAGCGTATTCCTGAAATCTATTGCGGTAACTTTCCAGTATGTGCTGATCGGCGTGCCTCTCAAACTGGTTTTCGCCCTTCTGATCGCCATGCTCCTGACGAAGCCGACGAAACTGCAGGGATTCTACCGCGCTATCTATTACATTCCGTCCCTGGTCGGCGGCTCGGTTGCCGTCGCTCTGGTCTGGAAACAGCTGTTCGGCAGCCGCGGTCCGGTCGTCACTCTCATCAAGCAGATCACCGGAAGCAATACGTTCAATTTCTTCGGAAGCACCAAATGGGCTTTCGTCTCGCTGGTCATCTGCAACGCATGGCAGTTCGGCTCCTCGATGCTGATTTTCGCTTCCGGACTGAAGCAGATTCCGAAGGACTATTATGAGGCGGCGGAAATCGACGGTGCCGGTGCTTTCCGCAGATTCTTCAGCATCACGCTGCCGAGCCTCTACCCGATTATTCTGTTCAACCTGATCATGCAGCTGATCTCCGGATTCATGACCTTCACCCAGGCGCAGATCATCACGCAGGGCGGCCCGAACTACGCGACGAACTACATTTCGCTGTTCATCTTCACCGAGGGCTTCACTTATCAGCACATGGGATACGCGTGCGCGGCTTCGTGGGTGATCCTCGTCATCATGGTTGTCATCACAGCGGTCATCTTCAAGACATCGAAGGCGTGGGTCTTCTACGCTTCGGATGACCAGTAAGGAGGGCGTCGTATGAAGATCAGAACGAAAAAAACAATTGGGAACATTATCTATCATACTTTTGTCATTGCGTTCGGCGCCCTGATGATCTATCCGGTGGTCTGGATGATCTTAAGCTCTTTCAAGAAGAAGAGCGAAATTCTCGGGAACAGCGCCAGGTTCTGGCCGAGCGAATGGGTGTGGCAGAACTACGTGGAAGGCTGGCAGGGTTCCGGCCTTGTCACCTTCGGCACTTATTTCAAAAACTCTTTCCTGGTCGCCGGCCTCGGAACCATCGGGACCGTGCTCAGTTCCACGATGGTCGCGTACGGCCTCGCCAGAGTGAAATTCAGGGGAAGGAAATTCTGGTTCACCTGCATGATCCTGACCATGCTTCTTCCGGGCCAGGTGCTGATGATTCCTCAGTACATCATCTGGAACGACCTGAACCTGGTCGGGACCTACGCTCCGCTGATCCTGCCCAAGTTCCTCGGCTGGCCGTTTTTCATCTACATGATCATGCAGTTTATCCGGAGCCTTCCGAAAGAGCTGGATGAGGCGGCGGAGATCGACGGATGCAGCAAATACTCGATCTTTACGAGAATCATTCTGCCCCTGCTGGGTCCGGCGCTGATCACGACAACCGTCATCTCGTTCTACTGGATCTGGGACGACTACATGGGCCCGCTGCTTTACCTCACCGATCCGAAGATGTACACGGTTTCCTACGCCATCAAGAGCTTTGCCGATGTGCAGGGAACCAATTTCGGCCCGATGTTCGCCATGTCGACGCTTTCCCTGATCCCGGTCTTCCTGCTGTTCCTGTTCTTCAACCGCTACCTGATGGACGGCGTTACCGCCGGCAGCGTAAAGGGATAAAGATAGCCGCGCGCAGGGAGGACCTATTGTGATTGACAGATATTCGCTGGTGCACCGGCACAACCCGGTGATCCGTGAAATTGACACCGGATCGCCGCTCACCGTCGGAAACGGAGAGTTTGCCTTCACCTGTGATGTGACGGGAATGCAGACCCTTTACCAGCTGTATGAGGAAAACCATTTCCCGCTGTGCACCATGGCGCAGTGGGGATGGCATACCATCCCGGCGGACACTCCGTCCGGCGTTTACACGCAGAAAGACCTCCGGCTGACGGAGTACCGCTCAGCCGGAAGAACTGTCCGCTATCCCGTGAAATGCGTGCCGGGGGATGAGAAGATCTACCGGTGGCTGAGGGAAAATCCGCACCGGATGGATCTCGCCCGGATTGCCCTTCTGGCCGGCGGGGAGGAAATCAGGCCTTCCGATCTCTCGGATATCCGCCAGGAGCTGGATCTCTGGACCGGCGTGATTGTCAGCCGGTTCACTGTGCGGGGGACGGAATTCACCGTGAAAACCTGCGCGGACCCGGAGGCGGACAGGGCTGCCTTTGAGATTCAGGCATCGCCTGCGGGAGAGAGCGGTTTCAGCGTTCTCCTCGCGTTTCCTTACGGATCGCCGGAGATGTCCGGGGCGGATTTTGCGGCTCCGGGCCGGCACTCGACCGGAATGACCTGTGTGAAGCCGGGAAGAGAGTGGCGGTTTGCCCGCCGCCTGGACCGCGACAGCTATGGCTGTTCGGTGGAATGCGGGACAGAAGCGCAGCTGTCGGAAACGAGGGATCCGCACCGGTATCTTCTGAGCGGGAAAGAGGCGGGAAAGCTGAGCTTTTCCGTTCTTTTCACCGGAAAAACGGAAGACGGGATAACGAAGGACACGATGGCGGAACGCCGGAACACCGCTGAATCTGGAACAGGCGGCCGGGACTCCTCAGCAGGTGGAGTATCCGCGGCGGAAAACACACGCGGTCAGGCTGCCTGCGGTGAAGACGCAGGAGACGCTTCAGGCCCGGAAGCGGTTTTTCTGAGATCGGCGGCCTGGTGGGCTCATTTCTGGGAGACCACCGGCGCCATCGATTTCTCCGGGAGCACAGATCCGAGGGCGGAAGAACTGGAGCGCCGGATTATTCTCTCGCAGTATCTTCTCGCGGCGCAGGACACGGGTTCCTGTCCGCCGGCGGAAACTGGCCTTTCCTGCAACAGCTGGTACGGAAAGTTTCACCTGGAGATGACCTTCTGGCATGAGGCCTGGCTCCCGCTCTACGGGCATTCCGATCTGCTGATGCGGACCCTGCCCTGGTACCTTAAGCATCTTCCGCAGGCGCGCAGGCTGGCGCGGGACAACGGCTACAAAGGCGCGCGCTGGCCCAAGCAGTGCGGGCCCGACGCGGACAACAGCCCTTCGCCGATCGCGCCTCTTCTGATCTGGCAGCAGCCGCACATCCTGTTTCTGCTTTATCTGGTCTGGAAAGCGGAAGGAGACGTTTCACTGCTCCGCGAATACGCTGACGTGATCCGTGAAACCGCGGATTTCTGCGCGGATTTCGCGGTGAAAAACCCGGACGGTTATTACGAACTTCCGGCCCCTCTGATTCCTGTGCAGGAATGCTGGCCGCCGGAGAAAACCAGAAATCCGGTATTCGAGCTGGAGTACTGGGTTTTCGGGCTGAGGGCTGCGGCGGAAATGACCGCGGCGGCGGGCGGCGAAATTCCGCCGGCCTGGATTGAGGTTTCGGACCGGATGATCCTGCCTGAGACTGACCCGGAGGGCAGAATCCGCGCCGTGAGCGGGGCCCGTGAGACGTACGGCAGATATGCCGTCGATCACCCGTCCTTCCTGATGGGATACGGGCTGTTCGACAATGGCAGGCTCGATCCTGCCGTGATCGGAAGGTCGCTGGAATCTTGCCTGTCCGTCTGGGACGAGGAATCCCTGTGGGGATGGGATTTCGCCGTCATGGCGATGGCGGCCGCGCGGCTCGGGAATCCCGGGATGGCTGTGGATCTCCTGATGAAGAAAACCGTGAAAAACGTGTACGTGGCAAGCGGCAACAACCGTCAGGCCACCAGAGACGATCTGCCGCTGTATCTGCCTGGAAACGGTTCGCTGCTCATCGCCGCGGCGATGATGGCGGCAGGATGGCCGGGCTGCGGCGGGAAGGCGCCGGGCTTTCCGGAAAAAGGCTGGAACGTCCGGACAGAAGGAATCCTGAGTCCCTGCCAGGTGCCTGACAGCGCAAAACGGACAGCTGATCCGCAGAACAAAAATCTGTAACCTGCTGACCGCCTGCCGGGAAGACCGCCGGGAAACCGGGCGGAACCCGGAGGCAATTTCACTGCGAAGGGGGAAATATGGACAAGACACCGGTTTACGTTCCGGATCCGGGCCGCTACGACGGCCGCATGGAATATCACCGCTGCGGAAGCAGCGGCCTGAAGCTGCCGGCGGTATCGCTGGGCTTCTGGCATAATTTCGGCAGCAGCGGCAATTTCGACAACATGCGCGCCATGGTGAGGACGGCGTTCGACGCGGGGATCACCCACTTTGACCTGGCCAACAATTACGGCCCGGAGTACGGCGCGGCGGAGGAGAACTTCGGCCGCATCCTGAAGAAGGACCTGGCGGGATACCGCGATGAACTGGTCATCTCCACCAAAGCCGGCTACGATATGTGGGAAGGCCCCTACGGCAACGGGGGCTCCCGAAAATACCTGATGGCGAGCCTTGACCAGAGCCTGCAGCGGATGGGACTGGATTATGTCGATATTTTTTATCACCACAGGCCCGATTCTGAGACTCCGCTGGAGGAAACCGTGACGGCGCTGGAAGATATCGTTCACAGCGGAAAGGCGCTGTACGTCGGGATCTCCAACTATAACAAAGAGCAGACGGAAGCCATCACCGCCATGTTCCGGGAGCGGCACGTGCCGTTCATCATCAACCAGAGAAAATATTCGATGTTCGTCCGCGACATTGAGAAGGAAGGCACCAAGCACTGGTGCGCGGAGAACGGCGTGGGCGTCATCGCGTTCTGCCCGCTGGCGCAGGGACTTCTCACCGGAAAATACCTGAACGGGATTCCCGCTGACAGCCGCATCCGCACAGACGGGCGCTTTCTGCACGAATCCGACGTGACGGAGGAGAGAATGGCCCAGATCAGGGCGCTCAACGCCATTGCGGAACAGCGCGGCCAGAGCCTGGCCCAGATGGCTCTCTCGTGGGCTCTCCGCGACGGCGAAGTGACCAGCGTGCTGATCGGCGCTTCCCGTCCGTCCCAGATTTCGGAGAACGTCGGGATCGTCGGCCATACGAAGTTCACGGATGACGAAATCTCCGCGATAGAGAAAATTCTCGGCTGATCTGCCGGGGAAGCGAAGGTGCCGGAAGAGATTTCCGGCACCTTCGCTTTAGGCCGGGAAACTGCTATACTTTCAGCGGAAACATCCGCCATGACGGCAGGATCGGAGGCATGCCGGCGGGACCGGAAGTATGCTGGCGGGACCGGAGACTGAACATCCCGGCGCTGCTGCGCGAAACCGGCAGAAACAGCTTTGCGCTTTTCTGCCTGCTGAGGAACAGGAGGACTTGTGAAGGATGAGTACAGTGCCTTACGGAAAGATTGAGGGAGTGAACAAGCCGGTATCGAGGCTGTTTTATGGAACCGCGGCCCGCCCGTTCAATAACGGCGGGGATGGAACCGGACTGCTGGACGGAATGCTGTCTCTCGGCATCAACGCTATTGATACCGCGCGCGTCTACAGGGACGCCGAAAAATCTGTCGGCCGGTGGCTGGAGAAGCGGGGATGCCGGGACAAAGTCGTTCTTCTGACCAAGTGCGGGCACCCGACGCCGACAGGCGAAAAGCGCGTCAATGAAAAGGAGATGCGCAGGGATTTCCAGATCTCATCCGAAATGCTGGGGACCGGATATTTCGACATTTATCTGCTTCACCGGGATGACGAAAGCATCCCGGCCGGCCAGCTCGTGGAAGTGTTCAACGCGATGCACGCAGAAGGAAAAATCGGGGCTTTCGGAGGCTCCAACTGGACACACCGCCGCATTGAGGAGGCCAACGAATACGCCTGGCAGCATCACCTGATTCCCTTCGCGGTCTCCAGCCCGAATTTCGGCCTGGCGGACGTGAGGTGCGACATCTGGGGAGGCGGAAGCGTTTCTGTCTCGGGCCCGGGTCAGCGGGAAGCGAGAGACTGGTATGAAAAAACGCAGATGCCGCTGATTTCGTGGTCAAGCCTGGCGGGAGGCTTCTTCTCCGGCCGGATGAAATATTCGGACAGGGAGCATGCTGAAAAGTTTCTGAACCGCTATACGTATCAGGGCTTTGCCTCGCCGGAAAACTTCGAGAGGCTCCGTCGGTGCGAGGAACTGGCGGCGGAGAAGAACGCTTCGGTTTCGCAGATCGCGCTGGCCTGGCTTATGCACCAGCCGCTGAATGTCTTTGCCGCGGTTGCGACCTCAAGCCTGGAGCGGCTGCAGGCTGATATTGACGCTTTAAACCTGCCGCTGACGGACGGGGAATGCCGCTGGCTGAACCTTGAGGCTGACGGCAGGGAGACAGGAAAATAACCGGAGGTTTTTTCCGCCGGGATGCGGACCTGTTCATCAGGCCCGGAAAGGAGGATTTGTGATGTCTGTTGTCGGTGCGGTTATGGTTCCGCATCCTCCTGTGCTTATCCCGGAAATCGGGCGAGGGGAGGAGAAGAAAGTTCAGGCAACCATTGACAATTACAGAAAGGCAGCCCGTTTCGCGGCTGATCTCCGCCCGGAGACGCTGATTATCTCAACCCCGCACAGCGTCATGTACCGGGATTATTTCCACATTTCCCCGGGCAGTTCGGCGGACGGGGATTTTCGGCGGTACCGCGCGGGCGGGGTTAGATTTCACGTAAAGTATGACACGGAGTTTGTCCGGGAACTCTGCCGGCTGGCGGATGAGAAGCAGTTCCCGGCCGGGACCCTCGGAGAGCGGGATCCCTCGCTTGACCAGGGGACGATGGTGCCGCTGTATTTCCTCCGGGAAGTTCTGCCGGACGTCCCGATCGTGAGGATCGGCCTGTCGGGACTGCCGCTGGCTGACCATTACCGCCTGGGGATGATGATTCAGAAGGCCGCTGAGCGGCTCGGCCGCCGTGCGGTTTACGTGGCAAGCGGAGATCTCTCCCACAGGATGACCGCGTCCGGTCCTTACGGCTACAACCCGCACGGCCCTGAGTACGACGAACGGGTGATGGACGTGATGGGCGGAGCCCGCTTTGACGAGCTGATGGATTTTGACAGCGCGTTTCTGGATGAGGCGGCGGAGTGCGGCCACCGGAGTTTTGTGATGATGGCGGGAGCGCTGGACGGGCTCGCGGTGAAAGCGCAGCGACTCTCCCACGAGGGCGTTCTCGGCGTGGGCTACGGCATCTGCACCTATGAAGTCACCGGTGAGGACGGCAGCCGCCATATGCTGGATATCTGGGAAAAGCGCCATCTGGCGGAAATCGGCCGGCAGCGGAAAAAGTCGGACATCTATGTGCGTCTTGCCAGGGCCTCGGCAGAGCGTTACGTCCGCACCCGGGAACCGCTTTCACTTTCGGAAGCCAGAGCGATGGTGGAACAGGACAGTTCCGCGTCCGAAGCGCAGAAGGATGAACTGCTGAACCAGCGGGCCGGAACCTTTGTCTCCATTCACGAGAATGGAGAGCTCAGAGGCTGCATCGGGACGATAAGCCCGACGCGGTCCTGCACGGCGGAGGAAATCCTGGGCAACGCGGTCAGCGCATCGACCAGGGATCCGAGGTTCCCGGAAATCCGCCCGGAGGAACTTCCATATCTGGAAATCACTGTGGATGTGCTGGGAAAGCCGGAGCCGGTCTCATCGAAAAAGGAACTCGATGTCAGAAGATACGGCGTAATTGTGACGAAAGGCAGAAGGCGCGGCCTGCTGCTGCCGGATCTGGAAGGCGTCGACAGCGCGGACCAGCAGGTCAGCATAGCCCTGCAGAAAGCCGGGCTGGATCCTGACGAGGAAAATTATTCGATGGAACGCTTCGAGGTTGTCAGGCACTATTGAAGCCTGCGGAAGGAGGACGGATGGATATCAGCGCAAAGACAGGCGGAATCCGGGAGGAAAGCGGGAGCGAGTCGGAAGCGCACGGCACTGCGCCGCGGTGCGGAGTCTGTTTCCGCCATTGCCGGATCCCGGAGGGGCGGGCCGGCGCGTGCCGGGCGAGAGTGAACCGCGGCGGAAAGATCGTTCCCGCGAACTACGGCGTCGTGACAGCCCTGGCGCTGGATCCGATCGAAAAAAAGCCGCTGCGCCGCTTTGAGCCGGGAAGCCGGATCCTTTCAGTCGGAAGCTACGGCTGCAACCTGCGCTGCCCTTTCTGCCAGAACTACGAGATCTCAACGGCCGGGGAGAATTCCCCCGGGCTGATCTCCTATGCGGAACCTGCCGGAAGGAATATCCGCCTCGATACCAGGAAGATCAGCCCCGTGGAACTTGTCTCGCTGGCTGATTCCCTGCGTCCCGGGGGAAACATCGGCCTCGCCTTCACCTACAACGAGCCTCTGGTCGGGTGGGAGTACGTCAGGGACGCTGCGGCGCTGAGCCATGAGAAAGGCCTGAAAAACGTGATGGTCACCAATGGAACCGCGTCCCGTGACGTGCTGCGGCAGCTTCTTCCCCTGATTGACGCGATGAATATCGATCTGAAGGGGTTTTCCGGGGATTTTTACCGGGATTACCTGGGCGGCGATCTGGCCATGGTCAGGGAATTTATCGCGGAAGCGGCGGAGCACTGCCACGTGGAGCTCACGACACTGATCATCCCCGGGAAGAATGACCGGGAGGAGGAGATGCTTGCCGAGGCGGAGTGGATTGCTTCGCTGAACCGCGGACGAGGGGAGGAAATCCCGCTTCATATCAGCCGGTATTTTCCCCGCTACCGGGAGACGGAGAAGGCGACGGATGTTCCGGCGGTTTACCGGCTTGCTCAGGCCGCGCGGAAATATCTCAGGTATGTGTACACGGGGAACTGCTGAGATCTTCTTCTCTGAAAAATCGGGGAAAACCTTATAAACTGGCTGCCCCGGAGGAACGAAAGCAGAGATCTCTGCACAATTGAAGGAAAACGCATCTGAACGGATCCCTGTCCGAAAATTCTGCGCCCGGGATACCCATGGAAAATACCGTGGGCATTCCGGGCGCAGTCATTGCATCCAGGAACCCGCAGACCGCTGATCAGCGTTTTTGCAGGATGAACCGTTGAAAATCCGGAAGACAATCCACAGGGAAACCGGCCAGATGAATTATCAGAAAAACCTATATCCAGATCAAAACAATAGGAATTAGACAGAGCCAATGTTCCATGTTACTATTCAGCTGTCAGAAAGAGAAACAGATTCCCGTCCGGACCGCTGAGGCCTGCAGGCTGCGTTATCCGGAGATCACAGAGAATGGCTGAGGAGGATATGAAATATGGCAAAGAAACATCTGGCAGACAGAAAACCAGGATTTGATACGCTTGCGCTGCATGTCGGGCAGGAACAGCCGGATCCGGCGACCGGGGCCAGAGCGGTCCCGATCTACCAGACAACGTCCTATGTCTTCAGGAATTCGGACCACGCGGAGGCGAGGTTCGGGCTGAAAGACGCGGGCAATATCTACGGGCGCCTGACCAATCCGACGGAGGACGTTTTTGAGAAGAGAATCGCCGCCCTGGAGGGAGGTGCAGCCGCCCTGGCCACCGCTTCCGGTGCGGCTGCCGTTACTTATGCGTTCAAGGCTGTCGCGCACAACGGAGACCACATCGTTTCCGCGAAGAATATCTACGGCGGAACCTACAACTTCCTGCGGCATACTTTCCCGGACTACGGCGTGACGACGACATTTGTCGATCCGTCCGACCTGAAGGCCGCCGAGGCTGCCATCCGGCCGAACACCAAGGCTCTGTATGCCGAATCCCTGGGCAATCCGAACGGGGAGGTTCTCGATGTCGAGGCGTGGGCTGAACTGGCGCACCGCCACGGACTTCCGCTGATCATCGACAATACCTTCGCGACGCCTGTTCTTCTCCGCCCGATCGAGTACGGCGCGGATATCGTTGTCCACTCCGCGACCAAGTTCATCGGAGGACACGGAACCACCCTTGGCGGCGTCATCGTCGACGCCGGCAGGTTCGACTGGGCGGCCTCCGATAAATGGCCGTGGCTGACGGAGCCGAATCCTTCCTATCACGGCATCAGCTTCGCGAAAGACGCGGCGCCTGCTGTAATCGCCGCCTATCTCCGCGCCATCACGATCCGCGACGAAGGCGCGACGCTCTCACCGTTCAACGCGTTCCTTCTTCTCCAGGGCGTGGAAACTCTTTCGCTGCGCGTCGAAAGGCACGTACAGAACGCGCTTAAGGTGGTCGATTACCTGAGCCGCCATCCGCAGGTGGAGTATGTCTCGCATCCGGCGGTGTCGAAAGACCCGGTGCAGCAGGCGCTCTACAAAAAATATTACCCGAACGGCGGAGGATCGATTTTTACGTTTGACATCAGGGGTGACGAGAGAAAAGCCAAGGATTTTATTGACAGCCTGGAGCTTTTCTCTCTGCTGGCCAATGTCGCGGACGTCAAATCGCTGGCCATCCATCCGGCGTCCACCACGCATTCCGAGTGCAGCGAAGAGGAACTGCTGGATCAGGGTATCCGCAAAAACACGATACGCCTCTCCATCGGCGTCGAGAATATTGAGGATATCATCGAGGACCTCGACGAAGCGTTCAAAGCGGTCGCTGACTGACCGCTGAAGTTTTTTGAAAAGCCCGGCATCCGCCGGGCTTTATTCGTTTTTACCATATCTGCGCCGCATTCCGGTGGTATTTCCGGATGACAGGATCTGATTCCGGCGCCGGATGTCCCGGCAGATCCGCCGGGCCCGGAAGCGGCGCTTCTGTCCGAAGGCGCCAGACTATTGCATTTGAGCGGCAAGTTGGGTAAAATTATTCAGGCCGGCCAGAAATTCCGTAATTTGCGGCCGTTTCGGCAGAAGATAATTCTGCCGCATTTTCTGAGGAGGAGGAGAACGGTTGCCCTCCCCGCCGGAAGCGGCGGAGGTACCGTACCAGTAATTTATGCCATTGAAGAAAAAGCCGGTTACCGGCATGAAGGACATTCTGCCGGCGGAGATGGAAATCCGCGATTACTGCATTTCCGTCATCAAGCAGACTTACGCGGGATTCGGCTTCCAGAGCATCGAGACGCCCTGCGTGGAGAGCATAGAAAACCTGACGTCCAAATCGGGCGGGGACAATGAAAAGCTGATTTTCAAAATCCTGAAGCGCGGGGAAAAGCTCAATCTAGAAAACGCGCGGAGCGAGGCCGACCTCGTGGACGGAGGCCTGCGCTATGATCTGACCGTTCCGCTCGTCCGTTATTACTGCAATCATGAGAACGAGCTTCCCAATCCGTTCAAAGCGCTGCAGATGGGAAATGTCTGGCGCGCCGACCGCCCGCAGAAGGGCAGGTACCGCCAGTTTATGCAGTGCGATATCGATATCATCGGGGAGCCGACCAACCTGGCCGAGATCGAGCTGATTCTCGCGACGACCACCACGCTCGGCCGTCTCGGGTTTCACGGTTTCCAGATCCGCATCAACGAGCGCCGGATCCTGAAAGCAATGGCGAAGTATTCCGGCTTCCCCGAAGAACGCTTTGACGAGGTTTTCATTATTCTCGACAAGATGGACAAAATCGGGCTGGAAGGCGTGAAGCAGGAGCTTCTGGATTCCGGGTTCGGCGAGGAACCGGTCGCCCGGTACACCGGGCTGTTCGACGGTATGCAGCAGGCAGAGGACAAGCTGGCCTTTCTGGAAGAAAAACTGAGCGGGGTTATCGAACCGGACATCATCCCGACGCTGCGCGAGACTGTCCGCACGGTGGAGGAGACGAAGCAGGCCGATTTCGAGATGGTCTTCGACCCGACGATCGTGCGCGGAATGAGCTACTACACAGGGACAATCTTCGAGATCGCCATGCCGGAGCTCGGCATCTCGTGCGGAGGCGGCGGCCGTTACGACGGCATGGTCGGAAAATTCACGGGGAAGGACGTTCCGGCGTGCGGATTCTCGATCGGCTTCGAGCGCATCATCCTGCTTCTGATGGAGCAGGGATTCCAGGTTCCCGGAAAACCCGAAAAGGAGGCATTTCTTCTTGAAAAGGACCTGCCTTCGGACAGACTCACGGAGGCAATCCGGGAGGCGCAGAAACTGCGCTCGGAAGGGAAGGACGTGCTCGTGGTCCGGATGAACAAGAACAAAAAATTCCAGAAACAGTCGCTGGCCGATCAGGGCTACACAAAGTTCCAGGAATTCTACCGGGAGCCGAAGGAACAGAAGGGATAATTTCTGAGCGGTTCCGGAGCCCGCGGCTCCGGCGGAGTTCAGGCTGAAAATTTTTCCGCCGTCACGAGCGGTTTCCCGTTCCCGGGTTTCCGCTTCGCGCAGCCGACGAATGAAGATAAATCAGAGGAGAACAATTATGATGCAGTCACGCACGCACACCTGCGGAGAACTCAGGATCTCCGACGTGGGCAAAAAGGTTACCCTTTCCGGCTGGCTCGAAAACCTCCGTGTGGTCTCATCCAGCCTCGGTTTTGCGGTTATCCGGGATTTTTACGGAACCACCCAGGCCGTGATCGAGACGGAAGAGATGATGTCAGAATTCAGGAGCATCACCAAGGAATCCACCCTCACCGTCACCGGGACGGTGAGGGAGAGAAGTTCCAAAAACCCGAAGCAGGCCACCGGGGATATTGAGGTGGTTCCGGACAGCGTAAAAGTTCTGGGGCGCTGCTATCACAATGAGCTTCCGTTCGAGATCAACCGGAGCCTGGAAGCAGACGAGTCAACGCGCCTGAAGTACCGCTACCTTGACCTCAGAAACCCTGCGGTCAAAAAGAACATTATTCTCAGAAGCAAGGTCATCGCGGCTCTCCGCCAGTCGATGATGGATCACGGTTTCCTGGAAATCACCACGCCGATCCTGACCGCGTCTTCGCCGGAAGGCGCGAGGGACTATCTGGTTCCGGCTAGAAAGCACCCGGGCCAGTTCTACGCCCTACCTCAGGCTCCGCAGCAGTTCAAGCAGCTGCTCATGACCGCCGGCTTCGACCGCTATTTCCAGATCGCCCCGTGCTTCCGTGACGAGGACGCCAGGGGCGACCGCTCGCCGGGAGAATTCTATCAGCTGGATATGGAGATGGCGTTCGCCGGCCAGGAGGATGTTTTCGCGGTTCTGGAAGACGTTCTTCCCCCGATTTTCGCGAAGTACGGTACCTACAGCCGGGCTTCCTCGGCGCCGTTCGTCCGGATCCCCTACAGCACGGCCATGGAGAAATACGGATCCGACAAACCGGATCTTCGCATTGACCTCACCGTGCAGGATGTGACTGAGCTTTTCACCGACTGCGGTTTCCCGCCGTTTGCCGCCGGGAATACCATCAAGGCGGTTGTCGTCAGCGGGTTCCAGGGAACCAGAAAATTCATCGATAAGACACTTGCGGACGTCGAGGTGCAGGCCGGCCATAAGCCGTACTGGTTCCGCGTCGATGATGCCGGGACCGTGACGGGCGGAATCAGCAAGTTTGTCAAACCCATTGAGCAGAAGGTCAGGAAGGCCCTGAACCTGAACGCGGGTGATTTCGTCGCGCTGTCCGCCGGGAAGAAGACTGACGCGCAGAAGACGGCCGGCGTCCTGGTCAAGACTCTCGGCGCTGCTGTACCGGGCCATATGGACAAAGAGCAGTATGCGTTCTGCTGGGTCGTCGACTTCCCGATGTATGAGATCGGGGAGGAGTCCGGCCAGCTCGAGTTCTGCCATAACCCGTTCTCCATGCCTGCCGGCGGCCTGGATACCCTGCTGAAAGCCGAGAGAGGGGAGATTGACCCGCTGACCATCACCGCTGACCAGTACGATCTGGTGGTCAACGGCGTGGAACTCTCCTCCGGGGCGGTGCGGAACCACGATCCCGAGATCATGGTCAAAGCATTCGAACTTGTCCGCCTGGGCGAGGAAGACGTGAAAAAGCGCTTCCCGGCCATGTACAGCGCGTTCAGCTACGGGGCTCCGCCTCATGCCGGCATCGCGCCCGGAATCGACCGCATGGTCATGCTGCTCGCGGGACAGGACTCCATCCGCGAGGTCATTCCGTTCCCGATGAACAAGAATGCCCAGGATGTGATGATGGGCGCTCCTTCCGAGGTGACGGAGCAGCAGCTGAAGGAACTGCATATCAGGGTTGATCTCGATGAAGACGCCGGGAAGGAGTAAAGATGTTTATTCTTACCTATACGCTGCAGATCCTGATGATCTATGTGCTTGTCGCGATCGTTCCCGCGCTGTTCCTCCTGGTTTACATCTACAGGCAGGACAAGGTCGACAAGGAACCGGTCGGGCTGATCGGAAACCTGCTGCTTCAGGGCGTGTTCGCCGCGCTGGTTTCGATTGTCCTGGAACTGATCGGGGAGGCCATCCTGCCCAACCTGATCAGCGAGGACAACCCGATGTACGAGATTGTTCTCGCGTTCATGGTCGTCGCCCTCGTCGAGGAGGGAAGCAAGTTCTTCTTCCTGCGCAGGAAAACCTGGCATAATCCGGAGTTCAACTACCGGTTCGACGGGATTGTCTACGCGGTTTCGGTTTCCCTCGGCTTTGCGGCTTTCGAAAACATCGAGTACGTTTTCCGCTACGGCCTGTCCGTAGCCCCGACGAGAGCGCTTCTTTCCATTCCCGGTCACATGGGCTTTGCCGTGTTTATGGGTTATTTTTACGGCCGGGCCAAACTGTACGACAACATCGGCGACCGCGAAAAAGCGGTTATTTTCCAGATTCTCGGCGTGGTTTCGGCGGTCTTCCTGCACGGCTTCTACGACGCGTGCGCGATGAAGGGAACAACGACGGCCACTGTGCTGTTTGTGATCTTCGTGGCGGCGATGTATTTCATCGTTTTCAACCTGGTCAGGCATGAATCCCGGACGGATGAGCCGGTGTGATTTTTTTCGGGCGGCGCTTTATCGCGCCGCCCTATCTGCTTTCCTGAAAGGATACTCCATCGTTTTTGCTGAACGGTTCCCGAAATATTTCAGGGGAATGGCGCGCTGCGGCCTGATACAGTAAGCGCATTTTTTCTGAACAAGACTGATTGTTCCGGCCTGAGACCAGGCAGCGCGTTTCTTCCGAAACCGGAACATGGACTGACCCCCGGCAGGTTTTCCTGCCGGGGTTTTCAATCATTCACAGAATTTACATATTCTTTTCAAAGAACTGACATTCGGATCCTGTACATTATAACAAACCGTGAAGTTGTTTATGCGGTTCAATGATGACTGAAAGTGAGGTACCGGATGGCTCAGGAGCGATTTCAGAGAGTAGAAAAGAAATATCTGGTCACGGAAAAACAGATGGCGATGCTGATGCCCGCCATTCAGGAATATATGCAGCCGGATCGGTATACCGATTATTCTGTGCTGAATCTTTATTTTGACAATGAAAACTATACGATGTTCAGGACGTCGATCGACAAGCCGTGCTACAAGGAAAAACTGAGGCTTCGCTCTTACGGGATCCCGTCGGACGATTCCCCGGTTTATCTTGAAATCAAAAAGAAATACTGCGGAATCGTCTACAAACGGAGAACCGAACTGACACTTGCCGAGGCGGTGGATTACATCGATTATGACATCTATCCCCGTGAAGACAGTCAGATCATGCGGGAAATCGACTATATGAAAAGGTTCTACGACTGCATTCCCCGGGCCATGATTTCCTACCGGAGGCAGGCGTTCTGCGGAATCTCCGATCCCGAACTCAGACTGACGCTGGATACGGATCTCCGCGGCAGAAACCGCGAGCTGGATCTCGCGAAAGGAAATCACGGGGATCTGATTATCCCGGACGGGCGCATCCTGATGGAGGTGAAAATCCCCGGAGCCCTGCCGATGTGGATGGCAGATCTGTTTACGGAATGCGGACTTGTCATGGTGTCGTTTTCAAAGATCGGAACCTATTACCGGGAATATCTTTCCGACGCGTACAGGCGGAGAAGCCAGTTCTCCGGCCTGATTACCAATAAGGAATTCCAGGCCAGGCGGCGGAAAAACGCCGCGGCCAGGCAGCAGAATATGGAGGCTTACGTATGAATTCAATTTTATCTGATACAGCAACTTTTCCCCAGATGATTGCCTGCATCCTGGCAGCGATTGTCTATGGAGCGGTATTTTCGGCGGCCCATTCCTGGAAGTCCCGCTCCAGCAGGAGCTTTCTGTCCGCCCTGGTGATTCTTCCCGCGGCGGTAGCGGCAGTGATCCTTCTGGTCAACGGAAACCTGGGAACCGGCGTTGCGGTTGCCGGTGCGTTCTCTCTGGTCCGTTTCCGCTCCGCGCAGGGAAACGCCGGGGAGATCACCAGCATTTTCCTGGTGATGGCAATCGGCCTCGCCTGCGGCATGGGTTATCTGGGGATCGGCCTGGCACTGACCCTGATTTTCGCGGTTATGGAGATCCTGCTGTCTTCCTTCCCGGAAAGGCATGGCCTGCAGGCGCAGCGGACCCTGAAGATCCTGATTCCCGAGAACCTGAATTACAATGGGGTTTTTGACGATATCTTCGGAAAGTACACGGAGAAATCCGAACTCCTCAAAGTACGGACAGTAGAGATGGGCTCCCTGTACCAGCTGAATTATCTGGTCACGCTGAAAAATGAGGAGGAGGAAAAGGAGATGATCGACGAACTCCGCGTCCGGAATGGGAACCTTGAGATTGTCTGCGGAAGGACAGATGACAGAGAAGAAGCACTTTGATGCCATGACCGCGTTTTTGAGGAAATCTCCCGGAATTAACCCGGTTAAAGCCGGCAGGTTCATGGTATAATATGGCAAACCGGGCAGAGGGACCCCGGACAGCGGGGTTTCGTACCGGCGGGCTCATCCCCGCGCGGTCTGCCCCTGCCGGCAGGATGGTCTGCCGGGAACAGGGAGATTCCGAAAGTGAAACCTTTCGGAGACGGTGAATTTCCGGCAGCAGGGATTCCTGTGCACGGGGAAGGAAGGTTCGGTGAAAATGGCTTCAGAGATCAGGATCAGAAGTGTCAGCGCGGAAAAGGATGCGGATGCCCTTCTTTCCGTCTACGCGCCGTACGTGCTGGAAACCGCGATTACGTTTGAATACGAAGTACCGACGCGGGAAGATTTTCTTTCCCGCATCCGCGCGGTTCAGCAGAAGTATCCGTATCTGGCGGCGCTGAAAGACGGGGAGATCGCGGGCTACGCCTATGCGGGAGCTTTCAATGTGAGAGCGGCATACGACTGGTCCGCGGAGACCAGTATCTACGTGAGAAAGGAAAACAGGCACGAGGGGATCGGCGGGGCACTGTACCGTGCCCTCGAGCAGGTGATGAAGGGAATGCATGTCACAAACCTGAATGCCTGCATCGGGGTTCCGGCGGGAGACACCGATCCGAATCTGGATCTCAACAGCGCTCAGTTCCATCAGCATACAGGCTACAGCCTCGTCGGGAGATTTCACCGCTGCGGGTACAAGTTCGGCCGGTGGTACGACATGATCTGGATGGAAAAATTCATCGGGGATCATCCGGACCGGCCGGAGCCGATTGTGCCCGCATCTGACGTTCTGAAAACCATGGCCGGGCCGGACGGATTTCTTGTGCTCCGCTAATCGGGCACGGAACCGGATGAGAGCGGAAGAATTCAGACGGCCCGCATCGGGCAGCCTGCGGCAGAAATCCTGAAATCAGCGGCGGGACTGCCGGACAGCGAGGAAACGCAGGCAGGGAAGGCGGGAAGAGAATGGATTTTTCGGAGGAGAGCGCGTTCGCGGCACAGTTTTACCGTGAGACGGACAGGACCAGAAGAGAGGCGATCCTCACGGAGATGCGCGGGAAGATGGAAGACACGGACCGTCTGTCCCTGATGGAGCGGGTCTACCGCGCGAGGTATGGGAAAGCCGTGAGAAAAGGCGGGCTTTTCGGAAGCGGAGGGGCCGCGGAACCCGACAGATACATCCGCGGAATTCTCATGATCAGCATGATCAGCCCTGCATCCTCAGGGCATGGCCGGCGGAAGGGATCAAAACAGCTTGAGTCAGCCCTGGCTGAATTCGGGCTGGCGGAGGATGGGACGGCGCCGGACGGCACTCCCGGGACCGGGCAGGTGATCGGGTATGAGCTTTACAACGCCTGCCTTCTGTATCTCGACCTCTGCCTGTCCGACAGGACATACGGCTCGGCAGTCCTGGGTTTCGGGCACATGAGCCGGGAAAACCTGGTGAGGAAGATCGCTGACGAGGTCGGCAGGATGACAAAGACAGTCCCGGCAGGCCTCGGCAGGGAGCGGGAAATGCGCACTTTTACGGAAGCGATGAAGCAGGCTTTTCTGGATACGTTCCCGGATCAGGCGGAGCTGATCGGCGGCTGATCTCCGAAAATGTGAGTATTTTAATGAACTTTCGCAGTTGAGTTCTGCCTTTTTTATGCTATGATATAGACAGAAACATCAGAACTTATCTCTGCCGGGCAGGCAGTGCCTGACCGGCCGCATAACAGGAGGAAAAAATGGCAGGAATTATTGACAAGTTCAGACTTGACGGAAAGATCGCATGGGTGACCGGCGCAAGCTACGGCCTCGGCCTTGCTTACGCAACGGCTTTTGCGGAAGTCGGCGCGAAAATCGTGTTCAACGACATCAAGCAGGAACTGGTTGACAGAGGTCTTGAGGCTTATAAGGAGCGCGGTATCGACGCTTACGGAGCTGTGTGCGATGTCACCAACGAGGAGCAGGTAGCTGCTTTCGTCAAAGATGTCAATGAGAAATTCGGAACGATCGACATCCTTGTCAACAACGCCGGCATCATCAAGAGAATCCCGATGATCGAGATGACCAAGGCTCAGTGGGACCAGGTCATCAATGTCGACCTCACCGGCCCGTTTGTCTGCTCCAAGGCCGTTCTGCCGGGAATGATCAAAAAGGGCAGCGGCAAAATCATCAACGCCTGCTCGATGATGTCCGAGCTCGGCCGCGAGACGGTTTCCGCCTACGCCGCGGCAAAAGGCGGCCTGAAGATGCTCACCAAGAATATCTGCTCTGAGTACGGCCAGTATAATATCCAGTGCAATGCAATCGGACCGGGCTACATCGCCACCCCGCAGACCGCGCCTCTCCGCGCCCGCCAGGCCGACGGATCCATGGCTCCGTTCGACCGCTTCATCCGTTCCAAGACACCGGCTCAGCGCTGGGGTACGCCTGAAGACCTGATGGGCCTCGCGGTATTCCTCGCTTCCCCGGCTTCTGACTTTATCAACGGACAGGTTGTTTATATCGACGGAGGCATCCTCGCCTATATCGGCCAGGATCCGTCCCAGCTGGACGAGTCCAAGTTCAAGGCAGTTGAGGATGAGTCCGACATCAAGGTCGGCGACAAATAATTAAACATTGTTCCGCACGTGAGCCTGCCGGAAAGGCGCGCGCCGCGGCAGACAGAAGAAGGGCAGTCTGCGGAAGCGGGCTGCCCTTTCTTTAAACCCTGATGTCCCCCGGAGAACAGAAAAGAGGCAGAGAGTTGAAAGAAATCGCAGGACGTAACGTTGTGATGAGAGACGCGGAGGTCCTCCGCAGGGAGGAGGCCAACCGCGATTATCTGATGAGGCTCAGCCCGGACAGCCTGCTGCGCAGTTTCCGGGTGGAGGCCGGCCTTCCGGAAACCCCGGATGGAGCGGCGCCTTCCGAAATCTACGGCGGCTGGGAATTTCCCACATGCCAGCTCAGGGGCCACTTCACGGGCCATTATCTGTCCGCGCTGGCCATGAGGTATTATGAGACC
This sequence comes from Lachnospiraceae bacterium, assembly GCA_050944455.1. Classification (GTDB taxonomy): domain Bacteria; phylum Bacillota; class Clostridia; order Lachnospirales; family Lachnospiraceae; genus Anthropogastromicrobium. The sequence continues at coordinate 106,475 of JBMNRC010000003.1, forward strand.
GGCGATGAGGAAGCGAAAGCGCGCGGTGACCGGATGGTGGACGCGCTGAGAGAGTGCCAGCGGGAGAACGGCGGCGAGTGGGCGGCGGCGATCCCCGAGAAATATTTCCGGTGGATCGGAATCGGGAAAACCGTCTGGGCGCCGCACTACACGGTGCACAAACTGCTGATGGGCCTGATTGACATGTACCGGTACGCCGGAAACCGGGAGGCGCTTGAGACGGCGGACCGGATGGGAGACTGGTTTGCACGCTACGCGGCATCCTACGACCGGGAACAGTTTGACAATATCCTGGATTTCGAGACCGGCGGGATGCTGGAAATCTGGGCGCTGATGCTTGAGATCACGGGCCAGGAAAAATACAGAACATTATTATACAAATATTACCGGGGAAGGATGTTCGACCGCCTGCTGGCAGGCGGGGACCCGCTCACGAACATGCACGCCAACACGACTATCCCGGAGGTGATCGGGTGCTGCGAGGCGTACGAGGCGACCGGCGACGAAAAGTGGAAGAGAGTCGCGGAAGCGTACTGGAAGTGCGCCGTCACCGACCGCGGTACGTACGCGACCGGAGGCCAGACGCTGGGGGAAGTCTGGACGCCCGAACACTTAATGTCGGCCCGGCTCGGGGACAGGAACCAGGAGCACTGCACCGTGTACAACATGATCCGCCTGGCCGCGCATCTGTTCCTGTGGACAGGGGATCCCGGATACGCCGACTACATCGAAAGAAATCTGTACAACGGGATCATGGCGCAGGGCTACTGGCAGGACGGAATGTCACACGGGCTGACGGACGGCCTGCCGGAGCACCCGAAGAGAGGGCTTCTCACCTATTTCCTTCCGCTGAGAGCCGGCGCGCGGAAAGGCTGGTCTTCGGAAACGCAGGACTTTTTCTGCTGCCACGGGACGCTTGTCCAGGCGAACGCTTCCTGGAACCGCCATGTGTATTATCTGGACGGGAGCGATGTGTATGTCTGCCAGTACTTTGATTCTGAGGCGGACTTTGCTTCAGACGGCCTGCCTGTCCGCATCACCCAGAGGGAAGATACGCTGACCGGAAGTTTTCATCTTTCCAGCACGTCGCCGGAACGCCAGAGCATCAGCGCGGTCACGTCTGAGGTAAAAACCAATCCCGACTGCAGAATGATCTACCTGAAAATTTCCTGCGGCAGCCCGGTCAGATTCGCCCTTCACCTGAGAGTCCCGTCCTGGTGCGATGGAAATGCGGAGATTACGGTCAACGGTGAGAAAGCAGAGGCCTTCGGCAGGCCCGGAACGTTCGCCGTCCTGGACCGGGTCTGGAAGGACCAGGATACTGTGGGAATCCTCTTCCGAAAAACAGTCAGGGCAGTCAGTCTTCCGGGGGACAGCCGCCTGGCGGCCTTCACCTACGGGCCGCTGGTCCTGGCAGGAGAGGTTCCGGAGGAGAGAGTGTTTCACCTGAAGAGCGGGCAGGAGCCAGAGGACCTGATTGCCCATGAGACCGAGCGGGAATGGGGCCGGTGGAAGGATACCTTCCGCACTGTCGGCGTCGACCCGGGGTTCCGGCTCATCCCGCTGAAGGACGTCGGGTATGAGCCGTACACCGTGTATTTCGAGCTCGACAGGGAGGACGGCTGAAACCGCGCACCGGGGCCAGGCCGACTGCGGAATATCCGGAATCCCGCCGGGCGCTCCCGGCCGGGCTTTCCGCCCGGCCTGTATCCGGTTTTCCCGTATGGCGCTCTTGGACGGACTTTTTGGCCGGCAGGCGTCAGGGATTTCCGGATGGCGCCGAAGGACGGAACCGCCGGGAGCGCCGGAGAACCGCCGCCGCGCGCTGAGTTGCAAACGGGCCTAAATCGTTTTATAATAAAATTCAGTGAAAACAGGGCACTTGAGACAGAAATTCCCGCTTTGCTTCCGCGGGCCTGCCGCGGCTGTCCCACACTAAATCACGGAACTGGAGGGTAACCGAAATGGAACTGAATTTGAGAGATCCCAGGGACTGTAAATTTGACGCCGTTTCCCTGGGCGAGGTCATGCTGAGACTGGATCCGGGAGAAGGACGCATCCGCACCGCGAGATCCTTCCGCGCCTGGGAAGGCGGCGGCGAGTACAATGTCATCCGCGGCCTGCACAAGTGCTTCGGCATGCACACCGCCGTCATCACCGCGTTTGCTGACAACGAGGTCGGCAAGCTGATGAAGGACTTCATCGAGGAAGGCGGAGTGGATACTTCCCTGATTTACTGGAAGAAGACGGACGGCATCGGCCGTATCTGCCGCAACGGGCTCAACTTTACCGAGAGGGGCTTCGGCGTCCGCGGAGCCGTCGGATGCTCTGACCGCGCCAACACCGCCATCTCGCAGGCAACCCCGGAAGACTTCGATTTTGACTACATTTTCGGAACCCTCGGCGTCCGCTGGCTGCACACCGGCGGAATCTACGCTGCGCTCTCCGAGCAGTCCTGCAAAACCGTCATCGAGGCCATCAAGACCGCGAAGAAATACGGTACTGTTGTCTCCTATGACCTGAACTACCGCCCGTCCATGTGGAGCGCGATCGGCGGCCAGGCAAAGGCTCAGGAAGTCAACAAGGAGATCGCGAAATATGTCGATGTCATGATCGGCAACGAGGAGGATTTCACCGCGTGCCTCGGCCTTCAGATCGAAGGACAGGACGCGAGCCTCAAAAAGCTGAACATCGAAGGCTACAAAAAGATGATCGACAAGGCGGCGGAGACCTATCCGAACTTCAAGGCGATCGCTACCACGCTCCGCACCGTGAAGACGGCGACGGTCAACGACTGGAAGGCAATCTGCTGGGCGGACGGAAAAATCTACCAGAGCAAAGAGTACAACGGCCTGGAGATCATGGACCGTGTCGGAGGCGGCGATTCCTTCGCTTCAGGCCTGGTGTACGGGCTGATGACCACCGGCGATCCTGAGAAGGCCGTCAATTACGGCGCGGCTCACGGCGCGCTCGCCATGACCACGCCGGGAGATACCTCCATGGCAAGCGTCGACGAAGTTGAAGCCCTGATGGGCGGCGTGGGAGCGAGAGTAAAGCGCTGACCGCAATTCTATACGCAATCTTTTTCCGTCATCCCGCTGCGGCATCCCTGTCAGAGACAGCCGCGGGTTCGGAGGGGACGGGAGAGCGGCCGGGATTTTTTCCGGCACAGAGAATAAACAGTAAACCATGATTTCCGCGCGTTCCTCTATCCGCCTGCCGGCGGAGCGGGACACGCGGTTCTGAGAGGAGCAGAAATGGCAAATTCACCGAAAATGCAGGCAGTCCTGGACAGATTTCATGAGATCGGCATCATCCCGGTTGTCGTTCTGAACGACCCGAAGGACGCCGAACCGCTCGGCAATGCCCTGATGAAGGGCGGCCTGCCGGCAGCAGAGGTTACGTTCCGCACGGACGCCGCGGAGGAATCGATCCGCATCATGTCAAAGAAGTTCCCGGATATGCTGGTCGGCGCCGGCACGGTTCTGACGGTTGACCAGGTCGACCGCGCGGTGGCGGCAGGAGCGAAATTCATCGTTGCCCCGGGTTTCGATCCGGAGATCGTAAAGTACTGCCTGTCCAAGGATATCCCGGTATGCCCGGGCACCGCGACGGCAAGCGAAATCACGGGCTGCGTGAAACTCGGCCTTGATCACGTCAAGTTCTTCCCCGCTGAGCTCAACGGCGGGCTGAAGAAGATCAAGGCGATCGGCGCGGCGCTGGTCAATGTGAAATTCATGCCGACCGGCGGCGTCAACGCCACGAACGTTGTGGATTATCTGAAGGATGACAAGATCTTCTGCGCAGGCGGTTCCTGGATGGTAAAAGGCGACCTGATCAAAGCCGGGAAATTTGACGAGATCGAAGCGAAGGTCGCTGAGGCCGCGGCAATCGTGAAAAAAGTCCGCGCAGAGAAGGAAAACGCCTGAGTCCGTGCGGTAAATCCAACGGAATGTCTCTGTCCGGGGGATACCCGAAAGGCGCGGATCTGGCTGACAGACGGCCCGGCCTGACGCCGGGCCGTCTGTGCTTTTGGAAACGGAGCTGCAAATGTTTGGTATTATAGCAAAAATCGTGGGGACAATCACGGTATTTACGGCGATTGTCAGTTTTATCCTTTCCATTCTGGAAATGGTTTTCTATCATACAGGAAACCGCGTGAAAAACACAAAATACTTCTCTGTTTCCGGAAACCCGGGAGCAGCTCCGGCCAGGCGGATAGCAGTCATCACAGGGGCTTCCGGAGGCCTGGGGCGTGAATACGCCCTGGCTGTCGATGCCTCCGAGAAGAACATCGATGAAATCTGGCTGATTGCCAGAAGCCGTGTCGGGCTCGACGAAACCGCGGCGAAAATCAAGAACCACCCGACGCTCGTCCTGCCGATGGATCTGTCCATGCCCAACTCGGCCCTGATCCTGGCAGAGCGCGCCAAAACGGAAAATGTGAGGATCGGGCTTCTGATCAACTGTGCCGGGTACGGCAAAATCGGAACCTACAGGGAGCTGACCGGGGCTGACGTCCGGGGAATGACAGACCTGAACAGCCGGGCGGCCGCGGACATCACCCAGGAACTTCTTCCCTATATGGAAGCGGGAGACCGTGTGGTCGAAATCTGTTCAACCGCGGCTTTCCAGCCGCTTGGCGGTTTCGCGGTTTACGGAGCCTCCAAGGCGTATCTGCTGAGCTATGCCAGGGCGCTCAGAGTCGAACTCCTGCCCGCGAAAATCAGGGTGACGGCCGTATGCCCGTACTGGATCCGGGACACGAAGTTTATCACGACCGCGAGACAGGCGGAAGGCGGCGGGAAGGCCATAAAGAATTTCGCGCTGTCTTCCACGGCGGCGGGGATCGCGAAACAGTCGCTCAGGGACAGCAGAATCGGTTTTGCCGTTTCAACGCCGGGACCGTTCTGCACCATCCACCGGATTTTCTCTTCCTTCATTCCCACCCAGTTTCTGGTTTACATCTGGGAAGGAATGCGTCGGATCTGATGATGCCGTGATTTCTGTTCAGCCGGTCACGGGGCGGGCATGCGTGTCCTGCCCGCCCCGTGACCGGCTGTTTCTTTCAGGTTTGACGGAAATACTGCCTGGTGATACGATAAGAAAAGCGGATGGGCGCCAGGCCGGAAATCCGGCCGCGTTGGGAAATCCGGCAGGCCGTTTCCGCAGAATCTGGAAACCGGATGGCAGGATGCGCGGGGAAGAAAGACGCGTGTCAGCCTTGTGAGGAACTATGTCTGATGAAAAATGCCGGCGGGATCTGCCGGTTGGCTTTTTTGACTCCGGGCTTGGGGGACTGAGCGTGCTCAAATCGGCACTGAAGATTCTTCCCTCGGAAGATTACTATTATGTCGGTGATTCCGCCCATGCGCCGTATGGATCGCGTCCGGCCGGTGAAATCCGTGAGCTGACTTTTTCCTGCGTGGAAAAGATGAGGGAGCGCGGGATCAAAGCGCTGGTGATCGCCTGCAATACCGCGACCGCGGCGGCGGTCACACAGGTCAGGGAACGGTACCCGGAGATGCCTGTCATCGGAATCGAGCCGGCGCTCAAGCCCGCCGTGGAGAGAAGCCGCGGCGGGCAGATCATCGTGATGGCTACGCTGATGACACTGCGGCAGCAGAAATTCAGAAATCTGCTTGATCAGTATGCCGGACGCGCATGGGTGACGCCGGTGCCCTGCGAGGGCCTGATGGAGTTTGTGGAGGAGGGAAACCTTAACGGCGCGGAACTGGACAGCTATTTCCACAGGCATCTGGATCCGGTGGCAACCGACCGGCTGGAATCCATTGTTCTCGGCTGCACGCACTACCCGTTCCTCAAAGGGCACCTGAGAAGATATTTCAGCGGGCGGAACATCGATCTGATTGACGGAAGCGACGGCACGGTGAGGGAACTCCGCCGCAGGCTTGAGGAAACCGGGCTTCTGCGGGAGACCGGACGGAAGGGAACAGTGGAAATTGAGAACACAGCCGGAGAGAAGATGATCGCAAGAAGCAGGAAGCTGCTGTCGCTTCCGACAGACTGAACACGGGCAGAGGCCTGATTTTCCGGGGGGGAGGGAAAAAAACAGCCATGAAAAAATGGAAAAAGACCAAGTGGGCTGAATACACGGCGGCGCTGTGCGCAGCGGTGCTTTTCTACATGATTCTGGCGCATCTGCCGGGGATCTTCGGAGCAATCGGCACTTTTCTGGGATACATTTCCCCCGTTCTCTGGGGCGTGGTCATCGCCTACATCCTGATTCCGCTCGACCGGGTGTTTTCCGAACACCTTTTCAGAAAGGTTCCGGCAGCGCCGCGAAAGTACCTGTCTGTCGCGTTCTCCTGGATTCTCGTGATCGCTCTGATCATTCTTCTTCTGGTAGCCCTGATTCCCCAGCTGATCTCAACGATCTCAACGATGGTGGCAAATCTGGACACCTATTCGCAGACGATCCAGGACCTGACCGCGCAGCTGCAGGAATTTGCCGCTTCTCACAATGTCGACCTTTCAGGCCTCACCAATCTGACGGATGACCTGGTCGCGAACGCGGTGGAGTACATCAAAACCAACAGTGCGCAGATTCTCTCCGCGTCCTATGACGTCGGGGCGTCAATCTTCAACGGAGTGATTTCCTGCATTCTCGCTGCATACTACATGGTCGGGAAAGACAAAATCGCAGGTTTCTTTTCCGGGCTTTTCCACGCGCTGATCCGGACGGAAAAACGCTACGAGAGTTCCGCGGCTTTCTGGAGAAAATGCAGCCGCATCCTTTCTGATTTCATCGGCGGGGATATTCTTGACGGGCTGATTGTCGGCACTGTCAATTTCCTCTTCATGCTGATTGCCAGAATGCCCGCCGCGGTGCTGATCTCCGTGATTGTCGGCGTTACCAACCTGGCGCCGACCTTCGGACCGATCGTCGGGGCAGTGATCGGCGCTTTCATCCTGGTGTGGGAGAATCCCTGGTACGCGCTGGCTTTCCTGATCTTTACGATCATCCTGCAGACGATCGACGGCTATGTGCTGAAACCGCGGCTTTTCAGCGCCACGATGGGCGTCCCCTCCGTCTGGATTCTGATCTGCATCATCGTCGGCGGGAGAATCTTCGGCGTTACGGGTGTGCTGCTTGCGATTCCTTTTGCCGCGATCTCCGATTATATTTATGAGAACATGGTTCTTACCGCGCTCAAAGAGCGAAAGAGAAGGTACGCGGCGAACCATCCGGGCGTGCAGATCACCGGAGATCCGGGTTCCGAAGCCCGTGACCGGGCGGCAGGCGGTCCCGAAAACCCTGGTCCTGATCCGGCGGCGCCTGAAACCGCGGAAGCCGATTCCGGGACTCCGGAAACCGTCGGGACCGATTCCGGGTCCAATGCCGAAGCTTCGGAAACTGCCCGGACGGATACCGGATCCGATCCCGATGAACGGGAATCCGCGGGCTCCGGTTCTCTGGACGAGATATCAGGAGGAATCCGGGCGTCGGATTCCGGAAGCGGCTCCGGTCCGGACGGAAAGCTTCCGGAATGACCACGGAAAGCGGCCAGGTAAACTGACTGACGCAGGACAGGTATGGTGCTGCCGCTTTCAGGACAGGATAACGGCAGGAATAAAAAACCAAAAAGGGCAGCAGAACCGTTTTAAAGTTCTGCTGCCCCTGATTATATTGCGCTGTCCGGCGCACATTTCCGCGGTGGAGATTTCCGGTCCGCGGTTTTCTCTGTGGAAATGCTTTCAGGTTATTTCGCTTTTCCCTGGTTTGCGACCGCCTGCATCTTCGCCTTGAGAGCTTCCTGGTCGCCGAGGTAATAATGGCGGATTACCTTGAAGTCGTCGTCGAACTCGTAAACCAGCGGAGTTCCGGTCGGAATGTTGACGCTGACGATCTCTTCGGCGGAGAGGTTGTCAAAATATTTGACCAGGGCGCGGAGGGAATTGCCGTGAGCGGCGATGATCACGCGTTTGCCGGCTTTCATGTCCTTTTTGATGACATTCTCGAAGAACGGGACGACACGCTCGATCGTTGTCTCCAGGCTTTCGTTCTGAGGGAGAAGAGCCGGATCCACGTCGCGGTACATCGGCTGCTTTTTCGCGCTGCGCTCATCGTCATCGGAGAGAGCCGGCGGCTTTACGTCGAAAGAACGTCTCCAGATCTTGACCTGCTCCTCACCGTACTTCTGCGCGGTCTCGGACTTGTTCAGTCCCTGAAGGGCTCCGTAGTGGCGCTCATTCAGCCTCCAGGACTTGACGACAGGGAGCCAGTTGCGGTCCATCTCATCAAGAATGTGATTGAGCGTGTGAATCGCTCTCTTGAGGTAGGAAGTATAGCAGACGTCGAAATCATAGCCCTCGGCTTTCAGGAGCCTTCCGGCTGCCTTTGCCTCCTCGTGGCCCTTTTCGCTCAGATCGACATCGGTCCAGCCGGTGAAAAGATTCAGCTTGTTCCACTCGCTCTCGCCATGTCTTACCAGAACCAGTTTCATCATAATGGCACTTTTCCTTTCTTTGCCGGCTTATTCCGGCCTCTGAAAAGAATAGCATATCCAGCCTGAAAAGTCCATAGTCAGCGGGCTGACAAACAAAGCCCATGTGTGATATACTGAAAGCGCGGAAGATTCTCCGCCCTGCCCGGCGCATCGGGCGGAAAAGGCCGGAACGCCTTCCGGGGGGAAGCCGGAACTCCGGCGCATGCGCCGGCGCGGACAGACGGGACACAGAGGGAGGAAAGCATGATCAACCGGGAGAAGACAGAACTGATGAACCGTGCCGCTCTCTGTGACGCGCAGGCGAAGCGGGGAGAAAAAAGCATAGCGCGGTGGCGCCGCCGGGATTATCTTGCGGTTCATTTATTTCTGGCCTGGTGTTCGGCAACAGCGGCTTACGCCTGCCTGTTTGCGCTCTGGGGGCTTTATGAAGCCGGAAGGATGGCGGAGGAGACTATTTCCCGTTCTTTTCTCAGCCGCAGCGCTGAAGCCTGTCTTCTGGTCTATCTGGTTTACATCATCATCATGATGCTGATTTATCACCATATCTATTCGGAGAGATACCGCAGGGCGCGGGCATGGCAGCGCGGAAGCCAGCATGCCCTTGAGGCGCTGGAACTATGGTATGAGAAAAACGACCGCGATTCCGGAACAGAAACCGCGGCGGAAGCGGAAAGGGACGGCGGGATAAATGATCACACTGCTTGAAATCAGGGAAAAAATCGCCGCCTTTTACGGAAAATACCAGAAGGCGATCTCCGCTGCCTGCCGGTTCGCCATCGCTTTCGCAGTCTTTCTGGTGATTCTTCTGCAGCTCAGCACCCAGTCCGGGTGGCAGATCCTTCTCACGGCTCTCATTCCCGCGGCTCTGTGTGTGTTTCTGCCGTATTCGGCGATCAGTGTTTTTGCGGTAGTGTTGATGGTTGTCCTGGCCTGGGTTCTCGACACCGGTGTTGGGATTGCCATGCTCCTGATCACGCTGGCTGTGATTCTCCTGTATTTTGTCTTCAGGCCGGAATACGGTTTTCTGGCCGGCTTCTCCATGTTTTTATGCATGGCCGGTATCCCGGCGTCGCTGCCCGCTTCTGCCGGGCTTCTCTGCGGCCCGACAGCGCTGATCCCTATGCTGATCGGAGTGGTTTATTACGACTGTACATCCGTCATCCGGGCGAATTTCAGCGCGCTCTCCTCATACAGCACAACGATGAGCGAGACGGAAAAGATCGCCTATTTTCTTGAGGGGTGTCTTTCCAACAGCAGGGCAATGACTATTGCGGCGGCGCTTTCCGCCTCGTTCCTGACGGTATGGACCATCCGCAGAAGACCCGGCCCGAGATCGGCCGGGGTTGCGGTCGCTTTCGGGACGATTGTCTACATTCTCGCGGTGCTGGCCGCGAATGTCCTTTTCTCGGTATTCATCGATACGCCGGGCCTGGTAGCGGGCTGTGTGACCGGAACAGCGGCTGCTGTGCTGATCACGTTCCTCAGGCTCTCGGTGGACAGCAGCATGACTGAGCTGCTGGAATACGAGGATGAGGATTATCACTATTATGTAAAGGCTGTCCCGAAACTCAAGGTTGAGCAGCAGTCGCTGAAAGTCACGAGAATCACGAATGAGGACGAGCCTCTCGGCGCCGACGATTTCCCGCAGCCGGATAACAGCGGACAGCCGGAATCTTCCGGCGGCAGTTCCGGCGGGACGGAAATTCCGGAGCCGCCCGGGAAAGAAGAAGGAGAGTGAGACGGTGGAACTCATTGAAGAGTATATTCTTATTCCGTTCAGCTCTATCGGCGTCAATGATATCATTGAAATCTGCTTATTCACGTTCCTGATCTATCACCTGATCGCGTGGATCCAGCGCACGCGCGCCTGGGCGCTTCTCCGCGGCGCGCTGATGCTTGTGCTTTTCTACCTTGCGGCGTCGCTTCTTCACCTGAACAATCTTCTGTATCTGTTCCGGTACCTGGCTTCCTACATCCTGATCGGCCTGATAGTGATTTTCCAGCCGGAAATCCGGAAGGCTCTCGAGCAGCTCGGACGGCAGACGCGGCTGTCCCGGATTTTTTCCTTCGGCCTGGACAGCAGGCGGCAGTCCACCTGGTATTCGGATCAGGTGGCGGACGACGTGACCACCGCGGCTTACGCGCTTTCCAAAACGAGAACCGGCGCTCTGATAGTCCTGGAGCGAAACATTCTGCTGAACGACTATGTCGCGACTGGCATCATGATGAACGCGGACATCAGCCCGGAGCTTCTGGAGCAGATTTTCGAACACAACACGCCTCTCCATGACGGAGCCGTGATTATACGGGAAAATAAAATCCTGTCTGCCACCTGTTATCTTCCGATGTCCGCCAATATGCACATCAGCAAGGAACTGGGGACAAGGCACAGGGCCGGACTCGGGATCAGTGAAGTGTCGGACTGCATTACGGTGATTGTGTCCGAGGAAACCGGAGCGGTCACGATCGCCCTGGGAGGCAGGCTGATCCGGAATCTCCGACAGGACGAGTTCCGAAGAATCCTTGCCAGGGAACAGAAAAAGGGAAATCCGGACGTCGGGATGAAGGACAGGGCCGGGGAGCCGGACACAAAGGAAAACGCGGCCGGAACTGCAAACGGGGAGGGCGCCAATGAAAAATAAAATCAGGTCGTTCTTCACCACAAATCTTCTGCTGAAAATTCTGGCGCTGCTGCTCGGCGTGCTCCTTTGGCTGTTTCTGACGAACATGCAGGACCCGAGCGTGACCAGGACGGTTTCGGTGCCGATAACCTACGACAGCACCTGGCTGACGGAGAACGGATACACGGTGCTTTCAGCCCCGTCGTCAGTAACTCTCTCAGTTACATTGCGGCGCAGCAATGTATCCAGGCTCAGCTCGGACGATTTTACCGCAACAGTCGATCTGCAGGAATATCTGGGCGGTGAAATCAACGAGGCGCCGGAAGTCACCCGGTTCAACCTGGTCGTCACCCGCGATTCCTCTGCGACCTATATCGAATCGTGGGATTTCCAGAGAAACCAGGGAAGCTATGTGGAGGCGGTCATTGACACCATCAAAACCACTTCCTACCGGGTGCAGTTTTATCTGAGCGGAGACGCGCCGTCCGGCTATACCGCAGTGAATTTCACTGCGGACCCGTCGGTTGTCTCGGTCACCGGTCCTACCAGCGACTTTGCGTCGCTGAGCTCGGTTCAGGCCGTTGTCGACCTGACCCAGATTGAAACCGATTCTTCCAGCTGGTCCCAGGAATGCACCCTGATGATGTGCGACGGGAACGGGAATGAACTCACGGACACAGGACTGACCCTCAGCCAGGAGACAGTCACGGTCACCATGGACCTGAACCAGACCAAGGAAGTCGGAGTGAGCATCACCGGATACAGCGGCGAGCCGGCTGCGGGATACGGCTGCAGCAATTTCGATTACTCGCCCAAGACGGTGCAGATCACGGGGTCGACAACGGCGCTGGCAAATGTATCTTCCATCACTATCCCCAAGACCGTTCTCGATATATCCGGTGTGAGCGAGGATACGACCATCACTGTCAATGCAGCTGACTATCTTCCGTCCGACGTGTCGCTTGCCGACGGCGAGTCGGGGGAGATCACGGTAGAGTTCAGGATCAGCCAGCTGGAGGAGAGGACGTTTACGATCGATACCTCCGTCTTTACCTTCACCGGAACCAGCGACTCCTATGATTACGAGATCGTCACGGATACCGTCGACATCGTCCTGTCAGCTTTCAGCGAGGACCTCGATTCGTTCAGCGAGGACAGCGCGAACCTATCCGGAACCATCAATGTATCCGGTCTGGTGCCGTCCGCCGATCCGCAGGAGGTGACAGTTCTGATCTCAGTCGCTTCCCAGTATTCCCTGGAGAGCGAAGTGAAGGTAGACGTCCTGGTCTCTGAAAAATCCGATGCTTCCGCGGAAACTTCCGGGACGGCTGAGGATACCACAGCAGCGGCTGAAACCCAGACGGCCGCAGCTGAAACCCAGACGGCCGCGGCCGAAACCCAGACGGCAGCTGAGACCCAGACGGCAGCTGAAACCCAGACGGCGGAGTCTGAAATCCAGGAAGCGTTTTCCGAAGCGGAGACGTCTGAGAACGGACGGACAGCTTCCGGATCGGACACAACTTGAAACAGCTGCGGGAGTTCCCGCCGGATAAGCGCGGCGGCAGCCCTGCGGCGGGAGGGTAACCCTGATGAATAAAAAACTGCTGGCGGAACTTCTGATTCCCGCCGGAATCTGGCTTGCCGGCACTGGGATCGGAGCTGTTCTGGCCCCGGCATATCCTGTCGGATCAGGAATCGCTATCATCGTTTTTTCCGCAGCAGCCGGCCTGTGGTTTCTGGTATATGACAGAAGCATCGTTTCCTTCCGCTTCCTTCTGACGCTGTCCTGGGGGGTGGGAGAAGGCATGGCGGCAATGCGGCTCAGCCGACTGATGAAGCCCTGGACATGGATGTCCTGGGCTTCATTTCTGCTGTTCTACCTGGCATGGCTGTCCGGCTTTTTCGCGGCTGAGACTGTCCTGGAAAGAAAGAACACTGTCCGGGCAAGAAAGAGCAGCCGGTCCTTCTCTGAGGAAGCGGAAGGCCTCACGGAACCGGATCACTCTGAGAGCCGGACAGTGAAAGACAAAGCGGATATCCGCGCGGACGCGATCTCTCCCCGGGCAAGCCATAGGCTTTTTGCGTCCATTCTCCTCATCACGGCGGTATCTGCGGCCTGCTTTGCCGCGGAGGCTCTGATTCTGGGATATATTCCCGCCTTCTCGGAGGAAACGCATGCCTATAACTACTTCCATATCACGGGAGTGCATTATTTCACGGTGAGCGGATGCCTGGTTCCGGGCCTTGCGGCGGCCTGGTTTCTCTCAGGCGGCGGAACCGTGAGGAGACAGCGGGCGGCAGTTCTCGTCTGCTGTCTGGCGGCTCTTGCGGTACCGGTGCTGTCGCTTTCCAAATTTGACCTTGCAGTAGGCGTAATTCTTCCCATCACGGTCTGGCTTGTCATGAGGCCGTCGCTCCCGGTGAAAAAGATTGCGGCTGTGCTGGCAGCAGCGGCGGTCCTTCTCGCGGCAGCCGCGGTTTATACGACCGTCAGCCGGCATTATGAACCCGGCTATATTGATTCGATTTTTGAGATGCGCGACAGCGGGACGCCGGTTTCACTCCAGTACCTGTACATGTATGTGTCGAACAATTACGCCAACTTCAACGAGCTGACCATGCAGATCCGGGACGGACAGCTCACCTGGACGCACGGGCTGCGCCAGCTCTTTCCTCTGTTCGCGTTCACCGGCCTGAAGTTCACCATGCCGGAGCTGGTGTCTTTCCCGATCGCGGTGACAAAAACCGAGCTCAACACCCTGACGATCATCTATGACGCCTATTATGATTTCGGGCTCGCCGGCGTGACAGGCTTCGGCCTGATTTTCGGCGCGGCCTGCGCCGCAATCCGCCGGGCGGGGAAGTCCGGCAGTCCGGTCGCGGCCTTCCTGTACGCGGAGACTGCGCTCTACGCGTCCCTTTCCTTCTTTTCAGCCTGGTTTTCGGTGCCGACGACCTGGTTCTGGTACGGCATCACCTTTCTGGTCTGGCTCGCCGTCCGCGGAGCGGACCGGAAGAGGAAGCGCGGAAAGAGCGGGAAGGACAGCGCCGCTCATCCGTCCGGACAGCCTGCGGGGCAGGCGCCAGGGTTGCATTGAAAATTCACATGTGATATATTTTGATAGTTTAATAGCCGCTGTACAGCCGGTGAATCCCGTGTACGGCAGGCTGCTGCGGCGCAGGCAGGAAAGCTGCCGCAGGCAGAACAGAGGTGCCAGGGGCACCCTCACAGGGAGATTTATGGACCAGACAGTAGACGTCGTCATTCCGGTATACAAACCGGACCGGAAATTCCAGATGATTCTCGACCGGCTTGCGGTGCAGGATTATCCGGTGAGCAGGATCATTATAATCAACACGGACGAAAAATATTATCCGAAGGGAATCCGCCAGCCGGACAACATGGAGCTTATCCATATCAGGAAGGAAGAGTTTGATCACGGTACGACCAGAAACCTGGGAGCCCGGATGTCCGACGCTGACTTCATTCTGTTCATGACTGAGGACGCCGTGCCGATGGACCGCCATCTGATCGGAAATCTTCTGAAGCCTTTCAGCGATGAGAAGGTTGCCGCTTCCTACGGGAGGCAGGTTCCGAACAGAGAGCACAGCCGGATCGAGAAATTCACGAGAAACTTCAATTATCCGGCGCAGAGCTCGGTCAAATCCTCGGCAGACCTCGGAAGGCTGGGCATCAAAACCTTTTTCTGCTCGGACGCCTGCGCGATGTACCGCAAATCGGTATTCAACGAGCAGGGAGGATTCCTGCCCCAGGCGATTTTCAATGAGGATATGCTTTATGCTTCGACACTGATCTACGCCGGGTATAAAATCGCGTACCAGGCGGACGCCAGGGTGATTCATTCCCACGACTACACGGCAGTCCAGCAGTTTCGCAGAAATTTTGACAACGGAGTGTCACAGGCGGTCAATTTCCGCACTTTCGGGAGTGTTCCTTCATACGGGGAAGGCATGAAGCTGGTGAAAGCCACCGCGAGGCATCTGGTCCGGACCGGCCATCCGCTCGACTGTGTCCCGCTGTTTTTTATCTCAGCGGCGAAGTTCACAGGCTTCGTTCTTGGCCGTAGGTATTACCTCCTGCCCAGGCCCCTGGTCCTGAAAATCACGCTGAATCCCGGATACTGGGAGTAATCAGAGGCTGAATCCACATGAATGTTAAAAGATACGATCTGACAAAAACGGCTAAAATACTCATGCTGCTGCTGACAGTGACCTTTGCCGCCGTCGACCTGATCGGATGGAACCGGCTGTGCGAATCCCGGCTCCACTGGTGGGGAGTGCTTCTGGCCGAAGCGGTCCTGTACGGCGCGGCAGCGTTTTTCTGCGTCCGTATGGCGGTGAAAGACAAAAAAGGCGAAGAGACGGCGCTGGGAAATTTCTTCCAGACCATCGCCCGGTACGAATTCCTGATCCAGCAGCTGGTTGAGCGCGACTTCAAGATCAAGTACAAGAGATCGGTTCTCGGCGTTTTCTGGAGTTTTCTGAATCCGCTCCTGATGATGATCGTCCAGTACGTCGTCTTCTCCAATCTGCTGAATGTGAGGGACGGCTCCATTCAGCATTACGCGATTTACCTGCTCTGCGGTATCGTCATGTTCAACGGCTTCAACGACTGCTGCAACCAGAGCATGAGGGCGATCATCGGGAACGCGAGCCTGATCACCAAGGTCTACGTCCCGAAAGTGATCTATCCGGTGACCAAGGTCCTTTCAGCCTCGATTAACATTGTTCTGTCAATGGTCCCGCTCCTCCTGGTGACGGTTATCTACGGCCTGTTCAACGGGCTTTACCTCCACTGGTCGGTGCTGCTGATACCGCTGGCGCTGGTGTTTCTGATCATGTTCTGCATCGGCATGGGGCTTCTGCTTTCCTGCCTGATGGTCTTCTTCAGGGATACCGAGTTTCTCTGGAGCGTCATCTCCACGATGTGGATGTACGCGACACCGATCATCTACAGCACTTCCCTTCTTGAGCGCGGGGGAGCGCACTGGCTGGCCCAGCTGGAGCAGTTCAACGCCCTTTACCATTATGTTGATTTTCTGAGAGTGATCATCATCGACGGCCAGTGCCCCGCGCTGCGGGAGTTTGTGATCTGCTTTGCCTTCGGCCTCGGCATGATCCTGTTCGGCTGGTTCGTTTTCCATAAAAATGAAGACAAGTTCGTCCTGTACATCTGACAAGCGGCAGGAAGTCCGCGGAAAGGAAACAGGCAATCGGGGATAATATGGAGGAAAATCAGAAAGACGAAACAATCCTCAGGGTTGAGCATGTGTCGATGTGCTTCCGGATGGCCAATGACCGCATTTCAAGTCTCAAGGAAATGGTCACGATGATGCTGCGGAAGAAAGTACAGTTCAACGAGTTCTGGGCTCTGAAGGACGTCAATTTTGACGTGAAGCGCGGGGAAGTTCTCGGACTGATCGGCAGAAACGGCGCCGGAAAGAGCACAACCCTAAAGATCATATCGGGTATCCTGAAGCCGACGAAAGGCACGGTGTACCGCGGGGGAAACATTGTTCCCATGCTGGAACTGGGTTCGGGATTCGATTATGACCTGACCGGCCGCGAAAATATCTACCTCAACGGAGCGATCCTCGGCTATTCCAGGGAATATCTGGAGTCGAAGTACGATGACATTGTATCTTTCTCCGAGCTGGGTGAGTTCATCAACGTTCCGATCCGGAACTACTCTTCAGGAATGCTGATGCGTCTGGCTTTTTCGATCGCTACGGTCGTCGACCCGGAGATTCTGATCGTCGATGAGATCCTTTCGGTCGGCGACGAGAATTTCCAGAAGAAAAGCCGCGCGCGCATGATGGAACTGATGCACGGCGGAACAACCGTGCTGTTTGTGTCCCATGACCTGAACCAGATCCGGGAAATGTGCAGCCGGGTTGTCTGGCTGGAAGACCACACCGTGAAGATGTTCGGTGATACGAAGGAAGTGTGCGACGCCTATCATCTTTGATGGGGAAATACGCGGAACAGCGGGATCCGCGTCCCGGCGCCGCGGAAGGGGATGCCATGAAATATTGTTTTGATACCTGCGCTTATACCCGGGGACAGATTGCGATTTCCGGCTGGGCAGCTCCGGAGACAGTGGGAGCCGCGCCTGTGATAACGGTTCTGGACCGGAGCGGAAGGGAAGTCTCTTCGGTGCGGCTGGAGCATTCACGGCGCGAGGACGCGGCGCTGGCAGTTTACGGACAGCCGTCCGGCGCGGACCTGGGCTTTGTCCTGAAAATCCCGTACAGCGGCCAGATAAAGATGACCGTGCGCATTTCGGCCGACGGAGACGCCGGGGATTCCATCGGGATTCCCGTGTCCCCGTCCGTTCTGTATTGGAAGTATAAAAGGGAGCACAGCGGTCTTCGGCTTTTCAGGCGCTGGCTGTCCGCGGGGGATAAGGAACGCTTCGCCCAGGAGGAAGCAGTGGCAGACCTGCTGCCGGAGGACCGCGATTACGCGCTCTGGAAGCTTGGCACCATGCCTGACCGGAAGCAGGCTGCGGAACAGAGCTCGGCAGTGTTTCCGGAGAACATCGCGGTCAGCATCGCGGTTCCGGTGTACCACCCGAAGATGGATCAGTTCAGGGCTTTCATCGCGTCCGTGAAGGAGCAGACCTACGGCGGCTGGGAGCTGTGCCTGGCAGCTTCGCAGGAGGAGAGTGAGGAGACACTGGATTTTCTCCGCAGGCTTTCCGCCGAGAGCAGAAAGTTCAAAGTCTCGATCGGGGAGAAGAACGAGGGAATTTCAGGAAACACCAACCGGGCCATTCTCCTGGCTTCGGGAAATTACATCGCGTTCGCTGACCAGGACGATCTGATCCGGAAGGATGCGCTGTATGAGTTCGCGAGGGCTGTACACCTGTTCGGAGGGGATGTTTTCTATTCGGACGAGGATAAGATCGACGATGAGACCGGCGTCTGCTACCAGCCGAATTTCAAGCCCGACTTCAATCCCGATCTCCTGTGCTGCAACAATTACATCGGCCATATGGTGATGGTGAAAGCTTCCCTGCTGAAGGAGACAGGGCTCCTGGATCCGGCGATGGACGGAGCGCAGGACCATGACCTTCTGCTGCGGCTTTCGGAGAGGACGGACAGGTTCGTCCACATCAGCAAGGTTCTTTATTCCTGGCGCAGCCACAGGGATTCGACAGCCAGAAACCCGCAAAGCAAATCCTGGGCTTACGCGGCAGGAGCCAGCGCGGTGAACAGCCACTACAGACGGGCGCATATTCCCGCGGAGGCTGAGAACATGGAGAATCTGCCCGGCTGGTACCGCACGGAGTTTGCCCTGCACAGAAAGCCGAGAATCTCGGTCATCATCCCGAACCGGGATCATGCCGCGAGCCTCCGCCGCTGCATCAGCTCCATCACCGCAAAGACATCCTGGAAGGACCTTGAATTTGTCATCGTCGAGAACGGGAGCACCGAGCCGGAAACGGAACAGTTCTACAGGGAGCTTGAGGAAAGCGGGATGAACGTGAAAATCGTCCGCTGGACCGGGCCGTTCAACTACTCCGCGGTCAACAATTTCGGCGCCGCCCGCGCCACCGGCGAATACCTGCTTCTGCTGAACAACGATACAGAGATGATCTCGCCGGACGCGCTGGAGAGCATGGCCGGATATCTGCTGAGGGACGATGTCGGCGCGGTAGGAGCCAAACTCTATTATCCGGATGATACGGTCCAGCACGCCGGCGTCCTGGTCGGCGTGAGCGAAGGAGCCGACCATGTTTTCCTTGGTCTGAAGAGGGGTGAGCCTGGCTACATGGGCCGGGCAGCTGTCTCCCAGGATATGACGGCGGTCACCGCCGCCTGCATGATGGTCAGGAAAAGCGTCTACGATATAGCCGGCGGTTTTGACCCGGCTTTCGCGGTCGCCTACAATGACGTGGATTTCTGCCTGAAACTGCGGGCCCAGGGATACTATATCGTTTTTGACGCGTTCTCGGAGTGGTATCACTACGAATCGCTGTCCAGAGGCTATGAGACCACCCGGGAAAAGCAGGACCGCTTTGAGTCGGAAAAACAGCTTCTCCGGGAGCGCTGGCCGGAAGCCATGGCGGGAGATCCCTTCTACAACAGGAACCTGAGCCTGAAGCACGGATACTACAAGAGGTAACGATGGATTACTGTTTTGATTCTGTTCAGATCAAAAAGGACTATGTGCAGATCGTGGGCTGGATGACGGCGTCGGACCGCGCCAACAGCACGCGCATTTCCGCGGCCGCGGAGGACGGCACCCCGCTTCCCGTCGAAGTCACGAGGGCGGCCAGGCCCGATGTCGGATACGCGAAATACGGGGATCCGAAAGCCTCAGACGTCGGGATTTTTGTCCGGATACGGACAAAGGACACCCGTACCTTCACGGTTCTGATGGAGGAGGTCGATCCCTCCGGAAAAGTGATTGAACACTACAGGGAACCGGTCAACAGTGTTCTGATCCCGGCAAGGAATGCCTACAGGTCGGTGAAGAAAGCCGCCATCGATACGAGAATGGCGGTCAGGGATCTGAGGCTCCGCGCCGAGGGCAGGCAGGACGCGCAGTACAACGACTGGTTCAACGTCATGAAGCTGACCAACTGGGAGTGGGAGGCGCAGAGGCAGGATAAGCTTCCGTACCGGCCCAAATTTTCCATCGTCGTTCCGCTTTACCACACCCCGGCGCGGTATTTCCGGATGATGATGCGTTCGGTCATCCGCCAGTCCTATCCGGAGTGGGAACTGATTCTGGTCAACGCTACGCCGCGGGACGCCTCTCTCTCCCGGGCGGTGCAGGAATACTGCGAGTACGACGACCGGATCCGCGAGGTGAGGCTCAAGAAAAATCTGGGAATCGCCCAGAACACCAACCACGGCATCCGGCACGCGGAGGGGGATTTCGTCTGTTTCCTCGACCATGACGACATGATCGAACCGGACGCCCTGTATCGCTACGCGGAGTATATCGGAAGCCACAGGGAGGTCCAGCTGATCTACTCGGACGAAGATAAAATCGCCGAGAACGACAACTGGTATTTTTATCCCAATTTCAAGCCGGATTTCAATCCCGACCTTCTCCTCTCGAACAATTACATCTGCCATTTTCTCTGTATCCGCAGATCGATGCTGGGCAGAACGGGCCTGATGCGCAAAGAGATGGAAGGAGCGCAGGATTACGATCTGATTCTGCGCGTGATGGAAGAGTCGGACGCCATCCGCCATCCTGAGGCTTTCGGGCATGTCGCCCGCGTTCTTTACCACTGGCGCAGCCATTCCGGCTCCACCTCGGCTTCGCAGGGCAACAAGATGTACGCGATCCGGGCAGGGGTCAGGGCCCTGAACGATTATTACGACCGGACGGGGCAGAAAAACAGGGCGGAAATCGGCGCCGTGGACGGCTGGTACACGACAGCGAGAAGTCTGCCGTACCATCCGCTGGTCTCGGTGCTGATCCCGTCCAAGGATCACGTGGATGACCTCGACACCTGCATCCGCTCGCTGGAGGAGAGGTGCACCTACGATCATTTCGAGGTCGTCGTGATTGAGAACAACAGCACTGACACGGAGACCTTCGCCTATTACCGGCGCCTTGCGGAAAAGTACGATAATGTGCGGGTAGTCCGCTGGGACCCGCAGGGAAAAGGGTTCAATTACTCGGCCATCAACAATTTCGGCAGGAAGGCGGCGAAGGGAGAATACCTGCTGCTGCTCAACAATGACGTCGAAGTGATTTCCCCGGATCTGTTTGAAAACATGCTCGGCCTCGCGATGAGGGAGGACGTCGGCATCGTCGGGGCCAAACTTCTGTATGACGATCACACGGTTCAGCACGCGGGCGTCCTGGTGGGAGCCGGCGGCCTGGCGGACCATGTCTTCAAAGGGCTGCACGAGGATAATCCGGGATACATGGGACGGGCTTCGTGCGACCAGGATGTCTCCGCGGTGACTGCGGCCTGCCTGATGGTCAGGGCGTCCGCCTTCGACGAGGCCGGAGGCCTGGATGAGGATTTCGCGGTAGCTTTCAACGATGTGGATTTCTGCCTGAAGGTTGGAAAACTCGGGTACCGTGTGGTCTATGACGCGGAAGTCAAACTTTTCCATTACGAATCCAAATCCCGCGGCAGCGAGGATACCCCCGCGCGTTTCGTGCGCTTCGGAAATGAGATGACAAGGCTCAACGCCAAATGGGATATCCTGAACAGCTTCCGGGATCCATCCTACAATCCCAATCTGTCCTATGTGTCTTATTATCATCTGAACATGGAACTGTGCCGGAAAAGGGAGGATGAACTGAAACAGTACCAGAAGGAGCATTATGGCAGAGAAAATTGTTACAGTAGTCATCCCGAATTACAATGGAAAAAGGTTCTTAAAAAGGTGCCTCGACTCATTAAAAAAACAATCTTTTCGTGAGTTTGAGACCCTGGTGATCGACAACGCCTCGACGGACGGCAGCGCCGCTTTCATCGAGGAGAATTATCCCTGGGTGAAAACCGCCGTGATGAAGCGCAATCTCGGATTCGCGGGAGGGGTCAACGAGGGAATCCGGATGTCGCGGACGCCCTATGTGCTCCTGCTGAACAATGATACGGAGTCCGATCCGGACATGATCCGGGAGATGGTGCGGTGCATGAGGTCATCCGGCCGGATTTTTTCCGTCCAGGCCAAGATGGTGCAGTTTCACAACAGGACCCTTCTGGACGACGCCGGAGACCTCTACACGGTGCTCGGCTGGCAGATCCAGCGGGGGATCGGGCAGAGGGTGAGCCTTTCCTGCCGCAGCCGGGAGGATGTTTTTTCGTGCTGCGCGGGCTGCGCCATGTACCGCCGGTATATGCTGGACCGCATCGGATACTTTGACGAGTCGCATTTCGCTTATCTCGAGGATATCGATCTCGGATGGAGAGCAAGGATCTGGGGCTACCGCAATGTCTACTGCCCGGAGGCCGTCTGCTATCATGTGGGCAGCGGAACATCAGGCTCAAAATACAATTCGTTCAAAGTCAGGCTTTCCGCGAGAAACAGCGTTTACGTCAATTACAAGAATATGCCGCTTCCGCAGCTCCTCTTCAACGCGCCGGCGCTCATCGCGGGCCATCTGGTCAAATACCTGTTTTTCCGGAGGATCGGCTTCGGCAGCGACTACGCGGAGGGAATCCGGGAAGGGCTCCTGAAGCGCCGGAAATGCAAGAAGGTGTTTTTCCGGGGCTCGCACCTGAAAAATTATTTCGACATCGAGATGGAGCTTATCATCAACACCTTTATCTACGTGTCGGATTTTTTCAAGAGACATCTGGAAACCGCCTGAACCGGGCGGAAAATCCGAAAATCCGCCTCTCCGGCAGGGCCTCGGGAAGCGGGGTTTCCGCGAAACCGCCGGGTACCGGCGGAAAACCGGAGTTCTTGTTTTTTTGAGGACGGTGCTGTATAGTTAAAAAGATTCGTTCTGCAGGGTCCACAGGGCTTCAGCCGGACAGAGAGGAGGACAACGGTGTACCAGAATCAGAGAGCGACATCGATTATTTTTGCGATGATCATCGACGCCTGCCTGACCGTATTCGCGTACTGGCTCAGCTGGTGGGTCCAGTTCATCCTCATGCATAACCTGTCCCCCGTGGGGTATAATGAATACCGTGCGGCTGTCCGTTTTGTGACGGCGGGGATGATTTTCCTGTTCCTGTGTTTCGGCATCTATCATCCGATGACTGTCACGGGAAGGCGCAAAGAGGCTCTGCAGATCCTGAAGGCGGTTGTTGTCGGCGAGCTGATTTTCCTCGCCGTCCTGTTCGCCCTTTCCACGCACAGGGATTATCCCTGGGCGGTGTATTTCTCCCGCCGGATGGTCATCCGCTTCGGTGTCTTCGAACTGATCTTTACGATCGGCTGGCGGAATATCTACCGCCTGATCCTGATCCGCCTGCGAAAATCCAAAGCCCACCGCAAAAATATCCTGATGGTCGGCTGCGGGAGCGCCGCGAAACAGTATATCGACCGGGTTGTGACACACCAGCAGTGGGGACTGGACATCCAGGGCGTTCTGGACGACAACACCCAGGCCGGAGATTATTACCAGGGCACGAAAGTGCTGGGCCCGATATCAGAGCTCCAGGACATCCTGGACCGCAACGAGACGCAGGAGATTGTGATCACCCTGCAGATGACGGAATTCAGCAAACTGGAAAAAATCGTCAACATCTGCGAGCGCTCCGGCGTGCATACCGTCTTCATCCCGGATTATAACAATGTTATTTCCACGAAACCCTACACGGAGGATTTCCTCGGGCTTCCGATGATCCACGTCATGCACGTCCCGCTGATGGAACCGGGCAACCGTTTCATCAAGAGGCTGATGGACATAATCGGCTCCATCCTCTGCATCATCATCTTTTCACCGGTAATGATCGTAACGGCGATCGCCGTGAAAGTCACGTCGCCGGGGCCGGTCCTGTTCAAACAGGAGCGCGTGGGGCTTTACAACCGGCCCTTCAAGATGTATAAATTCCGTTCGATGACCGTTCAGCCGCCCGACGAGGAAGTGACGAAATGGACTACCCGGAATGATCCCCGCGTCACGAAAGTGGGGAAATTCATCCGGAAAACCAGCATCGACGAGCTTCCGCAGCTTTTCAACGTGCTGAAAGGCCAGATGAGCCTGGTAGGACCGCGGCCGGAGCGGCCGTTCTTTGTGGAAAAGTTCAGGGATGAGATCCCCAGGTATATGGTCAAGCACCAGGTCAGGCCGGGAATGACCGGCTGGGCGCAGGTGAACGGGCTGCGCGGGGATACGTCGATAGCCCGGCGTATTGAATTTGATATCTATTACATTGAGCACTGGACACTTGCCTTTGATTTTAAAATTCTGTTCTTTACGGTATTCAGAGGTTTTGTGAACAAAAACGCTTATTGATCCGGTTCTGGACGGGAAAACGGGCAGACGGGGCAGCCGGAAAGCGGACGGAAACGGCAGTGAGTGGAGGAGAGTGAATGAACAGCAGGCAGAATCCGGGACATAAGGCTTCGAAAAAGCCGGAGCGCCGCGGCCGCTATGCGCGCCGGGGAAGCAGGATCGGCAGGATTACGCTGATTCTGGCCGAAGTCGTAACGATCCTTGTTCTGACAGTAGGGGTGTACGGCGTCAATCTGCTGGGCACTCTGGAGCGTTCCGATATCGACGAGAACCAGATTTATGTATACAACGGAAACAATTCAAACAGCGGCGATCTCGTGGTCGACGCCATCACGGACGAGACGGAAGTTCCCGAATCCCTGGATGACTACGCGGAGGAGACGGCGGACGACAGCCTGATCGCGGCTGATGCCTCGGAGGGAGACTGGGAGATCGAGACGCAGGAGATTGACAGCGGCGACGACTTTCTGTCGCTCCAGGAGACGACGGAGGGGTACTGGAATATCCTGATTCTCGGCGTCGACGCCCGCCTCAACCAGTCCCTCGCGGACGGCGATTACCGGGCCGACGTCATCATCATCTGCAGCATCAATGTGAGCACCAGGGAGGTCAAGCTCGCCTCGGTCTATCGGGACACCGTCATGAAAAT
Source organism: Lachnospiraceae bacterium (assembly GCA_050944455.1). GTDB lineage: Bacteria > Bacillota > Clostridia > Lachnospirales > Lachnospiraceae > Anthropogastromicrobium. The sequence continues at coordinate 131,134 of JBMNRC010000003.1, forward strand.
GTATGACCAGAACGATTACATCAAGGCGAACGACGGCGTGTTCGCGGCCCTCGGCGGCAGCCCGTCCGAAATGATCTCCATGATCAACCTGAACCTCGACATGAACATCAAGGATATCCTGATCGTCAACTGGGCTTCCGCCGCGCTGGCGGTCAACGCCCTCGGCGGCCTGGATCTCGAGATCACACAGGAGGAGCTTGACCGCGGAATTATCCAGGGCTACCTCACCGAGGTTGTGAATGAGACCGGAATCGGCACGGACGGCCAGTTTACGGAGGCCGGGCTGCAGCACTGCGACGGACCGAAGGTCGTGGCGTACTGCCGCAACCGCTATACGACGGGATCCGATTTCGGCCGCACAAGCCGGCAGCGCGAGGTCCTGGAGAAACTGCTGGAGAAAGCCAAGAGCGCGGATATCGGAACGCTTTTCAACCTGGTGCGGATTGTCTTCAGCAATATCTACACAACGCTGGACTACGGCGAGATGTTCTCTCTGGCAAGCGACCTCAAGAGCCTGAACATTGTCGACAGCACGGGATTCCCGATGGAGTACGAGACGAACAGCACGATGGGACTGCTGACAAGCCAGTATGACCTCACCGACGCGCTGATCGCGAACACGCTCGAATCCAACGCCATCGAGCTGCACCAGTTCCTGTACGGCGACGACGGATACACGCCTTCGGACAATCTGAAGACGATCAGCGACAACATCGATTATCTGGCGCATACAAGTTAATTTGAGATATCTGCGGGCCGGAATCCTCCGAAAGAAGGTTCCGGCTGTTTTGAACCCCGCGGGGCAGCCGCGGCCCTGAAGCGGGTGCAGGCTCCGGGGCCGGCAGGCTTCCGCCGGAAGGCGCGGACAGACAATATGCGGTTACCGCGGCGGATTGAAGCCTGACAGAGCCGCAGCAGCGCGGCGATATGTCAGATTTCAGAGCTGGGGAAACAGTTTTTTCAGACAGGAAAGGGGCAGAAAAAGATGGATGACAGCAGGCTTATGGCGCTCCGGGCGCTGATGTCGGAGAACGGGATCGATCTCTATTACGTGCCGTCGGCAGACGACCACGAATCCGAGTACGTTCTGGATCACTTTGAGGCGAGAAGGTTTCTGACCGGTTTCACCGGTGACGCCGGCATCGCGGTAGTGACAAAGGACAAGGCGGGGCTGTGGACCGACGGCCGCTTTTTTATCCAGGCTGAGGAACAGCTGAAGGGAAGCGGTTTTGAACTTTACGCGATGGGACAGGAAGGCGTGCCGACGATTCCCGAATTCATGAGAGCCGAGCTTCCCGCCGGAGGAACCATCGGTTTTGACGGAAAAGTCGTCAACACCCGCGACAGCAGGGCGTTCGCCCGGATTGCCGCTGAAAAGGGCGGCTCTCTGAAGACGGATCTCGACCTCACTGAAAAAATCTGGAATGACCGCCCGGCGCTGGTTTCAAAACCTGTCTTTGAGCTGGAGCAGAAATACAGCGGGGAATCCACGGAGAGCAAGCTGTCGCGGATCCGCGAAAAGATGGCGGAAGCCGGAGCCTCCTGGCATCTGGTATCCAGCCTGGATGACATTGCGTGGATTCTGAATATCCGCGGAAATGACATCCCTTCAGTTCCGGTCATCTATTCCTTCCTGCTGATCGGGGAAAAAGGCGCCGAATGGTTTGCCGACGGAAGATGCGTCAGCGGCGGGATCCGCGGGAGGCTGGCCGCGTGCGGTGTTTCCATCAGGCCTTACGACGAAGTCTACGAGGCGGTTTCTGAGATTCCCGCCGGATCCGCCGTTCTTCTGGATGAAGGCAGGGTCAACAGCCGCATCACGGGACTTCTTCCCGAAACGGTGAAAATCATCGACGCTGACGATCCCTCCGTCCTGATGAAAGCGGTGAAGAACAGCACGGAAATTGAAAATATCCGCATGGCGCACATTTACGACGGCGTCGCGGTGGCGCGGTTCATGCACTGGCTGAAAACGAATATCGGGAAGATCCCGATGACGGAGCTCTCAGCGTCGGATTACCTGGAATCCCTGCGCCGCAGGGAACCCGGATTTGTCGAGGTATCATTTTCCACGATCAGCGCTTACGGCGCCAACGCGGCCATGATGCACTATGCACCGACGAAGGAGAATCAGGCCGGATTGAAGCCGGAGGGTTTTCTTCTGGTGGATTCGGGCGGGCATTACCTCACCGGGTCGACCGATATCACCAGGACTTTCGTGCTTGGGCCGCTCACGGAAAAGCAGAAGAGGGACTACACCCTCGTCCTGAAAGGCAACCTCAATCTGGCCAACCAGAAGTTCCTGTACGGCTGCACCGGGATCAACCTGGATATTCTGTGCCGTTCGTCCCTGTGGAACCTGGGAATTGACTACCAGTGCGGAACCGGGCACGGCGTCGGCTACCTGCTCTGCGTCCACGAAGGGCCGAACGGATTCCGGTGGAAGGAACGCCGGGGCTCCAACTGCGTGCTGGAACCGGGGATGGTCACGACCGATGAGCCGGGTGTATATATCGGCGGAGAATACGGAATCAGGATCGAGAACGAGCTGCTGTGCGTGAAGGCGGAGAAAAATTTCTACGGACAGTTTCTCCGCTTTGAAAATCTGACGGCAGCGCCGATCGACCTTGACGCGGTGGACCCCTCGCTGCTCTCCGACGAAGATCTCCGCCAGCTGAACGATTACCATGCCCGCGTGTATGAAAAGCTTTCGCCGTACATGGAAAAAGAGGAGCTTGTCTGGCTCAGGGAATACACCAGGCCGCTTTCCAGATAACGCGGGACTGTCCGGGAACCCGGACGCCTGCCTGCCGGATCCGCCTGCCTGAAACCGAAGCGGATTACGGTTGAAAAGGAGCAACCAGGAATGGTTTTTTCCAGTCTGTTTTTCATCTTTGCTTTTCTGTGCCCGAACCTGCTGATTTACTTCTGCGTCCGGGACACCCGGAAAAGAAACGTTGTCCTTCTGATATTTTCCCTGATCTTTTATTCGTGGGGCGGAGTGCGCTATCTGTTCCTGCTTCTGGGCATGGCGCTGGTGAGCTGGTACACGGCCCTGCGGATCGGGAAGGAGAAAGAGAAAGAAGACGGCGGAACTGCGAAACGCTGGCTCACGGCAGAGTGCGTGATTCTGCTGGGCCTGCTCGGCATCTTCAAATATACGGGCTTTCTTTTCCGCACTTTCGACACGCTGACCGGGCTGACGGATTTCGTTCCGGAGATCGCGCTCCCGATCGGTATATCCTTCTATACCTTCCAGCTTCTGTCTTATGTCATCGATGTCTACCGCGGCGATGTCGCGGCGCAGCCGAAATACTGGAAAGTGCTGCTGTACTGCAGCCTTTTCCATCAGTGCATCGCCGGGCCGATTGTCCGCTACAGCACGGTCGCGGAGGAGATCGACAGCCGCCGGATGACCCTGAAGGACTTCTCCAGCGGAATCCGCCGCTTCGCGGTGGGGCTCGCGAAAAAGGCGATCCTGGCCAATTCGTGCGCGTCCGTGGCCGACACGCTGCTCGCCTCCGCGGACACGGCTCCGGTTTCGGGACTCTGGCTGGGCATGCTGTTCTACATGTTCCAGATCTACCTTGATTTCTCCGCTTATTCCGACATGGCGATCGGAATGGGCCGGATGGTGGGGTTCCATTACCTGGAAAATTTCAACTATCCCTATATCTCCGCGTCGGTTCAGGAATTCTGGCGCAGGTGGCATATCTCACTGTCGACTTTCTTCAGGGATTACGTGTACATTCCGCTGGGCGGAAACCGCAGGGGAAACCTGATCACGGTGAGAAACATGTTCATCGTCTGGTTCCTCACCGGCATGTGGCACGGGGCCAGCTGGAATTATATTCTCTGGGGACTGTACTTCTTTGTCTTTCTCGTTCTGGAGCGTTTCCTGCTCAAGCCCCTGCTGCAGAAACTGCCCAGAGCGGTCGGCTGGCTGTACGCGATGTTCGTCGTGCTGATCGGCTGGGTGCTGTTCCGCTTCGAGGACATCGGGCAGGCAGGCCGGGTCCTTTCGGGAATGTTCGGCGCCGGGGGCAGGTCCATCAGCAGCATATCCGTCCATTACACATTTCTCAACAACATTTTCCTGATGATTTTCTGCGCGATAGCCTGCACGCCGCTCGGAGCGTTCCTGCACCGGAAGATCTACACCGCGGCAGAAAAGCGGAACAGGCCGGCGAAAGCCATGTACTGGCTGGACGCGGTCACGCCGGCGGTCCTGACAGTGCTGTCCTTCATCGCGCTGGTTGGGGACAGCTACAACCCGTTCCTTTATTTCCAGTTCTGACGGAGGAAGACAGGCATGAATGATTTCGATAAGGAGAGAGAAAAGATCCGCCGGAAGAGCCGTCTCTTCGGATTTGTCCTCTTCGCGGCTGTCCTGGTCTTTTTCTTTGTGCTTGGGCTGATTCTTCCGCTCCGTCCCGCGGTATCCGAACAGGAAAACAGAAAACTGGCGGAGTTCCCGGAATTTTCGCTCTCGGCCGTGATGGATGGAACATACTTTTCAGATATTTCCAAGTGGTATTCCGATACCTTCCCCGGCCGTGATCTCTGGGTTCAGGCGGATTCCAAAGTGAAATCCCTCTATGGCATCCGGACCGTGCAGGTGATCCAGGGAAACACCACGAAAGACGAGATCCCGGATACCCCGAGAAGTGACAGCGGCCAGACCGCGGAAGCGGAGGAAACAGCGGAAGAAACCGGGAACGAACCGGCTGAAGCACAGACCGGAGAAGAGACGTCCGCGGAAACGGAGTCCGGAGCGGAGACAGAATCCGTGGAGGAGGACAATGGCTCGTCAGGGACCGTTTCCGAAGCAACTGCCGGGGAAGAACAGACCGCGGCCGGTTCCGGGGACGAGGCCGATCTTCCGATGATTCAGGGCCAGGTCCAGGACAACCTGATTGTGGACGGCGATACGGCATACGGCATCTATTATTTCAACCTGGACGCGGCGAATATCTATATTGACACGGTCAACCGGGCCGCCTCGGAACTGTCCGGTCAGACCGACGTCTACTGCATGCTGGTACCGATCAGCTCGACTGTCTACGTCAGCAGGGACACTCTCGATGCGGCCGGCGCCAGCGACGAGGAAGAGGCCATCAACTATTATTACAGTTCGATGTCCGGCGATGTCACTGCTGTTCCGATACTCGATGCGCTGAGAGAACACCGGGATGAGTACATTTATTTCCGCACGGACCATCACTGGAACGGGAGAGGCGCCTATTACGCGGCCTGCCGGCTTCTCGAGGAGATGGGGCAGACGCCGCATGACCTCTCCGAATACCAGGAGATGGATTTCAGCGGTTTCCTCGGTTCCTACTATCAGTCCAGCCTCAATGAAGGCCTGGCCTCCAATCCGGATGTCGTCAACGCCTTCGTGCCCATCACATACAACCTGATGACATACACGCGCACCGACGGGACAAAGATCGACTGGCCGATCATCAACGACGTCACCTCGTACCGCGCCGGCCAGAAGTATTCGGCCTTCGCGGCCGGGGACAACCCGTTCAGCGAGATTCACAACCCGAACGTCCAGAACGGGAGAAGCGCGGTTGTGATCAAGGAATCATACGGAAACGCCGTCATTCCGTTCCTGACGGATTATTACGAGGATCTTTACTGGATTGACTACCGATATTACAATGGAAACGTGATCCAGTTCGTCCGGGAGAACGGCATAGACGACCTGATTTTCATCAACGCCGGCGAACCGATCTCATCCGTCAGCCAGGTCAACCGCCTGAGCGCTCTGATCCCCTGAGCAAGCGGCGGAGCCTGCCCGCGGAGGAACGCGCGGAAATACAGCCGAGAGGCGCCGGGCCAGACCCGGGAGGAGAATGATATGGGAATCATGTATCACAGTACCAGAGGAGAGGCAAAGGCATACACTGCTTCGCAGGCGATCCTGCAGGGCCTTGCGCCTGACGGCGGCCTGTTTGTTCCGGATTCGATCCCGGCGCTTCCGAAGAGCCTGAAGGAATTTGCCGCGATGGATTATCACGGCGTGGCGCTGGAAATCCTGGCCGCTTTCCTTACGGATTTCACACGCGATGAGCTGGAAGACTGCGTTCAGAAAGCCTACGACAGCAAATTCGACACGCCTGAGATCGCGCCGCTGGTCAGAAAAAGCGACGCGTATTACCTGGAGCTCTATCACGGGGCGACCATCGCGTTCAAGGACATGGCGCTCTCCATCCTTCCGCATCTGTGCGTGAAGGCGGCGAAGAAGAACAACGAGCATCGCGAGATCGTGATCCTGACAGCCACCTCCGGAGATACCGGAAAGGCGGCGATGGCCGGTTTCGCGGACGTCCCCGGGACCCGCATCTTTGTGTTTTATCCGGACGGCGGCGTGAGCCCGATCCAGAAACTCCAGATGGTTACCCAGAAAGGCGCGAACGTCCGGGTCGCGGCGATCCGCGGAAACTTCGACGACGCGCAGACCGGCGTCAAAAAGCTGTTCTCAGACCGTGAGCTGTGCGATGAGATCAGCCGCAGAGGCTATGTCTTCTCCTCGGCGAATTCGATCAACATCGGCCGCCTGGTCCCGCAGGTTGCCTACTATGTCTGGGCTTATTCCAGGCTTCTCGCACGGGGGGAAATCACGGAAGGCGAGAAAATCAATTTCACGGTCCCGACCGGCAATTTCGGGAATATTCTCGCCGGCTATTACGCGAAATGCATGGGCCTGCCGGTCAGCCGGCTGATCTGCGCTTCCAACGAAAACAAGGTCCTGTTTGATTTTTTCACCACCGGAACCTACGACCGCAACCGTCCGTTCATTCTCACGTCGTCCCCGTCGATGGATATTCTGGTATCCAGCAATCTCGAGCGGCTGATTTACAAAGCGTGCGGGGACGATGCGGAACAGACCGCAAAGTTCATGAAAGAGCTCGCCGAGGACGGGAAATACACCGTCACGGACGGGATGAAGAAAAATCTTGCGGATTTCCGCGGCGGCTACGCGACGCAGGAGGAGACGTCGCAGCGCATCCACGACGAGTTCGTATCCGACCATTACGTTCTGGATCCCCACACGGCAGTCGCGTCGGCTGTGTATCGGAAATACCGGGAAACCACGGGCGACCCGGCGAAGACGGTGATCGTTTCAACCGCAAGCCCGTTCAAATTTGTCCGGAGCGTCGTTCCGGCTGTTGACCCGGAGGATGCCGCCCGGGACGAGGGCAGGGATTTCGAGCTGATCGCCGACCTGGAGCGTGTTTCCGGGGTCAGGCGCCCGGCAGCGGTGAGAGAGCTCGAGAACGCTCCGGTTCTCCACCGGCTCGTGATCAGCCGCGATCAGATGAAGGACGCCGTGCTCGATTTCCTGAAATGATCATTTCCGGCTCACCCGGAACAAAAAGAATCCCCGGATATCATCCGGGGATTCTTTGTCAACCTGAGGACAGCACGCCCGACTGAAGCTGTCAGGCGGATCACGCTGAAGGATTTTATTTTCAGCGGGGATCAGTCTCCCGCGGGTCTCAGGCCTGCCCGCCGGTAAGAGCGTTATCGGAGGCCGGCCGCGGCATAACCCGCAGTCCCGGTCAGTCACCGATTACTGATCTGATATAGGCTTTGATCTCATCGTTCTTGCAGTCACGGTAGAAGTATTCCTTGAAATGCTCGCCGGCGACCGCCTGCTTCAGGAAATCCTGGTCGATGGTCTTCAGGACGGTCAGGATATCCTTGTGGGTGACCGTTTTCACCTGGTCCAGGATTTTTTTGTTGCGCTGCTCCGGAACAACCCTTTCCGGCGGATAACCGCCGCCCGGAGCCGCCTCAAACAGCTTCTCGAAGCAGTACTTCAGGTTCAGCTCACCGCCCCAGCCGAAGCCTTTGGCAAACGGGAATGCGGCGGCGTTGCCGGCATTGATCTGGGAGAAGAGGTAAGCGTCGGACGGGTCGACGATGTGTCCGCAGAGGACGCCCGGGAACGCATTCATCGCGAGGGTAGCGCCTTCGCCGGTGCCGCATCCGGTGACGACGAAATCGACGGCGCCGCTGTTCAGCAGGATAGCGGCAAGCAGCCCTTCCTGCACGTAGGTGAGCTGCGCTTTATCGTCAGCTGAATACATTCCGTAGTTGACTACCTCATAGCCTTTCGGCTCCACGACTTCTTTCAGTGTTTTTTCGATCAGGCTGTTTTTTGCGGCCTGGCTGTTCTCATTGATGAGAGCGATTTTCATTCTGATTTCTCCTTTCTGCTGACAGGACGGTGCGGCACAGCCCGCGGGAGCGGTCCGACCGCCTGCCTCATTTGTTTCATCATAACGGAGAAACCGGGAAAAGTCAATGTAAGCGGACCGGCCCGCAGGCCGGCGGCGGAGAGGAGCGCCAGTATGGAAGCACATGAAGAAAAGCCGGATCTCAGATGCCGGGTATGCCTGGTGAGGGAATCGGCGGACGAAAACCTGAAACAGGTGATCGCCGGGCTGATCGCTGACATCCCCGGGGAAGGACGCACCGATCCCGCGGAATACGAACAGCGCCTTGCGGCCTGCCGGTCCTGCGGCGAGCTTCTCGCCGGCACCTGCCGCGTGTGCGGATGCTATGTGGAAGCGAGGGCGGCAGTGGAGAGACTGCGCTGCCCGTTTCCCGGAAAAGACAGATGGGATCCGGAATGGCCGGCCGTTCCCCGCGAAAGGGCCTGACAGCCCCGAAACACAGCAAAGGCTGATCATAGCGGGAACCAGCCGCGTCTCAATACCAGTATTCCTGGAGCTCCTGCACGGTTTTGAAGCCCGCGCTTCTGTAAAGAGCGTACGCCGCGGAATTCTCCTCGGAAACCTGGATCTTCGCGCGGCTCCAGTCGTTTTTCAGGCTGCGCAGCAGAAGCCTGAGCGCAGAGGTCCCGATATTCCTGCCCTGAAAGTCCGGATCGATCGCGAAACTGTACAGATAGACTTCTTCATCGCCTGCCGATCCGATGCAGAGCCCGCAGGGTTTTCCGCCGGCACTGATCTTCCAGAGGACGGAACCGCCGTCCAGAGCCTGTTTCAGATACTCTTCCGAGTCTTTCTGACCGACTTCGAAAGCACGGCTGTGAATGCGGGAGAGAAGCCTGATGTCCCGGCTGTCCTCCAGCGTCACACTTCCGGAAGTCTGTCTGCCCGCAGGCACTGATATCCCGCCATCGGACAGGGACGAGAGATCCAGTTCCATCAGATGCTCCGTGGAAGCGTATTCGGCGCCGAGGCCGAACTCCAGCGCCGCGAAAGCGTCGTAGCTGTATCCGTCCGTGTAAAAACAGAGCGGGGTTTCCTCGCCGGCGTCCGCGATGAACTTCCGGAAAAGCTTTGTGAAGATTCCCTTCCGGCGGTATTCCGGCAGAGTAAAGGCAGTGACTTCGAAGTAACCGCCGTTGTCGTAGGCTGCCAGAAAAGCCAGCAGCTTTTTCCCGGCCGCGGAACCGAAATACAGGTAGATTTTTTCATCCTGGGAATCCAGGTCGGGCATGGACAGAGTCAGGCCTTCATACTGTACGCAGGCGCTGACGACTTGCTCCGCTTTCTGAATGAGTTCCGGTGTAAGCTGTTCCCGGTCAAAGACTTCAATCATGTTTTTCCCTCCGGTACAGGCTGTCCTGCAAGGCGGCGTCCTCCGGCTGTGAGTGGGAATGCCCGGCGGCGCCGATATTGGAACCTGCGCTGCACACTATTATATCATGAGCCTCCGTTCGCGTCAGCGGAAAGATCGGCCGGTACGGAAGAATGCGGGATACTTCGGGGGTGATTCCCGGTTTTGTGCTGCTGATCCGCTGAGCCGGCCGCGCCGTCCGACGCCGCGAACAAATGGAAACACCGAATCAGCCGAGGACCATGGATCGGGAATTGACCGACGCCCGCGAATAAATGGGAAACACTGAAAAAGCCCGCTGCTGAAACGCGGGTCTCCATCGGATGGGCGAAGATATTTGCTCCGGTTCGATGGGAAAATGCAGTAAATTTAATCTGAACCGTACTGAAATTCACTTTTTCGATTTTTCACTGACAGAAAAACCATTGCAAAATTAACCTGAATGAACATATTAAGCCTTTATTCTTGACAAAAAGTATATCGTTCACTAAGATTAGATTTAAGCTTTCCGGGGAAATAAAGCTTTCCGGAAAACTTTCCGGCAGCCCGGCCGGCGCTGAGGCTGCGGGAAATCACACAGATTCGGAGACGGAATGGATAACAACAAGATAGTCATTTCCCTGATGGTAGAAAATGAATCGGGCGTACTGAGCCGCATCGCGGGGCTTTTCAGCCGCCGGGGCTTCAATATCGAGAGCATCACGGCCGGGAAAACGGTTGATCCCCGCATGACCAGGATCACCGTTGTCGCGATCGGCGATGAGGACGCGCTCAACCAGATCTGCAGCCAGCTCAGAAAACTGATCGACGTCAAATCGATTGAAGTCCTGGAGCCGGATTCCGTCCGCCGCGAACTGATTCTGATCAAGATCGCGGCCACATCGAACGAGCGCCAGCAGGTCATGTCCATCGCAGACATTTTCCGCGCGAAGATCGTGGATGTATCGAGCGATTCCATGGTTCTCGAAATGACCGGGACGGAAAACAAGATCGAGGCGATCACCCGCCTGCTCGAAGAGTTCGGAATCCTGGAGATTGCCCGCACCGGCATCGTCGGGATGTCCAGAGGGACGAAGAGCAGCGCCGGCTGAGCGCTTTGTCCTGAAGCGGTATTCCGGGGATCTTCATTATTCCAGGGGCGGAAGTTATTTTCAGTCAGGTTACAGAGGCACGGTCCAGGCCGCGGCTTTGCAGCATTTCCGGGTAAACCGGCAGATCCGGGCTTTCAGCCCAAAACAATTTTTGGAGGTATTTAATCATGGCAGAGGCAAGAATTTTTTATGAGCAGGACTGCGATCTTTCCTACATCCAGGGCAAGAAGATCGCCATCATCGGCTATGGCAGCCAGGGCCACGCTCATGCGCTGAACCTTCACGATTCCGGAATGGATGTTATCGTCGGTCTGTATGAGGGCTCCAAATCCAAGGCCAAGGCTGAGGCGCAGGGACTGAAGGTTTACCCGGTCGCTGAAGCGGTCAAGATGGCTGACATCATCATGGTTCTGATCCCGGATGAGAAGCAGGCTGCAGTCTACAAGGCAGAAATCGCTCCGAACCTGAAGGCCGGAGACATGCTGATGTTTGCACACGGATTCAATGTTCATTTCGGCCTGATCAAGGCACCGGCTGACGTCGACGTCACCATGATCGCTCCGAAGGCACCGGGCCACACCGTCCGCTCCGAGTACCAGGCTGGCAAGGGCACTCCGATGCTTGTCGCGGTTCAGCAGGATGCCACCGGCAAGGCTCTGGAGAAGGCACTGGCTTACGGCGCTGCGATGGGCGGCGCGAGAGCCGGACTTCTTGAGACCACGTTCAAGACCGAGACTGAGACTGACCTGTTCGGTGAGCAGGCTGTTCTCTGCGGCGGCGTGTGCGCTCTGATGCAGGCCGGGTTCGATACTCTGGTTGAGGCCGGATATGACCCGCGCAACGCGTATTTCGAGTGCATCCACGAGATGAAGCTGATTGTCGACCTGATCTATCAGTCCGGTTTCTCCGGCATGAGATACTCCATCTCCAATACCGCTGAGTACGGCGATTATATCACCGGTCCGAAGATTGTCACCGACGAAACCAGAAAGGCCATGAAGAAGATCCTTTCCGACATCCAGGACGGCACCTTTGCCAAGGACTTCCTGCTTGAGATGAGCGACGCCGGCGGACAGGTGCACTTCCGCGCAATGCGCGAGAAGGCGGCTAACCATCCGTCCGAGAAGGTCGGCGCCGAGATCCGCAAGCTGTACAGCTGGAACAAGGAAGAGGATAAGCTGATCAACAACTGATTGCGGCGGACACCTTCCGCCGATGAGCGGAAAAGGCTGACGCGATGGGACGGATCATCGGCATGAACCGGTGAACCCTGGCCCTTGTCGGAAATTCAGCGGGTTTCGCCGATCTGAAATGTCAGCGGAAATGAGAGGCAGATCACAGGCCCCGGGCAGACGCCCGGGGCCTTTTTCTGCAGGAAGCGCTGTCCGGCGGGCGTTTTTTCTGATGCGGATCCGGAAGCTGCCGGCTGCCCGCGGACAGCCCCTTCTGAAAATCCCGGGGACTGCAATGGTGTTGCGGCGTCCCGGTGATTTGTGGTATCATGATGAGACACAAGAAGGAAAAGGCGGCTTCGCGCCGCCGTCAGGAGTACATGAAATGGATGATATGGACGATAACGTTAGCAAAAACGGCAGTGATGATGTCACTGACGCGGATTCCGGGGACAGCAGCAAAAAGGAAGAAAACCAGGACGGCGGAAGCCGCACGGAGCGTTTCTGCTACGTCTGCCGCAGGCCGGAAAGCGTGACAGGGCCGCTGATCGAGATCCCCGGCGGAATCTTCATCTGCCACGACTGCATGCAGAATGCCTTCAACATGGCCTCCACAGGCCAGTTTCCCAAAATGAATTTCCCGGGCGGTCAGATCACGGTCACGACGCCGGAAGACCTGGAGAAGATCGGCATACAGATCCCGCAGCAGCAGACAGTCAAAAAGAAAAGCGCGGAGGAAAAGAAAAAGGATCCGGGCATTGACCTGAAGAAAGTCCCGGCTCCCCATCAGATCCGCGCGATGCTGGACGAGTACGTGGTGGGGCAGGACTACGCCAAAAAGGTGATGTCCGTCGCCGTCTACAACCATTACAAGCGGATTGCGAACAAAGACGCCGACGTCGAAATTGAAAAATCCAACATGCTGATGATCGGGCCGACCGGCTGCGGGAAAACCTACCTGGTGAAGACGCTGGCGAAAATCCTCGACGTCCCGCTGGCGATCGCCGACGCGACGTCGCTCACCGAAGCGGGCTACATCGGCGACGATATCGAGAGCGTGGTCAGCAAACTGCTCACCGCGGCCGACAACGATATCGACAGGGCGGAGAACGGAATCATCTTTATCGACGAGATCGACAAGCTGGCGCGGAAGAGAGATACCAGCCAGAGGGACGTCAACGGCGAGAGCGTCCAGCAGGGGCTCCTCAAGCTGCTCGAAGGCTCCGTGGTCGAAGTCCCGGTCGGGGCCAGCAGCAAAAACGCGATGGTTCCGATGGCCAACGTGGATACGAAAAATATTCTCTTTATCTGCGGCGGCGCGTTCCCCGACCTTGAGCTGATTATCCGCGAACGCCTGGCGAAAAAGGCCGGAATCGGCTTCAACGCCGAGCTGAAGGACGAGTACGAGAACGACCCGGATATTCTGAGCAAGGTGGAGATCGACGACCTGCGCAAGTTCGGCATGATCCCGGAATTTCTCGGCAGGCTTCCGGTGGTGTTCACCCTGAGCGGCATGGACGAGGATATGCTGGTCCGCATCCTCAAGGAGCCGAAGAACGCTATCCTCAAGCAGTACAAAAAGCTGCTTGCGATGGACGGCGTGGACCTTGAGTTTACGGACGGGGCGCTTCACGCGATTGCGAAGAAAGCCCTGAAGCGCAATACCGGGGCCCGCGCTCTCCGGGCCGAAATCGAAAAGTACATGCTGGATATCATGTATGAAATCCCCAAGGACCGCAATATCGGCCGCGTGACCATCACGGAGGAATATATCGAGGGAACCGGCGGGCCGGTCATTGAGCCGCGCGGCGCCTACACCCCGCTGATCGGAGCGGAAGGCGCAGGGGAAACGGCAGGCTGATCGGGGGGATTCTGCCGGATAAGCAGAACAGCGGACAGGAAAGGGAATGGCAGAGCAGATGAATACAGATACAGAAGAAAACACCGCCGAAACGGCACCGCGCGGAAGCGCTGAAGAACAGCTTGCCGCATTTCTCGGCCAGTACAAAAAGGACGTCGCCGCGCTTGCGGACAGCCTCAGGAGCAAGGAAATGCCGCCGCTCACCGAGAAACTGTTCTCGCTGTACGAGAAAACCGGGAACCGCCTGAAATACGAGAACGTATATTTCTACCGCCGGGAATTTCTGTGCGTTTTCGGCGTCGCGGCGATCCTGTGGCACAGGACCGAGGATATGCGGAAGCTTGAGGAAGTTATTCTCTCGATCTGCCGCGAGAAGTGCTGGGCGCTCCCGGCGCATGTCAGCAGGGAAGACAATCCCGACTGGGCCGTGACGGTCGACCTGTTTGCCTCCGAGACCGGGGAGGCTTTCGCCGAGATCTATCACGCCCTGTACCATTACATGGATCTTTCCCTTCTGCAGCTGATGCGCGAGGAAACCGAGCGGCGCGTGATCCGGCCGGTCATGGCCAGACAGCCTTACGCCAGCTGGGAATCCCAGAAGATGAACTGGAACGCCGTGTGCTGCGGCTCGGTCGGGACGGCAGCCCAGTACATGCTCCCGGACGGGCCTGAAAAAACGGCCTTCGTGTCCCGCATGGCGGAAGCGATCCGATGCTATATTGCCGGATTCGGCGATGACGGCGCCTGCCGGGAGGGCCTGGACTACTGGACCTACGGGATGAGCTTTTACACGATGTTCGCCGACGTCCTCGACGGTGAAAACGTCGCGAATGACCTGATGGAGGGCGGGAAAATCGAAAATATCGCGGCATTCCAGCAGAACTGCTTTTTTGAAGGCGGGAGGACCGTGAGTTTTTCGGACGGCTTCCGGTTCGGGCGCTGGCGCCTCGGGCTGGCGTGCTTTCTGGCCGACCGGTACAACCGCTCAGGCCAGACGCGGATTCTCTTCCCGGACTTCAGCTGCTGCCTGAAAGCCGGCTTTGACCACAACTGGCGTTTCTCCCAGATGTACCGCGATATTATCTGGACCGAACGGCTGCTGGAGGACGTCCGCGCCGGAAAGTGCACGGCAGGGCTTCTGCGGGGAAGCAGCGGGACGACGGTGTTCCCGGACGCGCAGTGGGTGATCTGCCGCCATCAGGGAGGATTTTCCTGGGCCGCCAAGGGCGGTGACAACGACGAACCCCACAACCACAATGATGTCGGAAGCTTTTTCCTGCTGCACGGCAGCACGGAGGTTCTGTGCGACCTCGGGTCGGGGGAGTATACCAAACAGTATTTTTCAGACGGCCGCTACAGCATCTTCTGCAACAATGCCGAAAGCCACAATATTCCGATCGCGGGAGGGCTGCTCCAGAAAGAAGGAGCGGAGCACCGCTGCGATAAATTTCTTCCCGATCCTGCCGGAAAAGTGCGGTTCAGCCTGGCCGGGGCTTATGAACTTCCTTCCGGATGCGTCCTGATCAGGGACATCGACGGGTCAGACCCGGATGCGTTCCGGGTGACAGACAGTTTCACGGTTCCCGAGGGACCGGCGCAGCTTGAAGAAAACTTTGTCACGCAGCTCCGGGCTGAGGAGAAGGACGGCTGCGTCTGTCTGTCCGACGGGGAGGATCATGTCTTCCGTATGGCTCTTCCTGAAGGCTGCGGGCCGGTGAAGATTCTCAGCAGGACCCATATGGATCACAGCGGAAACCGGCAGACGGTGACGGAGATCCGCTTCGCGGTTCCGCAGAAGGAAGGGACAGCGGTCTGTACGACGGAAATCCGGCCGGAGTAAAATACAGCTGCCATTTTCCGGCGGGCCGAGGAGCGGCAGGCAGGAAGCCGCGGCAATGATGAAGCTACAGGAACACAGCCGGAAGATACGGAAAGATACGGAAAGCCGGCCGGGAGAAATTCTCCCGGCCGGCTTTCCGATACCTGAGCCCGGCGGCGCAGGATTTCTGTTTATTCCGCGCTTTTTCTCATCTGCTCCAGGTCTTCCCGGGTGCACGGCTTCCCGGAATAGCGGGCTTTCTCGTACAGGCTGTGCAGAGAGTCCCGCTTTGCGCCTTCGCTGATCCCGGCAAGGTCCTCAAGCCGCTCCGGCGTCGCCGATTCCGGAAAATTTTCTTTCGGGCGGTTCTTCCTCCGGCCTTTTTCAATGGCGCGGATATAGATGCGCCGGATCGACGCCTCCGGGGTAAAGCGGGAGAAAAAGCCTGCCCGCGCAGCGCCCGGCCGGTCAGGCCTGCGGACGCTGTCCGGCCTCTCTGTCCCGATGTCTTCCCGGACATCCCCGTTCTCCGCGGCAGGACGGTAAAATCTCCGGAAAAGCTCAATCACCGCGGAGACGACCAGGAAAACGAGTCCCACAATGACAGCGATTGTGATGACAGCCGAAAGAATGTTGTAGAGGGCCTGCAGCCAGGCAGGGGCAGGTTCGGCCTCCGGCATCCCGGGACTGCTTTCCGCCGCTGCCTGGGTTTCGAGGATTTCTTCCGTATCTTCATCAGAGTCCCCGCCGCGGAAGAGGGAGAAGAAGGCGCGGAGGCCGGAATAGATCAGCTTGCCCAGGGAGACGATCAGCCGGTCGAGGCCGACCGCCGGGAAAATCAGCATGGCCGCGGCGGTGATCCCGAGAAAAAGAATCATCAGGATCCGGTTGGTGGATCGGATCTGCCTTCCCGGCACATTCGCCGTATCGCGGCTGCGGACCAGAAAACCGGAAATTTCCACCAGGTTGGTGTAAGCCAGAAGAGACAGGATGTAGAAAAAAGCCATTCCGCTCTCCGCCTCGCAGATCGCCGGGAGTTTAAGCGAGAGGCCCGCGCAGTACGGAATCGCGAACAGAATCAGGCAGAAGGGATTGGGTGTGGAGAAAACGCCCTTTTCCCCCGCGATTCTCCCGGGAATTCTGCCCAGGAACAGGACAGCTGAGGCCGCGGCGGCACAGTAACTGACCACAGGCCCGAGCGGCAGCAGGCATACGGCAGCTGTCACCCCGGCTCCCGCAAGCAGGTAGACAGCCAGATGAGAGATCCTTTTGATCGCGAACGCCGAAGCCAGCGCCGCGGCCAGGACGGGGAGAGTGTGGAGTACGGCGCCGGCGGCGCTGTCGCCGGCAAACCAGACATAGGGAACAACAAGGATGGCCGCGGGAAGCAGCCAGGCGTGAATCGCCTCCAGAATCAGCACTGAGGTACGGGTTTTGCGGTCAGGCATTTTTCTCCACCTCCCATCGGATGACGTCCATGCCGGGGGAAGCCGCGACGCGAAGGGGCATGTCCGCGTGCAGCGGGGCAATCCAGAGACCGGAACATCCTTTCGCGCAGAGGCTGCGGAAAGCGGCGGCAAGATCTTCGCGCTGGCAGCTGGATATCATGATAAACAGAGGAAAATCAGGAAGGTCCGATGCGTCGGCTTCTTTCACCTGCCGGATGCCCGGAACGCACGGCTGTGTGAGGTCAATGCGGGCAAGCAGTTCGTTGATGGTGTCCATCTGGCGGTTTCCGCTGCCTGCGGGCAGCATGGCGGCGGAGCCGGTGAGCATATCGATCCCGTTGGAATACAGGCGGGTCGGGATATTTTCAGCGAGAAGCCGGCGGCAGAGCGCTGACGCCAGACGGATGCCTTCTTCGTGAAGCTGGCTGTACTGCCAGACCGTTTCGTCCTCGACATTGAGAAAGATCACGGCTTCCCTCGAGGCGGTGGAATCGTGAAGGTTGACGAGCATCTGCCCGGTGCGCGCGGTCGCCTTCCAGTTGATCCGGCTCATCGGGTCAGTAGGCGCGTAATCGCGCAGTCCCCGGAATTCAAAGGGATCTTCGTACAGCATCTGCCGGGCCGTGACGGTTCCGATCATTCTGCGGAAGGGAATGTCCAGAGACGAGATATCGGCCGCCTTCGGATAGACATAAAAATGGGTGTGCTGCGCGTAAGTCCTGACCATTGTGCTGGTCATCAGGAGGTCGGCGGAAATGCAGTCAGCCTGCCCGATCGTATAGTAGCCTCTCTTTCCGCACCCGAAGGTCAGCCTGCGCGTGATCCGCTGCCCGGAGAGAATGGAAAAAACGTCGCTTTTGTAGTTCCAGTCGGAGGTGGAAGTGTTTTCCATGGTGGAAAAGCGAAGATTCCGGCTGATCCTGAATTTGACGTTCAGCCAGGGGAGCGGCAGGATCTTGCGGTTTTCGATGACTTCGGTCAGAACCGCCTCGTCCCCTTCTTCGGCCGGCTTCTCCGGGAAACGGACGGATACGGAGAGCCCTTTGTCCCAGAAACGGCTGCAGACAAAACGTTCCAGAAGGAATACGATGCCTGCCCCGGCAAGTATCAGGAAAAATTCCATAATCTGATCCTTATTTTACTGTTCTCCAGTTTTCGGTCGGGACCGGAGTCTTCGAGAGAATATCGCGGATGACCGAGTCGCCGTCCGACAGGCTGCCGACTCCCCGGTTTGCGATCAGCCGGTGTGAAAGCACCGGAACGGCCGTGGCGGTGATATCTTCTGGAACGGCGTAATCCCTCCCCTGAAGGTATGCGTACGCCTGGACCGCGTGAAGCAGCGCGAGGCTTCCCCGGGGGCTGACGCCGGAGGAGACGTACGGATGGTTCCGGGTTGCCTGAACCAGGTCAACCATATAGTTTTTGAGAGCGGGATGCACGAACACGGAGGTGTACTCCCGGTGAGCCCGGGTGATATCTTCGGCTGTGCAGACCGGTTCGAGGGTATCGAGCGGCTGGGCGCTCTCAAAGCGGTCGAGGATGGCCAGCTCCTCGTCCCTGGACGGAAGCCCCATCGCGAGTTTCATGAAAAAGCGGTCCAGCTGGGCTTCCGGCAGGGGGAAGGTGCCGGTGGTCTCCACCGGATTTTCCGTGGCAATGACAAAAAACGGATCCGGGAGCCGGCGGGTCTCCCCGTCGATAGTCACCTGCCGTTCCTCCATGCATTCCAGAAGCGCCGACTGCGTGCGCGGAGTTGCGCGGTTGATCTCGTCGGCGAGCAGGATATTGCAGAAGACGGGACCAGGCCGGAAAGTGAACTCCCCGGATTTCTGGTTGAAGAAGTTCAGGCCGGTGATATCGGAGGGAAGAAGATCCGGGGTGAACTGCACGCGCGAGAATTCCGCGTTCATCGAGTGCGCGAGGGATTTTGCCATCATAGTTTTGCCGGTTCCGGGGACGTCCTCCAGCAGAACGTGGCCGCCGGCGATGAGTGAGGTCAGCACGAGGTCGATGACCTGTGATTTTCCGATGATAACCTTTTCAACATTTTCACGAAGCAGGGACAGCCTGTCTGAGTTCATTGCAAACACTCCTTCCGGGATAATTCCGCGCCGGGCTCTGCTTTGGGAAGCCCGGCGGTTCCGAACCATTTTTCTGGCTGTATTTTAGCACCGGAATCGAGGGCTTGTAAATCAATGGGGTATCTTCACAGAACCGCGCTCCGCGCTGGGAAGTCCCGCAGCGGAACAGCTTGACACTTTCCTCCGTTTATGATAGTTTGCTCTTGTTTATGTCCGTCTGCGGGCAGGGCAATCCATGATTTTCCGCACTATTCTGCGGATTGAAAAGAGGCAAAAGTTGAGTGAAGATGTGTCCGGAAATCAGCATCCGGAAAACGGCCGCGGGCCGGAAAATAACGGGGGCGGCGGAGAGCAGCCCAAAAAGGGCGGGGCGAAAAAAGCCGTACTGATCATTGTCGCGGTTCTCCTGATCATTCTGTGCATTGTTCTTGCGGTGATCTATTTCGGCCTGAGATATATCAACCAGAGATCCAACTACGTTTCGGACTCCAGCGTGACGATCAATCCGATATATCTGAACCAGGACGCGGATTCCGACCAGACAGGAGAGTACGAGACCATCGAGGAGGTTTCGATCGACCCGGAGGCACAGAGCGAAATTGAAGCCCAGATGGTCAATGTGGGAACGATGGCGTCCGAGGAACAGGAGGCCGCCGAGAATATCTACGATATACTCCTGATCGGCTCCGACCGCCGCCAGGACAACTGGTACGGCAATTCCGACGCGATGATTCTCGTCACCATCAATGATTACACGGATACAATCTACATGACCTCGTTCATGAGAGATCTGTACGCGGACATCCCGGGAGTCGGCGTCCGCAAGCTGAACGCCGCGCACGCGATCGGAGGAGGGCCGCTGCTGGTCACCACGCTCGAGACCAACTACGGCGTGGACATCGACAATTACGCGTCCGTGAATTTCCTTTCCATGGCCAGCATCATCGACCTGATCGGAGGCGCGGACGTCAATATCACAACGGCGGAAGCGGCGGTGGCGAACAAATACATTGACGAAATCTGCGAAATCGCCGGTGTGGATTCCTCGGCCTATCACGTTTCCGGGCGCGACGACGGCGTCCTGACCCACCTGAACGGAATCCAGGCTGTGGGCTACGCGCGGATCCGGTACGTCGGAAACGCGGATTACGAGCGGACCGAGCGGCAGAGGGAGGTCCTGACTTCCCTC
Organism: Lachnospiraceae bacterium; assembly: GCA_050944455.1. Lineage (GTDB taxonomy): Bacteria > Bacillota > Clostridia > Lachnospirales > Lachnospiraceae > Anthropogastromicrobium. Next base: position 151,398 of record JBMNRC010000003.1, read on the forward strand.
GTCAGCGAGTTGAAGCAGATGGGCGTCACCCAGATCATCAGCCTCGTCAACGAGATCCTGCCGATGATCACCCATAACATCGATTCATCGACCGAGATGGCGCTGATCACGAAGATCCCCGACATGCTCAGCTACGATATCGTACAGATGCGCGTTCCGTTCGACGGGTATTATACTTCAAGCAACGAGATCCTGATTCCGGATTTCAGCTATACGATCAGCACCCTGCGCGGAACCCTGTATTCCACGGAGGAAGCGCAGTAAAACGCAGACGCGGGGAGAAATCGCTCCGGTGTGCGGTTTTCCGCTAAGGACAGGGCAGCGGACACCCGGCAGAGCGGGATATCCCCGCGGCCGGGGCGGCATGCTGCCGCGAAGCGGAGCGGCAGGCAGATTCAGAAAAAGTGAGACGGCCGCGGACACGGGACGCGGTCCGGTTCTCCACCAGGCAAAGGAGAAAATTTATGCAGGCGATTATTCTGGCAGCCGGCATGGGCCGGCGCCTAAAAGAACTGACGGCGGACAACACGAAGTGCATGATCGAGGTCAACGGAGTGCGCCTGATCAACCGGGTGCTGCATCAGCTTGACCGGCTGAACCTGACCCGCGTCGTGATCGTGGTCGGCTACCAGGGGCAGAAACTGATCGATTACATTTCAACCCTCACCGACATCCGTACCCCGGTCGTGTATGTGGAGAACCCGATCTACGACAAAACGAACAACATCTATTCTCTTGCGCTGGCAAAGGAATATCTGGCGGAACAGGACACGCTGCTGCTCGAGTCAGACCTGATCTATGAGGACAGCGTGCTTCACGCCCTGGTCGACGACCCGCGGGACACGCTGGTTCTGGTGGACAAGTACGAGAGCTGGATGGACGGAACTGTCGTAAAAGTAGGGCCGAACGACGAGATCCTGGAGTTCGTTCCCGGAAAGAATTTTGTGTTTGACGACATTCCGCAGTATTACAAGACGGTCAACCTTTACAAATTCAGCCGGGAATTCTCGGTCAACAAGTACATCCCCTTCCTGGAAGCCTACGAGATGGCTCTGGGCAACAACGAGTACTACGAGCAGGTCCTGCGGGTGATCGCGATGCTGGACGACCCGGGAATCCGGGCAAAGAAACTGAGCGGACAGCGCTGGTACGAGATCGACGACATCCAGGATCTCGATATCGCCGAATCCCTGTTCGCGGACGACGACGAGCGCCTCACGCGTGTCCAGTCCCGCTACGGCGGGTACTGGAGGTACCCGAAGATGACGGATTTCTGCTATCTGGTAAATCCGTTCTTCCCGACAAAGCGCATGAAAGACGAGATGCGGGTGAACTTCGACACGCTGCTCACGGGGTATCCCTCCGGCATGGCGGTGAATTCCCTGCTGGCTTCCCGCAATTTCAACGTTCATCAGAACCACATCGCTGTGGGAAACGGCGCAGCGGAACTGATCAAGTCCGTGATGGAAAAATACACGGACGGGAAAACCGGCGTCATCCGCCCGACCTTCGAGGAGTATCCGAACCGGCTTCCGGAGGACCGCATCGTCGCGGCAGTCCCAGAGACGGATGACTTTTCCTACACGGTCGACGATATCGAAAAGTGGTTTTTCGGAAAAGTCCGCAATATCATCCTGATCAACCCGGACAACCCGAGCGGCCAGTACATTCCGAAAATCGACGTGCTGCGCCTCGCCGCTGACTGCGAGCGTGAGGGCATCCGCCTGATCTATGACGAGTCGTTCATCGATTTCGCGGACGAGAAGAATCCGACCCTCCTGGACGAGGCGGTGCTCAAAGCCTATCCGCACCTGATCGATGTGAAGAGCATTTCCAAGTCCTACGGCGTCCCGGGAGCCCGGCTGGGAATCCTGGCTTCCGCTGACGAGGAGCTGATCGCTTCAGTCAAAAAAGATGTCTCCATCTGGAACATCAATTCGTTCGGCGAGTTCTTCATGCAGATCCTCGGCAAGTACCAGAAAGCGTACGCGCAGTCCCTGGATCAGATCCGGGAGGCCCGCAGAAGCCTCAGCGCGGACCTGAAAGCGATCCGCGGCCTGAAGGTGTTTCCTTCCCAGGCCAACTACATCACGGTTGAGATCACGGACGGCCATACGTCGCGAGAGGTGACCCGCCGCCTGTACATCGAAAAGAACATCCTGGTCAAGGATCTCACCCCGAAGATGAAGCGCGCGGGGCGCCAGTACCTGCGTCTGTCCGTCCTCACCAGAGAGGACAACCGCAGGCTGACGGATTCTCTGGCTGAAATTCTCGGCTGACGGATTCCACGGCCGAAATCCCGGCTGATTCCCTGACTTCCAGGCTGTACAGCCAACAACCATGTATTTTTCCGGCGCTGCCCGCAGATTTTTCTGCCGGGCAGCGCTTTTTTCATGCCGAAATGCCTGCCTGAAACCGGGGGATTTTCACCGATTCTTCCGGCAGAAGAGCCTGTTCAGGATGACAGGGGCCGCGCCGGCCGGATTCCGATGCTTCCTCCGCTTCATTGCGGATACCGTGAAGCCGGATCCGCCGGATTTCACCAGAATGACCGAAAAAGAACCGGAATTTTCCGAAAATTTTTCCGAAAAAATGATTAGCACTCATTGACATTGAGTGCTAACAATGATATAATTCTTCCAGAACGGTGAATCCGGATCCGAGGCCATTCCGCGTCCGGCAGCCGTTCGAACCGCTTGTCAGCTACGCGGAGAGCCGGAACAATACCGGCACGCATGACAAAGGAGGAATGGATAGAATGAATATCAGCAGATTTACGCAGAAATCCGTGCAGGCACTGCAGGATTCTGAAAAGATAGCTGCCGAATACGGCAACCAGCAGATCGACCAGGAACACCTGATCGAGGCTCTGCTCCGCCAGGACGACAGCCTTTTTGTGAAACTTCTGCAGCGGATGGAAATCCAGCCGCAGTATTTTCAGGAGAGAAACGAACAGCTGCTCAGCAGGCTCACCAAGGTTTCGGGAGCCGGGCAGCGTTATATCAGCCAGGCCCTGAACGACGCGCTGAACGGAGCTGAGGACGAGGCGAAAGCCATGGGCGACGACTATGTGTCCGTCGAGCATCTGGTGCTCGCCCTGATCCGGAAGCCGAACAGCCAGGTGAAAGGCCTGTTTAAAGAATTCGGCATTACGAGAGACCGTTTCCTTCAGGTTCTTTCCGAAGTGAGAGGCAACCAGAGGGTGACGACCGATACGCCCGAGGACACTTACGATTCGCTGGAGAAATACGGCGAGGAGCTGGTCGAAAAAGCGAGGGACCAGAAACTGGATCCCGTGATCGGGCGAGACGAGGAAATCCGGAACGTCGTCCGGATCCTTTCCCGCAAAACCAAGAACAACCCGGTGCTGATCGGTGAGCCCGGCGTAGGCAAGACCGCGGTGGTCGAGGGGCTTGCCCAGAGAATTGCCGCGGGCGACGTGCCTGAACAGCTCAAAAACAAAAAGATTTTTTCCCTTGACATGGGAGCGCTGGTCGCCGGCGCGAAGTACAGGGGCGAATTCGAGGAGAGGCTGAAAGCCGTTCTCGGCGAAGTCAAAAAGAGCGAAGGGAACATCATCCTCTTTATCGATGAGCTGCACCTGATCGTCGGAGCCGGAAAGACCGACGGCGCGATGGACGCTTCCAACATGCTTAAACCCATGCTGGCCCGCGGCGAACTGCACTGTATCGGCGCGACGACGCTGGACGAGTACAGGAAATACATCGAGAAAGACGCTGCCCTGGAGCGCCGGTTCCAGCCTGTAATGGTGGACGAGCCGAGCGTTGAGGACACGATCACGATCCTGCGCGGCCTGAAAGAGCGCTATGAGGTTTTCCACAACGTGAAAATCACCGATTCCGCCCTGGTGGCGGCCGCAGAGCTGTCCAACCGCTACATTACAGACCGGTTCCTGCCGGACAAGGCGATCGACCTGGTCGACGAGGCCTGCGCGATGGTCAAGACGGAGATGAGCACCCTTCCGACCGAACTGGATGAGCAGAAGCGCAAGATCGACCAGCTCAAGATGGAGCAGAACGCCCTGAAGAAAGAGGACGACAAACTTTCGGCGGAGCGCCTCGAGGATATCCAGAAGGAGCTCGCGGAGCGCGAGGAAGATTACGCTGTCCGCGAAGCGGACTGGAAAAACGAGAAGGCGTCCCTGCAGAAGCTGTCCGAGCTCCGCAAGGAGATCGACGCGATGAAGTCCGACATCGCGAGGGCGCAGCAGGCCGGCGACCTGGCCAAAGCCGGGGAACTCCAGTACGGCCGGCTGCCGCAGCTGCAGAAACAGCTGGCGGCTGAGGAGGAGAAGACAAAGAACTCCAACCTTACTTATGTTCACGAGGCCGTGACGGAGGACGAGATCGGAAAGATCGTCTCCCGCTGGACCGGCATCCCTGTCTCGAAACTGACCCAGAGCGAGCGCGAGAAAACGCTGCACCTGGACGATGAACTCCACAAGAGGGTGATCGGGCAGGATGAGGCCGTGAGCAAGGTCACGGAAGCCATCATGCGCTCGAAGGCCGGAATCAAGGATCCGAACCGCCCGATCGGTTCGTTCCTGTTCCTCGGGCCCACCGGCGTCGGCAAGACAGAGCTCGCGAAGGCCCTGGCCCAGGCCCTGTTTGACGATGAGAACAATATGGTGCGCATTGATATGAGCGAATACATGGAGAAATTCAGTGTGTCCAGGCTCATCGGAGCGCCGCCCGGGTACGTCGGATACGACGAGGGCGGGCAGCTCACCGAAGCGGTGCGCAGGAAGCCCTACAGCGTGGTGCTTTTCGATGAGATCGAAAAAGCCCACCCGGATGTGTTCAACATCCTTCTGCAGGTTCTGGATGACGGCCGGATCACCGACTCCCAGGGCCGCACGGTGGATTTCAAGAACACGATCCTGATCATGACGTCCAACATCGGATCCCAGTACCTGCTGGACGGGATCGGCCCTGACGGATCGATCTACGACAGCGCGAGACAGGAAGTGGAAGAGGAGCTGAAAAAGCACTTCCGCCCTGAGTTCCTCAACCGCCTGGACGAAATCATCATGTTCCGCCCGCTCACGAAGGACAACATCAAGGGAATCGTCAGCCTGATGATGAATGACGTCAACAGGCGCCTGGCAGACCGACAGATTTCGATCCGCCTGACGGACGCCGCGGCACAGCTTGTAGCCGAAGGCGGCTACGACCCGGTTTACGGGGCAAGGCCGCTGCGCCGCTACCTGCAGAAAAACGTGGAAACGCTCGCCGCGAGACTGATCCTGGAAGATAAGGTTCAGGAAGGCGACGTCATCGTGATCGACGCTGACAACGGAAAGCTCTCGGCTTCCGTCGAGGCGCATCCTGAGCAGGCGGCCTGAATCAGCTGATCCAGGCTGAAGTGACTAAATGCGAAAACCGAATAATCTCCCTCCCGCAGCGCAGAGCGCGCAGGAGGCGGAACAAATGCCCGTCCGGACCGTCGATGTGAGTCCGGGCGGGTTTTTTGCGCGTCCGCGGACCGCGCGCAGATTCCGCGCCGTTCCGTCCGGTTCCGCGGGAAAACGAGCGGACGGCGAAGCTGAGCGGCGCGGTGCGGATAAGGCTGCCGGCGCAGGCTGCGGATGCGCATCCCTGCGCGGCCTGAGGAAGATCCCCATGCCGGCGGCGGAAGAAGCGCTCTGCGCGCTTCCGCAAGTTGCGCGGCTTGGGGTTTCAGGTTATAATGAGCGGCTGAGACGGGACATGCGGGGGTTGGTTCCTTCGGCCTTGCATGAACCCGCGGAGGCAATCCGGGCCTGCCCGTTCTCCGGGAAGCGAGCGCCGCGGCTGAACGCGCGGACGCTCGGCGGGGAGAATCCGCCGGTCCCGGAACCATCGGATTCCGTGAGACGGAATCCTGAAAGAGAGAACCCAAATCCATGAAAATCAAAGATCTTATCCGCGGCATTCCGTGCACCTGGCTTGCGGGCGACCCCGAAACCGAAGTGACCGGAATCTGCCATGACAACCGGAAAATGCGCCAGGGCGACGCTTTCATCTGCGTAGCCGGAGCCCGGTTCGACACTCATACGCTCATCGGGCAGATCGCTGAGGCAGGGGCCTCCCTGATCGTAGTTGAGAAAGATGTCCCCCTTCCGCGGGGCGCCGCCGCGGTCAGAGTGGAAGATTCGAGGCTGGCGTGCCCGCTTCTCGCAGCCGCGTTCTATGGCCATCCTGCGGAAAAAATGAAAACTGTCGGAATCACCGGTTCTAAAGGGAAGACGACAACCGCTCACATGGCGGCTCAGATGCTGCGCTGCGCCGGGAAAACGGTGGGGACAATCGGAACCAACGGCGCGATCATGCCGGACCGCCCGGAGCGCAATGAGATCCCCGGAGCGGATAGGAAAACCTGCCATCCCTGCGGGGAGACTCCCGGAAGCGTGGTGTACGAACTGGACAATACGACGCCCGACCCGATAGAACTGCAGATGTATCTTGCGATGATGGCAAAAGCCGGCTGTACGCACGCGGTGATCGAGGTTTCTTCCCAGGCGATGAAACAGCACCGTGTTGACGGTTTTATTTTTGACTGCGGCATCTGGACCAATATTGAGGAAGGCGACCATATCGGCCCGAACGAGCACAAGGACTTCGCAGAATATCTGCGCTGCAAAGCCGGGCTGATCAATCACAGCAGAATCGGATTCGTCAACTGCGACGATCCCCATCTTGACGCCTTTCTCCGGTATGTAAACCTTTCCGACGGGTCCGACGGACGGCCGAAGAGACTCTGGTATTTCGGGACTTCACAAAAGGCTGATTTCCGGCTGTCCGGTTTCAGGGAAACTTTCGACGAAAACGAAAAGCGGCCGGGCATCGCTTTCGATGTAACGCTGAGGGAGCCGGCCGGGGGAGAGCCGGCAGAAGGCGGCGAAAAAGCGGCAGATGCCGGGGACGGCGGCACGCGGACGGAACATCTCACCGCCGCTTTCCCCGGAAAGTTCAACATGTACAATGCCGCGGCAGCCTTCTGCGCGGCAGACCGGATGGGCGTCCCTGTCAGCGCGGTGAACGAAGGCCTGAACCGTCTGAAAATCCGCGGGAGGTTCGACATTGTCTTTGACAACGGGCATTTCCGCGTGTGCGTCGATTTCGCCCACAACGGCTACAGCACACGGAATCACCTGTCGGCGCTGAGGGAGTACCGCCCGAGGCGGATTGTGTGCGTGTTTTCCGCCGACGGAAACCGGAGCGTTTACCGCCGCACAGAGATGGGAGAGGCGAGCGCCCTGCTGGCTGACTTCTCTATCGTCACCGAGGGTCACAACCGGTTTGAAACTTTCGAAGCGATCTGCTCCGATATCCTGAAGGGAATCGAGAGCGCCGAGAAGCAGATGGGGCACAAAGCCTGCTACTGGGTGATCCCGAACCGGGAGACGGCCATCCGCTATGCCATTGAAAACGCGCAGGAGGGAGATTTCATCACGATCCTCGGTCTGGGCCACGAGAGCTACCAGGAAGAGAACGGAAAAAAATATCCTCACGCGGACATCGAGTATGTGCGCAAAGTCTGCGCGGAGCTCGGTCTCGAAAATCGGGTATGAAAATAGAAAATAACCTGACAAAATTAACCAGTTCCCGGCAAAATGCAGGCAAAACCGCTTTCCGCGTCCAAATCGGCTTGACTATCCCGCTGAGTTTCGATAATATCTGTTTAAAGCACGAAAGTGCTGACATGCTGCCGCATATCCTGACGCCGGGAATCCGGCCGCGGAACGATAATCTCTGAAACGGCAGCAGGGAAGGAAAAAGATGAAACGTGTCTACAATTTTGCAGCAGGACCGGCGACTCTGCCGGTGGAAGTGCTCCGGCAGGCGGCTGACGAGATGCTGGATTACCACGGAACCGGAGAGTCCGTGATGGAGATGTCCCACCGCTCCCCCGAGTTCCAGGCGATCATCGACCAGGCTGAGGCGGATATCCGCACGCTGATGGGCATCCCGGACAATTACAGGGTACTGTTCCTTCAGGGAGGCGGTTCCACGCAGTTCGCGATGATCCCGCTCAATCTCATGAAGAACCGCAAAGCGGACTACATCATCACCGGAAACTGGGCGAAAAAAGCAGCGGAGGAAGCGGAAAAGTACGGCACAGTCAGCCGCGTTGCGTCGAGCGCTGACAAAAACTTCACGTATATCCCGGACTGCTCCGATCTGCCGATCGACGCTGACGCCGACTACGTGTACATCTGCGAGAACAATACGATCTACGGAACCAAATTCAGGACGCTCCCGGACACCAAGGGCAGAACCCTCGTTTCGGATATATCCTCCTGCTTCCTGTCCGAGCCGATCGATGT
>JBMNRC010000004.1:0-136225 GCA_050944455.1 Lachnospiraceae bacterium
TCTGGTACAACGCCGCGGTCTCCGGGAACACGGCGACGTACCATGTCAGCACGTCGGAGCACAACAGCGAGAGCGGTACCTACATCACGCACGTTTACGTGACGGACAAACAGGGGCGGCAGGCGCTTGCAGGGAAATCCGTCACGGTTCCGGCAGCAGCCTCCTCCTCCGGCAGCACCGCGGGAAGCGGGGATTACTCGGCGGTTTTCGACGCCCAGTATTATCTGTCGCACTACCCTGATCTTCAGGCGGCCTTCGGCAGCGACGCGTCGGCCGCGTACAGCCATTTCCTGCAGTACGGCATGAAGGAAGCCAGGCAGGCTTCCGCCAACTTCAACCCGGTGGTTTACAGAAACCGCTATCCGGACCTGAACGCCGCGTTCGGCGACCGGTGGGAGCTGTATTACCAGCATTATATCCAGTACGGAATCGCGGAGAACAGATCCGCGGTATAACCGGCCTGCAGCAGGACAACCCCGCAGTCATAACGATCTGATGAAACTGCTGTCTCTGCCTTTCAGAAAAGAAAGGCCGGGACAGCAGTTTTGCGTTTCGGAATCCCGGAGCCAATAACATCTTGAATTCACAGAGGGAAACGGCTACAATGATATTCGGCAGAAAGCGGACAGTTGCCACAGGCTGTCCGTGAAAATACTATGTAGGAGGACTGAATATGAGTACTGCAACACAGAGTTCAGCAAGTCAAAGAATTGCCGCTTTGCTTGATGACAGCAGCTTCGTGGAAATCGGCGGTATGGTTACGGCCAGAAACACCGATTTCGGGCTCAGCGGCAGGAACACGCCTGCTGACGGCGTCATCACCGGCTACGGCACGATTGACAGCAACCTTGTCTATGTTTACAGCCAGGATGCAGCCGTGCTGGGAGGTTCCGTCGGTGAGATGCACGCGAAGAAAATCGAGAGACTGTACAGCCTCGCGATGAAGGTAGGCGCGCCGGTGATCGGCCTGATTGACTGTGCCGGACTCCGTCTGGAAGAGGCGACGGATGCTCTCGCGGCATTCGGCAGGATCTACCGCTGCCAGACTCTTGCTTCGGGCGTGATTCCGCAGATTACGGCTGTCTTCGGCGTTTGCGGCGGCGGAATGGCTGTTGTGCCGGCGCTGACGGATTTCACATTTATGGAATCGGAGAAGGCAAAGCTTTTTGTCAATTCCCCCAATGCCCTCGATGGCAACAAGTCCCTCGATACCGCTTCGGCAGACTTCCAGAGCAGTGAATCCGGCCTTGCCGACGTGACGGGTTCTGAGGATGAGATTATCGCGGAGATCCGCCGGCTCGTCCCGATTCTCCCGGCGAACAATGAAGATGACCAGTCCTATGACGCCTGCACCGACGACCTGAACCGCCTGTGCACGGATCTCGAGGCGTCCGCCGGCGACCCGGCTCTTGCGCTTCCGATGATCTCCGACGACGGTTTCTTCTTTGAAGTGAAGAGAAACTACGCGAAGGATATGGTCTGCGGCTTTATCCGCCTGAACGGCAATACGGTCGGCGCCGTCGCGAACCGCACGGTCGAGTATGATGACAAAGCGGAAGCGAAGGCAGAATACGACGCGGTTCTCTCAACCGCAGGCGCTGAGAAAGCGGCAGAGTTCGTAAAGTTCTGCGACGCTTTCTCCATTCCGGTTCTCACGCTCACGAACGTGAAAGGATACAAAGCGGAAGTCGCGGAGGAGAAGACCATCGCAAGGGCAGCCGCGAAACTGATCTACGCCTTCGGGGACGCCACTGTTCCGACCGTGAACGTCATCACCGGACAGGCATTCGGCACCGCTTCCCTCGCGATGAACAGCAGCGCGGATCTCACGTTCGCGTGGCCGGATTCCTCCATCGGCATGATGGACGCGACGTCCGCGGCGAAGATTATCTATGCTGACGAAATTGAGAAGGCTGACGACCAGAAGGCCTTTATCGCCGAGAAAGCCGCCGCTTACGCGAAGCTCCAGGGCAGCGCTGATTCCGCGGCAAGAAGAGGCTATGTCGACAGCATTATTGATCCTGCTTCCACCAGAAAGAATGTGATCGCGGCATTCGAAATGCTGTTTACCAAGAGAGAGGATCGCCCTGACAGGAAACACGGTACGGTATAAGGGAGGAGCACGGCATGAAAAAGAAGTTACTCGCTCTTGTCCTTGTGGTCACGGCCTGCATTTCCCTGCTGGCAGGCTGCGCGTCCACGAAATACCTGGATGACTCGACAGACCCGCAGGATGCTGCCGCTGCCGCGGACATCAAGGAGAAAGCGCTGGACTATGTCAACAGCATCATTGACTCTGACGGCGACGGCAAAGTCGATGACGAGGAGACGTCGAACGCAGCGGTCGATGACGGAATCGTCTACAACGGCCTGGACGGCCTTGTCCCGGACAGGGTGCTTCTCGGCGGATACCAGTCCTGGCAGACCAATGAGGAAAACCTCGGGGCATATGTCGGCGATATTCTCACCGCTGACGACCTGAAAGTGATCGACGACACTGACAATGACACCTACGTCGCAACCGCTGAGCTCCAGTTTGAAAAGCGCACGGCGGAATTCCGCATGATTTTCAATCACCAGCTGGAGGCGGAGGGAATTACCTTCAATCCCGATTATTCGCTGGGCGAAAAACTGGGGCAGGCGGCGCTGAATACCGTGATCGGCCTGGTCAGCGTGTTCGTCATCCTGATCGTCATCATGCTGGTCATCTACTGCTTCAAGTTCATCCACAACTTTGAGGAGAAGAAGAACCGGAAAGCCGCTGAGGCGGAAGCCGGCAGCGCGCCGGAACAGGCGGCCGCTGTGGAATCAGCGGCAGAAGAGGAAGATGTGACAGACGACCTTGAACTGGTTGCTGTCATCACAGCGGCGATCGCCGCATCCGAGGGGACTTCCCCGGACGGACTGGTTGTCCGCAGCGTCAAACGCGCACATACATCAAACTGGAAGAGATAAACAGGAGGACACTTTCATGAAAAACTACACGATTACGGTCAATGGCAACGTCTATGATGTCACAGTAGAAGAAGGCGGCGCAGGCGCTTCCGCACCGGCCGCTGCACCGAAAGCTGCTCCGAAGGCTGTTCCGGCGAAGAAAGCTGCCGCGAAGAGCGCAGGCGCTGAAGGCGCTGTAAAGATCACCGCCCCGATGCCCGGAAAGATCCTTGCCGTCAAGGCACAGCCGGGTGAAGCAGTCAAGAAGGGCCAGGTTGTTCTTACCCTTGAGGCCATGAAGATGGAGAATGATATCGTTGCTCCGCAGGACGGCACAATCGCTACCGTATCCGTGGACGCGGGCCAGTCCGTCGAGTCCGGCGCAGTGCTCGCGACGATGAACTGATGACAGTAAGGGAGAGAACAAATGGGATATATTGCGGAAACACTGAATAATCTGCTTCATCAGTCCGCATTCCTGAACATGTCCTGGGGCAATGTCCTGATGATCGGCGTCGCGCTGATCTTCATGTATCTGGCCATTGCGAAGGAATACGAACCGCTGCTTCTGGTCCCCATCTCGTTCGGCATGCTGCTTGTCAACATGTACCCGGATATCATCGCGTCACCGGATGAGACCAGCAACGGCGTCGGCGGACTTCTGTATTATTTCTATCAGATGGATGAGTGGAGCATTCTGCCGTCCCTGATTTTCATGGGCGTCGGAGCCATGACGGACTTCTCCCCGCTGATCGCGAACCCCATCAGTTTCATTCTCGGTGCGGCAGCTCAGCTGGGTATCTACGTCGCCTACTTCCTCGCCATTCTTCTCGGGTTCAACAACAAGGCGGCGGCCGCCATCTCCATCATCGGCGGCGCTGACGGCCCGACATCCATTTTCCTGTGCAGCAAGCTCGGCCAGACCGAATATATGGGCCCGATCGCAGTCGCTGCCTACTCCTACATGTCTCTTGTCCCGATCATCCAGCCTCCGATCATGAAGGCCCTGACCACGGAGAAAGAGAGAAAGATCAAGATGGACCAGCTCCGCCCGGTTTCCAAGCTGGAGCGGATCCTGTTCCCGATCATCGTAACGATTGTCGTTGTTCTGATTCTTCCCCAGACCGCTCCGCTGGTCGGCATGCTGATGCTCGGCAACCTGTTCCGCGAGTGCGGCGTTGTCAACCAGCTGTCCGAGACCGCCAGCAACGCGATGATGTACATCGTCGTTATCCTTCTGGGCACCTCCGTCGGCGCGACCACAAGCGCGGAAGCGTTCCTGAAGATCGATACCCTGAAGATCGTTGTCCTGGGCCTTGTAGCCTTCGCGTTCGGAACGGCGGGCGGTGTTCTTCTCGGAAAGCTGCTCTGTAAGGTGACACACGGCAAGATCAATCCGCTGATCGGCTCCGCCGGGGTTTCCGCGGTCCCGATGGCCGCGCGTGTTTCCCAGAAGGTCGGTTCCGAGTCGGATCCGACGAACTTCCTGCTGATGCACGCGATGGGACCGAATGTCGCCGGAGTTATCGGTACGGCTGTTGCCGCAGGTACCTTCATGGCAATCTTCGGCGTATAACCGGAGCCGGTCCGGACTGTTCCGGCGCGGACTTCCGACGGGAACAAAACATTATTACATGGAGCCCGCGGCGTTCCGCAGAAGCGCCGGAAAATGAAATCTGCTGCTGCCGCATCCGCGGCGGGACAGGGACATCCCTGTCAAACCAAAAGATACAGCGCCCCGCGGGGTTTCAGGATTCACCGGGAACTCTCCGGGCACTGATGGGAGGATTAATTAGTTATGGCTGAAGAAGTCAAGAAAAAGCCAGTAGGCATTATGGAGACTGTTCTCCGTGATGCCCATCAGTCTCTGATCGCAACCCGTATGACCACGGAAGAGATGCTGCCGATCGTTGACAAAATGGATCAGGTCGGCTACTACTCCGTGGAATGCTGGGGCGGCGCTACTTTTGACGCCTGCCTCCGTTTCCTCCACGAGGATCCCTGGGAAAGGCTCCGCAAGCTGAGAGCCGGATTCAAGAAATCCAAACTGCAGATGCTTTTCCGCGGGCAGAATATCCTCGGATACAACCACTACGCTGATGATGTCGTTGAATATTTCGTGCAGAAGTCCATCGCGAACGGCATCGATATCATCCGCATCTTCGACTGCCTGAATGATCTCCGCAACCTGGAGACAGCCGTAAAGGCCTGCAAGAAGGAAGGCGGCCACGCGCAGATCGCGCTGAGCTACACGATCGGCGACGGATACACGCTGGATTACTGGAAGGACACCGCCAGGAGAATTGAGGAGATGGGAGCGGATTCGCTCTGCATCAAGGACATGGCGGGCCTGCTTCTCCCGTACACCGCGACGGATCTGGTTAAGGCCCTTAAGGCCGGAACCAATCTTCCGATCCAGATTCACACCCACTGCACTTCCGGCGTCGCCCCGATGACCTATCTGAAAGCCGTCGAAGCCGGCGCTGACGTCATCGACTGCGCGATCAGCCCGTTCTCGTCCGGAACCAGCCAGCCCGCAACCGAGGTCATGGTCGAGACCTTCAAGGGAACCCCGTATGACACCGGCCTTGATCAGAAGCTTCTGGGCGAGATCGCGGATTACTTCCGTCCGATCCAGGAGAAGTACCTGAAGTCCGGACGCCTGAACCCGAAGGTCATGGGCGTCAACATCAAGACCCTGATGTACCAGGTGCCGGGCGGCATGCTGTCCAACCTGGTCAGCCAGCTCAAGGAAGCCCACGCGGAGGACAAGTATTACGAAGTGCTCGAGGAGATCCCGAGAGTCCGCGACGACTTCGGCCAGCCGCCGCTGGTCACCCCGTCTTCCCAGATCGTCGGAACGCAGGCCGTTCTGAATGTGCTGCAGGGCGAGAGATACAAGATGATCACCAAGGAGTCCAAAAAGCTTCTTCACGGCGAATTCGGAAGAACGATCAAGCCGTTCAACCCGGAAGTCCAGAAGAAGGCCTGCGGCGACGAGCCGCCGATCACCTGCCGTCCGGCAGACCTGATCCCGCCGCAGCTTCCTCAGTTCAGGAAAGAATGCGCCCAGTGGGTGCAGCAGGAGGAGGATGTCCTCACGTACGCGCTGTTCCCGCAGGTGGCTGTTGAGTTCTTCAAGTACAGACAGGCTCAGCAGACGAAGGTCGATCCGGCTGCCGCGGACACCAAGGCAAAGGCATATCCGGTCTGATCCCGGTACCGCGGCAATATTCCCGCACCCTGTGTGAAACGGGCTTCCGTGCAGACGGAAGCCCGTTTTTTTGCAGACGGCAAGCCTGACGGAAAACCAGGCCTCGAAAGATTCCTGCTGTGCCGCGGCCGCGGCGCGCCGGGTGAAGGTGGACACGGACAGCCGGGCCATGATACAATAAACAGGACTGCGGCCTGAAAGGCAGGCCCGCGATTCAATCCGCCCCGCGGAAGTCCCCGCGGGCAGCCGGAACAGACCGGCGCGGTTCCTGCGTCCGGAAAACAGAAAACGATGGAATGAAAAAAACGATAGTTGTCATCGGCGGCGGAGCCGCCGGAATGATGGCTGCCTGCGCGGCGGCCCGGAACGGCGCTTCCGTGATTCTCCTCGAGAAAAATGAGAAAGCCGGAAAAAAAATCTATATTACGGGAAAGGGACGCTGCAATTTCACCAACGCGTGCCCGATGAGCGAGATGCCGGAGAAAACAACGCGGAACGGCCGATTCCTGTACAGTGCGTTCGCCGCGTTTTCCAACAGCGAGATGGCGGATTTTCTGGAGGCGCACGGCTGTCCGGTCAAGACAGAGCGCAGCGGCCGCATGTTCCCGGCTTCCGACAAGGCGTCTGACGTCACGGCTGCCATCCTCAGGGCGCTGTCCCGCGAATCCGTGCAGCTGCGCCTCCGCACAGAGGTGAAAAAACTGATCGTGAAAGACGGGCGGATCGCGGGGGTGGAAACCCGGCAGGGCCGGATCCCGGCGGACGCGGTGATCGTGGCGACGGGAGGCCTTTCGTATCCTTCCACCGGTTCCACCGGCGACGGGTACCGCTTCGCCGAGCAGACCGGCCACCAGGTGACGGAATGCCTGCCCTGCCTGGTCTCTTTTCACTGCGCGGAGCCCTGGGTGAGAGATCTTGAGGGGCTCTCCCTGCGGAATATCGCTGTGCGGGTCCTGGACGGCAGAAAGAAACTGTATGAGGACTTCGGCGAGATGCTGTTCACCCATTTCGGGGTGAGCGGCCCGGTGATTCTTTCGGCGAGCAGCCATACGGTGGAGCGCCTGCGGAAAGCAGGCTCCCTGAAACTGACTGTCGACCTCAAGCCGGCTCTGCCGCCGGAACAGCTGGACGCCAGGGTACTCCGGGATTTCAGTTCGGAGCCCCGGAAGCTGTTCAGGAATTCCCTCGGCGGCCTGCTCCCGGAGCGGATGACCGGCGTGATCGTCAGCCTTTCCGGGATCGACCCGGAGAAAACAGTGAACAGCGTCACCCGGGAAGAGCGGAGGCGCCTGGTGGAGCTTCTGAAGTGCCTGCCCCTGACCGTCACCGGGACAGGAGGGTTCGCGGAGGCTGTGATCACAAGGGGAGGGGTCAGCGTAAAAGACGTGAATCCCTCCACGATGGAGTCAAAACTGGTACCCGGGCTGTATTTTGCGGGTGAAGTGCTGGACGCGGACGCGGTGACGGGCGGGTACAATCTACAGATTGCCTGGTCCACCGGAGTCCTGGCGGGCTGTTCAGCGGCGGAAAAACTGAAAACAACCTGAAAAGTGAGGCGTGAGATGGGATTCAACGTAGCAATCGACGGACCCGCGGGATCCGGAAAAAGCACTGTAGCGAGAAAAGCGGCGGAGAAACTGCATTTTCTGTATGTGGACACCGGCGCGATGTACCGGGCCATCGGTCTCTGCATGCACCGCGAGGGACTGGATCTTGAGGACGAGGCGGCGGTGAGCGAGCATATCGGGGACGCGCATATTGATATCCGCTACGATGAGGAGGGACAGCAGCGGGTTCTCCTCAACGGAGAGGACGTCACTCCGGTCATCCGCGATGAGAAAGTCGGCGCCATGGCTTCCGCGGTGAGCCGGTACCCGGCGGTGAGAAACCACCTGACGTCCCTGCAGAGAGAGCTTGCCGCGGAAAACGACGTCTTCATGGACGGCCGGGATATCGGAACCTGCATTCTCCCCGACGCCGGCCTGAAAATTTATCTGACAGCCGATCCTTCGGTCCGGGCGGAGCGCAGAGTCGGCGAGCTGGCGCAGAAGGGAATCGCCGCCGATTTCGAGAAAATCCGGGAGGAAATCATCGCCAGGGACTGGCAGGACATGCACCGCGAGACCGCGCCGCTGAAACAGGCGGAGGACGCCGTGAAAATCGACACTTCCAGCATGACCATTCAGGAAGTCACTGACCGCGTCGTCGCGCTGACCCGGGAGAGAATGGCCGGAAAGGCACAGTGAACGGATGGAGATCATCGTAGCGAAAACCGCGGGATTCTGTTTCGGAGTAAAGCGGGCAGTCGACCAGGTGTACGCCTGCGTCGGCCGGGAGGAAAAGCCGGAGAACCTTCCGATCTACACATACGGGCCGATCATCCACAATGAGATGGTGGTGGACGACCTGAAGCGCAGGGGCGTGCGCGTGATCGGATCGGAGGAGGAACTTTCCGGAATCCGGAGCGGCACCATCATCATCCGCTCCCACGGGGTCCCGGAGCGGGCGGAGAAAAAAATCCGAGCGACAGGCGCGCGGGTCTTCGACATGACCTGCCCGTTTGTAAAGAAAATCCAGATGATCGCAAGAGAGGCCGGCGAGCGGGGAAAGCGGTTTCTGATCGCCGGAGACCCCGCGCACCCCGAGATCATCGGGATCCTGGGCTGGTGCGTCGGCGAGTCCGGGGTGATCCGGTCGGAGGAAGACCTGGACCTCGCGATGAGGGATGGAAAGCCGGCCGTTCTGGCCGCGCAGACGACCTTCAACAAAGAAAAATTCGAAAAGATAGTTGACGCTGGACTGCAAAAGGGATATAATCTCGAGATAGCTAGAAGTGTATGCAGTGCTACAGTGCAGAGGCAGGAAGAAGCAGCACGAATAGCGTCGAAGGTGGATGGTATGCTGGTAATCGGCAGTCCAAACAGCTCCAATACCAGGAAACTCTATGAAATATGCAAACGAGACTGTGACAGGACTCACTACATACAAACGGCAGATGACCTGAATCAGCAATGGTTTTTGACGGCGGATAGAGTAGGCGTAACAGCTGGGGCATCCACCCCGCAAAATATCATTGAGGAGGTTCTGCGCAATGTCAGAGGAATTTGATCAGTTATTGAATGAACAGGAGACCGTAAACATCACCCAGGGTGCTGTCGTTACGGGCCAGGTGATTGATGTCAAGGAGGACGAGATTGTCCTGAACATCAATTACAAGGCGGATGGCGTCATCAGCCGCAATGAGTACACCGATGAGGCGAACGCAGACCTCAGAACTCTTGTCAAGATCGGGGATGAAATCCCGGCAAAGGTCGTCAAGGTAAACGACGGAGAAGGCCAGGTTCAGCTTTCCTACAGAAAATATCTTGCCGAAAAAGGCAGCCAGATGCTTCAGGAGGCTTTTGAGAACGGTACCGTCATCACCGCGAACAACGCCCATGTCGTCAAGGGAGGCCTGGTCGTCACGGTTGACGGATCCAGAATTTTCATCCCGCACAGCCTTGTCTCCGATGTGCATGAGAGAGACCTCAGCAAGTACGAGGGACAGGACATTGATTTTGTCATCACCGAGTTCAACCCGCGCAAGAGCCGCATCATCGGCGACGCGAAACAGGTTGCGATCAAAAAGAAAGCAGCCATGAAGGAAGAACTCTTCAAGACACTGGAAGTCGGCCAGACCCGCGAGGGCGTCGTCAAGAATGTCACCGATTTCGGGGCTTTCATCGACCTTGGCGGAGCGGACGGCCTGCTTCATATTTCCGAGATGAGCTGGGGCCGCATCGAGAACCCGAAGAAGGTCTTCAAGAGCGGTGACCATGTGAAGGTTCTTGTCAAGGGAATCGACGGCGACAGAATCGCTCTCACCAGAAAGTTCCCGGACGAGAATCCGTGGACTCACGCGGCGGACAAGTATTATGTCGGCGCGATTGTCACCGGAAGGGTTGCGAGAATGACCAACTTCGGCGCGTTTATTGAGCTGGAGGAGGGCATCGACGCACTGCTTCATGTTTCCCAGATTTCCCATGAGCGTGTCGAACAGCCGTCCGATGTCCTGAGCATCGGCCAGATCATCAGGGCAAAGGTTGTCGACTTCAAGCCTGAGGAGAAGAAGATCAGCCTTTCCATCAAGCAGATGGATGACGCGGATCTCCAGGCGGCTGCTGAGGAAGCTGAGTCCGAAGAGACCGAGCCCGAAAAAGAAGAGCCGGAAAACGACGGAGAGTAATCTGTCGGAAACAGGCTGACTGAAAACTGAGAAGAGCCCCGCGGCCATTCGCCGCGGGGCTCTGTTGTGTCACGCCTCCGGTGTTTCCGGGGCGTTCCCGGACTCTTCGCCGGAAGGATCCCCGGTGATCAGCAGCCTGAAGTAGGAGAGAAGGAAATCGGCGCTGTCGTGATATTCTGTGTAGATATCCGGGGACCGGTAGCTCTCCCGGAACGTATCGAACATGGAGTCCTCCCGGATCATCGGGAGAAAAATCCCGGATTTCCGCGTATAGCAGGTTTCGGGAGTAGCCTTCACGCGGTGGTCCCTGTCGACATACTGGGACAGCTTGCGGTGAACCGCGCGGTCTTCCTCGGGGAGATAATCGTACTCGCGGTAATCGTCAAAAAAGTATTTCAGTTCCCCTTCCCTGACAGGGATTTCCGCGATGATCTGGTTGCCCCGCACTGAGATTGTGTAGAGCGGGGTCTGGTAGGAGAAGGCTACAGGGATTCCGGTGCTGCAGTCGATCACGGCTGTGAGGAGCTTCTTCTCCTGGTTGAGCGAATAGCCGGCGATCGTCCATCTGCTGCGGAAAATATCCACATAGCCCAGCATCGGCATCAGCTGGGGAAGCACCTTCACATCGTCCTCGTTGTGGGCGAGGAGAGTCTGGTAGAGCGATTCGTCTTTCGTCTCGAGGAAGGTTTTGTAGATCGGGATCAGGTCCTTCCCGTCGGTATCGTCCGTGCGGGGGATATTCATAAAACTTTCTACCGTCTGAAGCTTCACGTTCTCCAGCCCGAGCAGCTTTTTGAGCGGACGGATATGCCGGTACAGGTCGAAGCTCTTCAGGTTTTCAATGCCGCAGTCGATCCCGTACTGCGCGGCGCATTTCCCGAGGAACGGAATGTCGAAGCTTTCGCCGTTGTAGGTGACGACGGTTGTGAAGTCTTTCGCGAAACTGCCGAAATCCTGGAGAATTTCCTTCTCCGCGGAAAGGGAATCGGCGAACCACTGGCGCAGATGCCATTCCATGGCGCGGTGGTAGGCGGCGCCGATCAGGTAAAGCCCGGAATTTGCCGTGGAAAGGCCGGTTGTCTCGATATCGATGAAAAGGATGTCTTTCAGCGGCGCGACTGCACTGACATCGATGGTTTTCGGCAGGGTGAATGTTTTGCTTACGACGATCATTGCCTCTGTCTGCCGCAGGCTTTCCTGCCGCAGTATTCCTCCTTTCCCCGGGCATCCGGTGTGCGGTTCCGACAGTCCGCACGCGCTTTTCCGTACGCCGGCAGCCCGAAATCTGCTGACAATTTTTCACTATATAACGTCGCTCCGAATTTTATCATTGTTGATATCATCTGTCAATATTTAAAGAAACTGAGCATCTTTGCACGTTTTGCACAGCATTAACCGGAACCGTTTTCAGATCCATGGTGGAAAAATCCGGACGCCCTGTCCGTGGCCGCGGAAACGGGCCCGGCTTGACCATCCGGCTGTAACTATGCTATCATCAATTAATCTGAAACCATTTTCCGCGGCAGACAGAGCCGGAAACCGGCGCCGCGGACCTGGAGGCGCAATGATTTCATATCTGAAGGGAATATACGCTGGCCGGAATCCTGACGGCATCATTGTGGAAGCCGGCGGGATCGGCTATGCCGTGTGCTATCCGGCCGGCAGCCGGGCGGAGCTTCCCGCCGTCGGCGAGCCTGTGAAGATTTATACCTATCTTTATCTCAAGGAAGACGTGCTGGCTCTGTACGGATTCCCGACCGAGGATGAGCTGGGCCTGTTCAGGCTGCTGCTGAAAGTGAGCGGCGTCGGCCCGAAGGGAGCTATGTCCGTGCTGTCCGGGATGACAGCCCGTGAACTCCGGGCCGCGTTGATTTCCCAGGACGCGAAAACCATTGCGAAGAAATCGTCAGGCATCGGGCTCAAAACGGCGCAGAAGATGATTCTTGAACTGAAAGACAAAGTCTCCGCGGATTTTCCGGAGGACAGCGGAACCGCGGCGGGAGCGGATGCGTCGGATCTGTCGGAGGATGACGCTGTGCTCGCCCTGACCGCTCTCGGATATTCGCTGTCTGCCGCGGTCAGCGCTGTGAGTTCGGTCGCCGGCCGGGAAAGCATGACGACCGAAGAAGTTCTGAAGGCCGCCCTGAAAAGCGGAAAATTGTTCTGAGTACAGGAGGAACGGTTACCCATAAATGATGGATCGCAAGATTATCACAACCGAGGCTGACGAGGAGGATCAGGTATTTGAAAACTCACTCCGTCCGCAGACTCTGGATGATTATATCGGACAGGAAAAAATCAAGGCAAAAATGCGCATCTACATTTCTGCCGCGAAGGAAAGGGGAGAGCCGCTGGACCATGTGCTGCTCTACGGTCCCCCGGGACTCGGCAAAACTACGCTGGCGAACATCATAGCCAACGAGATGGGATCCCATCTCCGCGTGACTTCCGGGCCCGCGATCGAAAAGCCGGGGGATATGGCCGCCATCCTGAGCGGTCTGGCGGACAATGACGTTCTTTTTGTCGATGAAATCCACAGGCTGAACCGCCAGGTGGAGGAAGTTCTGTATCCGGCGATGGAGGATTACTGCATCGACATCATGATCGGAAAGGGCGCCACCGCGCGTTCGGTCCGCCTGGATCTCCCGAGATTCACGCTGGTCGGGGCCACGACGCGCGCCGGCCTGCTGTCCGCGCCGCTCCGGGACCGCTTCGGGGTCATCGAGCGGCTGGAGTACTATTCCGATGAGGAGATCATTGAAGTTCTGCGCCATTCGGCGGATGTCCTGAAGGTGAATCTGGAGGACGGCGGAGCGGCGGAGATCGCGAAGCGCTCCCGGGGAACGCCGAGAATTGCCAACCGCCTGCTGAAGAGGGTGCGGGATTTTGCGCAGATCCGTTTCGGCGGGAACATCACGGAGCAGGCGGCGAGCACAGCGCTGGACCTTCTGGATGTCGACAACCTCGGGCTGGATCACGGAGACCAGAGAATCCTTTCCACCATCATCGAGACCTTCAACGGCGGCCCGGTAGGCCTGGATACGCTCGCGGCGGCGCTCAGCGAGGACGCCGGAACGATCGAGGATGTGTACGAACCTTATCTGATACAGCACGGCCTGATCCAGCGCACGCCGAGGGGGAGAATCGCGACGGAAAGAGCGTACAGGCATCTGGGTTATCCTTTTCAGGAACAGTGCGGCGGAAGCACCGGCTGAACCCGGGATAAATGATCAAAGGGGCAGAGAAAATGGCGAAAAAGTATACAGATGTGGTGATCGATGACAAGGTTTATTCGGTCGGCGGCGATGAAGACAGCGCGTATATGCTGAGACTGGCGGATTACGTCAACAGCAGGCTCAATGTGCTCAGGTCAGACCCGGGCTATTCCAAACAGCCCTACGGTGCCCGTCAGGCGATGATCCTGATCAATTTCGCGGATGATTACCTGAAAATGAAGGAAAAGGAAGAAGATTTCGAAAAAAAATACACGGAGCAGGAGAAGAACTACTATCAGCTGAAGCGCGAGATGGTCAATCTCCAGCTGAAGATGGAGCAGATCCAGCTGCAGAACCAGGTTCTCTCCGCGGGCGGCAGCGGGCAGGCGGAAACAGTGGCGGCGCCGGCCGCGGACAGCGCGCGGAAAGAGAAGACGGAGAGCGGCAGCGCGGAGAAGCAGAGCTCCGCAGCGGGCGGCCGGACAGAAACCCCGGCCCGGGAAGGCGACCGGAAAAACAGCCGCTCAAAACACTGAATATGCGGCCAGAAACGCCCTTCTGTCCCGGAATCCCCGTGATTCCGGGGCAGGAGGGCGTTTGCCTGAAATACGCGGAGAGAGACAATCATGACTGAAACGGAAAACAGCAGGTATCGGCCCGCGGTGGAGCTTCTCGCTCCCGCTGGTTCGGTAGAGACGTTGAAAGCGGCCTTCAGGGCAGGCGCGGACGCCGTGTATATCGGCGGAGCCAGCTTCGGCGCCAGGGCGTACGCGGACAACCCGGGGCAGGACGACCTGGTCTCGGCAATCCGCTACGCGCATCTGATCGGGAAGCGGATTCACCTGACCGTCAACACGCTGCTGAAGCAGGAGGAACTCGCCGACCGTCTGGTCCCATTCCTTAAGCCCTATTACGAGGAAGGCCTTGACGCGGTGATTGTGCAGGATCCAGGCGTGATGCTGCTTCTCCACCGCGAGTTTCCGGATCTCCCGATTCACGTGAGCACCCAGGCCGCGGTGAGCGGCCCGCTTGCGGTGCGGAAATTCGCGGAGATGGGAGCCGCGAGGATTATCCTGCCCCGGGAGCTTTCGCTGGAGGAAATCCGCCAGATCCGCCGGAGCACTGACCTGGAGCTGGAAGTGTTCATCCACGGGGCGGTCTGCTACTGTTATTCCGGCCTGTGCCTCTTTTCGAGTCTGGCGGGCGGCAGGAGCGGAAACCGCGGGCGGTGCGCGCAGCCCTGCCGGAAGCCGTACGAGCTTTACCGCGGGGACAGGAAAATCTCAGGGGACGATCCCCTGTACCTGCTTAACCTGAAGGACATGAATACGATCCGGATCCTGCCGCAGATCGTCCGTTCAGGCGTGAATTCCCTCAAGATCGAGGGAAGAATGAAAACCCCGGAATATACGGCGGGCGTGGTCAGCATCTACCGGAAATACCTGGACCGGATTCTGGAAAATCCGGACAGGGAATACCAGGTCAGCCGGCAGGATCTGGAAAGCCTGTTCGACCTCTTCAACCGCGGAGGTTTCTCCGGCGGGTATTTCCTGCAGCACAACGGCAGGGAGATGATCAGCCTGGCCAACTCAGCCCACAAGAGGGACAACCCTCAGCTGTCGGAGAAGATCGCGCGGGAATATCTGTCGGACGAGGTGAGAGTCCCGGCGGCGGGGAAACTGACGGTGAGGGCGGGAGCTCCCGCTGTGCTTGAGGTTTCGGCAGGCGCAACCTCCGTCAGGGCCGCCGGGGAGGAAGTCCTGCCCGCCCGCAGCCGCCCGATGACCGTGCGGGAACTCCGGGAGAGAATGGAAAAAATTCACGACACTCCCTTCGAATGGAAAAGCCTTTCGATTGATACGGACGGGTCTTCCTTCGTCCCCGTCGGAAAGCTGAATGAGCTGCGGCGCTCAGCGCTCGCTCAGCTGGAGGAGAAACTCGCGGCCGGATACCGCCGAAAGATCAGCGCGTCCCCGGTGCCTGTGCTTCCGGATGCCGCGGATGAAATCCGCGGGGAAGGCGCTGCCGCCGTGGAAGCGGAGCCGCAGTGGATCGCCTGCGTATCTTCGCGGGAACAGCTTAAGGTGTGCCTGAAATACCGCTGGATTTCAGCGCTGTGCCTGTCGTGGGATCTGGCCCTCGGAAACGGGAGCGAAGCGGTCAGAACCGTGCGCTCAGCCGGCATGGCCTGCGGGGCGGAGCTGCCGCGGATGGTCCGCGGCTCCGGGGAAGAGAGAATCCGGGATGGCGCCGCCGCACTGGCCGGGGAGGGAGTGCGCTTTTTTCTCGCCTCCACGGCGGAGGGACTTCTTCTGGCGGGGGAATCGGCGCCGGACGCCCTGATCCTGGCGGATCACACGCTTTACGCCTGGAACACCGCGGCGGAAAATGTGTGGCTGTCCCGTTTCGGGGCTGATCGCGTCTCGGTCCCGGCGGAGCTCAACCGGTCTGAAATTCTGAGGAGGGGCGTCCGCGGCATGGATTTCGTGATCTACGGGCGGATGCCCATGATGATCACTGCGCAGTGCGTGAACCGCACGGTGAACGGCTGCACGGGGAAACCAGAGGATCTCACGCTCAGGGACCGCATGGGGAACCGGTTCCCGGTGCGGAATTTCTGCGGGGAGTGCTACAACATGATTTATAACAGCGTACCCCAGTGCATTCCTGAAGCGGTCCCGGATCTGTCGGGCCGCGGGCTGGCTTCGTTCCGCGCGGTGTTCACGGTGGAGGACGCGGAAAGGACTGCCGCAGTGCTGGATTATCTGGCTTCGTTCCGCGCGGGAAACCTTAAAGAACGCCCTGAATTCCCGTTCACCAGAGGACACTATCGGCGCGGCGTGGAATAAGTTCCCAGAAGGGAGGACGAGAAATGACAGGGGCCATAACTCTGATCGGGAAATATGTCATTATCCTGCTGATGATCCTGTACACCGCCGGGGCTTTCCTGGCACTCCGGGTCCGCAGGTACAGGGCCCTGCAGGAGCGGTGCGTTTCCCTCAGCATCATCACCATCCTTCTGCACGGAACCGCATTTCTGGTAATTTACGCAAACCAGAGGGATTTTTCAGATATTCTGTTCTACCTGGCACAGGTGGCATTTATCGTCGCCGGCCTTGCCGTCTACCGCGCGGTTTACCCCAAATCCAATCAGGCGCTTCAGTGCCACATGATGATGTTCCTGGCTCTCGGCTTCATCATGCTCACCCGGCTCAAGAGACCGCTGGCTTACCGGCAGTTCGCGGTCGTCTGCGTGTCTTACGTGTTTTCCCTGGTCATTCCGGCGATGTTCGCGAAGCTGAAAGCGGCCAGAAGATGGGCGGCTGTCACGGGCGTCGTCGGGCTGGCCCTGCTCGCGCTGGTTCTGGCTGTGGGCAGGTCGACCGGAGGAGCCTATCTGACGATCCGGATTACGGACAGCATTTCGTTTCAGCCGTCCGAGTTCGTCAAGATCAGCTTTGTGCTGCTGATCGCGGTGCTTTTCCGCGAGCGGCATGATATCCGGCGGATCCTGTTCGCCGGGGCCGTGACGCTCGCCCATGTCGGCGTGCTGGTGCTGTGCCGGGACCTCGGAGCGGCGGCAATCTACGCGGCGGCGTTCCTGATGATGCTGTACGTCTCCACCAGAAAGCCTGTGACGCTGCTGGCCGGGGTGGGAGCGGCGGCGGCCGCGCTGGCGGCTTCCTATCTGCTGTTTGCCCATGTGCGGAACCGTTTCGCGGCATGGCTGGATCCCTGGTCGATTTACCAGACCGGGGGCTACCAGATTGCCAACTCTCTGTTCGGAATCTCTACCGGCGGCTGGTTCGGGCTTGGGCTGTATCACGGCGAGCCCACGAAGATCCCGGTGGTTGTCTCCGATATGATTTTTTCTGCCATCTGCGAGGAACTTGGAGGAATCACGGGAATCTGCCTGATCCTGATCTGCCTGGCCTGCCTGCTCATGTTCATCCATGTCTGCGCGGGACTTTACCTGCCGTTCTACCGGCTGACCGGCATCGGCCTGTCCACCATCTACGGCGTCCAGGTACTGCTGAACATCGGCGGGGCCGTGAAGATGATCCCGTCCACCGGTGTGACGATTCCTTTTGTCAGTTACGGAATCAATTCCGTTGTCAGCACGTTTATCCTGTTCGGCATTATGCAGGAACTCTATATCAAGCAGCAGAATGAGGCGGACAGAAAGGAGGAGCAGAGACTTGAAGCTTACTATGCCATGGAAGAAGAAAGAAGCGCGCGGGCGTACGCCGGAAGAAGAACCCGGACTGCGCGCAGGCGCGGCAGGCACGGATCCCTCTGAGAACAGCGGCGCGGCCGGGCAGGCCGGCCATGACTCCGGGACGCAGCCTGATTCCGGACTGTCTCCGAAGACAGGCGGCATTCCCCGGACAGAAACCTCAGGGGCAGAATCTCCCCGGCCGGAAGCGCCGCAGCCGGCAGCCGCGGGAACAGGGGAATCCGGTGATGCCCGCGTTTCCGGAAATCCTGTTCCGCCGGAAGGCGCAGGCAGCGCCGGAAAGGCCGCCGGCCGCGCCGCGGGGAAGCGCGTGAAGCGCCGCGGCATCCATGATCCGCTCGGAAAGACGCCGGCCCGGGGCAGGGAGGCCGCGGTCACCGGGTGGATCATTCTCGCCATGTTTGCGGCTCTGCTCGCTTATTTCGTCTGGTTCGAGGCGGCCGGACGCGAATCCGTCCTGGTCAACCCGCTGAACAACCGCACATCCAACATGGCCCAGACGGTGTTCAAGGGAAGCATCGTCTCCTCGGACGACGTCAATCTGGCCGTGACCCAGAATGCCGACGACGGGACTGAGTACCGGTATTATCCGTTCCCCAGGCTGTTCTGCCATACAATCGGATACGCGGATATGGGAGGAGCGGGTCTCGAAGCCTCCCAGAAAATCCTGCTTCTGACTTCCCATATCCCGGTATACGAGCAGATCGCGAACGAGCTGTTTCACACAAAATCCATCGGGGATACCCTGCATGTGACGCTCAATTACCAGCTGCAGCAGTACTGCTATGACCTGCTGGGCGGCCGGAACGGCGCGATCATTGCCATGGAGCCGTCCACCGGAAAAATCCTAGCGATGGTATCCGAACCCGATTTTGACGCGTCAACGGTCGCGGAGGACTGGGACAGCCTGATTTCGGAGGAAAACACTTCCGGGAACCTGCTCAACCGGGCGTCGCAGGGGCTCTATCCGCCCGGGTCCACGTTCAAGGTGATCACCCTGCTGGAATACATCCGGGAGAACCCGGACACCTGGCAGGATTTCTCCTACACCTGCACCGGAACTTACACCTACGAAGGCCAGACCGTCGAATGCCACGATGGCCACGCGCACGGGACCGTCGATATCTACGGCGCGCTCGAACAGTCCTGCAACGGAGCCTTTATCACGATAGGGCGGACGCTCGATCCCGAAAAATGGCAGGAGCTGGCGGAAGATTTTGGCTATAACGAGGATTTTTCGCTGGATGTGGAATTCAACAGCAGCAGCTTTTCCATCAGCAGCGGCTCCGATACCTGGGACGTCATCCAGGAGGCGATCGGGCAGGGCACCACAACCTGCACCCCGCTCCTGAACCTGATGATCTATTCCGCGATCGGAAACGGCGGTGTGATGATGAAACCGTATCTGGTCGATTGCTACACCAACGCCCACGGCGACGTGGTGAGAAGCAGCAGCCCGCAGGTGCTTCTGAACTGCATCAGCGCGGAAGAGGCGGATCTGCTCACGGATTTCTGTACCAGGGTCATCAGCAACGGATCCGGGTACCAGGCCGCGGCGGACTGGTGCCAGGTGGCGGGAAAAACCGGAAGCGCGCAGTACAGCAGCGAATCCGGCAAGTATCACGCGTGGTTTGTCGGGTTTGCGCCGGCGGAGGACCCTGAGATCGCGGTGTGCGTGATCATTGAGAAAGGAGGCGCCGGCGGCGAAGTCGCGGCGCCGATCGCGGGCCAGATTTTCAACCGATACCATGAGCTCAAAGAGGAGGGAGTGATCGGGTGACGCGGGTCCCCGCGGCCTGCGGGGCGGTGAATTGTTCATTGAACAGGGTCCCCGGCTGAGGTATAATAAAACGAGCATCGAACGGGGAGGCCCCTGAAATGATTCAAGCGACAAGCTGCGGCGGTGTCGTTATCTGCCGCGGAAAAATCCTGGTATTATACAAAAATTATAAAGACAGGTACGAGGGATGGGTGCTGCCGAAGGGCACCGTAGAAGAAGGCGAAACGTACGAACAGACCGCCCTCCGCGAAGTCAGCGAGGAGAGCAGCGTCCAGGCCAGGCTGATTCAGTATGTCGGCGAAAGCCATTACAATTTTCATGTTCCCGCGGGAGTCGTCGACAAAACCGTCTACTGGTATCTGATGACGTCCTCCAGCTACAGCAGCCGGCCGCAGAAAGAAGAATTTTTCATGGATTCCGGCTATTACAAATACAACGAAGCCTATCATCTGCTCAGGTTTTCCAACGAAAAACAGATTCTGGACAAAGCCTACCGCCTGTACTGCAGCCTGGAAAAGGAAGGAAAACTGGAAGGCGCCGCGGGGTGAGAAACCGCGTTGCGCGGATACCGGAGGAACGGGTATGAAGTTCAGGCCGTGCATAGATATCCATAATGGGAGAGTCAAGCAGATTGTCGGCGGCTCCCTCCGCGATGAGGGGGACACCGCCAGCGAGAATTTCGTTTCGGACAGGGATTCGGCCTGGTACGCGCGCAGGTACCGGGAGGACAGGCTGCGCGGCGGCCATGTGATCCTGCTCAACAGCAGGAATTCTGCGGAATACCCGGCGACGCTGGCGCAGGCGCTGTCAGCCCTTTCCGCCTGGCCTGGCGGATTGCAGGCAGGCGGCGGAATCCGCCCCGACAACGCCCGGCAATTTCTTGACGCCGGCGCGTCGCACGTGATTGTCACTTCCTATATTTTCGACGGCGGAAAACTCCGGGCTGACAGGCTCCGGGAGATGAGCCGCTGTGTCGGGCGCGCGCGCCTGACGCTGGATCTCTCCTGCCGCAGAAGCGGCGGAGAATTCAGGATTGTCACCGACCGGTGGCAGAGGTTCACCGATGAGACCGTGAATGTCGGGCTTCTGGAAAATCTGTCGGATTACTGCGACGAGTTTCTGGTTCACGGGGTAGATTCTGAGGGAAAAAGACAGGGAGTCGAGGAAGACCTGCTCTCGGTTCTGGCGGAATATACAGGCCTTCCGGTCACCTATGCCGGCGGGATCCGGTCGCTCGCTGACTGCGAGACTATCCGGAAAACGGGCAGGGGAAAAATCGATTTTACGGTGGGAAGCGCGCTGGACCTGTTCGGCGGAAGCCTGTCCTACCGCGAACTGAAGGAAAAATACGGGAGCTGATTGCGGTTGAATTTATTCCGCCCGTGTGTTACGATAAATCGGCTGGTGATGTTCAGGTTCCCGCAAGACGGGCGGAATCTACCAGAAATTGAAACGCCGGTGTGTCGGAATGGCAGACGAGACAGACTCAAAATCTGTTATCCGGGAGGGTGTATGGGTTCGAGTCCCACCACCGGCATTCAGACAGCTGATTCAGCCGCCGCAGGGCGGCTGATTCTCTGTACGGCGGTTTTTCCGTACTGTGGCAGCAGGCAATGACCGTACCGCATTCACCGCGGCCGGCAGATCATTTCTGAGGAGGGCAGTCATGAACTACAAAAATTACACGAACGTCTTTGTCAACACCCATCCGCTGGTACAGCATAAGATTTCCATACTGCGCGACAAGAACACAGGTACGAATGAGTTCAGGGCCATCACGGAGGAGATCGCGATGCTCATGGGTTACGAGGCCCTGAGCGATCTTCCGCTGGAAGATGTGGAGATCGAAACCCCGATCGAAAAATGCATGACGCCGATGATCGCCGGAAAGAAACTGGCCATCGTTCCGATCCTCCGCGCGGGTCTCGGCATGGTTTCCGGCCTTACGGCGCTGGTACCGACCGCGAAAATCGGGCATATCGGCCTCTACCGGGACGCCGTGACGCACCAGCCTCATGAATACTACTGCAAGCTTCCGTCCCCGATCGACCAGCGCACGATCATCGTGTGCGACCCGATGCTGGCCACGGGCGGCTCGGCGATCGCGGCAGTCAATTTCATCAAGCAGCACGGCGGGAAACATATCAAATTCATGTGCATCATCGCCGCCCCGACCGGCATCGATGCCCTGATGGCGGCCCACCCGGACATCTCGCTGTATATCGGGCATGTCGACAGGGAACTCAATGAGAACGCCTATATCTGCCCCGGCCTCGGAGACGCCGGGGACCGTATTTTCGGAACCAAGTGACCGGGCTGCCGGGAAACCGCCGATCAGTCAGGCAGAATTCCGGCATGCTTTTGCGCGAGAAGGAGGCTGTCCCCCAGGACGGCCTCCTTCTTTCAGAAAGCGCGCGAAGCCGCTGGGTTCTGCGCGCTGCGCGGGGACAGTTCACAGATTTGCGGATTTATGCTAGAATGAAGTTCCTTGGCAGGGGCATTTACCGCGCGGAATCTGCCGGGGAAGAAGGTTCTGACGCGGCCTTAAGGCCCGGAGAAACCTGCTGCCCGCGGCGCCGCGCGGCGGTTCAGCGATTCCCCGCAATTCCGCGTCCTGCCGGGATATCTGAAAAAGTTTTGTCTGCGGCGGGACACGCCCAGCGGTTCCGCAAAATGGAGACCTCAGAATGAATTTCATATTTGTTTCGCCGATGTTTCCGGCCAATTATCAGAATTTCTGCAAAGAACTGAAGGCCAACGGAGTCAATGTGCTCGGCATCGGAGATCAGCCATACGATTCCCTCACCTGGGACCTGAAGCAGGCCCTGACCGAGTACTACAGGGTCGACAGCATGGAAAATTACGATTCCATGCTCCGCGCGGCCGCGTACTTCACTTTCCGGTACGGAAAAATCGACTGGATTGAGAGCAACAACGAATACTGGCTGGACACGGACGCCAGGCTGCGCACCGATTTCAACGTCAGCACGGGCGCGCATATCGACCAGATGCTCCGCTGGCAGTCCAAGTCCGGGATGAAAAAGTACTACAGGGAGGCGGGAATTCCGGCGGCCCCCTGCATCGCCGCCGACGACCGGGACAGATGCCTCTCCTTTATCCGGCAGTACGGCTGGCCGGTGATCGTCAAGCCGGACCAGGGAGTCGGCGCCAACAAAACCTGGCGGCTGAACAGCCTGAAGGAGTTCGATTATTTCTGGTCGACCCACCCCAGGGATACCCGGTTTATCGTCGAGCCTTTTGTGGACGGGACCATCTGTTCGTACGACGCCATTATCAACAGCAGGGGAGAGCCCCTGTTCGAGAGCGGAAATGTCACCCCGATCGATATCATGGAAGCGGTGGTGCACAAGGATAATGTCTATTATTACATTGTCAGGGACCTCGCTCCGGATCTGCGCGACGCCGGCCGCCGGCTGGTGAAGGCTCTCGGAGTGAAGAGCCGCTTTATTCACTGTGAGTTCTTCCGCCTCAACAGCGACAATCCGGTGCTGGGGAAGAAGGGAACCATCGCGGGCCTGGAGGCGAATCTGCGGCCGAGCGGCGGCTACACCCCCGACATGCTCAATTTCGCGAACAGCACGGACGTCTACAAGATCTGGGCTGAGATGATCGCGCTGGACCGCAGGGTCACGCAGGACAGGGACAGGCATTACTACTGCGTTTATATCGGGCGGAGGGACGGGATTTCCTTCAGGCATTCCCACAATGAGGTCCTCTCCCGCTACCGCGCGAATATCACGATGAGCGACCGCATGCCGGACGTTCTCGCGGTCGGCATGGGCAACCAGATGTACATCGCTAAATTCGCCGAAAAAGAGGAGATGGACGATTTTGTGAAGTATGTTCTGGAGGAGAACTGATCACCGGCCTGGCCGCCCGTCCGACAGAACCGGCGAAATCCGGCCCGGGAAGAAGGCCCGCTGCCTCAGACCCGGCGGCTGAATCCGGATAATCCAATCCGGATGCGGAAATCCCGGGATAACAGAATCCGGAAGACCGTCTGCAAAGGATAACCGGCAGCGGCGTCCGGCAAACCTGATCCGGAAAGCGGTTTCCGGAAATCCGAAATGATCTGACAGGAATACGATATGGACTGCAAACAGGCGATCTCTGAGATCCGTCCTTTTCTGGAAGGAACCATGTCCTACGCGGAGGAGGAGGATTTTTTAAAACACATCCGCTCCTGCGCGTCCTGCAGAGAGGAGCTGGAAATCTATTTCACGGTCGAAAAAGCCGTCGAGAACCTGGACGCGGATACCGGCGCCAGGTCTTTCAACCTGCGCCGCGAGTATGAAAAGGAACTGGAAAGGCGGGAGGCCGAGGTGAGACGGCACAACCTCGTCAGCCAGATCAGGCAGATGATCCTGATCGCCGCGTTTTCCGGAATCGCGCTGTCCGCGGCCGTTCTGTTCCGTTTTCTTTATTTCTGACGATCCGTTTCCCTTACGCTTCATTCCTGACAGGAGTACCGATATGAGTGAAATGCTCCTCCTGATAGACGGGTCCTCGCTGCTGACAACCCAGTTTTTCGGAAATCTTCCGAAGCAGATGCTGTTTGCGAAGACTGATGAGGAGAGAAAAAAATACTACGATAAAATCATGATGACCTCGGGCGGCGTTTACACAAACGCGGTCTTCGGATTTCTGCGCGTTCTTTCTTCGATCATCAAAACGCAGAAACCGGCGTACCTCGCGGTTGCCTGGGACCTGACGCGCGACACGTTCCGCAGGAAAATGTACCCGGACTACAAGGGAAACCGGGCAAAGACCATGGAACCGCTGAGCGAGCAGTTCGATCTCTGCCGGAAAGTCCTGGATGAGCTCTCCGTCACACAGCTGGCCTCCGGGGATTTTGAGGCCGATGATTTCTGCGGCAGCGCGGCCGCCAGATTTGAGGACCGGATCCCGGTCAGGCTGATGACGAAGGATCACGATTATCTCCAGCTGGTCACGGACCGGACCGAACTGTGGATGATGCAGACGACGGACGGGAAGGCGCAGGATCTTTTTGACCGCTACGGGATCAGCCGGGCGGAAGCGAATGTTCCCGAAAAGACATTTCCCTTCAACCCCGAAAGGGTGAAGGCTGAATTCGGGGTGGAGCCGCGCGAGATCCCGGAGCTCAAGGGACTGATGGGGGACACGAGCGACAATATCAGGGGAGTCCCCGGCGTCGGGCCCGATACGGCGGTCAGGCTGATTCAGGAATACCACTCCGTCGATAAGCTGTATCAGGCTATCGAGGGGCTGGATCCGGAGAGCGAAAAAGAACTGAAAGCCCTCTGGAAGGAGAAGCTCGGCATCCGGCGCCCGCCGCTGGGGCCGCTCCTTCGGGAAAGCGATACGGAGCTTGTCGGCCGCAAAGCCGCGGAGCTCTCCGAGAAGCTCGCGACCATCCGCCGCGACGCCCCGATCCCGCAGGATCTGTCGGACTATAAGCTTACGGTCCGCCCCGACGCCTGGAGAAAAGTTTATTCCGAGCTGGAATTCCGGTCCCTGACGGTCGATTTCGGGGAGGAGGATCAGAAGACTTTCTGGGATGAAAACCGTTTTGCCTCAACGTCGGACCGCGCGGAACTCGGCGGATTCATCGGAAAAATCCGCGCCGCGGCACAGATTTCCCTGCTCCCGGAAGAATCCGGAAACCGCCTTTCAGCGCTCACCGCGTCAGCAGACGGCACGGTGTACCGGATGAAGGCTTCGGACAGACTTTCCGGGGAAGACCTGGTTTCGGCTGTGCGGGACATACTCTCCACGGGGAAAACGGTGGTCGTCCCGGACGCCAAGAAAATTTATCACCTGACCGGGGGCGGGGCAGTCCCCGGCATGTACGACGCCGGCATCGCCGCCTATCTCCTCAACCCCCTGCACGGGCCTTACTCCGCGGATGAAATCGCCGGGGATATTCTGGACTGGCATTACCAGGATTACCGGGCGCTGTTCGGCAAAAAGACGGAGGACGAAGTGTGCGGGGAACCGGCGTACGCGCTTCTGCGCGCCAGGCAGGCGGCGGCCCTGCAGCTCTCGGGGCCGGAACTCGTGAGACGGCTGAAGGAACAGGGAGAGTTCGAACTCTACACGCAGATCGAGCTCCCGCTGTGCCATATCCTGTACGATATGGAAAAAGCGGGGATCCGGGTAGAAAAAGCAGCGCTCCGGGAGTACGGGGAAAGGATGACGGGAGCGATCCATGAGCTGGAACAGGAAATCTACGGGCTGTGCGGCACGGAATTCAACATCAGCTCGCCGAAACAGCTCGGGACGGTCCTGTTTGAGAAGATGGGGCTGAAATACCCCAAAAAGACGAAGGGGCACTACTCAACTTCAGCGGACATCCTGGAGAAGGTCAGCGATCAGTCGCCGGTGATCGATAAAATCCTGCGCTACCGCCAGCTGACCAAACTCAAGTCCACCTACGCGGACGGCCTCGGGGAATGCATCAGCGGAGACGGCCGCATTCACGGCACCTTCAACCAGACGGTCACGGCCACCGGCCGTATTTCCAGCACGAACCCCAACCTGCAGAATATTCCGGTCAGGGAAGAACTCGGGCGGGAAATCCGAAAGGTTTTTGTCCCGGCGGAAGGATGCGTGTTTGTCGACGCCGACTACTCCCAGATTGAACTCAGGGTGCTGGCGCATATGTCCGGCGACCGCAAGCTGATCGAGGCGTACAACAGCGGCCGGGATATCCACGCGATCACGGCGTCGCACGTTTTCCATGTCCCCCTGGACCAGGTGACGCCGCAGCAGAGGCGCAACGCGAAAGCCGTGAACTTCGGCATCGTGTACGGCATCAGCGCGTTCGGGCTTTCCGACAACCTGAGCATCTCGCGGGCCGAGGCCATGAGCTATATTGACAGTTATTTCGAGACGTACCCGGACCTGCACCGGTTTCTCCAGGACTGCGTGGAGAAGGCGCGGGATCAGGGGTACGCGGTTACCATGTACGGACGCCGCAGGCCGGTGCCCGAGCTGCAGTCGTCCAATTACATGCAGAGGCAGTTCGGTGAGAGAGTAGCCATGAATTCCCCGATCCAGGGGTCGGCGGCGGATATTATGAAAATCGCCATGATACGGGTAGACCGCAGGCTGAGACAGGAAAACATGAGATCACGGATTATTCTGCAGATTCATGATGAGCTCCTGCTCGAGGTCCCTGTGGAGGAAAAAGACAGGGCGGCTGAGCTTCTCCGCACGGAGATGGAGTCGGCCGCGGATCTCGCGGTCCCGCTTGTGGTTTCGCTTTCGGAAGGAGAAAGCTGGTATGATGCAAAATAGAGGCGGCGGCGGCCGCGGAAGAGACAGGCAGAATCCGGGAAACGGCGGCCGGAGAGACTTCAGGAGGCAGAGTTCCCGCAGCGGGTTCCAGGGCTCTTCCGGAAAAAACAGGGACGGGCATTCCCGCAGAGCCGCCGGAAGCCGGTATCCGTCGGACAGGGAATCGACGGATTTCCGCCGGAACGGCACGGCATCCGGCCGGAAAGCCGAAGGGTATTCAGCGAGGGGACCCCGCGGGGAAGAAAACGGCAGGAATTCCGCGGCACGGACGCAGAAAAACGCTTACAGCGCGGACCGCGGGAGAACAGCCGGAGAGAACCGCGGAAGATCGTACGGACAGAGCCGCGGAAGATCCTACGGAGAGAGCCGCGGAAGTGCCTACGGTGAAGGACGCGGGAAAACGGCCGGTGAAAGCCGCGGAAAAGCGTACGGCGGATACCGCGGGAAAACGTACGGGGACAGCCGCGGCAGGTCCGCCGCGGAAAACCGCGAGAAGGCAGGGGCGGACGCTCCCCGCGCGGAAAGGCACAATCCGCTGAAGAGGAGAGATCCCGAGGTCCGGGACGTGCTTATGGTGAAACATCCGGCAGTGGTATCTGTCCGGCCGAACCCCGACCATATCGCATTCGGCCGGAATGTGGCCGAGGGATGCCTGGTCATCGGGGTTACCGGCGGCATCGGAGCGGGCAAGTCCGAGGTGCTCCGGGTTCTGCGGGATAACTACGGCGCGGCCGTGATCCGTTCGGACGAGGTCGCGAAGGAGCTGATGCGGAAAGGCGGACCCGCCTACCCGCTCTATCTGTCTATCCTCGGCGAAAAAGTTCTCGGCCCCGACGGGGAGGTCGATCGGGCGAAGGCGGCGGAGATTCTGTTCGCCGACCCGTACAAGACCAGAAAAATCAATGAGTCGGTCCATCCGCTGGTTCTGGAGGAGATCCGCAGGCGCGTGGAGGAATACAAAAAGAACGGGGTGAAGCTGATCGCCATTGAATCCGCCCTGCTGTCCGAGGGAAAACTGACGCAGCTCACGAATACCGTCTGGTTTGTGGATACGCCCGAGGAAACCCGCATCACACGGCTGCAGGACAGCCGCGGCTACACGAGGGAGCGCTGCCTTGCAGTGATGAGGCACCAGAAATCCGAACAGCAGTACCGCCGCGAAGCCGATCTTGTGATCCGCAACGACGGGATCCCCGTGGATCTCGAGGGACAGGTGAACGCGGCTATGCGCCAGTACAGGCGGAGGTTCTGAGGCCTATGAGATTTGTCAGCCTGGAAAGCGGCAGCAGCGGCAACTGCACCTATATCGGAACCCGCGATACGCACATCCTGGTGGATGCCGGCATTTCCTGCCGGAAAATCGACCGGGGCCTGGAATCCCTGGACCTGAAAACCTCCGAGCTTTCAGCGATTCTGGTCACGCACGAGCATTCAGACCACATCGCCGGCCTGAAGACGGTTTCCAAAAAGTATCATATCCCGATCTATTCCGCGCGGGAAACCCTTCAGGCAATCCACCGACTCGACGCGAAAGGGGAGATTGATCCCTCGCTGTTTCACGAGGTCATTCCCGACCAGGTCAACCTGATCGGCGATCTGAGGATAACCCCTTTTCATATCAGCCATGACGCGGCCAACCCTCTGGGCTACCGCTGTACGGACGGCAAAACGAATGCCGCCGTGTGCACAGACCTCGGCAGCTGGTCGGAATACACGCTGCGCTGGCTGCGCGACCTGGACGTCGTGCTCCTTGAGAGCAACCACGATGTCAGGATGCTGGAGTCGGGGCCCTATCCCTATCCGCTCAAGCGGCGGATCATGGGAGTGCGCGGGCATCTGTCCAACGAGGATTCGGGCCAGCTTCTCTGCGAGATCCTCAATGACCGGATGAAGCATGTGTTTCTCGGGCACCTGAGCGAGATCAACAATTTCCCCGGCCTGGCTTCTGAGACGGTCAGGGATGAGATCGACGAGAGCCCGGTGCCTTACCATTCCGATGATTTCCCGATCACCGTCGCGCCGAGAAGCGGGATGTCCGAAGTCGTCGACCTGTGATCCGCAGGACTATCAAGGACTATCTGATTCAATACACAGTTGAAGCCGCCCGGCCTGCCCGGCGGATGCGGCCGGCACCGCCTGCCGGCTGACAGCGGGGCGGGCGGCGGATCTTCGGGGAGGTACCCATATGGAAAAAGTTCAGGAAGCAGTCATCACGGTCGTCGGCAAGGATACGGTCGGCATCATCGCAAAGGTGTGCACCTGCCTGGCGGATCACAGAGTCAATATTCTCGATATTTCCCAGACCATCGTCCACGGTTTCTTCAACATGATGATGGTGGTCGACATCAGCGGGATGGATCTTTCCTTCGCGGAGCTGAAGACGGAGCTCGACAGGACCGGCGCTGAGATCGGCGTCGAGATCCACTGCCAGAAGGAAGAAATCTTTACGAAGATGCACCGTATCTGAGGATTGGAGGAAGAACTATGCAGTTGATCAGCGAACCGGAAGTCAGTGAAACCAACCGGATGATCTCTGAGGAGAAGCTGGATGTCCGCACGATCACGATGGGAATCAGCCTGCTTTCCTGCATGGATACCGACCTGGACGCGCTCTGCCGCAGGATTTACGACAGGATCACGTCCAGGGCCGGAAAGCTGGTTCAGGTCGGGGAAGAAATCGAAGCTGACTACGGCATTCCGATTGTCAACAAGCGGGTATCCGTAACGCCGATTGCTCTGGTCGGCGCGTCCGCCTGCAGGACATCGGAAGATTTCTGCCGGATCGCCGAGACGCTGGACCGCGCCGCGAAAACCATCGGCGTCAACTTCATCGGAGGCTACTCCGCCCTGGTGAGCAAGGGGATGACGAAGGCGGACGAGCTGCTGATCCGGTCGATCCCGGACGCTCTTGCGGCGACGGAGCGCGTGTGCAGTTCCGTCAACATCGGTTCCACCAAAACCGGCATCAACATGGATGCCGTGCGGCTGATGGGACAGATCGTCCATGAGACTGCCGTGAAGACCAGAGACCTGGATTCGATCGGCTGCGCGAAGCTGGTTGTTTTCTGCAACGCGCCGGATGACAACCCGTTCATGGCCGGCGCTTTCCACGGCGTGACCGAGGCGGATGAGGTGATCAACGTCGGCGTCAGCGGCCCCGGCGTGGTGAAGACCGCGGTATCCCAGGTCAAAGGCGAGGGATTCGAAACCCTCTGCGAGACCGTCAAGCGCACCGCCTTCAAGATCACCCGCGTGGGACAGCTCGTCGCCCAGGAGGCCAGCCGCAGGCTGGGCGTGCCTTTCGGCATCATCGACCTGTCGCTCGCGCCGACGCCGGCGGTCGGGGACAGCGTGGCGGAAATCCTGGAGGAGATGGGCCTGGAGGAGACCGGCTGCCCCGGGACGACAGCTGCGCTGGCTCTGCTCAACGATCAGGTGAAAAAAGGCGGAATCATGGCGTCCTCCTATGTCGGCGGGCTTTCCGGAGCTTTCATCCCCGTGAGCGAGGACGCCGGCATGATCCACGCGGCGGAGACCGGTGATCTGCGGATCGAGAAACTGGAGGCCATGACCTGCGTCTGTTCCGTCGGCCTCGACATGATCGCGATCCCGGGCGACACGACTCCCTCGACCATTTCGGGCATGATCGCGGATGAGGCGGCGATCGGCATGGTCAATGCCAAGACGACCGCGGTGAGAGTGATCCCGGTGATCGGAAAAGGCGTCGGCGAGAGGGCGGAGTTCGGCGGGCTGCTCGGATACGCGCCGATCATGCCCGTCAGCACAAAGAGCTGCGAGGGGTTTATCAGCCGTGAGGGAAGAATCCCGGCGCCGGTGCACAGCTTCAGGAACTGAGAACCGGACGGAATCCGTGAAGTTCCGGAAATAAACAGAAGCCCCGCATCTGCGGGGCTTCCGTGCATAAGTGCGCCAGGCTGCGCGCGTTTCCTGCTTCGGACGGAAAAGGCGCCGGGAGCGTACCCGGCGGGAGGAATGATCGATGAAAGCGATAGCCACGGTAGACAGGAGACTGGGAATCGGGAAAAACGGATACCGCCTGGTGACGATCCCGATGCAGAGGCAGATGATTCTGGAGGCGGTGAGGGGAAAAGCGGTGATCCTCGGGCGGAAAACGCTGGAAGCGCTTCCCCAGGGACAGCCGCTTCCGTACTGCCGCAATATTGTCCTTTCCCGGAAAGCATCCGGCATCCGCGGGGCGGAAATCGTCCGGGGCGTGGACGAGGCAATCGATTTTCTGAAGAGGGAAAGGATTCCTTCAAAGGATGTTTTTGTTCTGGGAGGGGAATCTGTATTCAGGGAGTTCATGCCCTGGACGGACACCCTGCTGCTCACCGAAATCGATTATATCTACGATTCGGACGCGCATTTCCCGAAGTTTGATCCGGAGGAGTGGCAGCTCGCGGAGCAGAGCGGAGAAGAAACCTATTTCGACCTGGTCTATGTGTTCAGCCTGTACCGGAAAAAGACGCCTGCGCGGGATCTGTAACCGGCGGGAGGAGCGGCGGGAAAACACTCAGACGATGACGACTCCCGCCCGGTATTCGTCCGGAATCAGGACGCCGCTTTTCCGGTACAGGACCTGCCGGTAAAGCTCCGCGGCGCGGAGATCGGCGGAAAAGCACCGGGCGGCTCGGGAATCCAGCTTTGCCGCGGCGTCCGCGACTTTGTTGATCACGGGAACGGGACAGTTTTTGCGCAGGCCCGCGAGAAATGGAGAAGCCTCCCGGCGGAACCCGAGCAGCCGTAGGTAAGGCACCAGCCGTTCCGGGCCGCCGGCGCCGGGCTTTCCGGCGTCCTCCCCGGTGATTCCCAGCAGCAGATGGGTCAGGGCACGGCTTACGCGCGTCTGCGTCACGTTGCGCGTTTTCAGGAGAGCGGTCCACTGCTCCGGGGTGCGGGGACCGGGCCCTGCGGCCATAAGCCGCGCGGCCAGCTCCGGAGTGAAGCCGGCGGCCTGCTCCGGATGCGGGCAGAGGAGGATGGCGTAATTCAGGAGGTCCGCAAAATCTTCGGGGAAAAGAAAACGCTTCTGCCGGCAGGCCTCGCGGAAAACGGAAAGAGCTTCTTTGGGAATATACGGGGAATAGTCGGTCTTTTCCCCGTTTTTTTTCATCTCGTTTCTCAGCGAAAGGGCGGAGGGAAAAACTGTACCTCCCGGAGCGCCGTCTTCGCTGCCGTCCCGGTTCACAGAAAGCTCACCGGAGGCGTAATCCTGACCGCTCCGGCGGACGGCGGCTGGCTGAAGGGAAAAACCGTAAACCCTGACAGCCCTGAGATATTCGACCGCAAGACGGCTGTTCGGGCCGCACGCGGGCAGCGAAGCCCCGCAGGCTTTGAGCGCGGCGGCCTCGGCCGCCGCGTAGGTCTCTCCGTTTTTCAGGTGTTCCCGGAGAACCTCCCGGAAAGGATCAGGCTCATCCGCCAGCGCTTCAGCCGCGCGCCGCAGTTCTTCGGGAGTGCCTCCGTCCGTGCCGAAGCACAGATATGCGCACCCGGCGGCTTCCAGGGCCGCGCATCCGGCAGCGGCGAAATCCCGGGACGCCGCGGTGGCATATACCGCCGGGAGTTCAAAGACAGCGTCAGCGCCTCCCAGGAGCGCCATTCTGGTTCTGGTGTACTTATCCAGCACGGCGGGTTCGCCACGCTGGACGAAATCCCCGCTCATTACGGCGACCGCGCAGTCCGCGCCGGTGATTTCCTTTGCCCTGCGGATCTGGTAGGCGTGTCCATTGTGAAACGGATTATATTCGGCGATTATGCCAACAGCTTTCATGAATCAGTCCCTTCCAGCAAGCAGCCGGTTCCCCCGGCGGGTTCCCTCCGGAGCCTTGCGGTTTCATTGGCCGGATTATTGTCATTGATCCCATTGTTGCGGGAAGCCGGCCGGTTTCATCAGCCGGTTCCCGCCGGAAGACCGGCCGGCTCTGACCGCCGGCACTGCCCTGGCGGATAAACAATGCACGGGTCAGTACGGTGAACAGGAGCAATGCTTCCCGTGATCTGCACTGATTTTCAGTTTAGCATCGGGCAGAGAGCGGAGTCAACCGGGGACGGGCCGCGCCGTCTCTCCCCGCGAGCCCTATGTTTCTGTTGAACCGTGGGCGTTTCTGTGCTATAAATAACAAAGGACATAAGGCCCGGAAATCAGGGAAGGGCCGCGACGAAAGGAGACTGAAATGAGTTTTATTGATTCCATCAAAGAGAAAGCCAAGGCTGACAGAAAGAGAATCGTACTTCCGGAGTATATGGATCATCGGACCTGGGAGGCTGCGGAACAGATTGCGAAAGAAGGGATCGCGGATGTGATCCTTCTGGCTTCCCCGGAGCAGGTGGAACAGTACGGCAAAGGCCATGACCTTGCGGGAATCACCGTTGTCGACCCGGCATCTGACCCGAACCGCCAGAAGTATATCGATAAATTCGTAGAGCTCCGTTCGAAGAAAGGCGTCACACCGGAGATCGCCGACGAACAGATGAAGAAAGATTACATGTATTATGCCTGCCTGATGTGCAAGTGCGGCGACGCCGACGGCGCTGTTTCCGGCGCGTGCCACTCCACCGGCAACACCATCCGCCCGGCTCTTCAGCTGCTCAAAACCAAGCCGGGCGTAAAGAGTGTCTCCGGCTTCTTCATCGTCGATGTTCCGGACTGTGAGTACGGCGAGAACGGCAAGTTCCTGTTTGCCGACTGCGCGGTCAACACCGATTTCGATTCCGAGAAGCTCGCTGAGATCGCGGGCCTTTCCGCGGCTTCCTTCAAGGCTTTCATCGGAGCGGAGCCGAAGGTCGCCATGCTTTCTTACTCCACCAAGGGCAGCGCGAAGCACGACGATGTCACCAAGGTGGCCGATGCCGTGAAGATCGCCAACGAGAATTACCCGCAGTACGAGATCGACGGAGAGCTTCAGCTCGACGCCGCGCTGGATCCGACGGTCGCGGCGCTGAAAGCCCCGGGCAGCAAGGTCGCGGGTCATGCCAACACCCTGATCTTCCCGAGCCTCGAGGCCGGAAATATCGGCTATAAGCTGGTGCAGCGCCTGGCGAAGGCGGACGCCTTCGGACCAGTTCTCCAGGGCCTGGCAATGCCGGTCAACGATCTGTCCAGAGGATGCAGCGCGGCCGATATCGTCGGCGTTGTCGCCCTGACCGCGGTGCAGGCACAGCAGGGCTGAGGCGCGGCTGACGCCGGGCCTGAAAACCCCGGCCGGACACAATAAAACGCTTGACAATTACCGACCGGATGCATATAATTACCGAGTATGCGCGAAATTCTGTGTGTCCGGTCCTGAAAGGCTCAGATATGCAGATTGATCTGTCAGTACTCTTTGCCGCAGACGGGGAAGAAAAAACCTATACCATCCCCTTTACAGCAGAGTCCGTCAGCTGGAACGGCGTCAGTTATCCGGTAAAGAAAGCTGAGGCCGGCACCTTCACGCTGAAGCACCGGGGAAACCGGGTGATCGATGTGAAGGCTGGCCAGAAACTGACTGTGACATTTCCATGTGACCGCTGCCTGACGCCTGTGGATATCGATTTCCATCTGATGCCCGAGCGCAGGATCGATGCAAATGTGTCCAGGGATGAGCGCATCAGAGATCTGGACGAACAGCCATACGTCCAGGGAAATTTTCTGGATACAGACCGTCTGATTCTCGACGAGCTTTACGGAAATATGCCGGTCAAGGTGCTGTGCAGGGAAGACTGCAAAGGGCTGTGCCCGGTATGCGGCCAGAACCTGAATATCCGCGACTGCGGACACGGCAGGCCGGAGCCGGATCTGAGAATGGCAGCAATCCGCGACCTGTTCGGCGGATTGGATGACGGCAACTGAGGTCACGATCATGGTAATAAACTGGATGCGCGGCCGCGCTCCGGTATGAAGGAGGTGGTAACATGTCTATCTGCCCGAAGAACAGAACCTCGAAAGCCAGAAGAAACAAGCGCAAGGCTAACTGGAAAATGGGAGAGATGAACCTTGTCAGATGCAGCAAGTGCGGCGCCCTGATGCTTCCGCACAGAGTCTGCAAGAACTGCGGCAGCTACAACAAGAGAGAGATTATCTCTGTTGACAATGCTGACTGACGGTCAGGATCCTGGAATGAATGATTAAAGCGCGTGGCTCATCAGCGTATGGGCCACGCGCTTTTCATCAGAACCGCTGTTTCTGGGTGTTTTCCCCCGCCCCGGTACGGCGGCCTTTATCCTTCGGAACGGGTGCTTTCCCCGCCGCAGCACGGCAGCTTCACCCTGCGGAACGGCTTCCCCGCGGCTGGGAACAGTTTTTGCGGCGCCGCCGTTGTGAAAACAGCCGGGGTATGATATAAATGTCTGAGATATCGGAAGAGGAACGATGTCTTATGACGGATTCACAGAAAGATGGCAATCAATGATCAGAATAGCAGTAGACGGTATGGGCGGTGACAACGCGCCGGGATGCATGATCGACGGCGCGGCGGAAGCCCTGAAGAAGTCAGAAGAAATTGAGATTTTCCTGGTCGGCAGAAAGGAAGTTCTGGAGCCGGCGCTGGTCGAAAAGGGAGTCAGTGACAGCAGGCTTCACGTCGTCCCGGCTTCGGAAGTGATTGAGACTGCCGAAAAACCGACGGAGGCAATCCGCAACAAGAAGGATTCCTCCATGGTTGTCGGCCTGAAGATGGTGAAGAGCGGAGACGCCGACTGCTTCGTGTCGTGCGGCAGCACAGGCGCCCTTCTGGTCGGCGGGCAGGTCCTGGCGGGAAGGCTGAAAGGCGTGCGGCGGTCGCCGCTGGCGACCCTCATTCCGACCGTAGCAGGACGTTCGCTGCTCCTCGACTGCGGCGCGAATGTGGATGCACGCGCGACTGACCTCGTCCAGTTCGCCCGGATGGGTTCCATCTACATGGAACATGTGGTCGGCGTGAAGAACCCGACGGTCGGAATTGTCAATATCGGCGCGGAGGAGGAGAAGGGCAATGCCCTGGTGAAGGAGACATTTCCGCTTCTGAAGGCCTGCACCGACATCAATTTCGTCGGCAGCGTCGAAGCCCGGGATATTCCCATGGGCGGCGTCGACGTGATGCTGTGCGAGGCGTTCGTCGGCAACGTGGTTCTCAAGATGTACGAGGGCACGGCCATGGCGCTTTTCTCCGTGATGAAAAAAAGTATTCTGTCGTCG
Source organism: Lachnospiraceae bacterium (assembly GCA_050944455.1). Lineage (GTDB taxonomy): Bacteria > Bacillota > Clostridia > Lachnospirales > Lachnospiraceae > Anthropogastromicrobium. The sequence continues at coordinate 36,083 of JBMNRC010000004.1, forward strand.
GCGCGCGGCAAAATCGGCGGTATGCTGATCAGGCCGGCGCTGCACGACATGAGGCACCATTTCAGCTCGGACGAGTACGGAGGCGCCCCGATGCTTGGCCTGAAAGGCCTGGTGGTGAAGGCGCACGGCAATTCGACCGGCAGGGAGGTCTGCACCGCGATTCTTCAGTGCATCGCCTTCTCGAAGGCGGACATCGCCGGAAAGATCGAGGCGTCGATCGGCGCGGCACAGAAAGCGGAAGCCGGCGGGAACAGGACCGCTGACAGTAACTGATACAGAATACAATAAGCAATGCCACAGAACCCCGGACAGGGGGCCGCAGGGCCCCGCAGCCGGGACAGGGAAGGAGAACTCTATGGAATTCGAAAAGCTTCGCGCGATTATCGCGGATGTCATGAACATGGATGAAAGTGAAATCAAACCGGAGACGACTTTCCGCGAGGATCTCGGCGCGGATTCGCTGGATGTGTTCCAGATCATCACGGGAATCGAGGATGAGTTCGGCGTGGAAATTTCGGAAGAAACCGCAAAGTCCATCGAGACCGTGCAGGACGCGGTGGATGCCATCCAGAAACTGAGAAACTGAGGCCCTGCGCCATGAGAACTCAGAAACCTCAGAAACCTCTGGAAGAGGTGATCGGCTATCATTTCAGGGATCCGGAGCTTCTGCGGCTCGCGCTGACGCACAGCTCCTGGGCCCATGAGCACGGCGCGGCAGGCGTGCTTCCCAGGGACAACGAGCGCCTCGAGTTTCTCGGGGACGCTGTCCTGGAGCTGGCCTGCAGCGACTATCTGTACTCCCATCATGAAAAATATCCGGAGGGGGAGCTGACCAAACTGCGCGCCAGCATCGTGTGCGAGCCGACGCTGGCTCTGTGCGCGGAAGATATCTCTCTGGGAAGCTACCTCAGGCTCGGGAAGGGAGAGGACGCGACGGGGGGCAGGACAAGGCCTTCCATCACCTCCGACGCCTTTGAGGCGCTGATCGGAGCCATCTATCTGGATGGTGGTTTTGCTGACGCAAAAGAGTTCATCAGCCGTTACGTGCTGAATGACCTGGACGGGAAACAGCTCTTTTATGACAGCAAGACTATCCTGCAGGAGATAGTGCAGAAAGATTACGATGAGCCGCTCTCCTACGAACTGATTTCCGAGGACGGCCCGGACCACGACCGCAAGTTCAGGGTCAGGGCCAAAATCGGCAGCAGGGCCGTAGGCGAAGGCACCGGACACACCAAGAAAGCGGCCGAGCAGCAGGCGGCCTACCGCGCGATCCTGCTGCTGAAAGGCGAAAGTAAAACCTGATGTATCTGAAGAGTATCGAGATCCAGGGATTCAAGTCGTTCGCAAACCGGACGCTCTTTGAATTCCACAACGGAATCACCTGTATCGTCGGACCCAACGGAAGCGGAAAAAGCAATGTCGCCGACGCGGTGCGCTGGGTTCTCGGAGAGCAGAGCGCAAAGCAGCTGCGGGGAAGCAGCATGCAGGACGTCATATTCGCCGGCACGCAGCAGAGAAAGCCCCAGAGCTTCGCGTCGGTGAGCATCACGTTTGACAATTCGGACCACAGGCTGGCGGCAGATTACGACGAAGTCACGGTAACCCGCCGGGTCTACCGCTCCGGCGAAAGCGAATACCTGATCAACAAGGCGCCCGTCCGGCTGAAGGACGTCAACGAACTCTTTTTTGACACCGGCATCGGCCGGGAGGGCTACTCCATCATCGGGCAGGGCCGGGTAGAGCAGATCCTGATGGGGCACCCGGACGAACTCCGAAGCCTGCTCGATGAGGCGGCCGGCATCCAGAAGTACCGCCACCGCAAGCAGGAGGCGGTGAAGCACCTGGAAAATGAGCAGGCCAATCTGGCCCGTGTATCGGATATCCTTTCCGAACTGGAGAGACGGGTGGGCCCCCTTGAGGAGCAGGCGAACACGGCAAAAACCTACCTCAGTCTTCATGACGGCCTGCGCCGCGCCGAAGTCAACGCCTTCGTCCTTGAGCGGAAGAAAAACGAGAACGAGGTCACGAAAATTTCCGACAGCCTGAGCCAGGCTCAGGGCCAGAGGGAGAGCCAGCAGCAGGAACTGCAGCAGCTGGAAGAGCGCTACTCCGCGAAGCAGGACAGGATGAACCGCCTCGCCGCTGAGATTGAAAAAGACAGGGAGAGCCTGACGGCGCTCGGGGATTCCGGCCGGGAGATGGAGCGCCGCGCGGCGGAGCTGACGGAGAAAATCCATACCGGCGACCTGCAGGCCGCCCATGCCCGCGAGAAAGCCGAATCCTCCTCGAAAAAACTGGACGAAACCAGGAAGGAAATCGACGGGAACGAATCCAGGCGGCAGGAAATCAACCGGCAGATTTACGACGCGCGGCAGAAGCGGGATACCGCGGCTTCGCGCTCGGAAGAGCTGGGCAGGCAGATCGAGAAGGAATCCGACCGGGCGAAGAATTCGAGCGCCGAGGTTCTGGAACTGATGAACCGCGGGAAGGAGATCGCGGCGGATCTGGAAAAATACCGGACAACGCTGGAGCATTACCGCGTCCGCAAGGCGGAGATCGACCGGAAGCTTCTGGAAAACCGCCAGCAAGAGGAGGAGACGCAGAAGACCAGGGACGCTGACGATCTCGCCAGGCAGGAAGCCGACGGGGCCAGAGCAAAGGCGGAGAGCGAACTGGCGGCCGGGGAGTCGGAGCTGTCCGCGGGGCGGAAGAAACTGGACGAAGCCAGAAATTCCGTTTCCTCAGGCCGGGCGAACGCGAAAATCCTGCAGGCGCGCATCGACTCCCTCCGGAACATGGCGGAGAGCTACGAGGGCTACAGTTTCGGGACCAAAAAAGTTATGGAGGCCAGAACCCGCTTCCCGGGGATTCTCGGGACGGTCGCGGATCTGGTACACACCGAAAAAAGATACGAGACCGCCATCGAGACAGCGCTCGGCGGCGCGGTCCAGAATATTGTCACGGATACGCGGCAGACGGCGAAGGACCTGATCGGATACCTGAAGAAAAACCGCTTCGGCCGCACGACCTTCCTGCCGGTTGACGGCATAACGGTGCGGCATTCGTTCGGATACCCGGACGCGCTGAAGGAGAACGGCGTGCTCGGCACCGCCGATACGCTGGTGACCGCGGATGCGCGCTACCGCACGATCGTGCTGAGCCTTCTGGGAAACACGGTGATCGCCGACACGATTGAGAACGCGATGAAGCTTTCGGCAAAGTACCGCAGCGCTTTCCGCATCGTCACGCTGGAGGGGGACGTCATGAATCCGGGCGGCTCCATGACCGGCGGAGCTTTCCGGTCGAACGCGAACCTGCTTGGCCGGAACCGGCAGATCAGGGAACTGACGGAACAGAGCAGGAAAGACCAGGCGGCCCTCGCGGCGGCGGAGAAGGATCTGGCTTCCGCCGAAAAGAAGGTTTCCGAGCTGGAAAGCCGGGTACCCGTACTGCGCAGGGCTTCATCCGAGGCCGGCATCGCGGCGTCCCGGGCCCAGATCGTTCTGGAACACGACGACGAGAAACTGAAGTCGATCCGGGAGGAAAAGAACGCGGCACTCTCGGAACAGGCCGCGCTGGCAGCTTCCGTCAGGGAAGCCAGGGACAGGCAGTCCGGCCTGGAAGAGAAAGCCCGCGATATCGAGAGCCGGAGAGCCGACACGGAACAGAATTCCACGGATTCCCTCGGATCCGCCGAGAAACTGCGGGAGGAGCGAAGAAAGCTGGACGAGGAAGTCAGGCGGCAGGATGTGCTTCTCGCGCAGCTGTCGCAGTCGGCGCGGGACCTCGCGGAAACCATCGAAAAGAGCAGGAAGGACGCCGCCGCCCTGGAGAACGAAGCCCGGGACGCGGCGGGCGAACAGGAAGCCCGGGAGCGCGATTCCGAAGGCTTCCGGAAAGAACTTGAGAAGCTGGAGAAGGACCGGGAGGACGGCAGGAAGAGCGAAGAGGAGCTTTCCGGCCGGATCCGGGACAAAGAGGCTGACAGGCAGTCGATTTCCGATTCCCTGCAGGGCTTTTTCAGTGAATCCGGAAAGATGAGCGGTCAGATCCAGCTGCTGGACCGGGAGATTCTCCGGCTGGAAAGCTCGAAACAGCGGCTGGAGGACTCGCTGGACAGCCAGACGGCGAGGCTGTTTGACGAGTACGGGATCAATCCCGGCGAGGCCGAGAAACAGTTTCAGGAAGACGGGATGACGGATCCGGAGCGCAGAAAGCATATCCGAGCGATCCGCGAGCAGATCCGCGCCTTGGGGCCGGTGAATGTCGGCGCGGTAGACGAGTACAAGGAAGTTTCCGAACGGTACCAGTTTCTCCATAACCAGGTGCAGGACCTGACGAAGAGCCGCGACGCACTTCTCAAGGTCATTGATGAGCTGGATACCGGGATGAGGCTTCAGTTCTCCGAGAAGTTCGGCCAGATCCGGGAGGAGTTCGACCGCGTCTTCCGCGAGCTGTTCGGGGGCGGCCACGCCGCGCTCAACCTGGTGGAAGGCGAGGATATCCTCGACGCCGGCATCATCGTGAGCGCCGAGCCTCCGGGAAAGAAGCTGCAGAACATGCTTCAGCTTTCCGGCGGCGAGAAAGCGCTCACTGCGATCGCGCTGCTTTTCGCGATCCAGAGCCTGAAGCCGTCGCCGTTCTGCCTGCTCGACGAGATCGAGGCGGCTCTGGACGATTCCAATGTCGGCAGATATGCCGCTTATCTGAAAAAACTTTCCGCTGACACGCAGTTTATTGTGATCACCCACCGCCGCGGCACCATGGCGGCAGCCGACCGGCTGTACGGAGTCACCATGCAGGAGAAGGGCGTTTCGGCGCTGGTGAGCGTCAGTCTCGTGGAAAACGACCTGACATGACCCGGCGCCGCGGGCGGATGTCCTGAAAGGCCGATCCGGAGGACACGGAAGGCAGGGAAAAATATGGCAGAAGAAAAAGAAAAGAAAAAAAGCATTTTCGCCAGGCTGAAGGAAGGGCTCGCGAAAACCCGCGACAGCGTGGTGTCCGGGCTGGACTCTATCTTCCGCGGCACGGAGAAAATTGACGACGATTTTTACGACGAGCTCGAGGAATGCCTGATCGAGGGCGACATCGGCGTGGAGACGACGGAAAAAATCCTGGATGAGCTGAAGGAAAAAGTGAAAGAACTTCACATCAGAAATCCTGAGGAATGCCGCAAACTCCTGGCCGACAGCATCCGCCGCCAGATGGATCTCGGCGAGAACGCGTACGATTTCGAAAACCGGAATTCAGTCGTTTTCGTGATCGGCGTGAACGGCGTCGGGAAGACGACTTCGATCGGCAAGATGGCGGCGCAGCTGAAAAACAGCGGGAAAAAGGTTCTCGTCGCGGCGGCGGACACTTTCCGCGCGGCGGCCGTCGAGCAGCTGCAGACATGGTGCGCCCGCGCCGGCGTGCAGATGATTTCGCACAGCGAGGGCTCGGACCCCGCCGCCGTCGTCTATGACGCGATCCAGGCGGCGAAGGCGAGGGGAACGGACATCCTGCTGATCGACACGGCGGGCCGTCTGCACAACAAGAAAAACCTGATGGAAGAGCTGAAGAAGATCAACCGGGTCATCGACAGGGATTACCCCGAGGCCTACCGGGAGACGCTGCTGGTGCTGGACGCTTCCACCGGGCAGAACGCGGTCAGCCAGGCGAAACTGTTCAGCGAGACCGCAAAGATCAATGGAATTATCCTGACCAAGATGGATGGGACGGCGAAAGGCGGGATCGCGGTGGCGATCCAGTCGGAGCTGGGCATCCCGGTCAAGTATATCGGAGTCGGCGAACAGATCGACGACCTGCAGAAATTCAACGCCGATACCTACGTGCAGGCCCTGTTTGAGAGAAAGGAAGCTGGAAATGCCGAAGAATGATGAGAAAACCCTGAAGGAAGCAGAAAACGCTGAGGCCGCGGAGACTCCCGCGGCAGGGAATCCCTCCGCGGAGAAATCCGCCGGGGATCCGCTGACCCTGGAAAAATTCGAGCAGGCCAGCGAAATTGTCAGCCGCGTCACCCTGCCCACCCCGCTCAAGTACAGCGAGTATTACTCCGAGCTGACGGGAAACAAAGTTTATTTCAAGCCGGAGAACATGCAGCTGACCGGCGCCTACAAGGTCCGCGGCGCCTATTACAAGATTTCGACGATGAGCGAGGAGGAGAGGCAGAAGGGCATCATCACAGCTTCCGCCGGCAACCACGCCCAGGGAGTCGCCTACGCGGCGAAGCTGTACCATACCAAAGCGGTGATCGTCATGCCGACGGTCACTCCGCTGATCAAGATCAACCGCACGAAGAGCTACGGCGCGGAAGTGATCCTGCACGGGGATGTCTATGACGAATCCTGCGAATACGCTCAGAAGCTTGCCAGGGAGAAGGGCTATACCTTTATTCACGCGTTTAACGACCTGGATGTCGCCTGCGGCCAGGGTTCCATCGCGATGGAAATCATCAAGGATCTCCCTACGGTCAACTACATTCTGGTTCCGATCGGCGGAGGCGGACTCTGCACCGGCGTCTCCACGCTGGCGAAACTGCTGAATCCGAACATTCAGGTGATCGGCGTCGAGCCGGAAGGCGCGGCGTGCATGAAAGCTTCCCTGAAGGCCGGCCGCGTCGTCACCCTGCCGAATGTCAATACCATCGCCGACGGAACCGCCGTCAAGACGCCGGGTGACAAGCTTCTCCCCTACATTCAGAAGAACGTCGATGACATTATCACCATCCCGGACAGCGAGCTGATCGCCGCGTTCCTCGACATGATCGAAAACCACAAGATGATCGTTGAGAACTCCGGACTTCTGTCCGTAGCCGCCTGCCGCCACCTGAACGTCCGCGGAAAGAAAGTCGTGTGCGTGCTCTCCGGAGGAAACATGGATGTGATCACGATGTCCACGATCGTACAGCTCGGGCTGATCCAGAGAGACCGGATCTTCACGGTTTCCACACTGCTTCCCGACAAGCCGGGCGAGCTGGTCAAGGTTGCGCAGATTATCGCGGCCCAGAACGGCAACATTGTCAAGCTGGAGCACAACCAGTTTGTGTCCGTCAACCGCAACGCGGCCGTCGAACTGAAAATCACGATCGAAGCCTTCGGGACGGACCACAAGAACCAGATCATGGCGGCGCTGAAGGACGGCGGCTACAAGCCGAGAGAAGTGGCGACGACGGAGCTGCGCGGCTGACCAGCGCGCGGTGCAGTGAAAACGCCGCAGGCCCGCAGGCCGCCGCCGGCGCGGGAATCCGCGGCATGGCGGGAAAACCAGGGCCGGGCGGAAATATTTCGGATGGACGCCGAAAGCCGCGGACAGGCGCTGACAGCCTGGCCGGGCGATAAGTTCGCGCCCCGGCCGGAAAAATCAGAGGGTGTAAAGCAAAAATGCTTGACACCCTCCTTTTTCTGTGTATAATGTCACTGTCGGCCGGAAACGGGAAATCCCCGCGGCCGGCGGGCACAGGACGGTCCGCCGCGAAGAGGCGGATGGCTGTGTTCCGGGAAGGAAACGGACGAAGCTGTATGGAAAAGATGGCCGAGCGCGCCATGCTGTACGATTTTTACGGGGATCTGCTGACAGATCGCCAGAAAGAAATTTTCGGGTATGTCGTCAACCAGGACCTCAGCCTGAGTGAAATCGCCGGGATCTGCGGCATCAGCCGGCAGGCGGCGCACGACGTGATTTCCCGGTGCGACAGGATCCTCGCCGGATACGAGGGAAAACTCCATCTGGTGGAGCGCTTCCTGGAACTGAAGAAATCCGTCGGGAGTCTTCACGAGGAGATGGAAAGCTACGCGGAGCAGACCGGGAAGCCTCTTCCCGAATCCGCGGAGCGGCTGTTCGCGAAAATCAGGGATGAGCTTTAGCAGAGAAGGCTTTGCGCCGGCTCTGCGGAAAGGAGAGCGGTTTGGCCTTTGAGAGTCTGACTGACAAACTGCAGAATGTATTCAGAAACCTCCGCAGCAAGGGCAGGCTGACGGAATCAGATGTGAAAGACGCGCTCCGCGAGGTCCGGATTGCCCTTCTGGAGGCGGACGTCAGCTACAAGGTCGTCAAAAATTTCATCAAAACGGTGCAGGAGCGCGCCGTCGGGCAGGATGTGCTGAACGGCCTGAATCCCGGCCAGATGGTTGTCAAAATCGTCAATGAGGAGCTGATCCGCCTGATGGGCTCGGAGACGACGGAGCTTCCCCTCCTTCCGCCTTCCGAAATCACCGTGCTGATGATGGCTGGCCTGCAGGGCGCCGGAAAGACGACGACCGCGGCCAAGCTTGCCGGGCAGCTCAAGGCGAAAGGCCGCAGGCCGCTGCTTGCTGCCTGCGACGTCTACCGCCCGGCGGCAGTAAAACAGCTGCAGATCAACGGCGAAAAGCAGGGCGTGGAGGTCTACGCCGAGGAGAATTCGAAAGACCCGGTTTCCATCGCGGCCGACAGCATTGAGTACGCGAAGAAAAACGGCTTCAATGTTGTCATCCTCGATACGGCAGGACGCCTCCACATCGACGACGGGATGATGCAGGAACTGAAAAACATCAAGGAAGCCGTTCCTGTCAGCCAGACCATTCTGGTTGTCGACGCGATGACCGGCCAGGACGCCGTCAACGCCGCGTCCGCCTTCAATGACCAGGTCGGAATCGACGGCGTCATTCTCACCAAGCTCGACGGCGACACCCGCGGCGGAGCGGCTCTTTCCATCCGCGCGGTGACCGGGAAGCCGATTCTCTACGTCGGGATGGGTGAAAAGCTGACAGATCTGCAGCAGTTCTATCCCGACCGCATGGCCTCCAGGATCCTGGGCATGGGCGACATTATGAGCCTGATCGAGAAAGCGCAGGCCGAAGTCGACCAGGACAAGGCCAAAGCGATGGAAGAGAAAATCAGAAAGGCCAGTTTCGACCTGAATGATTATCTCGACCAGATGCAGCAGGTCAAAAAGATGGGAGGCGTCGGCGAGATCATGAAGATGCTTCCCGGCATGGGCATGAACCTCAAAAAGGCGGACATGCCCGACGAGGACGTCACGGCGGCCCAGATGGCGCGCACCGAGGCCATCATCCGCTCGATGACGGTAAAAGAACGCTACAACCCCGAAATCATCAACACTTCGCGCAAAATCCGCATCGCGAAAGGATCGGGCGTCGAGGTGGCGGATGTATCCAGGCTCCTGAAACAGTTCGATCAGAGCAGAAAGCTGATGAAACAGCTCCAGGGCATGGGAAGAAACGGAAGAAAGGGCAGATTCAGGCTGCCTTTCTGATGATACAGCGCCGGAATTTCCGGGCCGCCTTCGGGCGGATGTATCATATATTATTCAATCAGTTTATATCAAATCACTCAGATGGAGGAAGAAGTATCATGGTAAAGATCAGACTGAAGAGAATGGGTATGAAGAAGAATCCTTTCTACAGGATCATTGTCGCGGATGAGAGAGCTCCGAGAAACGGAAAGTTCATCGCTCAGATCGGCACCTACGATCCCACCCAGGAGCCGAGTGCCGTGAAGATCGACGCTGAGGCAGCAAAACAGTGGCTCGCCAACGGAGCTCAGCCGACCGAAACCGTCGCAAGGCTTCTGAAGAACGCCGGAATCCAGAAATAATGATTCCTGGCAACGGCACAGCAGACGGAATCGGAGGCGCCGAAATGAAAGCTTTACTGGAAGTTATTGCCAGGGCACTTGTTGATCATCCGGACGATGTCGTGGTTACCGAGCAGGAAAATGAAAAAGGAATTCTTCTGACGCTCAAGGTCAACCCTGAGGATATGGGGAAAGTGATCGGCAAGCAGGGGAGAACGGCACGTTCTATTCGCTCTGTAATCCGCGCTGCCGCTTCCGGAGACGACAGAAAAGTCGTTGTGGAAATCGAGTGACAGGGAGAGTGTCCGGCTTCCGCGCCTGAGCGGGAGCCGGACTCGCTTTTTGCCGGAGAAAAAGTATGGATCAAAACGAGAGAACAGGACCGGGGGCCGGTGAGGAGCTTTTCCGCGTCGGAGTAATCACAAGAGCGCACGGAATCAAAGGCGAAGTTATGGTGTTCCCGGTCACGGATGAACCGAAGATGTTCAGAGAGTGGAAAACCCTGATTGTCTCCGGGAAAAATGGACAGCGGGAAGCCGCGGTCCAGTCGGTGTCCTTTTTCAGGCAGATGGTGATTCTGAAGCTGGAGGGCATCGACGACAGGGATGCCGCTGAGATGGCAAAGCGAAGCGAACTTTTCATCCGCCGGAGCCAGGCGTCGCCCTGCCGGGAGAATGAGCATTTCATCACCGACCTGATCGGGCTGGAGGCGGCCGACGAGGACGGAAATGTCCTCGGCGTCTGTTCCGACATCCTGAAAACAGCGGCCAACGACGTCTTTGTGATTTCCAGGGAAGGGCACAAAGACCTGCTGGTCCCGGCGATCCGGGACTGCATCCTGAATGTTGACCTCGAAAAGAGGCGGATTGTCATCCATCTGCTGCCGGGGCTGCTCGAGCTGTACGACTGAACTGCCGGCGGAACAGCGGGCAGGCGAGGCCTGGGCGGAATAGCCGGAAATCGCTGGAAGCCCCGGAAAAGCGCGGCTGGCTGTCCATCCGGCCGGAAACCTTTTACAGCGCCGGCAGACCTGATGAGAAGTTCCGGGCGGATATTCCCGGCGCAGGAGGCGGCATATGAAGTTTTACGTTCTCACCCTGTTTCCGGACCTGGTCCGGACCATCTGTGAGACAAGCATCATCGGAAGAGCGCAGAAAAACGGATCCGTTGAGGTCATTCCCGTCGATATCCGGGATTACGCCGTGCGGCCGAACGGGAGAGTGGACGATTATCCCTACGGCGGCGGTGCCGGCCTGATCCTCCAGGCGGAGCCGGTATACGCGGCGTGGGAAGCGGCCAGCAGGATGGCGGGCAGGAATACCCGCGTGCTGTACATGACGCCGCAGGGAACGCCGTTCACGCAGAAAATGGCGAGCGCTTACGCCCGCGAGGAGAATCTGATCTTTCTGTGCGGTCATTACGAGGGCATCGATGAGAGAGTGACGGACCGGATCGTGACCGACGAGGTTTCGGCCGGGGATTTTGTCGTCACCGGAGGGGAACTGCCCGCCTGCATGATGATCGACTGCATTACCCGGCTGGTCCCGGGAGCGCTGCACAATGACCAGTCGGCGGAGGAGGAATCCTTCACGGACGGCCTGCTTGAGTATCCGCAGTATACGAGGCCCCCGGTGTTCATGGGAGAGGCAGTCCCGGAGGTGCTTCTCTCGGGAGATCACGGGAAAGTCGACGCGTGGCGCAGAAACCAGTCGGTGGTGCGCACAGCGATGAAACGGCCGGATCTTCTCCGTACCGCCTCGCTGACGAAGGAAGAGAGGCGGATCGCCGACATGGTTCTGCGCTCCGGGAGAACCAGGCCGGCGGCGGAAAGCCGGAACGCGGAACAATGCGGAACCGCCGCGGGCGGAGATTCATCCCCGCAGGCGCCGGCTGCCGCAAAGGCACCTGGTGCCGCGGGAAGCCCGCCTGCCGGCCAGGTCCCGGCCTCCGGACAGCCCGGAGCTTTTGCGCGGGACCCGGATGATTCCCGCAAACCGGGACCCGGGGAGACCTGAATCCCGCGCGGACGCGGAATTTTCCGGAATCCGGGGAGACCTGAATCCCGCGCGGACGCGGAATTTTCCGGAATCTGGGTAGACCTGAATCCTGGCCGGACAAAGAATTTTCAGGAACCCGGAAAAATCCTGAAAAACTGTTGACAGGAACGGGGACGGGTGATATAGTATCAACTGCTGTGTGAAACAGCAGGAAAGCAGAGAATTCACTCTCACCTCAGCGCGGAAGGCGGCTCGGGTTTCTACAATCGGTTTCGAATGATTGCTGAAGACGGTGGATCCTGCGATCCGCCGTCTTTTTTCATACATGGGATGTCTTCGTCCGTGTACACATTCATACTTCAATAATGGAGGGAACAAACTATCAGCAACTTTGCAGTGAATGAGCAGATCCGCGACCGCGAGGTCCGCGTGATCGGAACAAATGGCGAGATGCTTGGAATCATGTCTTCCAGGGACGCGATGAAACTGGCCAGGGAGGCCGATCTGGATCTGGTAAAGGTATCCCCGATGGCGAAGCCGCCGGTCTGCAAGATCATCGATTACGGAAAATTCCGCTATGAGCAGGACCGGAAAGAGAAGGAAGCCAGGAGAAAGCAGCGGACAGTAGAGCTCAAGGAAATCCGCCTTTCGCCGAATATTGATGAAAATGATGTGAATACCAAGGCAGGGAACGCGCGCAAGTTCCTCGAAAAGGGAGACAAGGTGAAGATTACCCTCCGTTTCCGCGGGCGCGAGATGGCGCATGTCGCCCAGTCCAAGCACATTCTTGACGATTTCGCTGACAGCCTCAAAGATATCGCGGTGATTGAAAAACCGGCGAAACTCGAGGGCAGAAGCATGAGCCTTGTGCTTGCGAAGAACCCCAATATTAAAAATCAGGAGGAAAGTTGATATGCCAAAGGTAAAGACCAACAGAGCAGCAGCCAAGCGTTTTAAGAAAACCGGTACCGGTAAGCTGATGAGAATGAAGGCTTACAAGAGCCATATCCTGACCAAGAAGACCACCAAGAGAAAGAGAAATCTCAGAAAGGCCACTGTCACAGATATCACCAACGCCAGAAATATGAAGAAGATCACTCCGTATCTCTGATGAGCCGGAGCGGTGCTTCAGGTTCTGCACCGGAACTTTCCGCCGGGATTTTGGGTGAGGGAGAGGCAGTGCAGCAAGGCTGATTTTTCCGGGGAGCTGCGGTTTTGCGGCAGTTTCCTGTATATTTGAACGCAGGAGGATTCCAGATATGGCAAGAATTAAGGGCGGAGTCAACGCCAAGAAGAGACATAACAGGGTATTAAAGCTGGCAAAGGGATTCAGAGGAGCCAGATCAAAGCAGTACAGAGTCGCGAAGCAGTCTGTTGCCAGAGCGCTCGCTTATTCCTACGCGGGAAGAAAAGAGAGAAAGAGACAGTTCAGAAGACTCTGGATCGCGAGAATCAACGCCGCGGCACGCATCAACGGCCTTTCCTACAGCAGAATGATGTACGGCCTCAGAGAGGCGGGCGTCGTTCTCAACCGCAAGGTCATGGCTGACATGGCAGTCAACGATCCGCAGGGATTCGCTTCGCTTGTTGAGACCGCGAAGTCCCAGCTCGGCTGATTTCCGAAATCCGCGAAAGCGGCAGGCGCCCGGTATTGAGGCCGGTGCAGCCTGCGGCGGGAACGGCGGAGAGGCGCTGCCTGAGATCGTCGGAAATCTTCTTGACATCCGGGCAGGTTCTGATATAATATTTTCTGTTCGCTGATTCCTCAATAGCTCAATGGCAGAGCACTCGGCTGTTAACCGAGGTGTTGTAGGTTCGAGCCCTACTTGGGGAGCTTGATACCGTCCGGTATCAGAAATGTACCCGTAGCTCAGCTGGATAGAGCAACGGCCTTCTAAGCCGTGGGTCGGGGGTTCGAATCCCTTCGGGCACATGAACAGGCACCGTTCCGGCGGTGCTTTTTTTGTACCCGCGCGAACCCTGCCGGCTTCAGGTGAACACGCCTGCGTCTGTTCCTGTCGGGATCCGGAAACCGATTTCTGCCCGGCTGTCCGGTTTCCTCCGCTGTCCGGCGCAGAGCCGTGCCATGACCGCGTTCCTGAAATCCGGAACAGAGCCGGGGTTCCTGACCTCGCTCCGGACAACAGGCGATGAACCGGGTTCTGCCCGCGTCCTGACACCCGGCGCTGGACCGGGCTCCCGGCCGCTCTTCTTGACACCCGGTGCATCCTAACCTATAATCACGTGGACGCAACTGCCATATTTCAGCCCGCCGAACCGCGAGCTTCTGTACAGCGGAGGAAAAAATGAGCTTTACCTATGTGAGAAAACTGCCGTCCCCGGACTGGCTGAAAGAAGAGTATCCTGTTACCAGGGAGGAGGCCGCGGCAAAAGCGGAGAGGGATCGGATGATCCGCGACTGCATCACGGGGAAAAGCGATAAATTTCTCGTCATCATCGGACCCTGCTCGGCGGACAATGAGGACGCGGTCTGCGACTATATCGGCAGGCTGGCGGAAGTCCAGGAAAAAACGGCTGACAGGCTGGTGATCATCCCGAGAATCTACACCAACAAACCGCGCACGACGGGCGACGGCTACAAGGGCATGATGCATCAGCCGGATCCCGAAAAAAAGCCTGACGCTCTTGCCGGCATCATCGCGATCCGCAAGATGCATCTCCGCGCGGTGCGCGAGTCGGGCCTGACGGCGGCGGATGAAATGCTTTATCCGGAGAACTGGACCTATCTTTCCGACATTCTGTCCTATGTCGCGATCGGCGCCCGGTCTGTGGAGAACCAGCAGCACCGCCTGACCAGCAGCGGGCTGGAGATTCCTGTGGGAATGAAAAACCCGATGAGCGGGGATTTCTCGGTTATGCTCAATTCCGTACATGCCGCGCAGCACGGCCATGACTTCATATTCAGGGACTGGGAAGTGAGCACCAGCGGCAATCCGCTCGCGCACACCATTCTCCGCGGATATGTCAACAAGCACGGCCAGGCGATGCCCAATTATCACTATGAGGACCTGATGCTGCTGTATCAGATGTACCATGAGCGCACGCTGCAGTATCCAGCCTGCATAGTCGACGCCAACCATTCCAATTCCGGCAAAAAGCACATGGAGCAGATCCGCATCGTGAAGGAAGTGCTCCACAGCCGCCAGGAAAGCCCCGAACTCCGCGGGCTGGTCAAGGGAGTCATGATCGAGAGCTACATCGAGGGCGGAAACCAGAAGATCGGCGAACATATCTACGGGAAATCGATCACCGATCCGTGCCTCGACTGGGTCAGCTCCGAAAAGCTTCTGTACGAAATAGCGGAGCGCGCATGAACGCGGCGGGAGCCGGACTGCTTGCCGCGGCGGGGGCGCTCGGCGCCTGTTCCCTGTACGAAACCAGGCATTTTGTCCGACTGGATTATGAGATCCGCAGCAGCCTTCTCTCACCGGCGTGGAACGGCGTGAAGGCGGTATTCATCTCTGATCTCCACGAAAAGAGCTACGGGCGCGGAAACCAGCGCCTGAAGCAGGCGATCGCTGATGCCGGCCCGCAGATGATTCTGATCGGCGGGGACATGATCATCACAAAAAGAGGAGCGGATCCTGACTTTGAGGTATCGACGGATCTGCTCCGTTTTCTTTCCGCCAGGTGGCCTGTGTATTACGCACCGGGCAATCACGAGAGGCGGATGCTCGACAGCCCGGAGCTCTATCCGGGATGGAAGGAAGAAGTATTCGGGGCAATCAGGGCGGCCGGGGTGCATTATCTGTCCAACCGGACGGAAACCCTGTCGCGCGGGGGAAGCCGGCTGTATCTCACCGGACTTGACCTGTCCCGGGTCTACTACCTGAGGGGGAACGCGGCCAGGCCAGGCGGGCGGACGATTGAGCGGCTTGCAGGCCCCGCACACGGTGACGGGTTCAACCTGCTTCTCGCGCACAATCCCGCCTACGCGGAATATTACGCGCGCTGGGGCGCGGACTGCACGCTCTCAGGCCATTTCCACGGCGGACTTGTCCGGGTCCCGCGCCTCGGAGGGCTGGTTTCACCCGAACTGAAGATTTTCTCCCCCTACACCGGGAATCTGGTGGAGAAGGGGGGAATGCCCGAAATCATCAGCTCCGGCCTTGGCACGCATACCGTTAACGTCCGGCTGCTGAACCGCCCTCAGCTGATTGTGCTGCATTTTACCGGAACAATGCGGGGAGAGAGGCCGGAACGGCCGGGAAAGACTTCGGTCAGGCTGCTCCGCTGACATTTTCCCCGCGTCGGAGGAATTCACAGGTTGCTTTCTGTTAAACTGGATGTGTTTGAGGGACCGCTGGATCTGCTTCTCAGCCTGATCGACCGGAACAAGGTCAGCATCTACGACATTCCCATCGCGGAAATCACCGACCAGTATCTGGAGGCGGTGTCCGGGATGCAGCAGGCCGATCTGGACCTTTCGAGCAGTTTTCTGCTGATGGCGGCCGAACTTCTGGATATCAAGGCCAGGATGCTGCTGCCGGCCGAGAAGGATGAGGACGGTGTGGAAATCGATCCGCGCAGCGAGCTGGTGAAGCGGCTGGCTGAATATAAACTGTGCCGGAGCCTTGCCCGGGACCTGAACCGGGATTACGAGGAAGCGGGAAAGACGCTCTACCGCGGTCCGTCCCTGCCGGAGGAAGTCCGAAGGTACGTTCCGCCGACCGACACGGAGGGCCTGCTCGAGGGCGTCACGCTCACGGGCCTGCTCAGGGTGTTCCGGGATGTATACCGCAGGCAGATCGACCGGATCGATCCCGTCAGGAGCGGTTTCGGCCGGATCGAACAGAATCCCGTGCGTCTCTCGGACTGCCTGGTGCGGGTGTTCGATTACGGCAGCCGCAAAAAGAGGTTTTCGTTCAGGGCGCTGCTGGAGAAATCAGAGTCCAGGCAGGAGACGGTCGTCACTTTCCTGGCCTGCCTCGAGCTGATCCATATCGGCAGGCTGTCCGTGCAGCAGGACCATCCTTTCTCGGAGATAGAATTTACCTGGAATGAGGACTGCGACACAACGATCACAGTGGAAGAAATGGAACAGTATGACTGATCATAACGAAAACACAGCATCGGCCGGAGCGCAGGGAGAGCCGTCCGAAACGTCCGGAGAACGGGCGGAAGCTGCGCCGGCGGAGAGGAATGAACAGCCCGGGGGCGGAGAAAAAACATCCGGAATGCCTGAGGAAGAAGAAAAAGCCGTCTCACCGGACAGACAGGAACTGCCCGGGGACGGGGATAAGCCGTCCGGAACTTCCGGAGAAAAAGATGAGCTCACCGCAGAGGGCATCCTTGAGGGAATGCTGTTTGCCTCGGGAACCAGTGTTTCCATCGCGGCGCTCGCGGAGGCCATGGAGATGCCGGAGGCCGAAATCCGCAGAGCCCTGAAGAATCTGCAGGAGAAATACGGGGAAAAGGACCGGGGAATCCGCCTGGCGTTTTTTGACGGCCGGGTGCAGCTGTGCACGAAGCCGGAGACGTACGGCAGGCTGATCCGCCTGACGTCCAGACCGCACAGGCCGGTCCTGACCCAGCCGATGCTGGAGACTCTCTCGATCATCGCCTACCGCCAGCCCGTGACGAGGATGGAGATCGACCAGATCCGCGGCGTCAAATCGGACCACGCGGTCTCAAGGCTTCTGGATTACAACCTGATCGAGGAGGCCGGGCGTCTCGACACGCCCGGAAGGCCCATCGTTTTCGCGACGACCGAGGAATTCCTCCGCAGCTTCGGGATTTCGTCGCTTGCGGAGCTTCCGGCAGTGCCGGAGGCGGAGAAGGAGCAGTTCCGCGAGGAAGCGGAGAAGGAAGTGCCTGTGGATGTCTGACGCGGGCCTGAGGCCTGACGCCGGCCGCCGCGCCTGCGGGCGCAATATCGTGCGGACGCGGCGCCTCCGGCGGGTAAGAGAGGCAAAACCGGCGGAACAGGCGAAGCCGCGGAAGTACGCGGGAAAATTCTGTCAGAGCGCAGAACAGCCGAAGCAGAAAGGAGGACTGCATCATGAGGACCGGGGAAAGGTCGCTTGTCTCATCGACGAAGCTGGACCAGCTCTATGTGAAGATCTGGCTTCCGGATCAGGATCCCAGAGTCATCGTACAGATCTCTCACGGCATGATGGAGTACGTGGACCGCTACGGAGATTTTGCATCGTTTCTCTGTGAGAACGGCATCGGCGCGGTCGGAAACGATCACCTGGGCCATGGGAAAACCGCGGGAGGCCCTTCGCAGTACGGATATTTCGCGGCGCACGACGGAGATCAGGCACTCGTGGAAGACCTCCATATCGTGACAAAATACATCCACAGGCATTACCCGCAGGCCAGGGTGATCCTGCTTGGGCACAGCATGGGTTCTTTTCTTGCCAGGGTATACATGACGAAATACTCCCGCGACGTTTCCGGGGTAATCCTGTCCGGAACCGGGCACTATTCAAAGGCGACGGCACAGGCGGGCAGCTTTCTGGCGCACACGGTAAGGTTCTTCCGCGGGGATTTCTACCGCAGCAGCCTGCTCCACAATATGGTGCTCGGGAGCTTTCAGAAAGTCTACCAGGACGACGAATATCCGAGCTGGCAGACCAAAGACATGAAAATCCAGGCCGAGTATGACAGCTGCCCGGCGGACCAGTTTAAGTTTACGGCTTCGGCGTATGTAGATTTTTTCAAAATCCTGAAGTATCTTGCGGAGGGGAAAAACCTGGACAGGATCCGGAAAGACCTGCCGGTGCTGATTGCCTCGGGAAGCGGCGATCCCGTGGGAAACTACGGAAAGGCCGTCCTGCAGACCGCGGACGAACTGAAGGCCGCGGGGCTGAAAGACGTGACGGCGAAAATCTACGACGGCGACCGGCACGAAATCCTGAACGAGCTTGACCGAAAGACTGTCTACAGGGATTTCCTGGACTGGATCAGAAAAAAAACAGGCACCTGAAGGCAAAACATCTCCCCTCGGCGGAAGCATCCGTCGGAGGCTGAAAACTGTCCGCGGGCAGAATCTGCCCGCGGCGCAATCCATCACTGAACTGCAAATCTGCCGGCTCTGCCGGCCGGCTTAAACCAGAGGACCAGGCTCCCGGAATTCAGGGGAGCAGGGTCCTCTTTTGTTTTTGCGGGGAGTTTTCCCGTTTCCTCCGGGGAAGCGGGATCCGTCCCCGGGTTCTTCCGGGAATGCTGCCGGAAGAGAAAGGAGAGAAGTATGCTGGGTAAGGCAACCGGAGCGGCCCTCAGCGGGATCGAGGGACTTCCCGTCAATGTGGAGGCGGACTGCGGGGAAGGACTGCCGGTGTTTGAGATGGTGGGATATCTTGGCTCCGAGGTCAGGGAGGCGGGAACGCGGGTGAGAACCGCGCTCAGAAATTCAGGGTTTTATATTCCGCCGGCCCGCATCACCGTGAGCTTATCCCCGGCGGACCTGAGGAAGCAGGGCAATTACTTCGACATTCCCATCGCGGTGGCGGTGCTGTGCGCCGCAGGCTACCTGAAACAGGGAGCCGCGGACGGATTTCTGCTGATCGGGGAACTGGCGCTGGACGGGAAGCTGAGACCGGTCAACGGCGTGCTCCCTCTGGTCAGCTGCGCGCTGGACAGAAACATCCGCAGAGCCATCGTCCCGAAAGCCAACGAGGCGGAAGGAGCTTCCGATCCCCGGGTGAAGGTCTGCGGAGCTTCCGACCTCGCGCAGGTCGCGGCTTTTCTCCGGAACCCGGAGAGCATTCCCTGGGCATCCCCCTCAGCGCATCCGGCGGAGGTCAGCGCAGAGCCCGACTTTTCCGACGTCAGGGGACAGCCTTTTCTGCGCCGAGCTGCCGAAGTAGCCGCGGCGGGTATGCATAACATTCTTTTTGTCGGTCCGCCCGGGTCCGGGAAAACCATGATCGCGAGAAGACTTCCGTCGATCCTTCCGCCGGAGACGCCGGAAGAGCAGATCGAAGTGACCAGGATTTTCAGCGTCGCGGGACTGCTCCCGGAGGGAAGCGGCCTGATGACCGGGCGTCCTTTCCGGGCCCCTCATCATACGGTGACGGCGGCGGCCATGACGGGAGGCGGAACGAACCCGAGGCCGGGGGAAGTCTCGCTGGCCAACCGGGGCGTCCTGTTCCTGGACGAACTGCCCGAATTCCGCAGGGAGACGCTGGAAGTCCTGCGCCAGCCCATGGAGGACGGATTTGTGACGATCAGCCGGGTGCACGGAAGCTTCCGTTTTCCGGCCCGTTTCATGCTGGCGGCGGCCATGAATCCCTGCCCCTGCGGATATTTTCCGGACAGAAAGCGCTGCCGGTGCAGCATCGAGGAAGTGCGCAGATACCAGGGAAGGCTGTCAAGACCGCTGCTGGACCGCATAGACATCAGCGCGAGAGCTTCCGAAGTGCAGTACGAGGAGATCGCCGGCGGGCAGGACGGGGAATGCTCCGCGGCAATCCGGGCCCGCGTGGAAAAAGCCTTCGAAATCCAGAAAAGGCGGTATGAGGGGACCGGCATCCTGTTCAATTCGCAGCTGGCAGGGGACGCGCTGCGCAGGGCGTGCGCGCTGGGAACCCGTGAGGAAAAACTGATGCGGAGCCTTTTTCAGGCGCACCGCTACAGCGCGAGGGCTTACAGCAGGATTCTCAGGGTCGCCCGGACCATCGCCGACCTGGACGGGAAGGAGAAAATCGGAGAGAGACATCTGGCCGAAGCGGCCGGATACCGGGTGCTGGACGGCGGGAAAGGAGATCTGCTGTGACGCGGGAAGAACTCTGGCTTCTGATGAGCCATCTGGATATCGGGAGCGCGGTGCTGCAGAAGATCCTGAAGGCGTTTCATGACCCGGAGGAAATCCTCACGGGCAGCGGGGCGGCGCTGACCTCAGCCGGATTTCTGACGGACCGGCAGAAGGGCGAACTGCTGAGAGTGCGCAGGGATGCCGCTTCGATTCTGCGGGAATCGGAACGGATGGAAAAAGAGGGAATGCGTTTCGTCTCCCGGGAACACCCGGATTTTCCGCAGAGGCTGCTGAAAATTCCGGACCCTCCGGCAGGGCTGTATGTGATCGGGAGGCTCCCGGACCAGGCCCACGCCTTTCTTGCGGTCGTCGGGTCGCGCGGATGCTCGGAATACGGAAGAGAGTGCGCTGAGATGCTGGCGGGCGGAGCGGCCCGGGCGGGGGCCGTCATTGTGAGCGGGATGGCGGCGGGGATTGACGGGACGGCGCAGAGGGCCGCCCTGCGGACAGGGATCGCCGGGTGCCCGAGCGAAGCTGTGCTCGCCGGCGGAGCGGACAGAATCTATCCCGCGTCCAACCGCGATCTGTACCGGGAACTTTGTGAGAGAGGAGCTGTCATCTCGGAAAACCCGCCGGGGACAGTGCCGGAAAAATATCGTTTTCCGCAGCGCAACCGCCTGATCTCGGGCCTCTCGGACGCCGTCCTGGTTGTGGAAGCCCGCCCCGGCAGCGGGAGCCTGATCACTTCCGACCAGGCGCTGGACCAGGGCCGCACGGTGATGGCGGTCCCCGGGAATATCTTCTCGGAGCTGAGCTCAGGGTGCAACAGCCTGATCCGGCAGGGCGCCGTCCCCGTGAGCTCTGTGGAGGACGTCTGCGCTGAACTCGGGCTGATGGCCCCCGGTGAGCCCGGGGACGAAGAGGAGGAGATGAACCTGACCGACCAGGAGAGGGATCTTCTGGACCTTTTCCCGCCCCGCGGAGAACTGATCCACTTTGAAGATCTCCTGATCCGCTCGAAGTATCCGGCGGGCGATCTGAGCCTGATGCTTCTCCGGCTGGCGCAGTGCGGGGCGGTGAAAGAGGCGCCCGGAAACTATTATGAGCTCGCCTTACGGAGAAGAAGGCGGCGCTGAACGGGAAGCCCGAGGGCTTGAAAATCAGATTTTCCTGTATTATAGTGACAGACGTGCCGCATCACGAATTTGGAGGATATAAACAATGGCAAAAAATCTGGTGATCGTCGAGTCCCCGGCAAAAGTGAAAACCATCAAAAAATTTCTGGGCAGCAGCTACCAGGTGATGGCTTCGGAAGGACACGTGAGAGACCTGCCGAAAAGCCAGCTTGGCATTGACATAGAGAATGATTACGAACCGAAATACATTACAATCCGCGGAAAGGGCGATGTCCTGGCGGCCCTGAGAAAAGAAGCGAAGAAGAGCGGAAAAATATATCTGGCAACCGACCCCGACCGGGAGGGAGAAGCGATTTCATGGCACCTGGCCGCGGCGCTGAATCTGTCGGAGGAGGATATCCACAGGATCACCTTCAATGAAATCACGAAGTCCGCGGTGAAAGAGTCTCTCAAAAATCCCCGCAAAATTGACATGAACCTTGTCAACGCCCAGCAGGCGCGCCGCGAGATGGACCGCATGGTCGGCTATGAGATCAGCCCGGTTCTCTGGGCGAAGGTCAAGCGCGGCCTGTCGGCTGGCCGTGTCCAGTCAGCGGCGCTGAGGATGATCTGCGACCGCGAGGAAGAAATCTCCGCGTTCATTCCCGAGGAATACTGGACGCTTGACGCGGTGCTTGCGCTTCCGGACGGGAAAACGCTTGACGCGCACTTCGCCGGCAGAGAGCATGAGAAGATACAGCTTACGAGCGGGGAACAGGTGTCGCAGGTGATCGAATCCTGCGGCGGACAGAAGTTTATCGTTTCTTCCGCCGGAGAGCACGACCGCACCCGCAAAGCGCCGCTGCCTTACACAACCAGCACCCTGCAGCAGGACGCGGCGAATCTCCTCAATTTCTCAACCCAGAAGACCATGCGCATTGCGCAGCAGCTGTACGAGGGGGTGGAGATCGCCGGGGAAGGCACAACGGCCCTGATCACCTATCTCCGCACGGACAGCACCCGCATCTCCGATGAGGCGGATAGTGCTGTCCGGAAATACATCCGGGAGAATTACGGGGAGGAAAACCTCTCGGCCGCGGGTCCCGCGAAAGCCTCCGGCGCCCACATCCAGGATGCGCACGAGGCAATCCGGCCCACTGCGGTGGAAAGAACTCCTTCCTCGGTGAAGGATTCCCTCAGCAGGGACCAGTTCAGGCTGTACCAGATGATCTGGAAACGGTTCACCGCCAGCCGCATGTCCGACGCGGTGTACCGTGTTTCGCAGGTGAAGCTCACGGCCGGAGGATATCTTTTCACGGCTTCCGCCAGCAGGCTCGTGCACGCGGGCTTCCTTTCCGTTTACAATCCGCAGGACAGCGCGGCCGGGGAGAACGAAAATGTCGCCGGAATCACAGCCGGCATGGAATTTCCGCTTTCCTCCTGGGACAAAAAGCAGCACTTCACGGAGCCGCCGGCCCACTACACCGAAGCCAGCCTTGTGCGCGCGATGGAGGAGAAGGGAATAGGCCGCCCCTCGACCTACGCGCCGACCATCTCCGTCATCATGCAGCGGCATTATGTCACGAAGGAAAAGAAAAACCTTTACACGACAGAGCTCGGCGAGGTCGTGAACGGCATCATGAAACGCTCCTTTCCGCAGATTGTCGACGTCGGGTTTACCGCGAACATGGAGTCGCTGCTTGACATGGTGAGTGAAGGAAAGCTGGAGTGGAAGGAAATTGTCAGAAACTTCTACCCGGACCTGAAGAAGGAGGTTGACCGGGCGAACGCCGAACTCGAACGGGTCACGGTTCAGGACGAGGTCACCGACGTGATCTGTGAGAACTGCGGCCGCCATATGGTGATCAAGTACGGCCCGCACGGAAAATTCCTCGCCTGCCCCGGATTCCCGGAGTGCCGAAACACGAAGCCGTACTTTGAGAAAATCGGCGTAAAATGCCCGAAATGCGGAAAGGACGTCGTGATCCGGAGAACCAGGAAGGGGCGCGTCTATTACGGATGCGAGAACAACCCGGCCTGCGATTTCATGTCCTGGAACCGCCCGGTGGACAAACGCTGCCCGGTGTGCGGAAACTATATGGTCGTGAAAGGGAGCAGGATTGTCTGCTCGGACCCCGAATGCGGCTATTCCGAAAAACATTCGGAAAAGACGGAAATATAAGAAAAGCTGCATGACCGTCATTCAAAGTGCATACAAATTTTCCTATTATCTATACAAATATTTGGTTTTTCCCTTGTTATGCCTCAACAACTGTGATAATATATTTACATCAATAGGATGACTACAGTTCTGGGAGGGCTAATGATGAGCAGTGTGCAGTTGCTCGACAAAACACGGAAAATCAACAAACTTCTTCACAACAACAGTACCAGCAAGGTCGTATTCAACGATATCTGCGCGGTCCTGAGTGAAATTCTGGATTCCAACACGATGGTTCTGAGCCACAGGGGGAAAGTTCTGGGATTCGCCGTCGACCCGGACGTCGATGTGCTCGATGAGCTTCTGGAAAACCGGATCGGCTCGCTGGCCGACAGCATGCTCAATGAGAGGCTGCTGTCCATCCTTTCGACCAAGGAAAACGTCAATCTCGCGACTCTGGGCTTCAGTGAGGAAAACGGGGCGAAGTACCAGGCCATCGTAACGCCGATCGATATCGCGGGCGAGCGCCTCGGCACACTGTTCATCTACCGGCAGAGCCAGCCGTACGACATTGATGACATCATCCTTTCCGAGTACGGAACCACGGTCGTAGGGCTGGAGATGATGCGTTCCGTGAACGAGGAGAACGCGGAGGAGCGCCGCAAGCAGCAGATCGTCAAATCGGCGATCAGCACGCTGAGCTACTCGGAGCTGGAAGCCATCATTCATATCTTCAATGAGCTGGACGGCACCGAGGGAGTGCTGGTCGCGAGCCGGATCGCCGACCGGATCGGGATCACCCGCTCCGTCATCGTCAACGCGCTGAGAAAATTCGAGAGCGCGGGCGTCATCGAATCCCGTTCTTCCGGCATGAAGGGCACCTATATCAAGGTGCTCAACGACGATGTTTTCGACGAGCTGGCCAGAATCAGCAGCGAGAATAAACCCGGCAGCAGGGAGATCCACGATTCCCACGGCCCCAAAGCCGGAAAGAGCGCGAAAGCTGAAAACACCGATAACGATGGGGACGGCACGGACAGCGGGGACGAACAGTGACGGAGCGGACCGGCGCCGCCGCAGCCCCGGGCAGGCATCGGCGGCGCCGAATCCGCTGAAAATCAAAAAAATGCTTGCGCGAACCGGCCGGGTATGTTAAGATAATCCGGCACTTCAAAAAATGCACGCCCACAGGCCGCAGCACGGTGTCCGCTGACAGCGGATTTAGCTGCACAGAAGGCGCGGGCGGAAGAAAAACCAGGAGGTAACAAAATGAGTGTCGTTTCAATGAAGCAGCTGCTCGAAGCAGGCGTACATTTCGGCCATCAGACCAGAAGATGGAACCCGAAAATGGCTCCGTACATTTACACCGAGAGAAATGGAATCTATATCATCGATCTCCAGAAATCGGTTGTGAAGGTGGACGAAGCCTACAAGGCGATGTTTGACATCGCGGCGGCCGGAGGCACCGTCCTTTTCGTAGGAACCAAGAAGCAGGCTCAGGACGCTGTGAAGTCCGAGGCGGAGAGATGCGGCATGTTCTACGTCAACGAGAGATGGCTCGGCGGCATGCTCACCAACTTCACCACGATCAGAAGCAGAATCGCTCGTCTCGCCCAGATCGAGAAGATGGCCGAGGACGGAACGTTTGACGTTCTTCCGAAGAAGGAAGTCCTTCAGCTGAAGAAAGAGCAGGAAAAGCTGGAGAAGAATCTCGGCGGCATCAAGAACATGACGAAGATTCCGGACGCGATCTTTGTGGTCGACCCGAAGAAGGAAAGAATCTGCGTGTCCGAAGCTCACAAGCTTGGCATCACTCTTTTCGGCATTGCGGATACCAACTGCGATCCTGAAGAGCTTGACTATGTCATTCCGGGCAACGACGACGCAATCAGGGCCGTCAGGCTGATTGTCTCCAAGATGGCGGACGCCATTGTTGAGGCAAAGCAGGGCGAAGAGACGGAGGACGGCGCGCAGAAGGCGGGCGAGGAGATGCTCGCGGCTGACACCACCGACGCTTCCGCCGATATCGAGACGGTCGCTGAGGCTTCCGAGGAATAATTGAAGAATGTCAGTTTCCTGCTCAGGGTGCCGGAAATTCCGGCACCCCGAGCTTCTTGCTGTATAGAGGGATTCCGGCGGATGGAACGCGGCAGGCGGGGTTTCCCGGAAGGGAGCCGCAGCTGCCTGCGGCCCGGCGGAAAGTCACATATTTTGGAGGATAAAACGATATGGCTGTTACAGCTGCAATGGTAAAGAAGCTTCGTGATATGACCGGTGCCGGCATGATGGCCTGCAAGAAGGCGCTGACCGCGGCGGACGGCGATATGGACAAGGCTGTCGAGGTCCTTCGCGAGCAGGGTCTTGCGGGCGCTCAGAAGAAAGCCGGCAGAATTGCCGCGGAGGGAACGGTGTGCGTAAAGATCGCCGAAGATGAGAAGACCGGTGTGCTGGTCGAGATCAACACCGAGACCGACTTCGCCGCCAACACCGATAAATTCAAAAATTATGCGGCTCAGGTCGCAGATCAGGCGCTGGCTACCAGCGCAGACGGCATTGACGCGTTCCTGGCTGAGAAATGGAGCCTTGATCCGCAGCTCACCGTCGAGCAGGAGCTTTCTTCCATGGTTTCCGTCATCGGCGAGAATATGCACATCCGCCGCTTCGCGAAACTTCACGACGAGAACGGCATCATTGTTCCGTATATTCACATGGGCGGAAAAATCGGCGTCATTGTCGACATTGAGACCGATACCGTCAACGATGAGATCCGTGAGATGGCCAAGAACGTCGCTATGCAGGCGGCTGCCATGAAGCCGCTCTACACCACGAGAGCTGAGGTTTCCCAGGAGTATCTGGATCATGAGAGGGAAGTTCTCACGGTTCAGGCAAAGCAGGAAAAACCGGATGCCAACGACAAGATCCTGAACGGCATGGTCATGGGCCGTATAAACAAGGAACTCAAGGAAATCTGCCTGGTAGACCAGGTTTATGTCAAGGCTGAGGACGGAAAACAGAGCGTCGGACAGTATGTTGCTTCTGTAGCGAAGGCAAACAGCGCAAAAGTATCCGTCAGGGGATTTGTCCGTTTTGAGACCGGCGAAGGCCTTGAGAAGAAGGAAGAGAATTTCGCTGAAGAAGTTGCGAAGCAGATGAACAAGTAATTTTTTCCCATCTAATATATAATCGGGATGCCGCGCGGATGAGAGATCACCGCGCGGCTGTTTTTTTGCGCCGCCTTTTGCGCATTGTCTTTCCAGCGGCCTGAAAAAATGCTATACTGTCGTCAGACAGAAAGGAGCGGGAATAAAATGACAACAAGACAGAATATTCTCGGACTTGTTACAGGAATAAAGACACAGGCGAAAGCGGAAGCATGCGAAAACGCTCTGCTGAATTATATCGGCACGGAAGACTACGAGGGAACGGAAGCCGATGAGATCAGGGACGAAGCGGTTTACCAGCTGTCCCGAATTGATGATCCCGAGGTGCTGAGAAAGCTGCTCGATATTATCTCCGAGGCATCCGATTCCGAAGAACAGAATCTTGCCATGTGAGCTTTCCTTCAAAGGAGGAGTTACCCATGTATGATCGAAAAGAAGTAAAAAGGCGCGCGAGAGGCGAATTCCAGGCAAACTACTGGCTGTGTGTCCTGGCAGCGCTGATTCTCGGCCTCTTTGTTTACAGTTCCACGCAGAACACATTAAGCTCCGTATATTCCTGGCTGGTCAGCGATGAAAGCGTGGTCGCCACGGTTCAGAACATGAGCGAAGGGAATCCGCTGATGGAGCTGGATCCGGGCGAGAACGCCCAGGAGATGGGCGAGGGATTCTGGATTTATGTGAGCGGCATCTACGGGCTGATGCCTGCGCTGATCCGGTTTTTCTGGGCATACAGCCTGATGTTCGGCCTGGTCATGCTGGTACTCAAAATCTGCGTTTTCAATGTGCTGGAAGTCGGCGGCTGTTCGTTCTACGCGAAAAACACGGTTCAGAAAGCCGGTTTTGAGGAGATGGGCAGAGGATTTTCCGGAGGCAATTACGGGAACGTTGTCCTGACCCAGCTGTTCAGGTATCTGTTCACCTATCTGTGGACGCTGCTCTTCATCATACCGGGCATCGTCAAATCCTATGAATATATGATGATTCCGTATATCCTGGCGGAGAATCCCAACATCACCCATGAGCAGGCTTTCGATCTTAGCCGCCAGATGATGAACGGGCACAAGATGGACGCTTTTGTGCTGGATCTTTCCTTCCTGGGCTGGGGTCTGCTGAGTGTATTGACTTTCGGGCTGGTCGGATTGTTCTGGACAAGCCCGTACTATTACCAGGCCAAAGCGGAATTCTACAGGACCATCAAGGTATCCCAGCAAAACTGTGAATGATTTTATCTGCCAGGCCTGCCGGAAGGCAGGCCTTTTTTTCTGTCCGGAACGGAGAAAGGAACCGCGATGAGAAGCGAACTGTTTCATATGGAGAGGGACGTGCTCAATGTCGGCGATAAGGTGGAAATCACCGAAAGCCAGCTCCCGTATACCTGGTATTACACGGTGAAGCCGGCTCTCGCCATGTCCACCAATTACGGCAGCCGCGACCGTATTAAATCGCGGCACGGCGTCGTGACGTCCAAGGTGCGCAAGGGAAGCACCTACGAGCTGATGATCGACTTTGAGAACTGACCGGGACCGGGATACAGACAGAATTTCCGGCGCGCCCTTGCGGGCCGGCCGCCGCTCGTTTATAATCAGACAAAAGCTTTCTGCCCCGCGGACAACCGGCCGGGGAAAACACTATGACAATGGCCGCCGGCTGGACGCCCGCGGCCGGACAGGGGGAGCAATGCATATCGAAAAATACTACGAGGATCTCCATTCGCTGCACGTCGGCACACGCACGCCCAGGGCGTGGTACGTACCTCTCCGGCAAAACGGGGAGCCTGAAATGACCAGCCTTTCCGGAACATGGAAATTCGCCTGGTATCCCTACCCGGAAGCAATCCCGCAGAACTTTTACGAGGACGGGGCCGACCTGTCTGATTTCAGGGATATTCCGGTGCCTTCCTGCTGGCAGATGCAGGGCTATGACCAGAATCAGTACACCAACGTGAGGTACCCGTTCCCCTATGATCCGCCTTACGTGCCGAAGGAAAACCCGTGCGGCGCTTACCGCACGGAATTCACGCTGCCGGAGAGCGACGCGGCGGACCGTACATTCCTCTGCTTCGAGGGCGTGGATTCATGCTTTTACGTCTGGGTAAACGGGAAAGCCGCGGGCTACAGCCAGGTATCCCATTCGCCCAGCGAGTTTGAAGTCACGAAGCTTGTTCACCCCGGCGCGAACACTCTGTCCGTGCTGGTGCTGAAATGGTGCAGCGGCAGCTACTTTGAGGACCAGGACAAGCTCCGCATGAGCGGCATTTTCAGGGATGTCTGGCTCATCACCCGCCCGGCGGAAGGGTTTGTCGCGGACTATACGGTCCGCACCGAACTGCCCAATGGGGACGGAAGCGACGCTGAGCTCTATGCGGCGCCAGTGATGGAAGGAACCCCTGCTGTTTCGATGGAGCTGTTCGATCTGCAGGGGCTGTCGCTCGGACACCTCTCGGAGGACAACGGCGTATGGTCCGCGGCCCTGAAAAACGTCTCCCTGTGGAATGCCGAGAATCCGGTTCTGTACGACCTTGTGATCCGGACCGGCAGGGAGATCATCCGCCAGAAAGTCGGATTCCGGGAAATCACGGTCAGGGACGGGGTGGTCCTGATCAACGGGCAGAAGATCAAGTTCCGCGGCGTGAACCGCCACGATTCGGATCCCCGCGCGGGTTACGCAGTCACCCGGGAGATGGTTCTCCGCGATCTCACCATGATGAAACAGTTCAATTTCAACGCCATCCGCACGAGCCACTATCCGAACGCGCCGTGGTTCCCGGATCTCTGCGACCGTTACGGTTTCTATCTGATCGCGGAATCCGACGTTGAGTGCCACGGAACCACGCACGTCGTGGGCGGCGGCGCGCAGGTTTCGTTCGGCCTGCTCGCCCAGGACCCGCGCTTTGCGGAAACCATCCTCGACCGGGTTATGCGCAATGTGGAGAGGGACAAAAACCATCCATCCGTCGTGATCTGGTCCCTGGGGAACGAATCCGGATACGGCGCCAACTTCGAGAAGGCAGGCCGCTGGGTCAAGGAGAAGGATCCGACCCGGCTGACGCATTACGAGAGTTCCATCCACGAGACAGGCGGCTGGAAAAACGATACCAGCATGCTCGACCTGTACAGCAGGATGTACGCTTCGTGCGAGGAGATCGACCAGTATTTCGCGGGCCGTCCCGAAAAGCCGTTCATCCAGTGCGAATTTGTCCACGCCATGGGGAACGGGCCGGGAGACATCGAGGATTACTACCAGCGCATACTCAAGTACGACGGCTTCTGCGGAGGCTTCGTCTGGGAATGGTGCGATCACGCGGTGGATGCCGGTCCGCTGCCGGACGGACGGCGCAGATACCTGTACGGCGGCGACAGCGGCGAATTCCCGCATGACGGCAATTTCTGCATGGACGGCCTGGTTTACCCGGACCGCAGGCCGCACACCGGGCTGCGCGAGTGGAAAAACGTCGTCCGGCCGATCCGGGCGGAGCTGGCCGATGAGGAAGAAGGCGTCTATACCTTCCGGAACCTGCTCGATTTTACGGACGTCTCGGAGAAATACAGGGTGCTGTATTCCGTCAGCCGGAACGGCGAAGTGATCGCGGAGGGAGAGACCGCGCTTCCGCCCACCCCGCCGCACGGGACGTCTTCCGTCCGCATCGGAACCTTCGGGGAGAGCAGGGAAGATACGTACATCCTGTTCCGCTATGTCACAAAAGCGGAGGACGGCCTGGTTCCGGAGGGACATGAGGCTGGCTTTGACCAGATCCGGCTCTCCGGCGGCGAGAGGCGCTCTTTCGAACCG
Organism: Lachnospiraceae bacterium; assembly: GCA_050944455.1. GTDB lineage: Bacteria > Bacillota > Clostridia > Lachnospirales > Lachnospiraceae > Anthropogastromicrobium. The sequence goes on from JBMNRC010000004.1 coordinate 66,610, forward strand.
TCGGCAGACGACAGCCTGAAAGCGCCGGAAGTCACGGAGGGCGAGCGTTTCATCCGGATTTCGGGAGAGGGTTTCGAGTACACGTACGACACTTTCCGGGGAATCTTCTCTTCGCTGAAGCGCGGTGGAAACGAAATGTCGATGGATTACAGCATCATGCGCGCGCCGCTGGACAATGACCGCAATGTGTTCTCCCAGTGGGAGAGAGCAATGTACCCCTGGATGAGGGTACGCACTTACGAGACCGCGGTCAGCGCGGGGGAGGAAGAAACCGCCGTGCGCACCCGCCTGCAGATCCAGGCCGTCTCTGTTCAGTGGATCCTGAAGCTTTCGGTTTTCTGGACGATTGACCGGGAAGGGAAAATCTTCGCCCGCGTTGAAGGCGAGAAGAATCCCGAAATGCCGTGGCTGCCGCGGTTCGGTGTTGAACTGAAGCTTCCGCGCAGGTTCCAGAAGGCAGAGTATTTCGGATACGGCCCGTATGAGAGCTATGTTGACAAGCATCACCTGTCGCGTATCGACCGCTTCAGCACAACGGTGGACGGCCTGTACGAGGATTACGTGAAGCCGCAGGAAAACGGAAGCCATTTCGGAACCCGCGAAGTCACCGTGTCCGACGGAACGCACGGCGTGAAAGCCCTCGCGGCCGAAACCATGAGCTTCAACGCGTCAAACTATACGGTGGAAGAGCTGATGGCGAAGAAACACAATTATGAGCTTGAGAAAGCCCCGTTTGTATCGCTCCATCTGGACTACATGATGAGCGGCGTGGGATCCGGTTCCTGCGGGCCCGCGCTGGCGCCGCAGTACCAGATGAACGAAAAAGAGTTCACCTGGGAATTCCTGCTGGAAACCTTCTGAAGCAGCCCGAATGAACTGAGGCGCCCGGTGCCGGCAGCTGAGAGCACCGGGCGCCGTTTTTGCGGAGAAACCGCAGGAAGAGGAAATCGGAACCATGGACTATTCCAGGATCAGACTGATCGGGCTGGACCTCGACGGTACGGCCTTCACCACAGACAAAAGAATCACACCGGAGACGCAGAGCGCGATTGCCGACGCCATTGCCGCGGGTATCGACGTGATCCCCGCGTCGGGACGGCCGCTGAACGGAATGCCGCGGGAGTTCGTCGAAATACCGGGAGTCCGCTATATCCTGGGAAGCAACGGCGCTTTTGTCTGGGACATGAAAGAAAAGCGATTTGCCGTCCACAGCCTCATCCCAACGCCGACAGTGCTGAAGGCCTATGACCTGTTCACCGCCTGCGACTGCGATTTTGAGGTGTACGTCGACGGCAGGCCGTATACCGCGGCGGACAAAATCAGCCGCGCGGATTACTATTTCCCGGATCCGTACATCCGCGCGTACGCGCTGAAAACCAGGGTCAGAGTCGATGACCTGCGGGATTTCCTGTCCCGGCAGGAAGGAGCGGAAAAACTCAATATCTCATTTCCGGCGCAGGAAGAAAAGAAGAAGGGGCTTGAGATAGCCGCCAGGCTTCCCGAGCTGGCCGCGGCGAGCGGGATCCCCACGAACATCGAAATGACCCGCGGAGATGTGAACAAGGGCGAGGGCCTGATGCGCCTGGCCGCGGCGCTCGGCCTGAAGCGGGAGAATGTGATGGCTGTCGGGGATCACGGGAACGACATCCCCATGATCCGCATGGCCGGCGTCGGCGTGGCTATGGCCAACGCGCTTTTTACCGTCAAGGCCGAGGCGGATGTGATTCTCCCCTGGACCAACGATGAGGAAGGCGCGGCAAAACTTCTGCGCCGGGCTGCGGCGGACAGGAAAGCGGCCGGGCCGGCTTCAGGAGGGGAAGTATGAGCCGCGCGGATTGTATTGTCAGATCGGTTCTGGTCCCGCTGGCCGTCTACATTCTGATCGGTCTTCTCGGGACCGCGGCGGAGAGCGAATACAGCATTCCGGGTCAGCTGATCGAGAAGCTGGTTACCCTGGCGTTCTGCTGGGGATTGATTCTCCGCGACCGCCAGTACTTCCCGGCGGAGAAGAAAAAGCTGCCGGCGTCATTCTGGATTCTGACGGCGGCCGCGGGCATTCTCGGGAGCCTGGGACTCAACTGCCTTTTCGCGGCAGCCGGGATGACAGGGGACGCCTCGGGCAGCGTGCAGGCGGTATCGTCGGTGCTGGCCGGTTCCGACAGCCCCGCCGCACTGGCGCTGACTGCCGTCACCCTGATCGCTGTGTCCCCGATGGCCGAGGAATTTCTTTTCCGCGGACTGGTTTTCAGTGGGATCCGCAGGTGCGTCCGCTTCGTCCCCGCCGCCGTCCTGTCAGCGTTGATTTTTGCCCTGTTTCATGGTAATATCGGTCAGGGCATTTTAGGCTTCCTGATGGGGCTCGCCTTCGCGCTTGTGTATGAGAAAAGCGGTTCCCTCGCAGCGCCGGTGGTCATGCACGCGGCCGCGAATGCCCTCTCTGCCGCAGCGGGCCTGCTGCCCGGAATGGCAGAGTTCACAGGCAGATATTCCGCGCTTTTTGCGGCGGCAGGGATTGCCGGATGGATCTTCGCCTGTGCAGGAGCGGCGCGTGCCGCGGAGGGGAAAACTGGATTTCACCGGGGGAGATGAATGAAAATCTTGTCAATAGCGGTTCCGTCCTATAATTCACAGGACTATCTGGACCGCTGCATGGCCAGCCTTCTGAAGGGCGGGCCCGATGTGGAAATTATTATTGTCGACGATGGTTCGACGGACCGTACGCCGCAGATCGCCGACGGATACGCGGCAAAATACCCAGATATCGTCAAAGTCATCCACAAGCCGAACGGCGGGCATGGCGACGCGGTGACGGCCGGGCTGTACAGCGCGGCCGGCGTTTTTTTCAAAGTCTGCGACAGCGATGACAGCTTCGCGGAGGACGCCTACAGAAAAATTGTCGCGTTTCTGAAAAACAGCGTGGAAGAGAATCGCGGGCTGGACATGCTGATCAGCAATTTTATTTACGATAAGCAGGGCGTTCCGGAATGGCGCAAAAAGGTGATTTCCTACCGGGGAATGTTCCCGGCGAACCGATATTTCACCTGGGATGATGCGAAGCCGGCGAAGGTCGGGCATTATATCCTGATGCATTCGGTGATCTACCGCACCCAGATGCTGCGGGATATGGGCCTCAGGCTTCCGAAGCATACGTTCTATGTGGACAACCTGTATGTCTACGAGCCGCTGGAACACGTGAAAACGATGTATTACCTGAATGTCACCCTGTACCGGTACTATATCGGCCGGTCCGACCAGTCCGTCAACACGGAAGTCATGAAAAAGAGGATCGATCAGCAGGAGCGGGTCAACCGGATGATGTTCAGCTACCGGGACCTCGAAAAAGTTGAGAACAAGCGTGTCGCCGATTACATGTACAAGTACCTGGAAGTGATCACCATGATCACCGGCATCCTGTGCGACCTGATCGGAACGGAAGAATCCGCGAAGCGGCGCGAGAAACTCTGGGCGGATTTCCAGAAGGAAAATTATCCGATGTGGCAGAAAATGCATCATGACATGCTGGGTAAGGCGCTGACCCGCCGCGGAAAGTTCTGGCATCGGAACATCCTGCCGGCAGCTTATAAAGCCGGCCAGTTCTTTTTCGGATACAACTGAGCGCCCTGCCTTCCGGCCGGCGCATCGACAGAAAGCTGTGGGATTATCATGAGAGCCGGAATCGGCTATGATGTTCATCGTTTTGCGGAACACAGGAAACTGGTCCTGGGCGGCGTTGAAATTCCTTTTGAGAAGGGCCTTGCGGGCCACTCCGACGCGGATGTCCTGCTTCACGCCGTGACGGACGCGCTGCTCGGCGCGGCCGGCCTTGGGGATATCGGGGAGCATTTCCCGGATACGGACCCGCAGTGGGAAGGGGCGGACAGCCTGAAACTTCTCCGGATGACGCGGGACCTGCTGGAGGACAGCAATTTCTTTATCGCAAATGTTGACTGTACGGTCATCTGCCAGCGGCCGAAGATCGGCCCCTACAAAGAGCAGATGCGAAAAAACATCGCGGAGGCTCTCGGCATCCCGGAGGACCGGGTCAACGTCAAGGGCAAGACGGAGGAGGGCCTCGGCTTTACCGGAAGCGGAGAGGGCATCAAGGCGCAGGCCGTGTGTCTCGTGGATGAGCCGGCTGACTTTATCGAACAGCCGGCCGCGGGATGCGGGGCCGCTTTCTGCCCAGTCCTGGAAGCGCGGAAACGAAACAATGAGAAAAAAGAGGGAGGAGCACAGACATGATCCGGATTTTCAATACAATGTCGATGCAGAAAGAGGAGTTTATACCTCTTGTGCCGGGAAAAGTGAGCATGTATGTCTGCGGACCGACCGTCTATAACCTGATCCATATCGGCAACGCCCGCCCGATGATCGTGTTTGACACCGTGCGCCGCTATCTGGAGTACTGCGGCTACGAAGTGCGGTACGTGTCCAACTTCACCGACGTCGACGACAAGATTATCCGTGCGGCCAACGAGGAGGGCGTGGACTGCTCCGTGATCTCCGAGCGGTATATCGCCGAGTGCAAAAAAGATATGGCGGCGATGAACGTCCGCCCGGCGACGGTTCATCCCCAGGCGACGCAGGAGATCGACGGCATGATCGCGATGATCAGCGAGCTGATCGGCAAGGGATACGCCTATGTCAAAAACGGGACGGTCTATTACCGCACCCGCAGGTTTGAACAGTACGGAAAGCTTTCCCACAAGGACCTGGATCACATGCGCTCCGGCCTCCGCGAGCTGAAAGTCAGCGGCGAGGACGAGAAAGAGGATCCCCTGGATTTCGTCCTCTGGAAGCCGAAAAAAGAGGGAGAGCCGTTCTGGGAGTCCCCGTGGAGCGAAGGCCGGCCGGGCTGGCATATCGAGTGCTCCGTGATGTCGCGCAAATATCTCGGGGAGCAGATCGATATCCACGCCGGCGGCGAGGACCTGATTTTCCCGCACCACGAGAATGAGATCGCGCAGAGCGAGGCCTGCAGCGGAAAGGAATTCGCCCGCTACTGGATGCACAACGCTTTCCTGAATATCAACGGAACCAAGATGTCCAAATCCCTCGGCAACTTCTTCACCGTGCGGGATATCTCTCAGAAATACGATCTCCAGGTACTCCGCTTCTTCATGCTCAGCGCGCAGTACCGGAGCCCGCTCAACTTCAGCGACGATCTGATGGAGAGCGCGAAGAACGGCCTTGACCGCATTGTGACCTGCGGGACAAGGCTTCAGAAGCTTTCCGCTGCTCCTGGAACGCTCACGGAGGACGAGAAGGAGAAACTGAAGCAGGCGGACGCGTACCGGATTCAGTTCGAGAACGCGATGAACGACGATTTCAACACGGCGGACGCGATCTCCGCGGTTTTTGAGCTCGTGCGCTTCTCGAATTCGGCGACGGCGGGCGATCAGGTCTCGGGAGAGTTCGCGAAGGGTCTCTTCAGTCTTCTCCAGAAGCTTTCGGACACGGTACTGGGCATCAGAGTCGTCCGCAGGGAGGAAATCCTGGATTCGGAGATCGAGGCGCTGATCGCCGAGAGACAGGCGGCCCGGAAGGCAAAGAATTTCGCCCGCGCCGACGAAATCCGAAAAGAACTTGCAGACCGCGGAATTATCCTCAAGGATACCAGGCAGGGCGTGGAATGGACGAGAGCCTGAACCGGAACGTAACGGGCGGCAGCCCGGACAGGACAGCCGAAAACCTGACTGCGGAAACGGGTCCGGACCCATCGGGCGGCATCCCCGGCGGGGCGGGCGGAGTTCCGGACAGGTCTGAGAAAAATCTGAACCGCGCCGACGGAGGAAGGGAAGCCGCCGGAGCTGCGGCCGGGACCGAAACAGGCCCGCTGCCGGAGAACTTTGAGGCGGAGATCAGCGCGGCTTTTTCCCTGCAGCCAAAGGAGTTATCGTCTTTTTCGCCGCTCGTTCTGGCCTGGATCGGCGACGCTGTCTATGAACTGGCAGTGCGGTCCATTCTGGCGGAACGGCACCGCGAACCCGTAAACCGGCTGCACCGTTCCGCCTCACAGGTCGTGAAGGCAGGCGCACAGGCGGCTGTTCTTCGGTCCATCGACCCGCTCCTCACGCCGGAGGAGCGCGCCGTCATGCGGCGGGGACGCAACGCAAAGTCGTATACGATGGCAAAAAACGCGACCATGAGCGACTACCGGCACGCCACCGCGCTGGAAGCCCTCTGCGGCTGGCTGTACCTGAAAGGCCGCAACAGGCGCCTGGCGGAGCTGCTGAAGGCAGGGCTTGACCGGTCAGGAATCCTCTCTCCGGGGGAGGAGCAGCGGTCTCAGGCAGGGGACGCGTCCGGGCCAGCGGCATCCGCGGAAGAAACAGATACGCGGACGGATACCGCAGAACAGTAAAAATCCAAAACAGAGGAAAGGCGGCCGCGCGGCGGCCGCCGGGAACAGCAGAAGATGGAATACCAGGAATCCAAAGTTGAAGGCCGCAATGAGGTCATCGAGACGTTCCGCTCAGGGCGGGAGGTTGACAGGCTTTATATTCAGGACGGACTGCGCGACGGGCCGATCAGCACCATTCTGCGCGAGGCAAAGAAGCGCGGGACAACGGTTAAGTTCGTGACGAAGACCCGGCTGGACGAAATGTCGCAGACCGGAAAGCACCAGGGGGTCATCGCCGTCACGGCGGCCGTCGAATACGCCAGTGTCGAAGATATTCTGGCGGCAGCGGAAAAGAAACGGGAAGACCCTTTTCTAATTCTGCTCGACGGGATTGAAGACCCGCACAATCTCGGGGCGGTCATCAGAACCGCGAATCTCGCCGGGGCGCACGGCGTGATCATCCCGAAAAACCGCGCCGCCGGGCTGACAGGTGCAGTAGCCCGCGCCTCCGCCGGAGCCGTGAATTACACGCCGGTCGCCCGGGTGACCAATCTCACGGACACCATGGAAAACCTGAAAAAGCGCGGCCTGTGGTTTGTCTGCGCGGACATGGACGGAACCGTCATGTACGACCTCAACCTGAAAGGGCCGATCGGCCTTGTGATCGGCAATGAGGGAAGCGGTGTTTCCAGGCTGGTGAGGGAACACTGCGATATGACCGCGGCGATCCCGATGAGGGGAGATATCGATTCCCTCAACGCTTCGGTAGCCTGCGGCGTCCTTTCGTTCGAGATCGTACGTCAGCGCCGGTTCATGAAGTAACTGGAATTATCTGACAAAATACGAAAATTCAGAAAATAGTTTTAACCGCGGAAGGCAAAAAACCGGTTGACAAGAATGCGCGCCAGAGGTATGATACAGTTTGTTGACGGAAGTCAATCAGCTGACATGGCACAGATGGTAGCGCACCTCATTGGTAATGAGGAGGTCACCAGTTCGAATCTGGTTGTCAGCTTTCAGAACGGAGAGCTGAGTTTTCAGCTCTCCGTTTTTCGCATCCGGAAATCCTGCCGGGGGCAGTCCGGAGACGACAGCAAAGGCCGAGAGGCGGCATTCCGTGCGACAGGCACGGTTTCAGGGAGGATTAGCATTATGGAAAACGAGAAGACAGTCACCGCGGCAGCTGCCACTGAGGAACCCGTGAGATCGAAAAACTTCATCGAAGAGGCCATTGACCAGGATCTGGCGGAAGGCGTCTACGATCATGTCCAGACCCGTTTTCCGCCGGAGCCGAACGGTTATCTTCACATCGGGCACGCCAAGTCCATCCTGCTCAATTACGGCCTGGCCCAGGAGTACGGCGGCAAGTTCAACCTCCGCTTTGACGATACCAACCCGACCAAGGAGAAGAGCGAGTTCGTCGACTCCATAATCGCGGACGTAAAGTGGCTCGGCGCCGACTTTGAGGACCGCCTGTATTTCGCCTCGGATTATTTCCAGCAGATGTACGAGTACGCCGTTCTGCTGATCAAAAAGGGAAAGGCCTTTGTGTGCGACCTGACCGCGGAACAGATCCGCGAGTACCGGGGAACACTCACCGAGCCGGGAAAGGAGAGCCCCTACCGCAACCGTTCGGTGGAGGAGAACCTGCGCCTGTTTGAGGAGATGAAGGAAGGGAAGTGCCCCGACGGTTCCCGCGTTCTCCGGGCAAAAATCGACATGGCTTCCCCGAACATGAACATGCGCGACCCGGTCATCTACCGCGTGGCGCATCTGTCCCATCAGAGAACCGGGGATCAGTGGTGCATCTACCCGATGTACGATTTCGCGCACCCGATCGAGGACGGCATTGAGCATGTCACCCACTCGATCTGCACGCTGGAGTTCGAGGATCACCGCCCGCTTTACAACTGGGTTGTGAGGGAATGCGGCTTTGAGCAGCCGCCGAGGCAGATTGAGTTCGCGAAGCTGTACCTGACCAACGTCATCACGGGAAAGCGCTATATCAAGCAGCTGGTTGAAAAAGGCATTGTGGACGGGTGGGACGACCCGCGGCTCGTGACGATCAGCGCGTTGCGCCGCAGAGGTTTCACACCGGAATCCATCAGAAAATTCGTCGAGCTGGTCGGCGTATCCAAGGCCAACTCTTCCGTCGACTACGCGCTTCTGGAGTACTGTATCCGCGAGGACCTCAAGCTGAAGAGATCCCGGGTGATGGCCGTTCTGCATCCGGTGAAACTGGTGATCGACAATTATCCGGAGGGGCAGGTCGAATACCTGGAAGCGGTCAACAATCCGGAGAATCCGGAGCTCGGCACCCGCCAGGTGCCGTTCTCGAGGGAGCTTTACATCGAGGCGGAAGATTTCATGGAGAATCCGCCGAAAAAGTATTTCCGCATGTTCCCGGGCAACGAGGTGCGGCTGATGAACGCCTACTTTATCAGGTGCACAGGCTGTGAGAAGGATGAAAACGGCAATGTCACGGTCATCCACGCGGAGTACGACCCGCAGACCAGGGGAGGCAACGCCCCGGACGGCCGCAAAGTGAAGGGAACCATCCACTGGGTAGCCGCGCCCACCGCGGCGGACGTGACCGTGAGGCTCTACGAGAACCTCGTCGACGAGGAGAAGGGGAAACTGAACGCTGACGGGACCGTCAATTTCAACCCGAATTCCCTCACCGTCCTTGAGCACTGCAAAGTGGAACCGATGCTGAAGGACGCGAAATCCGGCGAAAGCTTCCAGTTTGTCCGCAACGGATATTTCTGTGCCGACAGCAAGGATTCAAAGCCGGGCGAGCCGGTCTTCAACCGGGTCGTTTCGCTCAAATCCAGCTTTAAACTGCCGAAAAACCAGTAATGCGAAGGCGGCCGGGTATTTCCCCCGCAAAGAGAGGTGCCGGGCCGGTGATCCGAAACGGCCGCCGGGTCAGGGCGTGCGGGTCAGGGGAGATTCCTGACAGGCTGCCGCGGTATTCAGTATTGTTTTGCTTTACGGGCTTCCCGGATCATCTCCCGAGAGAGAGGAGACACCGATGAAAGAAGAACTCCACACCATACCGGTCAACGACGCGTTCAACGCTGACGCGGAGTGCCCTGTGTGCTATATGTACCGGACGCTGGAGCAGAAGGCCATCGATTTCACGATGGGTTCCAGCTATATGGAAGACTATATCCGCGCGGAGACAGACAAACTGGGTTTCTGCAGCCATCACATGAAAATGATGGAGCAGAACGGGAACAAACTCGGCCTCGCGCTGATGCTTCACACCCACATCAAAAAGACGAACCGCGATACGGCAAAGCTGATGAAGGCTCCGGTGAAAAAGCAGAGCGGGGTTTTCCGGAAAAAAGAGGACGATGCGGATCCGCTGCTGACGTACCTGGACGGCGTGAACAGCACCTGTTTCGTGTGCGATCATATTCAGATGACGTTCAAGTGGTATCTGTTCACGCTGGTCGAAATGTGGAAAAAGGACGAAGGATTCCGAGAGAAATACCGGAACTGCCGCGGCCTCTGCAACGAGCACCTGCCGATGGTGCTGAGAGAGGGACAGAAGCGCCTTTCCGCCGCGGAGTACGCGGAATTCCGGCAGGAGACCTGTGAGCTGTACCGCAGGAATATGGAGCGGATCGAGGACGAGCTTTCCTGGTTTATCGACAAATACGATTACCGGAATGTCAATGAACCGTGGAAAAATTCCAGGGATGTGCTGGCCAGGGCCGTAGTGAAGACCAACGGACTTCTGAGAGTGGATCCGGACAGCGGTGAAGTGCTGGGCGTCGAAAAGAAAAAAACGGATCAGTGAAGGGCGGCTGTCTCTGACTTCCCCGCCGGATCCCGACAGACGGAATCATTGAGGATGAAATTGCGCCGGGTGTGCACAGAAGCGGGGCGGAAAGAACGCCGGGACAGAAATAAAGGGCTGCGGGATTTTCCCACAGCCCTTTTTCGCGGGTGCGCTTTGCGATGCGTGATTTCTATTCATGACGCGCCGGCAGATCCCCGCACGGAGACGCCCGGATCAGTCCTGAAGCTCGGTGACGGAAGATTTCAGCTCTTCTTCATCGGAAGAACCGCTGTTTTCAGAATCCGCGCTGTCTTCGCTGTCAGTCTCTTCGCCGGCATTGTCCTCTCCGGCGCCGTCATCCTCCGCAGAGTCCGCGGCGTCCGCCGCATCCGCTTCCGGTGAAGCGGAAGCATCGGGGTTTTCTTCAGAAACCGGTTCTTCGTCCGGTGCGTCCCCGCTTTCCGCGGCTTCATCCGCCGCATTTTCCGCGGCGCCGCTTTCGCCGGCCTTTTTGCCGGAATCCTTTTTGGATTTCTGGTCCCAGTCGAGAACGATGTTTACATATTTCCTGTTCACAGAATCGGCCTTCGGCGCTTCTTCCTCTACGTCGTCGTCATCATCGGCAGCGGAATCGTCAAAGCTGTCGAGGTCGCCGGATTCTTCGTCGGGATCCTTATCGCCGTCTTCTTTCCCGCCGTTTCCCTTTACTTTCTTATACACGTAATAGGCTCCGGCAGCGCAGAGAGTAACCGCAGCCACGCCGACCGTAAACTTGGCGACATTTTTCAGAAATTTTCCCATCGGAAACTCCTTTCGTTTGTTCAGGCTTTATCATTCGAATATCTGACTGATGATCTGTTGAATTCTGCCGACTGACACTAAAATCAGACCACCTTATTATAATACAACCGGACTAAAATGCAAAGGGAAACTTTATCGCGTCAAGATCAGGTCAGAGAAAGGTAAATATTGCGGAAAACACGGCGGCCCCGAAGACAGCCGCCGGAGATCTGCCGCCCGGGATATGGCCGCCGGACCGACAGGGCAGCTGCCCGCGATCCTTTTTGGGAATCCCGCGGCGAAGCCTCCCGGGAACCGGGAACGGGGAGAAAGTTCCTGACTTTTCCAAAACTTTCTGAATAATGAGATAACAAAAGAATAAAGAAGATAACAGGCGAAAATAAAAGAAAATAAACAATATTCGGCCTTCAGCAGACTTGCTTTTCGCCACTGAAAAACGTAATATAAGGCTATCGTGATTAGCACTCAATCTTAATGAGTGCTACTAAACGATTCAATGATTTTATTTTCGGGAGGCAATGAAATGAAGTTAGTACCACTTGGAGATCGCGTAGTTTTAAAACCTGAAGAAGCAGAAAAGACGACGAAGTCCGGAATTGTTCTTCCGGGAAATGACAAGGAAAGACCGCAGGCCGCTGAAGTCATCGCTGTAGGACCGGGCGGGATGGTTGACGGCAAGGAAGTAAAGATGGAGGTTTCCGTCGGCCAGAAGGTTATCTACTCCAAGTACGCCGGAACAACCGTAAAGCAGAATGACGTCGAGTACATCATTGTAAAGCAGAGCGACATTCTCGCGGTTGTTGAGGACTGATTCATCAGATAAACAGCGCCTGCCCGGATCTCCGGCGGGACTGACGTCCGGATAAAGCGCGGCAGGCATAAAGGACGGGAATTCCGGAAAAAGTCATCCCGGAATTCCGGTAAAGGCTCCCGGAACGCGGGAGCAGGAACACAATCTTACGGAGGATAAAAAATTATGGCAAAGGACATTAAGTTCGGCGCAGAGGCAAGAGAAGCTCTCGAGACCGGTGTTGACAAACTTGCAAATACCGTTCGCGTTACCCTCGGACCGAAGGGAAGAAACGTTGTTCTTGACAAGAGTTACGGAACCCCGCTGATCACCAACGACGGCGTTACCATCGCGAAGGAGATCGAGCTCAAGGATCCGTTTGAAAATATGGGCGCTCAGCTGGTGAAGGAAGTCGCCACCAAGACGAATGACGTCGCCGGCGACGGCACCACAACCGCAACCGTCCTGACCCAGGCGATGGTTCACGAAGGAATCCGCAACCTGGCCGCCGGCGCTAACCCGATTGTCCTGAGAAAGGGCATGAAGAAGGCTACCGAAGCCGCTGTCGAAGAGATCAAGAGAATGAGCCAGCCGATTTCCAGCAAGGAGCAGATGGCGAGAGTCGCTGCCATTTCTTCTTCCGACGATGAGGTAGGCGAGATGGTCGCTGACGCCATGGAGAAGGTTTCCAAGGACGGCGTTATCACGGTTGAGGAGTCCAAGACCATGAAGACCGAGCTGGATCTTGTCGAAGGAATGCAGTTCGACAGAGGATATATCAGCTCCTACATGGTGACTGACAGCGAGAAGATGGAGGCGGACCTCGACAATCCGTACATCCTGATCACCGACAAGAAGATTTCCAACATTCAGGATATCCTGCCGCTTCTCGAGCAGATCGTCCAGTCCGGCGCGAGCCTTCTGATCGTTGCCGACGATATCGAGGGCGAGGCTCTTACGACCCTCATCGTCAACAAGCTCAGAGGAACTTTCAAGGTTGTCGGCGTCAAGGCTCCCGGCTACGGCGACAGAAGAAAGGATATGCTGCAGGATCTCGCGATCCTTACCGGCGGCACTGTGATTTCTTCCGATCTCGGCTATGAGCTCAAGGATACCAAGATTGAAATGCTCGGCCGCGCTAAATCCGTCAAGGTGAACAAGGACAACACCACCATCGTCGACGGCGGCGGCAAGTCCTCGGAGATCAAGGCGAGAGTTGAGCAGATCAAGAAGCAGATCGCTGACACCACCTCTGATTTCGACAGAGAGAAGCTGCAGGAGAGACTGGCCAAGCTGGCCGGCGGCGTAGCGGTTATCCGTGTCGGCGCCGCAACCGAGACTGAGATGAAAGAGGCAAAGCTCCGCATGGAGGATGCCCTGAACGCGACCAGAGCGGCTGTTGAGGAAGGCATTGTCCCGGGCGGCGGAACAGCTTATATCGCAGCTTCCAAGAAGGTTGCCGAACTCGCCGAGACCCTGAGCGGCGACGAGAAGACCGGCGCGAACATTGTCGCGAAGGCTCTCGAGTCCCCGCTGTACCTGATCGCTGAGAACGCAGGACTTCAGGGCGCTGTCATCGTCAACCAGGTGCGCGACTCCAAGGAAGGCGTCGGCTTTGACGCTTACAACGAGAAATATGTCGACATGGTAGAGGCGGGAATCCTGGATCCGACCAAGGTTACCAGAACCGCGCTGGAGAACGCGAACAGTGTCGCGTCCACTCTGCTGACCACCGAATCCGTTGTCGCCGATATCAAAGAACCGGCTCCGGCGGCGGCAGCCTCGAATCCGGAAATGATGTAACTGACGGCCTGAAGCATCAGGCGTGACTGCAGGGCTCCCCGTGAAAACGGGGAGCCTTTTTTGGTTCGAACGGCGGTGAGAGAAGGACAGGGAGACGAAACATTCCCTTCCACCCGATAGTTCCCGGCGGCGCATGAATCCTGAAAAAAAGCTTTTCATTTCGGGGAAGGTGTGATATCATAACTTAAATTCAATCAATCTTTTCGGAGGCAGAAATGAATCAGGATATTTACGCTGAATGGCTGGTCAAGAGAAAAACGCCCGCGTGGGTGCCTCTCGCCTGGGTTTTATTCATTTTCGCCCTGTTCGCCAGCCTGATTTTCACCATGACCAATCAGTTCGGCTTCATCGCTTTCGTGCTGGTCATCATTGCGTTTTATTTCATCAGGATGAGATTCAAGGTTGAGTATGAGTACATTTTCGTCACCAATGAGCTCTCCATCGACCGCATCCTTTCCCAGAGCAGCAGAAAGAGAATGACGACCATCTCCATGAGCGACGTGGAAAAGGTCGTGCCTTTCGGCTCCCATGACCTGGATTTCATCAAAAACAACCCGACGGTGAAACCCGTCGACTATACTTCGGCCGATAAGAAAAACGACATGAACAAGTACGCGATCATCTACAGCAAAGGCGGGCAGCAGGTCGTTTATTTCGAACCGAACGAGCACATCTTGAAGTGCATGAAGCAGGCCGCCCCTCACAAGGTTTTCCTGAGGGAAACGGCAGAATCAAACCGCATCAGCGGCTGACACATTTTAAACGGAAAGCATTCAGCGGACTACTGAATGCTTTTCTGCATATTCAGATGCAGGCCACGGCGTCCGAAACATCTGCTTTGCGCTCAGAAGTTCCGGTGTAAGTCCGTCTGCGTTCCGGCGGGGCCGGATTCAGATCATCGAACGCCGATCAGGCAGAAAGGGAACTATGGCTCAGATTATCGGAGAGGGAATCACATTTGACGACGTACTGCTTGTACCCCAGTATTCAGAAGTCACCCCGAACATGATTTCGCTGAAGACGAGGCTGACCAGGACCATCGAACTCAATATCCCGATGATGAGTGCCGGAATGGATACCGTGACAGAGCACCGCATGGCAATCGCCATGGCCAGGCAGGGCGGTATCGGGATCATCCACAAAAACATGTCCATCGAGGCTCAGGCCCAGGAAGTTGACATGGTAAAGCGTTCCGAGTTCGGAGTTATCATCGATCCGATTTATCTTTCCCCCGACCACACGATCGGCGACGCGCTGGATCTCTGCGCAAAATACCGCATCTCCGGCGTCCCGATCACCCGAGGGAAAAAGCTGGTCGGCATCATCACCAACCGGGATCTCAAGTTCGAGACGGATATGACGAAGAAGATCGGCGAGGTGATGACATCCAGGAACCTGGTCACCGCCAAAGTCGGAACGACGATCGAGGAGGCCAAGCAGATCCTGGCGAAAGCCAAGGTCGAGAAACTGCCGATCGTCGACGACGACTACAATCTCTGCGGCCTGATCACCATCAAGGATATTGAAAAACAGATCAAGTACCCGAATTCAGCGAAGGACGCCAAGGGGCGCCTCCTGTGCGGGGCGGCCGTCGGCGTCACCAAAAACGTGCTCGAGAGAGTGGACGCGCTCGTGAAAGCACACATCGACTGCATCGTCATCGATTCCGCCCACGGCCATTCGAAAAATATCATCCGCACGCTCAGGGAAATCAAGAGCTCGTTCCCGGATCTTCAGGTCATCGTCGGGAATGTGGCTACCGGCGAGGCTGTGAAGTGCCTGATCGACGCCGGCGCGGATGCCGTGAAGGTCGGCATCGGTCCGGGCTCCATCTGCACGACCCGCATCATCGCCGGGATCGGCGTCCCCCAGATCTCCGCGGTGATGGACTGCTACGAGGCGGCAAAGAATACGGACGTCCCGATTATCGCGGACGGCGGAATCAAATATTCCGGAGACATGACCAAAGCCCTGGCCGCAGGCGCGAACGTTTGCATGATGGGAAGCCTGTTCGCGGGATGCGACGAGGCGCCCGGTGAATTTGAAATTTATCAGGGCAGAAAATACAAAGTTTACCGCGGCATGGGTTCGATTGCCGCCATGGAGAACGGTTCGAAGGACCGCTATTTCCAGGAGGACGCCAAGAAACTTGTCCCGGAAGGCGTCGAGGGACGCGTTCCGTACCGCGGGACCGTCGAGGATACCGTTTTCCAGCTTGTCGGCGGTATCCGCTCCGGTATGGGCTACTGCGGAGCGCCTGACATCGAAACCCTTCACAATACGGCGAAGTTTATCAGGATTACGTCCGCGGGCCTGCGCGAGAGCCATCCGCACGATATCCAGATCACCAAAGAAGCCCCGAACTACAGCAGCAACTGATCTTTGTCCGGAGAGAGGACAGCCCGGACGGGCCGTTCAATCTGTGCGCGCGGCGGTCTGCGAGGCGGCCGGACAGCGCAGCCGGAGGAGGCGCGCGGTATTCAGTGAAAATAATGCTTGCGCGGAACGCGGGAGAGTGCTATGATAATGCAGTCTGCGGCAGGAGAAGCTGCGGATGAAAAATATTGCGGGATGGTCCGCTGCGGGAAGGTCCCGGTATGAACATCCGAAAATTCTCAGGAGGAAAACATGGCTACCATTATCGAAAAGATCGAACAGGCTCAGTTAAAGGAGAATGTTCCGCAGTTCAACGTCGGCGATACCGTGAGGGTGTCCGCGAAGATCAAGGAAGGCGAGAAAGAGAGAATCCAGGTCTTCGAGGGCGTTGTGACGAAGAGACAGAACGGCGGCATCCGCGAGACTTTCACCGTCAGGAAAAATTCCAACGGCGTTTACGTGGAGAAGACGTGGCCGCTTCATTCCCCGATCGTTGTGGATGTTGAGGTCGTCCGCAAGGGCAAGGTCAGAAGGGCAAAGCTGAACTACCTGAAGGACAGATCCGGCAAGAAGGCGAAGGTCAGGGAGGTTATCTGACCGTCCGCGGGAAGAATTCCCGGACAGGCAGCCGCGGCCTGAATGCCGCGGTCTATCAGGCAAGGCACTGCGCGTGACGCGCAGATTCGGATTACAGCCAGAGGAAGAGGCAGATACAATGAAAGATTGTAGCTGCCTCTTTTTTGAAAGGCTGTTTCGGCCACGGGTTCCGGATGCGGGCGGAACCGGCTGAGCGGACACGGCAGAAAACCCGCGTCAGCGGCCGGGTCCCGGCTGCGGAAGGAACCGGCGGCATTTCATGCCCGGAGGGTTGAAAATGGCTGAAGTCAGGCGCCAGAAGAAAACCAGGATGAACCCCGCCATGGGATTTCTGCTTTTTCTGGCGAAACTAGCGGCCGCGGTAGCCGCCGCGCTGTTCATCATTCTGTATTGTTTCTGGAGGGTACCCGTCAGCGGATCTTCCATGGAGCCCGCGGTTCAGGCGGGAAGCACGGTGTTTGTGAACAGGCTTGTTTACCTGTTCAGAAACCCGGAGAGATATGATATCGCGATGTTCAGGGACGAGAGCGGAACAGTCTCGGTCAAGCGCATTATCGGCCTTCCGGGCGAGACGGTGACGATATCGGACACGGGAGAAATCCTGATCGACGGGGAGGAGCCGGAAGGCATGTCCGACTATGTCGGAACGGTCAACGTCGCGGGGCGTGCCGGAGGCAGCGGAGTGACCCTGGGAGATGACGAATTCTTTGTGATCGGCGACAATCCCTCCCGGAGCCAGGACAGCCGTTCGGCATCGCCGGGAAACGTATCTGGCGGGGAGCTGGAAGGCCTGGCGTGGCTTTCTGTCGAATGGTCCGGTCTTCCGGGTTTCAGCTGGCTGGTTCCGTGAGGGAAGGCCGGCTATCCCGGCAGAAAATCCGCCGTTAGGAGTGAAAGTATGGAAATTCAGTGGTATCCGGGCCATATGGCCAAAGCGAGAAAGTCGATTGAGGCGGAGGCCGCCGGCGTCGACCTGATTATCGAACTGACCGATTCCCGGACGCCGTTGTCCGGGAGAAACCCGGATATCGACCGGACGGCGCGGAACAAGGCGCACATTCTGGTGATGACCAAAGCGGACCTCGCGGACGCGGAGGTGACAGCCGCGTGGGCCCGTTATTTTTCACGTCAGGGAATTCCGGCGCTTCCGGCCGACGCCAGGGATCCCTCGCTCCGCAAAAAGGTGCTGGCGCTGGCCAGGGAAGCCTGCAGCAGAAAGTTTGAGGCGGACCGCCGGCGCGGCATTCAGAAAACGGAAATCCGCGCGCTGATCGCAGGGATCCCGAACGTCGGAAAATCGACCCTGATCAACACGCTCGCCGGAAGGGCGTCCGCGAAAACCGGCGACAGGCCCGGGATCACGAAGTCGAACCAGTGGATCCGGGCGGACGGGATCAGCCTGCTCGATACGCCGGGCCTGCTGTGGCCCAGATTCGAAAATCCGAAGACGGGTCTTCATCTGGCGGTCACAGGCTCCGTGCGCGATGAAATCCTGGATCTTTCAGATCCCGCCATGGAACTTCTGTCCATCTGCGCAAGGTGGTATCCAGGTCTCGTCGGGGAACGGTACGGCTTTTCCGAGCAGGAGGCGCGGGATGACTCCGCGGCAAGGGCGCTTCCCGCCGGGGCGAAGGAAGACACGGCCGTATGCCTGGAATTTCTCGGGCGTATAGCCAGGAGCAGAGGGTGCGTCAGAAACGGGGTGACAGACTACAGAAGGGCGTCCGGATTTCTGCTGACGGATTTCCGGTCGGGAAGGCTTGGAAAGATTTCCCTGGAAAGACCTGAAGAGGCGGAAGCGGAGGCGGGACAGTGACCAGACAGGAGAGGGAACAGGCGGAACGGCAACGGGCGGAAGGAATGATTGCCTATGAGCGCGGAATTGCGGAAGGCGCTGTTTTCTGCGGGATTGACGAAGCCGGGCGGGGACCCCTCGCCGGGCCGGTCGTCGCGGCGGCAGTCATCCTGCCGGAAGATTTCTGCGATATCCGGGTCAACGACTCCAAAAAAGTCCCGGAAAAACGCAGGGAAGAGCTGTATGATGTGATCGTACAGAACGCGGTGAGCGTCGGCGTCGGCGTCGTGCCGGAGAAGGTGATCGACGAAATCAATATCCTGCAGGCCGATTATCAGGCTATGCGGGAAGCTTTCGCGAAACTTTCGCCGCAGCCGTCCCTGACGCTGAATGACGCGGTGGTAATTCCGGGGATACCGGCAAAGCAGATCTCAATCATCAGGGGCGACGCGAAATGCTACTCTATCGCGGCGGCCAGCATCGTCGCCAAGGTGACCAGGGACCGGATGATGCGCGAATACGACCGGCTGTACCCGGAATACGGCTTTGCGGTGAACAAGGGGTACGGAACGGCGGCTCATATCCGGGCCATTGAGAAATACGGCCTCTGCCCGATTCACCGGCGCAGTTTCACCGGCCATTTCACCGGAGGAAAAGACCCGGAATGAAAGATGAGCGGCAGAACCGCGCGGGAGGCGGCGGAGCCTCCCCGGGTTCCGGAGCGGAGAGTACGAGAAGAAAGGGCAGTTTTTACGAAGAGAAGGCTGCTGAGGTTCTTGAGCAGAAAGGCTACCGGATCCTGGACAGAAATTTCTGCTGCCGGGGCGGCGAACTGGATATTGTCGCGATGGACGGGGACGTCCTGTGCTTTGTCGAAGTAAAGTACCGGAAAGATCTGCGCGGCGGATATCCGCAGGAGGCGGTCACGGCCGCCAAACAGAAGCACCTGTACCGGGCTGCCGCGGCCTGGCTCGCCGCGCACCGGCTGGCGCCGGGCGTGAAATGCCGGTTCGACGTTGTCGGGCTGACGGATGATCAGTTCTGGCTCATCCGCAACGCTTTTGGAGGATTGTAAATTGGATGAAGACATGCGGCGCGGCGGCTTTGGCGGAGACTGCCGCGGAAAGCGGGCGGATGCCGCCCCAGGGTGCGGAGAAAACCTGCCGGAAATCCGTTATTCGCGGTTTGGCGGGGGTCCGGAAGAAAGCTGGCTGGAGACGAAAAAAGGCGTGGTGTTCGGACAGTTCGCATCCCTTGCCGGGATGGACTGGCTATGCCATTGCTTCACGACCAGACTGGGAGGCGTCAGCGGCGGCTGTTTCGCTTCCCTGAATCTTGGGCCGGGAAAAGGCGACCCTGACGAGGCTGTCCGGGAGAATTACCGGCGGCTGGGGGATGCCGTAGGTTTTGACTGGACCCGGAGCGTCCTGACGAAACAGACGCATACGGTCAATATCCGGCGCGCCGCGGAGGAAGACGCGGGCAAGGGACTGCTGAGGGAGAGAGACTACGACAATATCGACGGCCTGATCACGGACTGCCCCGGGCTGCCGGTTTTCGCGTTTTCCGCGGACTGTGTCGTGACGCTTTTCGCGGACCCGGTTCACCGGGCGGTCGGGGCGGCCCATTCTGGCTGGCGCGGCCTGGTAGGACGGATGGGAAGAGAGATGGTTCTTGCCATGAACCGGGAATTCGGGACAAAGCCGGAAGATCTTGTGTGCGCGGTTGCCCCGAGCATCTGCCGGGACTGCTACGAAATCGGCCCGGAGGTTGCGGACCGGTTCCGTGCGGCTTTTGCGGAAAGGGCCGGGGAAATCCTGTTTCCCGGAAAAGGAGACCGGCTTCAGGCGGATCTCTGGGCGGCGGACGTATCGTGCTTACCGAGGCCGGCGTGCCCAGGGAGAACATCACCGTGACCAACCTCTGCACAAAGTGCAACCCGGGACTTTTCTATTCCTACCGGGCGATGGGGCCGAAAAGAGGGATCGGCGGCTGCATGATTGAGGTGCGCTGACTGGTCCCGCACAGCGCGGGAGAACCGGTGAAATTCAGATACAATTAGCGGCTTTTTCGGGGAAAATCGCCACCGCAGGCTTCAGCAATTCAAAAAATGGCTTATTTCCGTATGCTGCGGGAGATGGAAAATTAAAAAACAATTCTGAAAAAATATTCCAAAAACCGCTTGACACTTCCGGACGCCGGTGATATTATATTGCTCGTGGCTGAGGCTTGTTGGTCAAGAGGCTAAGACGTCGCCCTCTCACGGCGAAAACAGCGGTTCGATTCCGCTACAAGCTACCATCGAGGCGTGGCTCAGCTTGGTAGAGCGCTGCGTTCGGGACGCAGAGGCCGCAAGTTCAAATCTTGTCGCCTCGATTTGGCACGGAGTGCCGATCGTATATCGTAAGGGCTTGTTGGTCAAGGGGCTAAGACGTCGCCCTCTCACGGCGAAAACAGCGGTTCGATTCCGCTACAAGCTATTCAGTGAAGCTGCTATGGTGACATAGCAGCTTTTTTCTTAGTCAGGCCGGCCGCAGGCGGCCTGGCGGGGCCGGGAAATCCGGCTTCGGATTCAGTCCTGCCGATCTCTGAAGAAATCTGAGGAATTTCATGGCTAATAAAGTAGAAGAACAGCAGTACAACGCGAAAAGCATCACCGTCCTGGAAGGGCTGGAGGCTGTCAGAAGGCGTCCCGGAATGTATATCGGAAGCGTCGGCGTATCCGGCGTCAACCATCTGGTCTATGAGATCGTCGACAACTCCGTGGATGAGCATCTGGGAGGTTTCTGCAGCCGGATCACGGTTATCCTGGATGACGACGATTCGGTCACGGTGCAGGACAACGGCCGCGGCATCCCGGTAGATCTGCACAAGCTGGGCGTATCGGCGGAGCGGGTCATCCTGACGACACTCCACGCGGGCGGAAAATTCGACAATAAGGCGTACAAAACGGCCGGCGGCCTGCACGGCGTCGGTTCTTCCGTCGTCAACGCGCTCTCGGAGTACATGGATGTGGATATCTGCCGCGACGGCTGGGTATGGCACGACAGCTACCAGCGGGGAAAACCCGCCGTGGAGCTTGAGAAAGGACTTCTCCCCAAAACGTCCCGGACAAAGGAAACCGGGACTTCCATCACTTTCAAACCGGATCCGGATATCTTCGAGAAGACGCGCTGCAGCGCCCAGTCCGTCTGCAGCCGGCTGCACGAGACGGCTTATCTCAATCCGGGGCTGGAAATCAATTTCATCAACAACCGGAAGGGCGAGGAAGAGAATACCGTCTTTCTGGAAAAGGAAGGCATCACGGCGTATATCCGGGAGCTCAACCGCGGCCAGACGCCGGTCCACGACGTGATCAGCTTTCACGGGACCTCCGAGGGAATCGAGGTCGAGTGCGCGTTTCAGTTCGTGGACGCTTTCGAGGAGAAAGTCCTTGGCTACTGCAACAACATTTTCAACGCGGACGGCGGGACGCACCTCACCGGCTTCAAAACCCGATTCACCCAGGAAATCAACCAGTACGCGAAAAACCTGGGAATCCTCAAGGACGACGCAAAATTCACCGGCCCGGACACGCGCTGCGGAATGACAGCGATCATCTCTATCCGGCACCCGGATCCCCTGTTTGAAGGCCAGACCAAGACCAAGCTCGGCAGCGCCGACGCCGCCCGCGCGGTTGCGGCGGTCACCGGGGAACAGCTCGAGCTGTATTTCGACCGGAACCTGGAGACGCTGAAGGCAATCATCGGATGCGCGGAAAAGTCCGCAAAAATCCGCAGGGCGGAAGAGAAGGCCAAGTCCAATCTGCTCTCGGCCCCGAAATTCTCGTTCGACGGAAACGGGAAGCTCGCCAACTGCGAAAGCCGCAATCCGGCGGAATGCGAGATCTTTATCGTCGAGGGGGATTCCGCGGGCGGATCCGCGAAAATGGCGCGCGACCGACGCTGCCAGGCTATTCTGCCGATCCGCGGAAAAATCCTCAACGTCGAAAAGGCCTCGATGAACCGCGTCCTGGCCAACGCGGAGATCCGGTCCATGATCAGCGCGTTCGGCTGCGGGTTCTCGGAAGGATACGGAAATAACTTTGATATCACCAAACTCCGCTATGACAAAATCATCATCATGGCCGACGCTGATGTGGACGGCGCGCACATCAGCACCCTTCTGATGACATTCTTTTACCGCTTCATGCCGGAACTGATCCAGGAAGGCCATGTCTATATCGCTATGCCTCCGCTTTACAAGGCGATCCCGGCGCGGGGGGAGCAGGTTTACCTGTACGACGACGCGTCGCTGGAAAAATACCGGAAGACGCACAAAAATTTCACGCTGCAGCGCTTCAAGGGACTCGGTGAGATGGATGTCCAGCAGCTGTGGGAGACAACGATGAACCCGGCGCAGCGCACCCTCAAGCGCGTGGATATCGAGGACGGCGCCATGGCCAGCCATACGACGGACATCCTGATGGGAAGCGACGTCGACCCCAGGCGGGATTTCATCCATGCCCACGCGAAGGAAGCGGAACTGGACGTCTGAACCTGAACCGGCCGGCGCCTCCCAACTATTGATCTGGAGAGAAGAATGTCAGAGACTATCAAAACCACCGAGTATTCTGCGGAAATGCAGAAATCCTATATCAACTATTCCATGTCGGTCATCACGTCGAGAGCCGTGCCGGATGTCCGCGACGGCCTGAAGCCTGTCCAGCGCCGCGTGCTGTACGCCATGAACGAACTGGGAATCACCGCTGACAAACCGCACAGAAAATCCGCGCGCATTGTCGGCGATACCATGGGTAAATATCATCCCCACGGCGATTCGTCGATCTACGACGCCCTGGTGGTGCTGGCCCAGGATTTCAAAAAGAACATTCCCCTGGTCGACGGCCACGGGAACTTCGGCTCGATTGAGGGCGACGGGGCAGCCGCCATGCGGTATACCGAGGCAAGGCTGCAGAAATTCACCCAGGATGTGTTCCTTGCGGATCTCGACAAGAACGTCGTGGATTTCATGCCGAACTTCGACGAGACGGAGAAAGAGCCGACGGTTCTGCCGGTGAAAATTCCGAATTTCCTGGTCAACGGTTCGGACGGAATCGCGGTCGGCATGGTGACCAGCACGCCTCCCCACAACCTCTCCGAAGTGATCGACGCCATGGAGATGGTCATGGACCGGCCGGACTGCACGACGGAAGACCTGATGACAGCCGTCAAGGGACCGGACTTCCCGACCGGCGGCATCGTCACGAACGCGGACGAGCTCAGGGAAATCTATGAGACCGGCCAGGGAAAGATCCGCGTCCGCGGAAAAGCGTCTTTCGTCCCCGGGAAAAAGCGCGGGGAGAAGGACAGGATCGTCATCTCTGAGATTCCCTACACCATGGTCGGAGCCGGGATCTCAAAGTTTCTCGAGGACGCGGCCGCGCTGGCCGAAAACCACACGCTGCCGGATATCACCGATATCTCGAACCAGTCCTCCAAAGAGGGAATCCGCATTGTCATCGAACTCAAAAAAGGAGCGGACGCGGAGAAGATTCTGTCGGGACTGTACGCGAAGACAAAGCTTGAAGACACCTTCGGCGTCAACATGCTGGCCATCGTGGACGGCCGCCCCGAAGTCCTTTCGCTGAAGCGCGTGATCGAGGAACACCTGAAGTTCGATTTCGAGATCTACACCCGCAAATATACGACGCTTCTTGAGAAGGAGAAGGCAAAGAGCGAGGTGCAGGAAGGCCTCATCCGGGCGGTGGATGTGATTGACCTCATCATTGAGATCATCCGCGGCAGCCGGACGCTGAAGATGGCGAAAGAGTGCCTTGTCGACGGCAAAACGGAAGGAATCCGGTTCAGGACAAAATCCTCGGAGGCGAAGGCGTCGAAACTTCACTTTACCGAACGCCAGGCGGAAGCCATCCTGGAACTGCGCCTGGGCAAACTGATCGGCCTCGAAGTCGACGCCCTGATGGAAGAGCACCGGAAATCGCTCGCCGCGATCGGCAGATATGAAAAAATCCTCGGCAGCCGGAAGGAGATGCAGAAAACGATCCGCGCTGACCTCGAACTGATCCGCAAAAACTACTCCCGGAAGCGCAGAACGGAGATCACGGTGAAGGAACCCGCGGTGTTCAGGGAGGAGGAGCCCGGTATCGCGGACGCCTGGTTCGCCATGAACCGCTTCGGCTATGTGCGGCTGCTGGAACCGTCCGTTTTTGAGAAAAACGAACAGGCGGTCAGGGAGGAGAGCACGGCGGTGATCCAGTGCACGACTTCCGATGTTTTCCTGGTCTTTACGGCGGAAGGATACGCCCACCAGCTCAAAGCGGCGGACATCCCGTTCGCGAAACTGAGGGAAAAGGGATCCCCGGTGGACAATCTGTGCCGGTATGACGGATCGAAAGAGCGGATGATCGCGGTGTTCAACCGGAGAGATATCCAGTCGAAGACTCTTCTGATGGTCACCCGGGCCGGGATGATCCGCCAGATCGCTGGCATGGAGTTCAATCTCAGCCGGCTTTCCTTTACTACGATGAATCTCTCTGAGGGGGATGAGCTTGCCGCGGTACTTCCCGCTTCCAAAGCTACCGCGGTTCTGGTAACCGACCAGAAGCGGGCGGGCAGGTTCTCCCTTTCCGAGATCCCGGGACAGAAGAGAAACGCCGGCGGCGTCCGGACCTTCAAACTGGGGGAGAATGAACATATCAGGTCGGTTTACCTCCTGGATGAAAAGGAAAAGCTGCCCTGTGATATCGGAGGAAGGACGGTCGACCTGGGGCAGCTGGAGATCAAAAAGAGAAACCAGGTTCCCCATCAGTACCGGTAAAACGGTTGCAAAAACGAGCCGCGGCGTGATATGATCTGGCGTGTATTGTCTGCGGAGACGAAAAGTCACCCGCGGACAGAGACGCCGCAATGCCGCGGGAGCGCGGAAGCGGCGGAAGACAGGCGAAGCTGAACAGCCTGAAAGGCTGCTCTGAGGGAGACATACGGACAGATGGAGAATAGCAGCAATCCCGGAGATATGGCAGAAACCAGTAAAGAAGAGAGCACCCCGGCTTCCGAATCCGAGCGGATGAAGTATTTCCGGAAACGGAAGGAAAAGGAACTGGCCAGAAGGCGGAGAAACAGAATCCTTTTGCGCGCCTGCATTCCCGCCCTGGCCGTCTGCGCGGTCATCCTGATCGCGGTGCGGACCGCGAAAACCGGCGGCACCTCGCAGAACAGCGTGGAGGATTCGGTGATTCTGCAGGAATCGGCGGAGACGGAAGAGCCATCTTCCGCGCCGTCCGGCGGGATTTCCGGGCAGACGGCTGAAACTGAGACCGGGGATTCTTCCGGGGAAACGGAAACCGGGCTGACGGAAACGGGGACGGATCCGGTGGAGACCGGATCAGACGCGGAAGCGGACCTGACCGAAGAGCCTGAATCCGAGGAAGAGGAAGACCCCAGAACGGACGTTTGGAATCACTACACCAACATGTTCATCGCCGTCACGTCGGAAGGATACCTGAATATCAGAGACCAGCCGAGCTCCTCCGGAATGATCGTCGGAAGGCTGCTCAAGTATTCCGGCGGGGAAGTGCTGGAGGACACCGGAACCGGATGGCTGCACATTCAGTCCGGCGATATCGAGGGATACGTGAGCGCGGAGTTCTGCGTTACGGGCGAGGAAGCGAGACAGCTGGCGCTGGACCACTGCTACGTGATGGTGAAGGTGAACGCCGAGAGGCTGAACGTGAGGTCGGGGCCGGGCGAGGAATATCCGGTATGGACGCAGCTCGGTTCCTCCGCTCTGCAGACCTGGCTGGGAGAGGAGAACGGCTGGTACGAGATCGCCATCAACGACACGAACGGATATATCAGCATGGATTATGCCGAGAAGGGCTGCTATCTCAAGACGGCGATGCCCTGGAGCTCCGTATCCAAGTATTCGGAGACCAGGCAGAAGATCTTCTCCTACGGCGAACAGTTCCTCGGCGTACCGTATGTGTACGGCGGGACAAGCCTGACGACGGGCCTCGACTGTTCCAGCTTTGTCCAGCAGGTCTACCAGAACGCGATCGGAATCAGCCTGCCGCGCACTTCCCGCGAGCAGGTCAACTGCGGCGCGGCGGTCGCGAGCCTCGCGGAGGCGAAAGCCGGCGACCTTCTGTTCTACTGCGACGCGCAGGGCGTGATCGACCATGTGGCGATCTATATGGGAGATTACAAGATCCTTCACTGCTCGCTCTCCCAGGGCGGCGTCGTCATCACGGCCTATAACTACAGCACCGAGCCGGTGGCGATCCGCGACGTGATTCAGGACTGAATCTTTGCGTTTATGCTTGCATTCCGGCGGAAATGATGTATAATAATAAGGTAAACATGAAATTTATTTTGAAGAGTGGGCCGCGAGGCCCACTCTTCTTGCGTACAGACGGACTGTGCGCGGAATTTTTCCTGCGGAGCGGTGTCCGGGAGGAGTATGAGCAGAAAAGAGACAATTGAATCAAAGGCGGAGGCCCTGATCCATCCGATTCTTGACCGGAAGGGGTTCGAACTGGTGGACCTCGAGTATGTGCGGGAAGCGGGCCAGTGGTATCTCCGCGCGTACATTGACAAGCCGGGCGGGATCACGATCGACGACTGTGAGGCGGTCAGCCGGGAGTTTAACGATCTTCTTGACCGGGATGATTTCATTCCTGACAGCTACATCATGGAGATCAGTTCCCCTGGCCTCGGGCGTCCGCTCAAAAAGGAAAAGGATTTTGCGCGGAATATCGGAAAGCACGTTGAACTGAAACTGTACCAGGCCGTGAACGGGAGAAAGGAATTTGACGGGATCCTCGCCTCGTATACGGACAGCACGGTGACAGTGGACATCTCCGGTGAGGGAGAAAAGGAATTTGCGCGGAAAGATCTCGCGATGATCCGCCAGGCAGTGGATTTTTGACGGAAAGCGGGCACGCAGGAGGAGAAATGAACACAGAATTAATGGAAGCCCTCAATCTTCTGGTAAAAGAGAAGGGGATCGATAAGAATGAGATTATTGAAGCCATCAGAGAATCTCTGGTGCAGGCATGCAAGCGAAACTACGGCGCTGATGAAAAGGATGTTTCCGTCACCATCAATCCGGATACCGGAAATTATCAGATTTTCGCGCTGAAATCCGTCGTCTCCGATGAGGATGCCGCCAATCTGGCCGCCAGAATGAAGAATTCATCGATCACCGAGTTCGCGGACCGCATCGACCCGGCCAATGAGGCCGCCGAGATCAACCGCCTCCGCGCGGAAAGCTTCAGGACCATCTCACTGACCGAGGCGCAGCAGATCAATCCGCAGGCGCAGATCGGGGATACCGTCGAGGTCGCGATCAACAGCAGAAACTTCAGCCGCATCGCGACGTCCAACGCCAAGAGCGTCATCCTGCAGAAAATCCGCGAGCAGGAAAACAGTGTGGTCTACGACTATTACAAGGAGCGCGAAGGCACCATCATCACCGGCAGCGTAGCCCGCTACGTCCGTCCGAAGCTCCGCCCGGGCGATCCCGAACCGGAACCCGGCAAACCGATCAGGCAGAATGTCTGTATCAACCTTGACCGGGTGGAGGCTATGCTCACTGTCAACGACCAGGTGCCTACCGAAGTCTACGCCGTCGGCCGCAAGATGAAGTTTCTGATTCAGAGTGTCAAGAGAACGACGCGCGGCTGCATGATCAATGTTTCCCGCAGCAGCCGCAGATTCGTCGAAGAACTTTTCAGGGAAGAAGTTCCCGAGATCCGCGATGGTACAGTCGAAATCCGGGCAATCGCCCGGGATCCCGGATCCCGCACCAAGATGGCGGTGTGGTCCAACGACCGCAGGGTCGAGGCGATCGGCGCATGCGTCGGCGAGCGCAGCAGCCGCGTGAACGCGGTGGTTTCCGAACTCAACGGGGAGAAGATCGATATCATCGGCTGGGACGATGATGTCGCAAACCTGATTGAAAACGCGCTGAGCCCGGCCAAAGCGATCTTTGTCGCCGTATACGACGAGGACAAATCCGCCGTCGTTGTGGTCAGGGATGACCAGCTCTCCCTGGCGATCGGCAAAGGCGGACAGAACGCGAGCCTTGCGGCGAGACTCACCGATTACAAGATCGATATCCGCAGCGAGACGCAGGCCATCGAGAGCGGCCTGTACGACGAACTCGGCATCGAGATTCCGGAAGGATATGAGGCCGGAGCCGCGGCTGAGGAAGCAGGACAGGACGGAACCGGGGAGAACTGAGGCAGAAACGAGGGGGATTATGGCAGCAGAGAGAAAGCCTGTCATGAGGCAGTGCGTCGGATGCGGCCAGGTACGCGAGAAGAAGGACATGATCCGTGTGGTCCGCAGGCCGGACGGAAGCGCTGCCATCGATACGACAGGGAAAATGAACGGCAGGGGGGCTTACCTCTGCAGGAATCCCGAATGTCTGAAAAAGGCGGTCAGGAAGAAATCGCTCGCCAGATCGCTCCAGATTGAAATTCCGGAGGAACTCGCCGAGCGGCTCAAAGGGGAGATTACGAATATTGAGTGACAGGATCTTATCTTTTCTGGGACTCGCCGAAAAGGCGGGAAAAGCAGAGACAGGCGGCTTCGCGGTAGACAAAGCCGTAAAGGACGGCCGGGCGTATCTGGTGATTGTCGCTTCGGACGCTTCCGCCCGGACCAGGAAGTCCCTGTCGGATCTCTGCGCCTATTATCATGTTGCAATGAGGATTTATGCTGATAAGGAAACTCTCGGAGCGGCCGCAGGCAAAGACGGGAGGTCCTGTGTTGCGATCACCGATTCCGGTTTCGCAAAGGCATTGGAAAAGAAATTGATTTCAGCAGAAGAGAAGGATCGGTGATGGTACTATGGCAGAAATGAAAATTCGCGAAATTGCAAAAGAATGCAAAAGAAGCAGCAGTGAGATCATCCAGATCTGCGTGCGGAGCGGGCTGAGGAATGTGACAGAGGAAACCGTGCTTTCCGACAATTCCGTAAAGAATATCCGCGCGATTCTGGCGCGCAGGGCCGCCGACGAGGCGAAAAAGGCAAAGGAAGAAGCCGCGGAGGCTGCGAAGAACACTGCTGCCGTAAAGAAAAAGCCGCGTGTCGTGATCTTCGGGAAAGGCGCGGCAGTCCGCAAAAAGCCTGCCGCGGCGGAGAAACCCGCGGAAACCGCTGCGGGTACGGCGGCGAGGGCTCCGGAGACAGCGGAAACCCAGGTGAAGAGCACCGCGGCGGTCGTAAAGCAGAAAGAAAATGCGGCTTCCGTTATGGAGAAAACCGCGGCGGCAGCCGCGCCGGAATCCGCAAAGTCCGCGGAGAGCACTTCCGCAAAGCCGGCGGCAGAGCCTGCGAAGACGGCAGCGGAAAAACCGGCGGAGGCAAAACCTAAGGCAGAGCAGACTGTGAACGCGGAAAGCCGGGTTTCCACACCCGCGGCAGCGGACGCGAAGGCTCCGGCCGGTCACGCGGCATCTTCCGCGCCTGTTCAGGGAACCGGCGCTTCGGATGTACAGACCAGAAGAACCGACAGACGGTCCGGCGACGAAAGAACTCCGGAGGAGCGCCAGAACCGCGTGTACGGCACGGACAGCGCGAATGGCCAGAGAAGCAGAAACGGCCAGGGTTACGGTGAGCGGAGCGCAAACCGCGCCGGCGGCCAGGGAGGATCCTACGGGAGCAGGCAGGGCCAGGGCTACGGAGAGAGAGGAGCAAACCGTGCCGGCGGCCAGGGAAGCTCATACGGGAACCGTCAGAACCAGGGCTATGGTGACAGAACCGGCAGGAGCTCTTACGGCGACAGAGGCGGAAGCCGCTACAGCCAGGGAGGATCCTACGGGAGCAGGCAGGGCCAGGGCTACGGCGACAGAACCGGCCAGGGTTCCTACGGCGACAGAGGCGGAAGCCGCTACGGCCAGGGAGGTACCTACGGGAACCGTCAGGGCCAGGGTTCCTACGGCGCCCGCGGCGGAAGAACCGGACGCCCGTACTCTTCTGACGGCCAGGGCCGCTCCTTCGGCGGCGGATATGCCGGGAGAAAACCGGGATCCGGCGCGGCAGGCGGAAACCGCTTCGGCATGGGCGGCGGGCTTTCCAAAAACGAGAGCCGCGGCGGCAAGCCGATGAACAAGAAAGAGCGCGAGCTTCGAGAGAAGACAAAACAGGACGGGCTTGAGCGCGAGGAGCGCTACGGCGAAGACGGCGTGATGCGCCGGACGCACAACAGCCATAAGCCGCAGCCCGCTCAGCCGAAACAGCCGGCAAAGAAGGAGGAGGTCATCAAGACGCTCACCCTTCCGGAGAGCCTTACGATCGGCGAACTGGCTGAGAAGATGAAGAAGAAGCCCGCCGAACTGATCAAGGACCAGTTCATGAAGGGCAACGTCTACACGATCAATACCCAGCTGACCTATGACCAGGCTGAGGAAATCGCGATCGACTACGATATCATCTGCGAGAAGGAAGAGAAGGTCGACGTCATTGCCGAACTGCTGAAGGATACCGAGGACGCTCCCGAAACCCTGGTTCCGAGGCCTCCGGTGGTCTGCGTCATGGGTCACGTAGACCACGGCAAGACCTCCCTGCTGGACGCGATCCGTTCCTCCCACGTCACGGAAGGCGAGAAGGGCGGCATCACGCAGAAGATCGGCGCTTACACGGTCAACGTGAAGGGTCAGCAGATCACTTTCCTGGATACGCCGGGCCACGAAGCTTTCACCGCCATGAGAATGAGAGGCGCCCAGGCGACGGATATCGCCGTCCTGGTCGTCGCCGCGGATGACGGCGTCATGCCGCAGACCATCGAAGCGATCAACCACGCCAGAGCCGCCAAGGTGGACATCATCGTCGCGGTCAACAAGATCGATAAGCCGGGAGCCAACATTGACCTGGTCAAGAAGGAACTCTCCGAGCAGGGCCTCGTTCCGGAGGACTGGGGCGGCAGCACGATCTTCTGCCCGGTTTCCGCGAAAACCCACGAAGGAATCGACAACCTGCTGGATATGATCCTGCTGGATGCCGAGGTCCTGGAACTCAAAGCCAATCCGAACCGCAAGGCAAGGGGCATCATCATCGAGGCCCAGCTGGACAAGGGCAGAGGTCCGGTGGCCACCGTCCTGGTGCAGAAGGGAACGCTTCACGTCGGGGATACCATCGCGGCAGGGGCCAGCTATGGCAAAGTCCGCGCGATGATCGACGACAGGCACCGCCGCGTGAAGGAAGCCGGGCCTTCGACCCCGGTCGAAGTCGTCGGGCTTTCGGCTGTTCCGGAGGCGGGTGAAATCCTGGTTCAGACGGACAGCGAGAAGGATGCCAGAAGCTTTGCCGAGACCTTCATCAAGAAAGACCGTGAGAAGCTGCTTGCGGAGACCCGCAGCCAGCTTACTCTGGAGAATCTCAACGAGCAGATCCGGGAGGGCAGCCTGAAGGAGCTCAACCTGATCATCAAGGCTGATGTCCAGGGTTCTGTCGAGGCCCTGAAGCAGTCCCTGCTCAAGCTGACCAACGACGAAGTCGCCGTCAGGATCATCCACAGCGGCGTCGGCGCCATCAATGAATCCGACGTCATCCTCGCTTCCGCATCCGACGCGGTCATCATCGGCTTCTCCGTGAAGCCCGATTCGCTGGCAAGGCAGGTTGCGGACAGGGAGAAGGTGGAGATCCGCCTGTACAGCGTCATCTACCAGGTAATCGCCGACGTGGAATCGGCAATGAAGGGCATGCTTGCCCCGGTCTACGAGGAGAAGGTAACCGGACACGCCGAAATCCGCCAGATCTTCAAGTCCAGCTCCGCCGGGACGATCGGAGGTTCCTATGTCACCGACGGCGTCATCCAGAGAGGGTGCAAGGTACGGATCTCCCGCGAAGGAAAGCAGATCTTCGAGGGGAACCTGGCTTCGCTCAAGAGATTCAAGGACGACGTCAAGGAGGTGCGCGAGGGCTTCGAGTGCGGCCTTGTCTTCGAGAAGTTCTCGGATATTGCCGAGGGAGATATCGTCGAAGCCTATATCATGCAGGAGGTACCCAGGTAATTGCGCAAGAACAGTGTAAAAAATTTCCGCATCAATTCTGAAGTCGCGAGGGAGATTTCCCGCATTATCAGCCGGGAAATCAAGGATCCGAGAATCGACCCGATGACTTCGGTGGTGCGGGCGGAAGTGACGGCGGACCTCAAGTACTGCAAGGTATACGTCAGTATCCTGGGCAGTGAGGAAGCCAGAAAAAATACGATGGCGGGACTCCGGAGCGCGACTCCCTTTATCCGCCACATGCTCGCCGAAACCGTCAATCTGCGGCTTACTCCGGAAATCACGTTCATTGAGGACGAGTCCATCGAGTACGGCGTCCGCATGACCAACCTGATCAATCAGGTGACGGCCAAAGACCGCGCGGACGAGATTGCCAGGGGCGAAGATCCCGACGCGGTGAAACCGGAAGGCGGAGCCGGCCCGGAAACTGAGGGACCTGAAGGCGGAGCCGGCCCGGAAACTGAGGGACCTGAAGGCGGAGCCGGCCCGGAAACTGAGGGACCTGAAGGCGGAAAAGCGGAGTAAGCCGGGCCGTTCTACGGCCCGGAACGCACCCGCACGGAAAGTAAATAATCTCGCTGCCCGGCCGGGTGCCGGGCTGACGCCGGCCGTCCTGAGAAGAAGCCGGCTGTATGAAGGCCGGGAGGAATGCCTCCCGGCTTTTCCTGACAGAAAGGAAAAGTATGCGAACAAGACTGGACGAACTGCTCGGGGGAGCCCTGCATATCGCGGTGTGCGGCCACATCCGCCCGGACGGCGACTGTATCGGCAGCACGCTGGGGCTCAGGGCGTATGTCAGGGCAATCAGGCCGGAGATCCGCACGGACGTGTGGCTGGACGAGTTTCCGGATTCGTACCGGATGCTTCCCGGCTCTGATTCCGTCAATACCGGAAATCCTGAGGAGAAACCCGATATCCTGTTTGTGCTCGACTGCTCGGAGATGGCGAGAATCGGAAGAGGCAGAGAACTGGCGGCTGCCGCCGGGAAAACGGTGTGCGTCGACCATCACATGACAAACGGGGGATTCGCGGACGAAAACATCATCTACCCGGATTACAGTTCCGCCTGCGAGGTTCTCTACACCCTGATGGATGAAGGGAGAATGGACCGGGACACGGCGATGTGCCTCTACACCGGGATCGCTTCGGACACCGGCGTTTTTCAGTATTCCAGCGTGACGGAGGACACCATGCGCCGGGCGGGGAAACTGATCTCGTTCGGGTTTGATTTCCCGAAGATCCTGACGGAAACGCATTTTGAGGTGAAATTTACCCACCAGAAGCTCACGGCGCTCGCCCTGGAGAGGATGGAATACACGGAAGACAAGCGCGGAGTCGTGAGTATCCTCAGCCTGGGGGATTACGAAAAACTTCACAGCAGCGTGATGGAGACCGACGGAATCGTGGAGCAGATGCGGTACACCCGGGGTATTGACTATTCGGTGCTGTTTTATGAAACGGAACCCGGTCTGTACAAAATCAGTTTCCGGTCCAAGGGAGAGACCAACGTCGGGGAGGCGGCAAAACTCCTCGGCGGAGGCGGACACCGGCTGGCTTCGGGAGCGTCGCTCAAAGGCCTCAGTTATGATCAGATGAAGGAGCGCACGGAGCAGGCGATCGGGGAGACGCGCAAAGATGGCTGACGGTTTTCTTCCTGTCTACAAAGAACAGGGTTTTACTTCCATGGATGCCGTCGCGAAACTGCGAGGTATTCTTCACACAAAAAAGATCGGCCACGCGGGAACGCTCGACCCCATGGCCGAGGGAGTGCTGCTCACCGCGGTGGGCAGCGCGACCCGCGCGATCAGCCTCCTGCCGGTCCGGGACAAGGAGTACATCGCAGGGATCCGGCTGGGAACAGCGACCGACACTGAGGATATCTGGGGAAATGTCACTGAGCAGTCGGATAACATTGTTCCAAAACAGGACCTCGAGGCTGCGATCCTGTCCTTTCAGGGCGGTTATGACCAGGTTCCGCCGATGGTATCGGCCAAAAAGGTCGGAGGCAGGAAACTCTACCAGCTCGCCCGCGAGGGGAAAACCGTGGAGAGAAAACCGGTCCGCGTGGAGATCCCTGAAATCGAGATTCTTTCGGCGGGGCAGAATACCGCTGAATTCCGCGTGCGCTGCTCGGAAGGAACCTACATCCGGTCTCTCTGCCGCGACATCGGCGCAAAGCTTTCCATGCCTGCCTGCATGAGCCGGCTGACGAGAACGGAGGCCTGCGGAGTCAGGATCAGCCAGGCGCTCACGCTCTCCCGGATCCAGGAGCTGGCGGATGCCGGAACCATTGCTGATAACATTGTTTCAATACCGGATATGCTCGGGAGCTATCCGGGCGTAACAGTCTCGCAGGACTGGACGATGAAGGTCCTGAACGGGTCGGCGTTCCCCCGTCAGGCAGTCTGCGGGAGCGGGGGAACCGGAGGACCGCTGTGCCGGGTGTTCCTTTCCGACGGCAGATTTCAGGGAGTGTACCGGAAAGAAGGAGACATTTACATGCCGGTAAAAATTCTGGGAGGTCGCAATTGATCAGAATACATGAATTCAACGCGGAGTCTTCCCGGGTGCTTTCGGGAGGGACTTCCGTGACGATCGGAAAGTTTGACGGAGTCCACCGCGGCCATCAGCTGCTGCTGGCGGAAGCCCGAAGCTCGGCGCTGGCGTACACGGTGCGGCATCCGGGCCATCCGGCACGGACCTGCGCATTCACCTTTATCGAGAAGGACGCGCGGATTCCGGAGCATTCCAGAATTCAGACGGCGGAAGAGCGGGCACAGTCGATTCAGGAGGCAGGCGCCGATATTCTGGTGGAATACCCGTTCGGCCGCGAGGAGATGAACATGGAACCCGGCGATTTCGTCCGTGAAATCCTCCTGGACCGTCTTCACATGAAAGCGCTGACGGTCGGAACGGATTTCCGGTTCGGCCATGAGCGGAGGGGAACGCCCGCGCTCCTTGCGCGGATGGCGCCTGACATGGGATTCACACTGAAAGTGATTCCGAAGGTCAGGTATCAGGGTGAGGAAATCAGCAGCACCCGCATCCGCGAATGCCTGGAACAGGGCCGGATGGAGGATGCCCGGCAGATGATGGGGCATCCCTACTCGGTCACTTCCGCAGTCCTCCACGGAAAAGAACTCGGGAGGACGCTCGATTTTCCGACCCTGAATCTCGCGGCGCCCGCGGAAAAAATCCTGCCCCCGTTCGGCGTGTATTTCTGCAGGGTGAAAATCGGGGACCGCTGGTACGACAGCGTGGCCAATCTCGGAGTGCAGCCCACTGTCGCGGAGCATCATCTGTGGCTGGAATGCAATGTCCTGGATTTCAGCGGGGAAGTGTACGGACAGACTGTGACAGCGCAGCTTCTGTCTTTTGAGCGGCCGGAGAGAAAGTTTTCGGGTGTGGAAGAACTGAAAAGCACGGTGATGAACGACCGGGCAAATGCCGAAAAGTATTTCAGCGATAAAAACAGCGCCGTCTGCTGAACCGCGGGCAGACCGGCCGGGTCCGGCCGGCTGTACCGGGAATGCGGCGCGCTGGAATGAAACTTCGGCTGACGGCCGGAGCCGGATGACAGGCGGCCGGAGTCCCGGATTTTTCCAGGCTGCGGGAATCCGCCCGGAGCAGGCAGGTTCCCGGTGGGCAATGAGCGCAGAATTTTACGCGGAAGCATGTGAATTTCTTGACAGAAACGAAACGGCATGATATATTTCTTAAGGTTTTCGCCCGGGCCCAGCAGAAGGTACTCCGGCCGCTGCCTGGTCCGCGGTATGCGAAACAGAATAATAAGGAGGTAATCATCCATGATTACAAAAGAAAAGAAAGCAGAGATCATCAAAGAGTACGCCAGAACCCCGCAGGATACGGGTTCGCCTGAAGTACAGATCGCTATTCTCACCGAGAGAATCAACGAGCTCACCGAGCACCTGAAGAACAACCCCAACGATCACCATTCCAGAAGAGGCCTTCTGATGATGGTAGGCCAGAGAAGGGGAATGCTGGAGTATCTTGCGTCCAAGGATATCAATGCTTACCGTGAGCTGATCAAGAAACTGGGCATCAGAAAGTAATTTCATAACACGGTTTATGCTGTCCGCGCCTGCCCGGGTGTCTGCACCCGGACTGCGCGGACAATTGCATATCTTACATTTTCATGCGGGGAACGCTGACGCATTTCCCGAGACCACTGAAGCGGGCATCTTCAGCCCCGTGTTTCCGCGGCAGAGCCCGCGGAAGGCCGTCTGCGGCAGAGGCGGGACGGCAGCGGCAGGGGAAGAGAACAAAGGTGCCAGGTTCAGTAGTTTCGGGGAGCCGTTTTCGGCTGCAGGGCAGTTCCTCCGCTGCAGGCAGAAGGCCTGAGAAGGAGAAGAAACAAGATGTACAAGAGCTATTCAATGGAACTCTGCGGCAGAACCCTCACGGTAGATATCGGCAGAGTGGCAGCACAGGCAAACGGCGCGGCGTTCATGCACTACGGCGATACCACCGTCCTTTCGACAGCGACCGCAAGCAAAGAGCCGAAGGAAGGCGTCGACTTCTTCCCCCTGTCCGTCGAGTACGAAGAAAAGATGTACGCGGTCGGAAAGTTCCCGGGAGGTTTCAACAAGAGAGAGGGCAAGGCCAGCGAGCACGCGATCCTGACGTCCCGCGTCATCGACCGCCCGATGCGCCCGCTGTTCCCGAAGGATTACCGCAACGACGTCACGCTGGACAACCTCGTGATGAGCGTTGACCCGACCTGCGCGCCGGAAGTCACCGCCATGCTGGGTTCTTCCCTGGCGGTCAGCATTTCCGACATTCCTTTCGACGGCCCGATCGCCGCGACAAAAGTCGGCCTGATCAACGGCGAGCTGATCTTCAACCCGACCGAGGAGCAGGCTTCCGTTTCCGATCTTGACCTGACCGTCGCGTCCACGAGGGACAAAGTCATCATGATCGAGGCCGGCGCAAAGGAAGTGCCGGAAGCGACGATGATCGACGCCATCTTCGCGGCGCACGGCATCAACCAGAAGATCATCGCTTTCTTTGACCGCATTGTCGCGGACTGCGGAAAGCCGAAGCACGATTACGTCCATTTTGACGTCCCGGAAGACCTGTGGAATGACATGACCGCCAGAATCTCCGCGGAAGAGATGGAGAAGGCTGTCTTCACCAATGAGAAGCAGGTCCGTGAGAATAACATCTTCGAGCTCAAGCAGAAGCTCACAGAGCTCTACAAAGATGAGCACCCGGACTGGGCAGCGCATCTGGACGACGCCCTTTACAAGTACCAGAAGAAGACCGTCCGCAAGATGATCCTGAAGGACCACAAGAGACCTGACGGACGCGCCATCAAGCAGATCCGTCCGCTGGCGGCCGAGGTCGACATCATTCCGCGCGTCCACGGTTCCGCGATGTTCACCAGAGGGCAGACGCAGATCTGCGACGTCGTCACCCTGGCTCCGCTCTCCGAGGCGCAGAAGGTTGAAGGCCTCAATTCCCTGGAGACCCACAAGAGATATATCCACCAGTACAACTTCCCGTCCTACTCTGTCGGTGAAACCAAAGTGTCGAGAGGGCCGGGACGCCGTGAGATCGGCCACGGAGCGCTGGCGGAGCGCGCGCTGCTTCCGGTTCTTCCTTCCGAGGAAGAGTTCCCGTACGCGATCCGCGCCGTATCCGAGACCTTCGAGTCCAACGGTTCCACCTCCCAGGCTTCTGTCTGCGCGTCCTGCATGGCCCTGATGGCCGCTGGCGTTCCGATCAAAACGATGGTGGCGGGCATTTCCTGCGGCCTGGTTACCGGCGAGACGGATGACGATTACGTGGTCCTGACGGATATCCAGGGCCTTGAGGACTTTTTCGGCGACATGGACTTCAAGGTGGCCGGAACCCACAAGGGAATCAACGCCATCCAGATGGACATCAAGATTCACGGCCTGACCAGAAAGATCATCGAGGAAGCGATTTACCGCGCGAGAGAGGCCCGCTTCTACATCATGGACGAGGTCATGAGCAAGGCGATCTCCGCGCCGAGACCTGACGTAGCTCCGCTGGCTCCGAAGATCGAGACCATGACCATTGATCCGGAGAAGATCGGCGATGTCGTCGGCAAGCAGGGCAAGGTGATCAACCGTATCATCGATGAGACCGGCACCAAGATCGACATCTCCGAGGACGGCACGGTTTCGATCTGCGGCGTGGACCGCGCGATGATCCGGAAGGCGAAGGATACGATCACCACGATCGTCACCGATTACTACGAAGGACAGATCCTGACGGGCAAAGTCGTCAGCATCAAGGATTTCGGCGCGTTCCTCGAGTTCGCCCCGGGCAAGGAGGGTATGGTTCACATCTCCAGAATCGCGAACCACAGAGTCGAGCATGTCGAGGATGTCCTGACCCTCGGCGACGTCGTCAAAGTCGTCTGCCTCGGCAAGGACAAGATGGGCCGCTTCAGCTTCAGCATCAAGGACTGCAAGCAGAACTGACGCGTTCCGCGTGAACCGCATACGCCGGAGTACAGCACCTGTACTTCCGGCGTTTTTTTCAGGAAGCGCCGGGCGGCGCGCGTCCCCCTGCCCGATCCGCCCCGCGGGTCAGAACAGCGGAACTGAAGCCGTAGCCGGACGAAAGGCCGCAACTATTTGAAGAAAGGAACCTGGCAGATGAAAACACTACTGGAACAGATTTCCGGAAAAACGGCGGAAGCTTTTGAAGCCTGCGGGCTGGATCCCGCGCTCGGGAGAGTGACGGTGTCCAACCGTCCTGATCTCTGCGAGTACCAGTGCAACGGAGCGCTGGCCGCGGCGAAAACCGCGCACAGGGCCCCGATTCTGATCGCGTCGGAAGTCGCGGAAAAACTGAAATCCTGTGCAATTTTTTCCTCAGTGGAGGCCGTGAAACCCGGATTCATCAACCTGAAGCTGTCCGGGAGTTTCCTGGCATCGCAGCTGGACGCATTTTCTGCCGCTGAGAAACACGGGGTGGAGAATCCGCACCCCGAGAAGGTGATCATCGACTACGGCGGCCCGAATGTCGCCAAGCCCCTTCACGTAGGGCATCTGCGCTCCGCCGTGATCGGCGAGAGCGTCAAGAGAATCCTGCGGTACTGCGGCGATGAGGTCATCGGCGACGTTCATCTCGGCGACTGGGGACTTCAGATGGGCCTGATCATCGCCGAGCTTCAGGACCGGCAGCCGGATCTCGTCTATTTCGATCCGGATTACAAGGGCGAATATCCGGCGGAAGCACCGTTCACGATCGGTGAGCTGGAGGAAATCTATCCGGCTGCCAGCGCGCGCTCAAAGGAGGACAAAAATTTCGCAGCCCGCGCCCATGAGGCCACGGCAAAACTGCAGGACGGCGTTCCGGGCTACCGGGCGCTGTGGAATCATATCCTGAACGTATCCGTGGCAGACCTGAAGAAAAACTATGAGAAACTGGACGTCCATTTCGATCTCTGGAAAAAGGAGAGCGATGCGCAGCCTTATATCCCTGAACTTCTGAAAATTCTGAAGGACAGGAACCTGTCTTACCTGTCCAACGGGGCTCTCGTGGTGGACGTGGCGGAACCCGGGGATGCAAAGGAAGTCCCGCCGTGCATCATCCTCAAGTCGGACGGCGCGAGCCTGTACCAGACGACGGACCTTGCGACGATCATTGAGAGGGAAAAACTGTTTCATCCGGACCGCATTCTCTACGTGGTCGACAAGCGCCAGCAGATGCACTTCACGCAGGTGTTCCGCGTAGCCCGCAGGGCGGAGCTGGTTCCGCCCGCGACAAAACTGGATTTTCTCGGGTTCGGAACCATGAACGGGAAGGACGGGAAACCTTTCAAAACCCGCGAGGGCGGAGTGATGCGCCTGGAGACGCTGATCGGGGATATCGACCAGGCCGTGTACGATAAGATGGCCGACCGCGATCTTCCTGAGGAGAAACGCAGGGAGCTTTCGGAGATCATCGGGCTTGCGGCGCTCAAATACGGCGACCTGTCCAACCAGGCGTCAAAAGATTATGTGTTTGACACAGACCGCTTTACCTCTTTCGAGGGCAACACCGGGCCGTACATCCAGTACACGATCGTCCGCATCAAGTCCATCCTGAAAAAGGCTGCCGGGAGCGGAAAGAAAGCCGCCGACAGGTTTGCGGGGCCGGACAGCGACGCGGCGAAGCAGCTGATGATCAATCTCGCCGGTTTCAGCGAGGTGATGCAGCAGGCCGCCGATGAATTTGCCCCGCATAAAATCTGCGCCTACATTTACGGGATCGCGGACCAGTTCAACCGGTTCTACCATGAGACGAACATCATGGCGGAACCCGATGCGGACAGACAGGCGGGCTACCTGAGGCTGATCTCGTATACCCGCGAGATCCTGGAAATCTGCATCGGCGTGCTCGGGTTCGCCGCGCCGGACGAGATGTAACAGAGCGGCTGCAGACGGCCGGTATTCAGGTAAAACCTTCCGGCTGCCGTGCTGTCAGCATTCAGGACCGGGCTGCCGGAGGGAACGGCGGGGCCGGATCTCCGGTATTCCATTCTGGCAGTTTCGATGAAATGAAGGATGCGGAACCCCCGCGGGCTATTTACTCTGGTTTTTAAGGAAAGATGGAAGGAGAAGCGAAATTGGGTTCGCAGGATGACACGAATCTGATGACTGAAGGATCGGTCCGGGCAAAGATGGTGCGTTTTGCCATACCGATCTTTGTGGGAAATCTTTTTCAGCAGCTGTATAACGCGGTGGACTCGCTGATCGTCGGCAATTTCGTCGGCAGCAGCGCACTCGCTGCCGTCAGCAGCACCGGCAACCTTGTCTTCCTGATCATCGGATTTTTCAACGGGATGGCTGTCGGAGAAGGGGTGGTGGCCGCCCATTTCATCGGCGCCGGCGATGACAGGAGAACGAGCCTGGCCGTCCATACGGCGACGGCGCTGGGGCTGGTGATCAGCGTGCTGATGACAGCCGTGGGCGTTCTCGGAACACCGGTCTTTCTGAGGTGGATGGGTACGCCGGATTCGGTCATGCCCGAGGCTGTGCTGTACCTGCGTATCTATTTCGCGGGGGTCGCCGGCCTGGTGCTGTATAATACGTTCGTCGGACTCCTGCAGGCAGCGGGGGATTCAAAACATCCCCTGTACTACCTGATTTTCTCCTCGATGCTCAATGTCGTTCTGGACCTGCTGTTCATCGCGGTTTTCCGGATGGGCGTCGCGGGAGCCGCCCTGGCGACGGTCATGAGCCAGATTCTCTCGGCCATCCTCTCCCTCGCCCGGCTGATGCGCGCAAAGAGCGCAATCCGCATCGACCTGCGGAAGATCCGGTTTACGAAGGACATTCTGGCAAAGATGATCCGCATCGGAATTCCCTCAGGGGTCCAGAATTCCATCATCGGCCTCTCCAACGTCGTGATCCAGTCCTACATCAACCTGTACGGCGAGCTGGCGATGGCGGGGATCGGGGCTTACTCCAAGGTGGAGGGCTTTGCCTTCATCCCGGTGACGAGTTTTTCGATGGCACTCACCACGTTTGTCTCCCAGAACCTCGGAGCCGGGAAACAGGACCGCGTACGGCAGGGCGTCCGCTTCGGAACGGCGGCCGGCCTGCTGATGGCGTCGGCGATCGGAATCGCGGTGGATATTTTCGCGCCGCAGCTGATCGGGGCGTTCAACAGCAGTCCCGGAGTGGTCGCGTACGGTACCGGAAGAGCAAGGGTCGTGTGCCCCTTCTTCTGCCTGGTTGCCTTTACACATCTGATGGCCGCTATCCTGAGAGGCTACGGCAGGGCGGGAGTTCCGATGGTAGTGTTTATCGTGTGCTGGTGCGTGGTCAGGCTTCTGATCATCGCGATCGGCGGGCAGTTTATCCATACCATCTATCTGACTCACTGGGTTTATCCCATCACATGGACTCTTTCCGCGGTATCGCTGTTTGTATACTACCGGAAAGAGGAGAAAACGCTTCTGAGCCATTCGGAGATGTAACATCCGGACGGCGGCGGGAAAGCGAAGCCCGCGGGCAGATGCCCGGGAAAGGCGGAACGGATGCAGGAGAAGAACGGGAGCAGGGAGAGACTTTTCCGCGAACTGGTGACGGCGATAGTCCACATGGGCTATCCGCAGGAATTCGGCGTGATTATCGCGCGGAATCTGGGAACGGAGAAGACGATGAGCCGGATGCTCGGGTATCTGAGAAATTCCCATCCGAGATCGGCGGAAGAGATTGCGGATGAAATGCTGGCGATCCGGGAAGACCGCGACCGCTGGAGAAAGAACAAGGAAGCCCAGTATTACAACATGAAATACAATGAGCTGCTGAATTACGGTCTGCCGGGTGCTGAGGAAGAGGGCCTGGAAGACAGCGGCATGGACGACACGGACGAGAGTGAGGATGCGGACGGCGGTGCGGACGGCAGCGAGGATGACAGTAATGATGCGGACAGCGGCGAAGATGACACGGACGACAGTGAGGATGCGAACAGCAGCGAGAACTGATCAGCCTTTTATCCCTTTGGAACGGCAAACGAGCATCGTAACGTGAAGACGCAGAAGCATCAGGATGAGGACGGCGCCAGAGATGCAGAAAGCCGGCAGAGACGCAGAAAGCAGGGCATCGAAAAGCTGATCATCCCTCCGCGACGGCGAAAGCGGCGGCGTATTCACCTTCGTCGGTGATGGAGATGTGCAGCCGCCGGATTCCGGCCTCATCGAGAACCGCCTGGAGCCGTTCGTTCACGATGACGTACGGAGAGCCGTCGGGGCGGTGGCCGGTTTCAACCAGCCGGATGTCAAAATCATGGGCGGCCGTATTCGGAGCGACCGCTTTATACACCGCCTCTTTAACGGCATACAGTCCGGCGTAGCGGACAGCCGGGTCCGGACCTGACTCAGCGTATTCCTGCTCTTTCAGGGTAAATCCTTTTTGGATGAATGCTCCGCCGTTCCGGCTTTGCGCACGCCGGATGCGCTCAATCTGTACCAGATCGATTCCGGTTCCCCTGATCATTTTCAGCCTCCTTCTGCCCCGTCTTTCCGTGTTAGCAGCGGTCAGGCACTATCTGCGCCGGGAACGGTTCCCCTGTGCCGGCCGTGCAGAGGGTGCTCTCGGACTGCGGGCTGGCCCTCATCGGGATCTCTGCGCTAAGTCTAGCATGCGGCAGGGCGCCTGTACAGCTGTCCGGGACCGGACAGGAAGCCGGGGCTCAGGGATAACCGAATGGCGTTCCGAGGGCAGCCGGGCGAATATCCAGGTGCCCGGGCGGGGGAGGCGGAAGCTGCCCTGATCAGTAGTATTACTGGATTTTGCCGATCCGGTTATGTTATGATAAATGCCGTGTCCGGCATTCCGGACACGATTGTTGATTTTTTGCCGCACACACTACATCCGGAGCCCGCGAAGGCCCGGAAGGAGAGGTTCACATAAAGAATTTCCGAGGTGACACGAATGGACAGAAATGTCAGTGAAAAAGTACCGGTAACGATTTTTGCCGGATATC
The DNA here is from genome assembly GCA_050944455.1 of Lachnospiraceae bacterium. Taxonomy (GTDB): domain Bacteria; phylum Bacillota; class Clostridia; order Lachnospirales; family Lachnospiraceae; genus Anthropogastromicrobium. The sequence goes on from JBMNRC010000004.1 coordinate 110,398, forward strand.
TCGGCGCCGGAAAGACGACGGTCCTGAACCATATTCTGAGAAACAAGGGTTCGGCCGGCCTGGCGCTGATTGTCAATGACGTCGGTTCCGTCAATATCGACGCGGACCTGATCAAGAATACGAAAATGCTGGATGACAACACCCAGATGGTCGAGATGCAGAACGGATGCATCTGCTGCACGCTTCAGGACAAGTTTTTAAACCAGATCAGCAGACTTTCAAAGAATAAGTCAGTAAAGCGAATCCTTGTCGAGGCTTCCGGCGTCAGCGACCCGATGGAGCTGGCGGACAGTTTTTCGGCCATGCAGGAGCAGGAAGGCTCGCAGTTCTATCTGGACCGAATGGTCACGGTAGTGGACGCGGACCGGATTTACGAGGAATTCCTGGGGAGCATGAAGCAGACCGCGGAGGAAGAGGAAAACACCGAGGAAACCACAGATGATACCGATCCGGATATCATCAACCTCGTCATGGACCAGATTGAGTTCTGCAACGTCATCCTGCTCAACAAGTGCGATCTGCTGACCGCGGACCAGATCGCCGAGGTAAAAGACGCCATCCGCGGTATACAGACCGAAGCGGAAATCATTGAGTGCGTGAAGGGCGAGGTCGATCCCGACCGCATCTTCTCGGGAGAGCCGTTTGATTTTGAGAAAGTCATGAATTCCTCCGCCTACCAGCAGGCCATCGCCCGCGAAGAAAGCGGGGAGGAAGAGGAAGAAGGCGGAACGACCGAGGAGGGCGACGAGCTGGATGAGGTCGGCGTGTCCAGTTTTGTCTTTACGGAGAAGCGGCCTTTCAACTTCGACAGGTTCATGGATTTCGTGCAGACGGATTTCCCGAGGGAAATCATCCGCACCAAGGGTTACATCTGGTTCTCGAATGACGATATGCACGTCCAGCTTTTCGAGCAGGCAGGCAGAAATTCCTCACTGACGGAATATTCCAACTGGATCGCTTCCTTCCCGAAGAAGGAGCAGAACTCGATTTTCAGTCAGTATCCGGATGTGAAGGAAAAGTGGGACCCGAAGTACGGGGACCGTCTGAACCAGATCGTATTTATCGGCAAGGGCTACAACAAAAAGGATATCCTCGCAAAGCTGGAAAGCTGCCTGGATGACTGACCGCGCAGAAAAGCGGGAAGGAGGAGAACAGAATGATCAGACACGCGTTTGCCGCCGAAATCAGGGACGGGAGCTGGAATGAGTTCCGCACGGCATTGAGGAAGGTGTGGCCGGAGGCGGCAGCGCTTCTGGACCGTCATCAGGTAAAAAATTTCAGCCTGTGGAACGTGGACAGGCTGGTGTTCGGCTACTATGAATCTCCTTCGGACATGGACGAAACAGACGCATCGGTAGAACTGCCCGGCGGGCGTTCGCTGCTGGGGGCTTCGTTTCAGAGAAAGATCCCCGAGGAAACAGCGGAGGAAGTTCTGGAAATCCTCCAGCCTTTCGGCGGCCTGATCGACTGGATTTCGGACCCGGTCCATGACATGCGCCTGATGTACCACGATTTCGGGGTTGTGCGCGAAAACAAGGAGCTGATCCGCCACCGGGTGTTCGCGACAAAGCTGAAAGGCGCGTACGAGGAAGAGTACAAGCACCATCACGACGGCCTGGTCGAAGCCAGGGGAAGCAGAATCGACCCGGGCCCCGATTCCAATTTCTCCATCTGGAACGCAGGCGGATATATCTTCGGCTATGATGAGATCGACGTCACGATGGAGAAGGAACAGACGCCGGAAGACCGCGAGAGTACCATCGCCTGGGAAACCAGGATGCTGGAGATCATGGAGTGGCGCACGGACGACGTCGACTGGATTACCGGAGAGCGTCACAGCCACGTGGTACGTCTGGCTTATCATAACTGAGTTTAATGGCACGGCAGGAACGCGGACAGCAAAGCGCTTCTGCCGCGTTTCCATATTGTGCTGAACAGAGACAGCGAAGCGCTTTTGCCGTGTTTTCCGTATCAGGTCAGAACACAGGCCGCGCGGCATTAAAGCCGCGCGTCTCCGGTCTTTGTATTGCGCAGATCCGGCGGCCGGCGGTATACTTTACTCAGCAGAATCTTTTTCGCAATAACAAACTGAACAGAATGATTCCGGAGGAAAAAATATGACGGGTGATTTCATCTGGCAGGCGGCGCATGTTGTCCCGAGTAAAAGGCAGCTTGCCTGGTTCGATCTGGAAAGCTACTCGTTCATCCATTTTGGCATGAACACGTTCACTGACCGTGAATGGGGAACCGGAAAGGAAGACGAGCGGATTTTCAATCCCGAAAAGCTCGACTGCGGTCAGTGGGTGGACGCGATCAAAGCGGCAGGCATGAAGGGAATGGTGCTTGTGGCGAAACACCATGACGGATTCTGCCTCTGGGACACGGAAACCACGCGGCACAGCGTCAGGTATTCGCCGTTTCACCGCGATATCGTGAAGGAGGCTGCCGATGCCTGCCGGAAAGGCGGAATCCGGTTCGGCTTCTATCTTTCCCCGTGGGACCGGAACAGCGCGCTGTACGGGACGCCCGCTTACAATGATTTTTTCTGCAGCCAGCTTACTGAACTCCTGACGCGGTACGGAGATATTTTCTGCGTGTGGTTTGACAATGCCTGCGGCGAAGGGCCGAACGGCAAAAAGCAGGTATACGATTTTCCGAGGTATATCAGCCTGATCCGGGAGTACCAGCCGGACGCCGTGATTTTCAATGATTTTGGCCCTGACGTGCGCTGGTGCGGCAATGAGGCCGGAACGGCGAGGGAGTCCGAGTGGGCGGTTGTTCCTTCGGAACTCTGCAGTTACGCCGAAGTCCAGACCGGACCGGGACCGCTTGCGGAAAAGGGCGACCTCAGCTGGCTTTACAACACCGGCAGGCAAATCGGAACAATGAATACGATTCTGTATTCGAAGGGCCTTGCTTTTGTTCCGTCCGAAATCAATACTTCGATTCGCCCGGGCTGGTTCTGGCATGAGAAGGAGGAGCCGAAGAGCGTTGATGAGCTTTTCCGCATTTATCTGGCTTCCGTCGGCGGAAACGCCTGCCTCAACCTGAATCTTCCGCCGGACAGGGACGGGCTGATTGACGCGAGGGACGTCAGAAGGCTGAAGGAACTGCGCCAGATGATCGGCAGCCAGTTCGGAAATCCGCTGCAGGCTTCTGTGTCGAAGGACGCGAAGTATCCGCAGCAGCCGGTGTATCACCTGCATTTTTCGGAGGAGACCGCGGTGAAAGATCTGCAGTATGTCGTACTGGAGGAGAAGATCAGCGAGGGGCAGCGCGTGGAAAGCTTTCAGATTGAGGCGGACTCCGCACGCGGTAAACAGTATCCCTTCTACCAGGGGACGACGATCGGACACCGTAAAGTCTGCCGCCTGCAGGATCCCTACGCGGGGCAGAATCCCCTGACGCGGTTTATGGACGACCGGATTGCGGATCTGAATATCCGGATCACCTCAGCCCGGGATGTTCCAGAACTTTCGGGCATCAGGGTTTACGCTTCACCGCGCCGGGACTCATCCCTGTGATCATTTGATCGGAAGGGCTGCGGCGGTTTACGTTTCACTCTGCAGGGACGATTAGCATTATCGGAAACATCATGAACCAATACAGCTTTTGAGAGCAGATAACCGGATGACAGACCGGAACGGCCGCAGGACAGCAGCAGCAGACACAGAACAGACGCGTCAAGACGCAGGACGGCAGCGGCAAGACGCAGGATAACAGCGGCTGACGCAGAACAGACGCGGCAGGCGGCAGCCTGCAGGAGGATCAGGGATGATATCATTTGAGTGGAAGAATGTTTCAGGGCAGACGGCTGATCTGCTGGATAAGATCACGGCGGAACTCAACCGGGAAATCCGCAAATCGGAGAGCCCGGACGATGCGAAAATTCCCGGCCGCATTGAGGTAACGGTTGCAAAGCGTGATAAAGGCCTGTCGGTGAGAGCTGACGCGGCCGCCGGGAAGGCCGAAATTTCGTACAGCACCAGAGCGCAGTTCTGCCGGGCTTACGGAATCCTGGTGGAAAAGCTGAGGTACGGGGATACGGACGTCACGGAGGAGATTCCGAGATTCACCTCCCTGACGTACATGCAGGACAATTCCCGCAACGCGGTGAAAAAGCCTGAGACAGTGAAGATGTTTCTGCGCCAGATCGCCCTGATGGGATACACCGGGATGATGCTGTACACGGAAGATACGTACGAAATCCCGGGTGAACCCTATTTCGGGTACATGCGCGGCCGCTTTACCGTCGAAGAACTCAGGGACCTGGACAGCTATGCCTCCCTGCTCGGAATTGAGCTGATTCCCTGCATACAGACGCTTGCGCATCTCGGATCCATCTTCCGGTGGCCGGATTACGGCGCAGTTCACGACACGGCGGATATCCTTCTCTGCGAGGAGGAGAAAACCTACGAGCTGATCGAAAAGATGATCCGGACCTGCCGCGGCTGCTTCTCCTCCGATAAAATCCATATCGGGATGGATGAGGCTCACATGCTGGGGAGAGGCGTCTATCAGGACCGGCACGGGATGCAGGACAGGTTTGAGCTGATGATGAGACACCTGAAGCGTGTTCTGGAGATCTGCGGCCGGTACGGATTCCGGGCGATGATGTGGAGCGACATGTTCTTCCGGCTTCTGACCGGCGGAAACTATTATGACAGCTCCGTCGAAGTCACGGAGCACTTCAGAAGCCTGATTCCCGAAAATGTGACCCTGGTTTACTGGGATTACTACACGATGGATTCGGGTAAATATGCCGCGATGTTCCGGAAGCACAGGGAGATGACGGATCATGTGGCGTTTGCGGGAGGAGCCTGGAAGTGGTCCGGCTATGTGCCGCTCACGCATTTCTCCCGTTATGTCTCAGGAAAAGCGCTGCCGGAAACCGTGAAAACAGGCATCACCGATATCCTTGTGACTGACTGGGGAGATGACGGCGCCGAGTGCTCATCCTTTGTGATCGGGCCGATTCTCGCCCATTACGCGGAGTACGACTACCGCGGGGATTACTCGGAGGAAGCCGCGGACGAACGGCTGTGGATCAGCACCGGCGAGGATTATTCCGACATGATGCTTCTGGACTGCCTCAACTATCTGCCGGATGTACCGCAGCCGGGAGAGGCGGCGCTGGCTCCGGCAAAGTACCTGCTCTATCAGGATCCCCTGGAAGGCCTGTTCGACTGCCACATCAATCCGGACGGCCTCTCAAAGTACCTGATGGACTGCGTGCACAAACTGCAGCAGGCGGAAACCCGGGCTGGCGATCTTTCGGGGCTTTTTGGCGAATATGAGGCTCTCGCGGAGTTTCTTGCCGTGAGGAGTACCCTGGGAATTCAGATGAAACAGGCTTACGACAGCGGCGACCGGGAAAAGCTTGCCGGGTTCGCGGACAAATGCCGGACAGCGGAGGCGCTGGCCCGGAATTTTCATGAGAAAGTGCGCGATCAGTGGTACAGCGAGAACAAGCCTTTCGGCTTTGAAGTCCTGGACATCCGCCTGGCCGGGGTGGAACAGCGCTGCCGCACCGCGGAGTGGACCCTCCGCAAATATCTGTCCGGGGAGCTTTCGTCCATCCCGGAGCTGGAGCAGGAGCGCCTGCCGGTTGACGGGCAGCGGACAAAAACGCCGCATCCGGTGCTGAACCGGACGTGGGAGAAGACTGTGTCGGCCTGCGGGGTCTGCTTTTAAACGCGCGGATGAATGATACTGAAAAGGATGGATTTCGATGGGAAAATACAAAGCTGTGCTCTGGGATATCGACAATACTCTCCTGAGCTTCGATGCCTCCGAAACCGCGGCGCTGGCCAGAGGATTCCGGGATTTCGGGTTCGGGGAACTCACCCCGCAGATGCTGGAGCACTACAAAATCATCAACCGGCGGCACTGGGAAGCGCTGGAACGCGGCGAGATGAACAAGGAAGAGGTGCTGGTGGGCCGGTATGTCGAGTTCTTCACGAAGGAGAACCTGGATGTCTCCAAAGCGCGGGCGTTCAATGACGAGTACCAGAGAAATCTCGGCGACACGATTGTTTTCGAGGATTACGCGCAGGAACTGGTGAGCGGGCTGAAAGGGAAGGTACTGCAGTTTGTGTGTTCCAACGGGACACGGACCGCGCAGGAAAGAAAGCTGAAAAATTCCGGCCTGGACAGGCTGTTTGACGCGGTTTTCATTTCGGAAACGCTGGGATACGAGAAACCGATGCCGGGTTTTTACGACCGCATGTTCGAACTGCTGGAGAAAGAAGGAATACGGGTTTCACGCGGCGAATGCCTGATGGTCGGCGATTCCCTGACCAGCGACATGCGGGGCGGGAACAATGCCGGGATCGACGACTGCTGGTTCAATCCATCAGGCGCGCCGAACACGACCGAAGTGAAAATACAGTATGAAATCAGAAGCCTGCGGGAAGTTCCCGGCATTCTGGGGATCAGACTCTGAGCGTTCCCTTTCGCTGTCTGTTTTCCGGAGCAGTCAGATCTTTGCGCCTGATGAACCTGGTTTCCCCGGCGCTGCCGTCCGGACAGCCTGCCGTGGGACAGCATGAGATGAATCGGTGAGTGTGTATGTATACCCTGGTAATTCTTGACGATGAATCCAAAATCGCGGAGGGGATCGCGAATCTTTTCCCCTGGGAACAGATCGGCTTTAAGCCGGTCGGTTTTTCCGATCCCGAAAAAATGCTCCGCTACTGTGATTCCTTTCCTGTGGACTGCGTTATGACGGACATCGAGATGCCGGGCACGGATGGGATGGAAATCCTGAGACGGATGAACCGGAAGGGAATCCCTGTGGTGCTGATCAGCAGCCACACGAACTATGAGTATTTCCGCTCCGCCATCCGGTACCACGCGGAGGATTACCTGCTCAAGCCGCTGAAAGCCAGCGACATCCTGTCTGTGTTCGGGAAACTGAAAGCCGGACTGGACGCAAAGAACCATGTGGAGGAAGAAGCCCCGCCGTCCTACTATGAAAAGATCCTGGAGGACGTCCGGGAGTATATCCGGGGAAACTACCAGGAAGCCTCGCTGGAGGAAGCGGCCGTGAAAGTCAGCCTTTCCCCGGCTTACCTTTCCCGGCTGCTCAGGGAAAAGTTCCAGACGGGCTTCGCGGAGGAACTGCAGCGCGTCAGAATGGAGAAAGCCTGCGCGCTGATCCGGGACGGTAAAAATAAAATGTATGACATCGCGGGACTTGCCGGGTACGACAATCCGAAAAGCTTTTCCCGGGCTTTCAAGGCGTATACCGGCGTCACGCCGATGGAATACCGCAACGGAAAACGGCCTGAGAAGAAAGAAGAGTGACGGAAGTGCAGAAAAAATTTTTCTACCGCCGCTTTGTCCGCTATTTTGCGGCCTTCATGCTTCCGGTGGTCATCGTGCTGGTGATCATGGCCGGAATCTGGAATGCCAGGATTTCGGACCAGCTGTCCGATGAAGGGTCGAGAATCCTGACTTCCGCTGATCTCACAGTCGAGCAGTCGCTCTCCAACATCGCGCAGCAGAACGGACAGCTGACCAACACGCCTTACATGCTGCTGTCCCTGAAGAGCATCCTGAGCGAGAGCCATGACCTGACCTACACGGATTCGGTCAACATGAGGTTTATCAATTCCATGCTGCGCTCCGCCGTCAGGACATATTCCTACGTTCTCTCGATTTATCTGTATCTGGACGGATATGACCGGTATTACACTTCAGATACCAATATCGTGGATCTGGACCGGGAAAACACGGACTGGTGGAAGTTTTACCAGACAATGCCGGAGGATGCCGAAACGCAGATTTTTTTCTCCACTGTGGACCGGTACGGAAAGGAGAGCGACGAGCTGATCGTTATCCAGCGGCTTCTAATCCAGGATGGATGCGTGGTGATGAGGATTGACGCGAACACTTTCCGCGGGCTGCTGGACGATTCCCTCGGAGGAGAAGACCGTTCCATCCTGTACCTGAACATGGACGGTGAACTGCTGTTGGCGTGGAACGACAGCGGAAATGCGGCAGCAGCGTTTTCAGATCAGACGGAAGGAGCAAAACAGGCGCTGTCCCTGTCCGGAGACACCGCCGAAGGCGCGTGGATTGACCTTGGTGAGGGAAGCTATCTCGTACATCAGCTTGCCGACAGCGATTACGGTATCCGCATTTTTTCCCTGATTCCCGAGGAGAGAAAAAACAGTGAGCTGATAGCCATGGTTCTGCCGCTGCTCCTTGTTTTTCTGGCCGGTACGGCGGCTGTTGTTCTGATATCCTGGGTCACCACCAGAAGGAGCTTTTCGTATCTGAACAGCCTGGTCGATCTGCTGTCCGACGCGGAGAAAGGAATCTATCCCGGGGAAACGCCTGATCCGGTGAGGGAGCCCACCGATGAGTATTCGCTCATCATGAACAACATTCTTTACCTCTATCTGAAAAATGAGAAGCTCAACGCTGACCTGACGGAGAAGGAGCATGAGAGGGAGACCGCGCAGCTCTCTGCGCTGCAGGCCCAGATCAATCCGCATTTTCTCTTCAATACGCTTCAGACGATCCAGGCGGAGGCGGCGCTCTCCACCCCGGAGTCTTCCGTGGAAGTCCGAAGGCTCACACAGTCGCTGGCCGATATCCTGAAATACTCGCTGGCCGATCCGATGAAGACGATTCCGCTGTCGGAAGAAATCTCCTATCTGAAAAGATACGTTGCAATCCAGAAATCCAGGTTCGGCGACAAGTTTATCATCTATTACGAGGTAGATGAAAATCTGATGGACTTTCCGGTATTCCGTCTGATGCTCCAGCCGCTGATCGAGAACAGTATTCTGCACGGCGTGCGCTATCGGAAGGACAGAGGCCACATCAAACTGACGGCGTTTTCCAGAAAAGGACGTGTCGTATTCCGGGTTGTCGACGACGGCGTCGGTATGGACAGGGAACGCCTGACAGCGCTGAAGGAATCCATCAATCATTTCGATGTGCATAACGTCGGGCTGGCCAATGTCAACTGCCGGCTGAAACTCTATTACGGAGATGAGGCCGGGCTGAAAATCCGAAGCAGGGAAGGCCGGGGAACCGTGGTGGAGTTTTCCATTCCTGAAGACTGGCATCCGGATGCCGACTATGCGGAGAAGGCAGCGGAAGAGGATTCTCTGAAAGAGGATACAGCGAAAGGGAATCCCGCGGTTCAGAAACCGTGAGGGAATGGAATTCAATAGGGTACGTTCTGGCTGCAATACCTGCCGGAACTCGCAGATGCCGGGCATTGAAGCTGAAGGACAGCACGGCCGCGGAAGCGGATCTGAAAAAGGCGGAAAAATCAGGGAAAATCAAAATCCGCAACCTTTTTACAAAATCAGTTGCCCAAAATCATTATCAGGAAAAAATCTGTGGAAAAGTCAAAACCGCACTGCTCACGGGCAGCGCGGTTTTTTTGCTATATTGAAAGCAAAGAAAGCAGAGCGTGTGAGAGTTCCGGCGGACGGAACAGCTGCGCTCTGAATCAAAGGAGGATAACCGCAATGAAAAAACTTTTATCGGGAATTCTGATGACCGCGGCCGCACTGTCGATGGCAGTGACGCCTGTGATGGCCGAGGAAACCACGGAGGAAGCCGGGGATACCGTGGATCTCAGCTCGCTCGGCGACATTACCCTTCGCTTTGCCTGGTGGGGCGGCGACGCCCGCAATGAGGCGACTATGGAAGTCATCGACCAGTTCATGGAACTGTATCCGAACATCACGATCGAGGGCGAGTACGGCAGCTCCGACGGATATCATGACAAGCTCGCGACGCAGCTTGCCTCCGGAACCGCGGCTGACATCGTTCAGGTAGATCCGGAAACATTCCCGACCTATATCAGCGTCAACCCGGACTATTTTGTCAATCTCGATGATTATGACATTGACATGTCCGATTTTTCTGAGGAATATATCCACCAGAGCATCAACGGATATTATGACGGAAAACAGCTTGGACTTCCGACCGGAATTGCCGGCCCGGCAATCCTCGTCAACCAGGACCTGGCCGATGAGATCGGCATCGATATGAGCAAGGAGGACATCACCTGGGAGGACTGGATCGAGTATGGCAAGAAGGTCCATGAGTATGACGACTCCCTGTACCTGTTCTGCACCAACAAGGAGATGATCCAGCAGGTGCTGGTCAACACCTACTGCAAGCAGCTGATCGGTGGGACGATCTTCCAGGATGGCAAGCTTGCCCTCACCGAAGAACAGCTCACCGAGGTGCTGACCTATGTCTAGGAGCTTTACGATTCCAACACCGTTGCCCCGGCGTCCTACCAGGCATCCTATGTCGGCGACGATATCCAGTCCGACGCGAACTGGATCGCAGGCAAGTATGTTGCTGAGCTCTGCTGGATCTCGACCGTAGATGTGGTTGTCGCGGCGAATCCGGATCCCAATTACACGGTCGGCACTCTTCCTCTGATCGAAGACGCACAGAACGGCGGATGGGCATCCAACACTCCGCAGGTCCTGGCCATCACCTCCACCTGCGAGTATCCGGAAGCGGCAGCGGCGTTCCTGGACTACTTCTTCAACGATGAGACCGCTCAGGAAACTCTCGGCGCAACCCGCTCCGTACCGCCGACAGAGTCCGCGAGACAGATTGCCACCGAGACCGGCGCTCTGACGGAGATTGTCAGTGAGGCAGCCGATATCGCCCTGTCCTACAACGGAACCCCGAATGACGGCATCACCGGATCCGAGGAATACAGAACAATCATGAGCGACGCGGTTGAGCAGATCGGCTTCGGTCAGGGAACACCGGAAGAAGTCGCGGCTGACACCATCGAACAGCTGAAGGATCTCGAAACAGACGAGTCCTGATCTGCCGGATACCGGCACAGCACAGATTATCTGACAGACAGCCGCGCAAAGCGGCCAGGCTGCCGGACGCCCGCAGAGCACGCAGTAGAGAAATGTGCGGAATGTGCTGCGCTGACCGCAGGATAACGGATTTAAGAGAGCCCGGCCGGCCATCTGGCCGGGCTCAAAATTTGAAGGAGGAATTATGGCATCTCAGAGCACAGCGGCTGCCAGACCCGTGAAGCCGAAGAAAAGGAGAAGGTATACCAGGCGGGATTACCAGGCGTTTCTCTATCTGATCCCCTGGCTCGCGGGGCTGATTATCCTGCAGCTGTATCCGTTTGTTTCTTCGTTTATCTATTCATTCTGTGACTACACCATCGGCGGAACGCTGAATTTCATCGGCCTGAAGAATTACGTCCAGCTGTTTACCAAGGAGCGCTATTTTATGACGTCCCTCCGGGTAACGCTGCTTTTCGGCCTGTACGTCGTTCCGGGAAAGGTTATCCTGGCTCTGCTCATCGCCATGTTCCTGAACAGGGATATCAAAGGAATCAACCTGATCCGCACGCTCTACTACATCCCCTCCCTGTTCGGCGGAAGCGTCGCGATCGCCACGCTGTGGCGCCTGCTTTTCATGGACAACGGAGTCATCAACTCGTTCCTTGCTTTCTTCGGCGTCACCAACGTCCATTTTCTCGGGGATACAAAGCTTGCGCTTCCCACGATCTGCGCGCTGGAAGTCTGGCAGTTCGGCTCCTCCATGGTGCTGTTCCTCGCGGCTTTAAAGAATGTTCCCAAGTCGCTGTATGAGGCGGCGGAGATTGACGGGGCAGGCTACTGGGCACGCTTCTGGCACATCACGATGCCGCAGATTTCCCCGATCATGTTCTTCACCATTCTGAACCAGACCATTCAGGAACTCCAGAACTACACCTCGCCGGCAGTCATCACCAACGGCGGCCCGCTGCATTCCACCTACGTGCTCGGCATGATGCTTTACGACCAGGGCTTCGCGTATTTCAAAATGGGCTACGCGAGCGCAATCTCCTGGGTGGAATTCATCATCATCTTTATCCTCACCCTGATCCTCTTCGGGACATCGAAGTTCTGGGTGCACTACGCGGATGAGTAAGGAGGAGAGCGAAATGGCTGCGCAGAAAACGAAAAAGTGGAAGAAAAAGGGCGGACGCCCTGTCGACTATATCATTATCGCCATCATCGGCCTGATCCTGCTGTATCCGATTATCTACATGGTCTTTGCCTCCTTCAAGACGAACGATGAGATTTTCGGCTCCGTCAGGCTGCTGCCGAAGGAATGGCACCCGGAGAACTACGTGGAAGGCTGGAAAGGCAGCGGAAGAGTGACCTACACGAGATTCTTCATCAATACCTTTGTGCTGGTCATTCCGACGACGCTGCTCACGGTTTTTTCGGCGACGCTCACTGCGTACGCCTTTGCCCGGTTCAAATTCCCGGGCAGGGGATTCCTGATGACCATCCTGATCGGCATGATGATGCTGCCGAACTCCGTCGTCATCATTCCCCGGTACATGCTGTACAACAGGTTCCACTGGGTGGACACCTACCTGCCGTTCTACATTCCGGCGCTCTTGTGCACGAATTCCTTCTTCCCGTACATGCTGATCCAGTTTTTGCGCGGGATTCCGAAGGATCTCGACGAGTCGGCCTGGATCGACGGCTGCGGAACCTGGACAACCCTCACGAGGATCATCCTGCCGCTGATGAAGCCGGCGCTGTTCTCGGCAGGACTGTTCCAGTTCCTGTGGACCTATAACGACTACTTTGATTCCCTGATTTTCATCAACACCGTCAAGAAGTATCCGATTTCGCTGGCGGTGAGAATGTCGCTGGACGCCGAGTCGGTAGTGCAGTGGGGCAAGGTCATGGCGATGGCGACAGTTGCCGTCATCCCGGTCATGGTCCTGTTCTTCGCGTGCCAGAAATACTTTGTCGAAGGCATTGCGACAAGCGGGCTCAAAGGATAAGATAAACCGTAACCGGGACAGGATTTATCGCGGCGGCGAAGTCGGGCATTGATACGGTTTTATCAGCGGGGGCTGCCATCCGGCGGCTCCCGCTTTTCAGTTTATCTGGCGCGGTTTTACAGCCCGGTGCGTAAAGGCTGTTCTGACAGCATGAATCAATTGAATAAATGCAGTTTCGGGTTCAGTGACAGGAGTGCGGAGAGAGACAGGCGTATAACGGATCTGCGCAGTTTTGCCGAACTGGCAGATCAGGCATGGGAAAGAAGGATTATTTTCAGGAAGGGGAGGAGAAAATGATTTTCCAGAATATTGATTTCCATAATGTTTCAGAGCTGATCGAAACCGAAAAAGGCCGGCTCATCTCGCGTTTCCCGAAAAGTCTGACTGCGCGGCTGGATGAAGGATCGGAACGCTCAGCCCGCTACGCTTCCGGCGTGGAACTGCGGTTTAAGATGAACGGAGACCGCGCGGTGCTGAAGCTTCGGGCAGATCCCGCGGCGGAAGCGCAGACGCTGTATCTCTACTACGGTGACTTTCAGGGAGGATGGCAGTATTCGGCCAAGACCATTGGCACGAAGGAGACGGACATTGAGATCGGCCTTCCGCAGAACATCCGTTATCTGAGGGAACTGGCCCGAAAAGGCCATGCTGCCTTCCAGCCGGATGTTGTGCGGGTGCTTCTTCCCTACGGCACCTGCTATTTTCTCGGCGCGGAAGGGGATATTGAGGCGCCGGGCCCTCAGGACAGCCCGAAGAAAACTTACCTTGCCTATGGCTCATCCATCACGCACGGGAGCCTGGCACTGGCGCCTCCCTACACTTACACGGCCCGCATCGCCCGCCGTTTCCATTGCGATTACCTAAATTTCGGGACGGCCGGATGCTGCCACGCGGAGAAAGCGATGGCAGAGTACATCGTCAGCCGGAAAGACTGGGATTTTGCCTCCGCAGAACTGGGCATCAACATGCTGCGCGGATTTTCAGAGAGTGAATTTGCGGGTCGCGTGGAAGAGTTCCTGCGGATTCTGAACAGCGATCCACGACCCGTGTTTGTCACTGACATTTTCGGCTTCAGTGATCCGGAAGGGCAGGAGAAAGCCATGCGGTTCAGAAAAATTGTGAGAGACCTGGCGGCGCGGTACGATCATCTGGTCTATACGTGCGGCCTGGATCTGCTGAACGATCCTTACTGTATTTCAGCCGACCTGACCCATCCGGCTCTCGAAGGCGTGGAACAGATTGCGGAGAGATGGTCAGAACTGATGGAGAGATACCTGATGTAATGCTAAATTCAGACTGTTCCGTATTTTTCCCGAAACTCTCCAGGCGTACATCCGAGGCGTTTCTGGAAGGCACTGTACAGCCGCCGTTCGTTGCTGTATCCGGTCAGCCTGGCAATCTCGGAAATCGGGAGCCCGGGCTGGTTGAGCAGCAGAGCGGCGGCTTTTTTCAGCCTGGCCTGGTCCAGCAGATAGGACAGGTTGCGCCCGGTGTATTTGTTCAGAAGAGTCGAGAGATATCCGGGACTCAGCATGAATTTTTCAGCAAGCGTCTGCAGTGTTATCTCCAGGGAACAGTTTTCATTCAGGTATTTCATCACCTTCTGCAGCGATTTCGGGGCGTCCTTCGGCATTGCGGGCGCGAAAAAGGGAAGATCCGGGAGCTCCATTTCACTGGCCGCGCCGTTCCTGCTCTCCGGAAGAGTCTGCCATATTCTGATAACGTCCTGTTTCAGGGCGTCGGAATCGATCGGTTTGAGCAGATAATCGCAGACATTCAGGCGGATTGCCTGCCTCGCGTAGTCGAAGCTGTTGTATCCGGAAATGATGATGCAGGGAATCTGCCGGTCCAGTTTGCGGAAATGCCCGATCATCGTCAGCCCGTCCATGTCATTCATGCGGATATCCGTGCAGATCAGGTCCAGCGGGATGTTGCAGTAATTTTCCCAGGCCGACCTGCCGTCGGACGCGGTATAAACGGTCACGGAGATACCTTCGATCGCTTTCAGAAGAGCAGTGATTCCCCTGGAGATCGTAGGCTCGTCCTCTACCACAAGAATATTCATGAATTCCTCCTTCCTGTCTCCACAGAATCTGTCTCTTCGGCGTGCTGCTCATTCCGATACAGATGGAAGGATACTTCCGTACCCTGCCCGGAAGATGAGCGGATCTTCAGGCCGCTGCCGTCCGGATTCATGGCCTTGAGTCGGTCGTTGACATTGTGGAGGCCTACATGGCGGGTTCCGGGCGAGGGAGCGCTGGAATCGAGCACTTCCTGCATGGCGGACAGCTGCAAATCGTTGATTCCCGCGCCGTCGTCTGAGACTCTGACGAGAACATCCTCCGCCATTTCGCTTCCGTCCGTTCCCTGTACGGAAATTTCAATATGCAGGACTTTTCCATGGATGTATCCGTGGTTTACTGAATTCTCAATCAGCGTCTGGAACAGAAATCTCGGGCAGTAAAGACCGGACAGTTCGGTTTCCACGGAAAATACATATTCCAGTTCTTCGCCGATCCGCATGCGGCATATCTCGAGATAGCTGCGTGCGGATTTGCGACTGGAGTGCGTAGTATCTCGCTTCTTTCTCTTTCAGCGAAACCTCGTAATTGTCGTGGATCAGCGTGTTGATCCGCCTGACCAGCTGATTGTAATTCCGCTTGACGTCTCCGATCTCGTCGCGGTAGATCACTCCCGGATATTCTTTCAGGTCATGAGCGTCCTGCATGGATATAAAAGCCGTGAATTCGATCAGCCGCCCGATCAGCAGCCTTTCGATGGCAATGTAGATCAGGCTGAAGAGGAGAAGGGATATGATCGCCGTCAGAAAATACAGCAGAATCTGCAGACGGGGGACCGAATAGGGC
Organism: Lachnospiraceae bacterium; assembly: GCA_050944455.1. Taxonomy (GTDB): domain Bacteria; phylum Bacillota; class Clostridia; order Lachnospirales; family Lachnospiraceae; genus Anthropogastromicrobium. Next base: position 126,079 of record JBMNRC010000004.1, read on the forward strand.
TTTGAGACAGCGACGAGCGTCATGCCGAGGGATTCGATGTCACCCGTCAGAAGATCATCCCGCGCAAGGATATCGTCCGCCGTCTGCGTTTCAATCAGCTTCAGCCCATTCTCTCCGGCAGAGTACAGCATGCCGTCTGCGTTATCCAGAAGATACAGCTTCAGGCCGCTGCCTTCAGGAAGACTGTATACTGAAGAGAAATCGCTGAAATCTGCCCTGATAGCAAGGAGACCTATAGTCATGCTGAGCGAGTTTCCGTAAAGAGGCCGGTAGTAGACCATCGTGTTTTCATCAGCGAATTTCCACTGCCAATCCCCGTATTTTACTTTTTGAATTTCTGAAAAGGTGTTCTGAAGCTCCGGATTTTTAGACAGCGGTTCCAGATATCCGGGGAAGGAGATCGGGTAATCCCTGAAACCGTACACGGTGATGGAAAGCACCCGGCTGTCTCCTGAATAACAGGTATAGGTATCTTTTATACTGCTCAGCCAGGCAAACAGTGCTTCGGATACCGTACCGTATTCACCGGTAAGGTAATCTTCGAGGCTTTCCTGATCCTGGAAAAAGTTGCTGTAACTGGACAGCTGGCTGAGGCCGTCGTCAAACTGCTCCGCGTAAAGCCTGAGATTCTGGGTTTTCTGAACTCTGTCGGCTGCCTGCAGATGATGGAGATCGCTCCAGAAAAAAGCAGCTGACAGGAGCACCGTCGGGACCACGACGACCAGAAAATAGCCGATCATCAGCTTGCTGTGCATGCGAAGATTGTTGTAAAACTCGAATAACCTGCGGAACGGTTTCATTAAGATCAGCCCTCTCTTTTCCGTTGGCTTTCCGGCATTTTTGCGGTAAAAGAACCAGATACTTCAATATTTTATTGTACCGCTAAACTCATCCTGATGGAAAGCCTGAATCATGTTTCATCGGAGAAATGCATAGAAAATCGAAGATTTTCACGTGATCTGAACGCACTTTGACTGAAAAATCCGCAGTAAAGTGAAATTTTTGACAGTACCGGACGAAATCCGACCGGGATATAGTAAAGATGACAGTAAACAGCGTGGCCTCTGAAAGAGAAAGCAGAGGCTGAAAAAGGAGGAAATTTATGAGAAAACAGCTTGCAAAAGGGATGAGTGTTCTGCTGGCGGCAGGAATGCTTCTGGCTGCTGCGGCACCCGCAGCCGCGGAAGACAGCACGGAAGGCAGCGACGACCTGGAGACCGTGTCCTGCTTTGTCAACATGTCCTGGTATCCGGTCGATTCTTTCACCGGAAAAATCCCGGATGAGATTAAAAAGAGAACCGGCGTGGATCTGGATGTCACGATCGCTACTGACAGCACGCAGCTTGGCGTGATGATCGCTTCCGGGGAACTTCCGGATATCATTTTCACAGACACAAACCTGAACGAACTGAGCGACCCGAATGTGTGCTATTCGCTGGACGAACTCGACAGCGATTACGGCGCGGATTACAAAGACGCTGAGAATTATGACATCCGCAAAAAAATCGCATCGACTCTGTCGTCTGACGGAAACGCTTACACCCTGCTCAACTATTTCAACACGAATGATCAGTGGGAGGACCTGAAGATCGGAGCGCCGGGCCAGGCCTGCGTGTACTACAGAAAAGATCTTCTGGACGCTGCCGGAATTGAGGTACCCACAGATATGGACAGCTTCCATCAGTGCCTGCTGGACGTGAAGGAAGCCTACCCGGATATGACCCCCTTCGGAATGGGCGGAGTGTGGAAATGCCAGGCTCTGGCAATCTGGAGCGGAGTCAACGCCGCGGTTTACGATGGGGAAACCTATCAGTATCAGGCTACCACAGACGAATACAAGCCGTTCCTGCAGTTCTGCAACACGCTGTACCGCGAGGGCCTGATTTCTGCCGATGACTACGCCAACGAAAACGAGGAAACCGGCCATCAGAAAGCTTACAACGACGGCTGCGTATTCTATACCTGGTATCTTTCCACTACTAACCTGAACCAGCTGCGCAGCAACAGCGTTACCGAGGACGCGGATTGGAGCGTTCTGAAACCGTTCGGTGCCGCAAGCCTCGGAACCGGAAAAGGCTGGGCCGGCGCGTTCATCTCGAAGAACTGCTCTAACGTGGAAGCGGCCGCAAGGCTCGTGTCCTATCTGAATACCCCGGAAGGCTGCGCGCTTTCCAGATGGGGAGTCGAAGGCGAAGATTATACGCTCGATGAGGACGGCGTTCCGCAGTTCTCTGACGAGTATCTGGCGGCAAGAGACGATTCCGAAAAATGGTATTCCGAGATCAATCCGATGTTCTATTTCGGCGCATCGGCAATCACCGAAATCTATATGAATTATTCCGGAATCGACGAGGATGAGCTCGAGCTCTTCAACGCCTACGGAGAAGGCTACAAGAACTATCCGGAAGTCGGCATTGCCCAGCCTTCCACTACTTCGGATGAAGGCGTGATCTATTCGAAGCTCGAGGAGCTCCGCAAGGATTACGAAGCGAGAGTGATCTTCACCGATTCGGACGATGCTTTCGAGAGCGCTTATTCCGAGTATATGGACGCCCTGGAAAAGACCGGAGTCCAGGAATACAACGATTACATGAACGAGAAGATAGCCGAAGTGAAGGAAGAGTTCGGCCTGTAACTTCTCCGAAGTCCGTAAAATCTCAAGCGGTTGCCGACAGCAGGCAGGCTGAAGCCTGCCTGCTGTTTTTTGACAATTCATTGCGGCAGCTGTCGTTTCCTGCCGCAGCATAACGTGAATCCGGCAGAGCAGAGCTCTGAATAACACGCGTCAGATTTTGGAGGTACCTATGCATAATCAGAAACAGACAGGAAGGGTGAAGCGGAAGAGCCTGTTCATGAAGCAGATCTCTCTTCAGATTTTTGCCCTGACCGGAATTGCCTATCTTGTCGTTTTCAATATCCTTCCCATGTTCGGCCTTGTCATGGGCTTCAAGAATTATTCCATTTCCAGTGGAATCAAAGGAATTTTCACCTCAGAGTGGGTCGGCCTGAAATATTTCAAGGAATTTTTCAATGATTACCAATTCCCGACGCTGCTGAAAAACACGATCGGCATCAGCCTGCTGAAACTGATTTTCACTTTTCCTTTGCCGATTATCTTTGCTATCATGCTGAGCCAGATGCCGGCCGGCGTGTTCAAAAAGCTGACGCAGACGGCGAGTTACCTTCCGCACTTTATTTCCTGGGTCATCATCTCCGGCATTTCCTATCAGTTTCTCTCCTCCACGGGAATTATCAACACCGTCCTGATGAACATGGGGCTGATCAGCAAACCGATCGGATTCCTGACAGACGCCAGTAAGTACTGGGGACTCGCAACTGTTCTCGACATGTGGAAGGAAACCGGATGGTGGGCGATTGTTTTCCTGGCCGCGATCATGGGGATCAACCAGGAAATGTACGAATCCGCCATGCTTGACGGAGCTTCCAGACTACAGCGCGACTGGTATATCACGCTTCCCAGCATCAAGCCGACGATCGTGACTGTCCTGATCCTTGCGATCGGAAACCTGTTCGGCGGCGGCCTGTCCGGTTCCAACTTCGAACAGAGCTATCTGCTCGGCAATTCAATGAACAGCAGTGCTTCCGATATCATCCAGACATATGTGTATGAGGTAGGCCTGAAAAACGGACGTTACTCCTACGCTACGGCTGTAGGACTGATCCAGTCCGTCGTTTCCCTTGTTTTTGTGTTCACCAGCAACTGGGTGTCCAAGAAGGTTGCGGGATCCGGACTGTTCTGAGAAGGGAGGAGAACTGAGATGTTGCAGAGATGGAAGATGAAGCCGACCGAGGATAAAGTCCTCACAATCATCAGCTATATTTTTTTCGCACTGGTTATTTTCATCTGCCTGTATCCGTTCTATTATATAATCATCCTTTCCTTCAACGAAGGAATCGATGCTTCGATGGGCGGAATTTACTGGTGGCCGAGGAAATTCACCCTGGAAAACTACGAAGAGTTCTTTACGGACTCCAAATGGCTGAAGGGCCTTCTGATATCGATCAGCAGCACGGTTTTCGGAACGCTGATCAGCGTGTTTTTTACCGTTCTGGTGGCTTACGCCCTGTCGTTCCGGGAACTGAAGTACAGGAAATTCTATATGACGATGATCATCGTCTGCATGTATTTCTCCGGCGGCATCATCCCGTACTTCGCGCTGCTCCGTTTTCTGAAGATATACAACACCTACCTGGTCTACCTGATTCCCGGCGCGCTGAACATTTTCTTTATCCTGATCGGAACGACGTTCTTTGACGGAATCCCGGGTTCACTCCGCGAATCCGCTAAAATCGACGGCGCGGGAGAGATGAAAGTATTCACGAGGATCATCCTTCCAATCAGCAAACCTTTCCTGGCGACAGCGGTTCTGTTCATTGGAGTCGGAAAATGGAACAACTGGCATGACTGTACATTCTATATCCAGGATAATAACCTCCGGAACCTGGCCTACCTGATGATGCAGGTCATCAATTCCACGCAGGTTTCCGCGACGGCTATGGAATTCGGCGCAGGGACCTCGACCACCACTTCGCTCTCGATCCAGACGGCGGCGATGGTTGTCGCGACCGTCCCGATCATGTGCGTCTACCCATTCCTCCAGAAGTACTTCGTGACCGGGATGATGATCGGCTCTGTGAAAGAATAACCTTGATTATCCGAAAAGTGAAATCTGAAACAGTTCAGTCTGCCGCAGTGCCGGAATGGAGAATAGTTTTGCGAACCGCGGCGCAGAATACCGTGAGTGAGAAATCCGGGAAGCACTGTCGCGCGGAATGATGAGCGTGACAAAAACCGGAGGAACAGCCCGCAGAATGTTCAGGAATGCCGCAGCAATGATGAGAAGGAGAGAAAAATGAGCAGGATATGGTCATCCCGCCCCGCACAGGACTGGAAGGAAGCCCACCCGCTGGGAAACGGGAAAATCGGGGCGATGGTCTTCGGAAAAACGGATATAGAGCGGATCAGCCTGAATGAGGAGACGCTCTGGTATGGCAGAAAGATGAACCGCCTGAATCCGGACGCGAAAAAATACCTGCCGGAGATCCGCCGGCTGATTTTCGCGGGAAAGACGGAAGAGGCGGAAAGGCTGCTCAGGCTGGCTTTCACGGGGTGCCCCGAGAGCATGCACCCCTATCAGACCCTGGGAGATCTTTATCTCCGTTTCAATGGGATCCGGCCTGTCAGCGTTGCGGAGGAAAACAGCGGTTACGCGGAATCTTCCGGAACCGGAAACTGCGGCAAATCGCGGTACGAACGCAGCCTGGATCTTTCCACAGCCGTTGAGACAGAGCGCTTCACGCAGGACGGCGTAGTCTACAAGAGAGAATATTTTGTGACGGCGCCGGGGAAGATGCTGGTCTGCCGTTACACCGCAGATCGGCCGGGAATGATCTCACTGGAAGCAAAGCTTCGGCGCGGACAGGAGAAAGGCAGGATTTTCGGCGGAACAGGCAGAAAGGATGACCGCTCGATCGCCCTGTGGGGAACAGCGGGAGACGGCGGATGCGGTTACGAGATGAGGCTGACCGGAACTGCTGAAGGCGGGGAGACTACCGTCATCGGGGAAACGCTTGTCGTTTCAGGCGCGGATTCCGTCATACTGACGCTCTCCGCGGCAACCACCTGGGAAGTGAAAAGTCCGGCGGAGTATAATGAAAAGATACTTCTGGCAGGGAAGGAAAAGGAATACGAGGCTCTTAAGCAGGAGCACATCTCGGATTACCGGAGCTATTTCGACCGCATGTCCCTGAGGCTGGGTTCTCCCGAATCCCACGAAGATCTCTCCGCCCCGGAGATGATACTCCGCAGCAGGGAAGGAAATATGCCCCCGGAACTGGCGGAGACCTACTTCGATTTCGGCAGATATCTTCTGATTTCCTGCAGCCGGCCGGGTACTCTGCCGGCTACACTGCAGGGCCTCTGGTGCGAAGACCTGGAGCCGCGGTGGGACAGCAAGTACACGATCAATATCAACACGGAGATGAATTACTGGCCCGCGGAAATGTGCGGCCTGTCAGACTGCCATATGCCCCTGTTCGACCTGATTGACCGGATGGTGCCGAACGGGGAGAAGACCGCCAGGGATATGTACGGGTGCCGCGGATTCGTCGCGCATCACAATACCGATATGTTCGGGGATACGGACGTCCAGGACCAGTGGCTCCCCGGTTCCTACTGGGTGATGGGAGCGGCCTGGCTGTGCACTCATCAGTGGACGCATTACATGTACACCAAAGACCTGGAATTCCTGAAGAGAACCTTCCCGGTGATGCGGGAGGCGGCGCAGTTTTTCCTCGATTTTCTGGTGGAGAAGGACGGATATCTGGTGACCTGCCCGTCGGTATCCCCCGAAAACACGTTTATTCGCCCGGATGGGCAGAAAGGCAGCAATACCGCGGGGGTGGCGATGGACAACCAGATCCTGCGCGATCTTTTCGGACAGTGCATTCAGGCGGCGGAAATTCTTGGGATCGACGATGATCTGAACGGGCAGATCAAAGCCGCCCGCGGCAGGCTGCGCCCAGACCGCGTGATGAGCGACGGACGGCTGATGGAATGGGACGGCGAGTATGAAGAAGCGGAGCCGGGCCACCGTCATGTATCCCATCTGTATGGGCTGTATCCGTCGGGGCAGATTTCGGTGGATAAAACGCCTGAGCTGGCGGAAGCCGCAGAGAAAACGCTGGAGCGCCGCGTCTCGATGGGCGGCGGACACACCGGCTGGAGCGCCGCGTGGCTGATCAATCTGTACGGCTCGCTGCGGGACAGCACAAAAGCCTACGCAATGCTGGAGAAGCTGTTCCGGCAGTCTACGATGGATGAGAGCCTGCTGGACACTCATCCGGGAAGCGAAGGTGATCTGATCAAGGGAACTTTCCAGATCGACGGCAATTTCGGCGCGACGGCGGGAATCGCGAGACTTGTGGTTCAGGCGCAGGATGACAGGGTTTTGCTTCTCCCTGCCCTTCCGAAGCAGTGGCCCGAAGGTGAAGTCAGAGGCCTTCGGCTTCCCGGAGACGCGGGTATCGACCTTGCCTGGAAGGACGGAAAAGTGACCCGGTGCGTGATCAAAGCCGGTCATGACTGGAACGCGGAGATAGTTACCGACGTGAAGAGCGGGAGGTCCGAAAAGGTGAGCCTGAGAGCGGGAGAAACGGCAGTGCTCTGAAATGAATATCTGTTTATCAAGCCCGGGGAAAGGATAACTTTCCCCGGGTTAATTTTTTGCTGTTTAAAGACAGATTGCGGGCGGACACGTACAAAATACGAATAATAGGACACGGACAGAACACGAACGAACATGAACAAAATACGGACAGAGACAACAGACACGGGCAGAATCCTTTTCGGTTCTGCCCGTGTCTGTGTTCTCTTCAGTCCGGCGGGACTGATTTCATATTTAAAAAATGGGTTAATCGGGTTAATATTTTTCCGCCGGGTTCAGCGGGGATAAAGAGCACAGGAGTGAGAGGAGCGCAGAAAAAGCGAATTTTACCGATATGGAGATAGTAAAAAAGTGTTTCGTTTTACAATGAATTCCCCACAAATGTGATAAAAACAAGGAAATAGTTTCATTTTCCTCTGAGATATCCAGCTATGTTACCAATTCAGATAAAACGTTACATATCCCAATAAAACGCGCAAAGAGCTTCGCTTTTCATCATATTGGATGTTATATTGCACAAATAGAAAGCTCAATAATTGTACATAATAGTCAAATTCATATCGGAAACAGAAAAAGCCCTTGACACAGGTTAACGGATTTACTATACTCCATTACAGAAAGTAAAACGATTAACAAAGAACCTGCTTCACAGGCAGCAGACCGGCCAGACCGGAGAGAGAAACAGGAGAAAGAATCAGGAAGGGAGAATGAACATGAAGTCTGCGAAGAACAGGAAGAAATGGAATTCCATCAAATTATTCCTGTATGTGCTTCCTTTTATCGTACTGGTGCTGATCTTCTCGTATTATCCGCTGTACGGATGGATTTACGCATTCTACGACTACAAACCGCCGAAGCCGTTTTCCGAGGCGGAGTTCGTCGGGCTTAAGTGGTTCAAATCGCTGGTAGCCAACCCAATCAAGGTGAAGCAGCTCACGCAGGTTCTGGAAAATACGTTCGCGATGAGCGGCCTGACGATCGGCACTTCGTGGCTTCCGATGATTTTCGCCGTCTACCTGAACGAGGTCCGGAATGTCCCGTACAGAAAATTCATCCAGACGGTTACGACGCTTCCGAACTTCATCAGCTGGGTCCTGGTTTACTCCATCGCGTTCTCCATGTTCAGCAGCACCGGAATGGTCAACTCCTTCCTGATGAAGACAGGACTGATCAGTGAGCCGATCCTGTTCCTGCAGTCCTCAAAGCATGTATGGCTTACGCAGTGGCTGTGGCTCACCTGGAAAAACCTCGGATGGTCCGCAATCATGTACATCGCGGCGCTGTCCGGCATCGATGAAGAGCTTTATGAAGCAGCCAAAGTTGACGGAGCCAACCGCAGGCAGCTGATCCGGCACATTACCATCCCCGGACTGCTTCCGACCTATTTCGTTCTGCTGATGCTGAATATCGCGAATTTCCTCAACAACGGAATGGAGCAGTACTACGTTTTCCAGAACGCCTTCAACAAACAGTATATTCAGGTTCTTGACCTTTATGTTTACAACACGGCAATGGGCAGCGGAAGCTATTCCGTCTCCGTCGCGATCAGCATGCTGAAGAGCATTGTCAGCCTGATCCTGCTCGGCGTTGCCAACGGCATTTCCAAGGCGGTGCGCGGAGAAAGCTTTATCTGACGCCGCTCAGATTCAGGGCGGTACAAAGAGCCGACCTGGAAACCGCAGGTTTTTTGGTAAACATTCCGCAAAGCTCAATCTGAGACCGGACAGTTCCGGCAGAAGCGGGAAGAAGAAAGAGGGTTAATCATGAAATCGAAGGCAGCTGCTGTCCAGCATCATCATACAAAAGTCAGGATGAGCATCGGCGATCGGATGGTCGGCGTGATCTCGTGCATCGTATTCGGTATTTTCGCGTTTCTGTGCGTATACCCGTTCTACTACATTTTCATCAACACCATCAGTGCCAACGATCTGAGCGCGAGAGGCGTGATTCTGTTCTGGCCGCAGGGCATTCATTTTCACAACTACGAAAGCGCGATGCAGATCGACGGATTGTTCCAGGCTTTGAAAATCTCGGTCCTCAGAACGGTGATCGGAACCGTCTGCACGGTTATCGCCTCCGCTTTCCTGGGCTTCATGTTCACCCAGGACAAGATGTGGCACCGCAAGTTCTGGTACCGCCTCGTTGTGGCGACCATGTATTTCAACGCCGGAATCATTCCCTGGTACCTGACGATGCGCAACCTGCATCTGACCAACAATTTCTGGGCTTACATCCTTCCGGCCGTGGTTCAGCCGTTCAACGTAATCCTGACCAAGACTTTCGTCGAATCCACCCCGAAGGAACTGCAGGAAGCCGCGGAAATCGACGGCGCGGGGACGCTCAGGATTTTCTTCCAGATCATGATCCCGATCATCAAACCCATTATGGCGACCGTCGCGATCTTCGCCGCGGTCGGGCAGTGGAACTCTTTCCAGGATACCCTGCTTTTGATGACCGACAACGATCTGTACCCGCTGCAGTTCGTCCTGTACCAGTATCTGAACCAGGCAAGCTCCCTGAAGTCTCTCGCGAACAGCAGCTCGGGCAATTCGTCGCTGGCCGCAGCCGCTGCAACGGCGCAGACAAGCACGAGTATCCGCATGACCATCACCATTATCGTCGTGATCCCGATCATGCTTGTGTATCCGTTCTTCCAGCGCTATTTCGTCAAGGGCATCATGGTCGGCGCCGTGAAAGGCTGACACGGGCAGGAAAATCCGCGTCATAGCGCGGAGCAGGGCGAATGAGCATCCGCAGCCAGGCCCGATATCATCAGGCCTGATTCGACAGGTAATAATCAGGAATCATTCCTGATTCAACTTATAAACACAACTTCAACAGCCTGCTAAGTAAAAGTCAAGGAGGAAATTGAAAGAAAATGGAGAGTATTTTTGGCACAAGTATTCAGGCCGTCTTCATCCAGGCGGCCTGAAATGCCACAGTAAATGGCTTTAGGATTC